>NZ_JBHVPB010000005.1:0-517278 GCF_042887565.1 Paenibacillus sp. NPDC057934
TATCGCTTCCGTTCTGCCACGGCTACCACCTCTTCTGGAGTTTATTCTATTATCTATGGGTTGGATTTACCGTGTCCACTTTTTAGTCTAGTTCATTTTGTACCTTATTTTTCTTGAATATAGGCAAATGAGGGAAATAAGGGCATTATTGTATCTTATTTTTCGTAAAAGCACCCTAGAAGGGCATTCTGGAAGATTTAAGGTACAATATTGCACTTAATCTTCATTAACCCTTAGCTGCAGAGGATTTAAGGTACGAAAATGCCGTTAATTGCACTTCGATCCTTCATTAGTAGTGATAAGAGTTCTTTTTAAATAATCCACTATATGTCGTTGCAATTGATTCGCCTCCTTAACTCTCATTTCTTATGTTACTACTATCGGACCCCCCCGGGTACTTTTCAACTATACTCATTCTTTCCCCTGCTTAAGCGGCACCCAATGAATATAATTAATCTCAACTAATTTCGGAGGTGTAATCATATGCGACAGAGAAACTTGGCTGCTTGTTCACTCACAGTATGGAAAGGAAGTACAGACCGGTAGAACTTTCGCACGGCTTAGACTGGAATACATGAAGCCGGGATGAACGTGTACGGATGATTCTGCCGTGAATAGAGAGGCGGACCCGGTTTTATGAAAAGCAAGCTTAATGCAAGACATGTGTATTCCTTTATGGGATTTTGGACATCCCTTGCCAGTGCCACAATGTTTACTACCTATGCGGTGTATCAGGTCATCACACTCGGACTTAGCCCACTGCAGCTGCTGATGGTGGGTGTGGTGCTGGAGCTGACGGTATTGATTTTTGAAGGGATTACCGGTGTAATCGCGGATGTGTATAGCCGCAAATGGTCGGTGATCATCGGAATGTTCATCTTGGGCGTAGGCTTTGTAGTTGAAGGTAGTGTACAGGCGCTGGAGAGCAGCGTTCCGTTGCTTTCAGCTTTTGCGTGGCTCTTAGTGTCGCAGGTTTTCTTTGGCATTGGTTACACGTTCACGAGTGGTGCTGACATTGCCTGGATTGTAGATGAAGTTGGCGAGCAGGAGGCCGGGCGTGTTTTTCTGACCGCCAAGCGGCTGAGTCTGTTCGGAACACTGGCCGGTATTGGCATTAGCGTAGGTCTTTCTACAATCCAGTCTAATCTGCCTTACGTGGCAGCTGGCTTGATGTATCTTGTGCTGGGATTCTTTCTGATTCGGTATATGAGGGAGACGAAGTTTGTCAGACAGGAGAAGAGTGAAGGAACGCCATTTGCGCATTTGAAAAGTATGAAGGGCGCTTGGCTGTCTGGAGCAGGCATGATTCGCCGTCATCCGGTTCTGCTGATGCTGCTGCTCGTTACCGTGTTTAGTGGTGCAGCCTCGGAAGGGTATGACCGGTTATGGCAGGCCCATCTGATCACAGACATCGGTTTCCCCGAAGGAATAACGGCCTCGGTAGCAGTATGGGTCGGATTGATCGCTTTGCTGTCGACACTGGTCAGTCTGCCGGTTGTCTGGCTCGCGGAGAAAAAACTGGATATCAACAGCCGGCCGCTGTTACTCTTCAGTCTAATTGTACTGACTGCTTTGCGGATCGGAGCAATCCTGCTCATGGCGTTTGCTCCCGGCTTCGGGTGGGCGCTTGCCGCTGTGCTGCTGCACGATACGGTCATGACCCTGAACGGACCGATATACAATACATGGCTCAATCAGCACATCGAGAGTAAGTCACGGGCAACGGTGATTTCGATGATGAGCCAATCGGATGCGCTCGGTCAGTCGGCGGGAGGACCGCTGGTAGGCTGGATTGGTAACCGTTTGTCTGTCCGTGCCTCTATCGTCGCTTCAGCTGTGCTGCTGACGCCAGTTCTTGGCCTGTTTGCCAGACAGATCCGGGACCGGGCAGCAGAAAAACAGCGCGAATAAGGCGATTTTCTGGTATACTTAACAGTATAATGTTACTCAAACAAAACGGGCACCGTCCCTGATGGGGATGGTGCATCCGTTTTTTCTTGTGCCTCCAGGACATTATAATTTTTGAATAGAGGTGTTCCGGTGATTCTGGTAAGTTCATGTCTGGCAGGAATGAAAGTAAGGTATAACGGCACGGATTGCTTGCATGAAAGCATTCAGAAACTTCTGGACGAGGATAAGGCCGTGGCGGTCTGCCCAGAACTGCTGGGCGGCTTTACTACCCCACGGGAACCGGCCGAAATCGTTGGCGGAGACGGCTACGATGTACTGGAAGGAAACGCCCGGGTGATGGACAGGTCCGGAGTCGATGTGACTGAGCTGTACCTTCGTGGTGCGCACATTACGCTGGACAAGGCCCGGGAGATGGGGGCCACCGTAGTTGTATTGAAGGAGAATAGTCCGTCTTGCGGCAGCGCAATGATCTATAATGGCGAGTTTTCGGGTGAAAAGATTACCGGGGATGGCGTCACCTCTGCACTGCTGCGTAAACACGGCATCACCGTGATCTCCGAGGATCATCTGGCCGACATATTGGACTGATTGATAAAACTCTAAGTTGAATCTGTGCCTTAATATTAATCCATGCAATAACTTTTTTTGGAAAATTTTCGCCTTTGGCGTTATAATCAAATTACCAATTCCCATATCTATAGAAGTGGAGAACTTTAGCTATGAAATCCATCTACTTGGACCATGCTGCCTCAACACCGATCCATCCTGAGGTAGCGAAGGTCATGCTGAATATAATGACAGAAAGTTATGGCAATGCGTCCAGTGTGCATCAATTCGGGCGTTCGGCCAAAAGAATTTTGAACGGGGCGCGTGATTCCATCGCGGCCTTTTTAGGCTGTTTCCCCGATGAGTGGGTGTTCACTGGCGGAGGGACAGAGAGCGACAATTTGGCACTGTTCGGTGCTGCGGCTGCCTCTATAGACAAAGGTCACCATATCATTACCACGACGGTCGAGCATCATGCTGTGCTGCATACTTGCGAGGAACTGGAGCATCAAGGGTACACAGTTACTTATCTACCTGTTGATGAGACAGGCCGGGTCTCTGTAGCTGATGTGGAGGCCGCGCTGCGTGAAGACACTGTGCTGATCAGTGTGATGTATGGTAACAATGAAGTGGGCACTGTTGAGCCGATTGAAGAGATCGGCCGGTTGGCTGGGGAGCGGGGTATCCTGTTCCACGTCGATGCGGTTCAGGCACTAGGGGCATTGCCGATCAATCTGCATGAGCTTCCTGTGGACTACATGAGCTTCACCGCTCACAAAATAAATGGTCCGCAGGGCATCGGCGGTCTCTATGTACGGCGCGGTGCGCCGGTGCATCCGAGACTGCACGGAGGTCTGCAAGAACGTGGCCGGCGTGCGGGCACAGAGAATCTGGTAGGCGCCGCCGGGTTCGCGAAGGCGGTAGAGCTGGCGGTTCAGGGGCAGGAGCAGCGTAGCGCGAAGGCGCTGGAACTGCGGAAGCTGCTGCAGGATGAGCTGGAGCGTCTGGTCGGGAAGGAGGGATTCGTGGTAAACGGGAATTCCGAGCATTTTTTACCGTCAATATTGAATGTGAGCTTTCCAGGGATTCGAACCGATGTCATGCTGATGAACCTGGATATGGAGGGGATTGCCGCAGCTAGCGGTTCGGCCTGCACCTCAGGATCACTGGAGATTTCCCATGTGCTGCAAGCGATGAAGCTCCCCGGGAATCTTTTGGACACGGCGATTCGTTTTAGCACGGGTTTGGGTAATACTACTGAGGAAATAGAGTATGTTGCCCAAAAAGTTGCAACCATTTTGAATCGTCTGCGTAGTAGAGACTAGGCGTTTCTTCGGTTCTGACATGGAGTGCTGGGATTTGGGCATCTGGCTCTTTGGAATTCCAAGTACACTTCACAAGCAGGGGGACCACGAACAGCCATGAAACTTCAGGATATGATCGGCCTCGCTGTATTTGAGGTTGAAGAAGGTCAGGAAGTCGGGAAAATTGTCGATATTCTGGTGGATTCAAACTGGAATATTACGGGTATTGAACTGGAAAGCAAAACTTTTTTCACCAATCATGTGAAAGTTGTGGCATGGAACGAAATGATCGCCTATGGCGAGGATGCTGTTATGATTCGCAGTAAAGAGTCGATTGAAAAGGCAGAAGCTGACCACATACCATATACTTTTCTTCTGGGCAAACGTAAATTGAAGGATTTGCAGGTCATTACTGCAGCCGGAACGATACTGGGCCGGGTCTCCGATGTTTATTTTGACCAAAAGATGGGAAACACAATAGTAGCGCTGGAAATCAGTGACGGACTTGTGACTGATTTGATCGAAGGCCGCAAATGGCTGCCTTGTTCTGAAGAGATGTCTATCGGTGAGGATACCGTCATGGTGCCCGCGATGAGCGAAGAACGGCTACAGAAAGCCATTAATATTGTTAACGGATAGGTGGAATATATATTATGAAGTGTCCAAATTGTGGCTCTAAAGATATCGGAAAGATCGGCTCGCATCAATTTTATTGCTGGGGCTGCTTTATTGAATTAACGGTGAACGGGGAGAAAATGTCCGTGTACCAGGTGGAGGAAGACGGTACGCTCAGCTCGCTGGACGACCTCTTTCCCGGAGAAGAAATCGCCCAGGATTTCCCGCAGATTCACGCCTCTTCCTGAGTTAGTGTTGGGAATGATCTGAACAGCGGTACATAGGTCATATAACGTCAATTTCCTTTCAGCGAACTCAAGCTGCAGGGTTATTGGCGTTTTTTGGTTTTGGGCACTCTTTTTGCTCGGGAGACGGAGCCTTATTTTGGCGCTGCTGGAGTAGATGCGATTATTTTACTGCGGTAGAACATATACTTATGTACGTAGCCAGTCCAGTTATACGCAGGAGGTCACACTCATGGAGCAATGGTCCCAAAGTAAATGGTTCCGCTGGATGATCGGGGTGCTGCTCTCTCTGATCATTTTGTATTTTGTTTGGCAGCTTCGTCCGATGCTGATGGGCATTTGGGTGTTTTTAAAAGCGATTCTGGCCCCTTTTCTGGCAGCCATGATTATTTCTTATGTGCTTAATCCCGTAGTCAGCATGCTAGCCGGACGCAAAATGCCGCGAAGTGTCGCTGTTCTGCTTATATATGCCGTATTTCTGACAGCTATTGCCGTCATTGCGATCAATCTGATCCCGATGTTCATCGAACAGTTGGAAGAATTAAATGAGCATCTGCCGGAAATGACACTCCGTGCCCAGAGTTTGATGAGCGGCATGAACTCCAAGCTGATACCGCCGGGGGTGGGAATGGGGATGAACAACTGGTTTTTTCAGCTGGAAAATCGTTTGGCAGAAGGGATCTCTAACTTTCTTGATAATATCGGCTCTACCATTAACGTGCTGTTTAATGCCTTCATCGTACCGTTTCTTGTTTTCTATATCCTCAAGGACTTTGAAGTGTTTGAACGGACGATTGTCTCGTGTCTGCCAAGGTCACGGCGAAAATCGATTGTTACCCTGTTTAAAGATATTGATGAGGCGCTTGGAAATTATATTCGCGGTCAATTTCTGGTCTGCTTAATTATTGGAGTGTTTGCGTATATTGGCTATGCGATCATCGGAATGCCCTATGCGCTGCTGTTCGCCAGTGTCGTTGCGGTGTTTAATATCGTGCCCTATATGGGGCCCTTTCTCGGTGCAGCACCGGCTATTGTGATGGCTTCGACCGTCTCGCTGAAGCTCGTGCTGCTGGTTGCACTGGTGAACACCCTGTGCCAGATTGTGGAGAGTAATATTATTTCACCCCAGGTCGTGGGCCGAACGCTTCATTTGCATCCACTGCTGATTATTTTTGCCCTGCTGGTCGGAGGCGAGGTTGCCGGGATGCTTGGATTAATTCTGGCAGTGCCGTTTTTCGCGGCTGCCAAGGTCGTCATTCAGCATTTTGTAGCATATTATATTAGAAGAAAGCCGGTGTAGATGTGGTTAATGATTGACTACAGACGGGGCTATTGTATATAATGTTGTGGAATATTACGATTTATATCGTGAATAGCAGTTCAATGATGAGGAGCATTAGTTCCAGATAGACCGTTATTGCAGAGAGCCGGCACAAGGGTGCGAGCCGGTTGACGGACAGGAATGAACTCACCTCGGAGTAACGATGCAAGCCGCAGAAGTAATGCAATCCCTAGGGAAGGCATCACAATGTGTGTGAACCATCGTCGCCTCACCCCCGCTAAAGGGTGCAAAGTGAGTGGCCGGTAAAGCATATCCAGCCGCTAACTAGGGTGGTACCACGGGAATTCAGACCTCTCGTCCCTAGCGATTATACGCTAGGGATGGGAGGTTTTTTTGAAAATATAAGGATTTATATGTTTACGCTTATAAATCACTTATATTTCTCGCTGAAACGGATACCGTCCATCAGAGGACGGCTATGCCGGTTCTACTTGAATATAAGAATGTATATGCTTCGTGCAGTACATACGGCTTATATTTTTTACGAGAAACGCATGTCTTCCTCTTCTTGAGGATGGCACAGTCGTTTCTTCTAATCAGCAACACTCCAAGGAGGGCATAAGATGAGCGATAATAAAGCAAGCACGTCAGCCAATACAGGCTACCGCGCACAAACCATTGAGCCGAAATGGCAGAAATACTGGGATGAACAGAAGACTTTCAAAACTGGTGAAGAACCGGGCAAATCGAAATTTTACGCGCTGGATATGTTTCCATATCCTTCGGGTGCAGGGCTGCATGTAGGCCACCCGGAAGGCTATACGGCAACAGATATCGTTTCCCGCTATAAACGCATGCGTGGTTTCAATGTACTGCACCCAATGGGCTGGGATGCCTTTGGCTTGCCAGCAGAACAGTACGCGCTGGATACTGGACAGGACCCGCGGGAATTTACGTTCAAGAATATCGACAACTTCCGCCGTCAGATCAAGTCCCTGGGCTTCTCGTATGACTGGGACCGTGAGATCAGCACAACAGATCCGGAATATTACAAATGGACACAGTGGATTTTCATTCAGCTCTACAATCGTGGTCTGGCTTATGTAGCAGAAGTGCCGGTGAACTGGTGTGAGGCGCTGGGAACAGTGCTGGCGAATGAAGAAGTCATCGATGGCAAAAGTGAGCGCGGCGGTCATCCCGTGGTGCGCAAGCCAATGCGTCAGTGGATTCTGAAGATCACCGATTATGCGGAGCGCTTGCTTGAGGATCTGGAAGAACTGGACTGGTCCGAGAGCATCAAGGATATGCAGCGTAACTGGATCGGCAAATCAACCGGTGCGGAAGTGACCTTCGCTATCGAAGGACACGAGTCCAGCCTGCAAGTATTTACGACCCGCCCGGATACTTTGTTCGGAGCCAGCTACTGCGTATTGGCGCCAGAACATGAACTGGTAGACGTAATTACCACTGAAGCACAGCGTGCAGCGATTTCGGAATACCGTGAGAAGGCTTCGCGCAAGAGTGACCTGGAACGTACTGATCTGGCAAAAGAGAAGACCGGCGTATTTACCGGAGCTTATGCGATTAACCCGGTTAATGGTGCGCAGGTGCCAATCTGGATTGCCGATTATGTACTGGCCGGTTATGGAACAGGAGCTATTATGGCTGTGCCGGGTCATGATACACGCGACTGGGAATTCGCGAAGCAATTCGGTCTGAACATCGTAGAGGTTGTGCAAGGCGGCAACATTGAAGAAGAAGCTTACGCAGGAGACGGCCCGCACGTTAATTCCGGGTTCCTGGATGGTCTGAATAATGCAGAAGCTATCGCCAAGATGATTTCTTGGTTGGAAGAGAACGGCAAAGGTCAAGGCAAAGTGACTTATCGACTGCGCGACTGGTTGTTCAGCCGTCAGCGGTATTGGGGTGAGCCAATTCCAATCCTGCATTTGGAAGATGGAACGATGAAGACTGTACCAGAAGATCAGTTGCCACTGATGCTGCCGGATGTTGATGTCATCAAGCCGTCCGGCACAGGAGAATCTCCGCTGGCCAACGTGACCGAATGGGTAGAGACTGTTGATCCCGAGACCGGTATGAAAGCGCGCCGCGAGACCAACACCATGCCGCAATGGGCAGGCAGCTGCTGGTACTATCTGCGTTATATTGATCCACACAATGACAAGGAAATTTGCTCGCCAGAGAAGCAGAAAGAATGGCTTCCTGTGGATCTCTATATCGGCGGAGCAGAGCATGCGGTGCTTCACTTGCTGTATGCCCGTTTCTGGCATAAGGTGCTGTATGATCTGGGCGTAGTGCACACCAAGGAGCCATTCCACAAACTGGTGAACCAAGGTATGATCCTCGGAGACAACAATGAGAAGATGAGTAAATCGCGTGGTAACGTTATTAATCCGGATGAGATCGTGGAAGCTTTTGGCGCAGACACACTGCGTGTCTATGAAATGTTCATGGGACCCCTTGAAGCTACCAAGCCTTGGAACGAGAAGGGCGTGGAAGGTATCCACCGCTTCTTGTCCCGGGTATGGCGCTTGTTCGTGAACGAGGACGGCAGCTTGAGCAGCAAGATTACAGGTGATGGTGGTAGTGACGAGTTCAAACGGACCTGGCACAAGACATTGAAGAAGGTCACTGAGGACTTCGAGCACCTGCGTTTCAATACGGCGATCAGCCAGCTCATGATCTTCATCAACGACGCTTACAAGCAGGAGACGCTGTCTGCGGAAGCGGCTGGGAACTTCGTTCAAATGCTGTCGCCTCTGGCGCCTCACCTTGCGGAAGAGCTGTGGCAGCTACTGGGTCATGAAGGTGGCATCAGTTATGTAGCTTGGCCAACTTATGATGAGGCATGGACGGTGGATGCTGAGGTTGAGATTGTCGTGCAGGTAAACGGCAAAATCGTACAACGCGCCCTGATCCCGCAGGATATGAGCCAAGAAGACATGCAGGCCCACGCGCTTGCACTCCCGAACGTGAGTGCAGCCGTTGAAGGTAAGACCGTACGCAAAATTATTGCCGTTCCCGGCAAGCTTGTAAATATCGTAGTGGGTTAAGCGAAGAACGCAATTTTACCCGCAGCATCGGAGTGATCCGTGCTGCGGGTTTTATTTTGCGGAATACGGGTGAAGCAGTCTGAACGGGGCTTCTTTTCGTGGGAAGTTACTAGCTATCTAGTGAGTTTTTGGGAGTGTCGTCCAATGCGAAGAGCAGATTCAGCTTGTCGACATCCTCGTCGTATTTGTCATGGGTTGTAGAGATCAACTTCTCGAAGACACCATCTAAACTGTGGCGCAAATGGTTCAGCGCTTCCGCTGTTATACCGCCGGGAACGGCGACCCGTTCCTGCAGCTCCTGCGGGCTGAAGTTTCCTTCGGTCAGCAGCTTACCTGTGCCAAGTAACATTTCACCGGCCAGGCGACTGATTAAATTTCCGTCAATACCGGTTGCGACGATAGCGGTATTGATCCAGCGCTCTATGAAATAGCTCAGAAAAGCAGGTCCGCAGCTGGAGAAATCAGAAGCAATTCGAGTATGGGCTTCGTTGATCTCTATAGGAACGCCGATAAATGACAGAAGACTGAGCAGCTTCTGCCTGTCATCCGTATTTAGCCGACTGCCAAAGATGCAAAGTGAAGAGCCGCTCTTGACGCTGTGCGTAATGCTGGGAATCACCTTGGCGATTTTGGATGGCAGAACGCCTTCCAGATGATGCAGCTGCACAGGGCTAGTAATGGAGACTACAATTTGCTCTTTCGTCAAGATAGAGCCGATCTCATCCGTTAACGTTTTGAATTCCAGGGGCTTCACGCATATAAAAAGGATATCGCTTCCGCCAGCGGTCTCGCTGTTGCTGCCGCATAGTTCGATACCGGGATGTCGCGCTTGAAGTTGCAACAGCCTGCCCGGGCTGCGGTTGCTGGCCAGCACCTGACTTGGCTCCAGTGCACCGGAGGAAATGAACGCGTCAATCAACAGACTGCCCATGCTGCCGGTTCCGATAAATCCTATCTTCATCCTAAAGTTCCTCCTTTCCCATGTTGCTTTTTTGAGGAATGACATGAATTCTCTTCGTTATATGTATGCAGGGTAGCCTTGGACTCATGACAGGTTTTGTATAAAACAACAAGAGTTTATATTGCATAGGTTGTATTTATATTCAAAAAAACGAATAGAAGGATGCAGAGAAAGGAGCGAGGTTAGGTGAATAAAGGAACAATCATTGGTGGAATAGCCGCGGCGCTGATTGGCAGCGCTCTGATATGGACTGCGAGCGGCAGTAGTTCCGGTATAGCTGGTTGGGAGACGCTTAACGTAAGCATGGGGGAGGCTATTGGGGTTCCCGTTCATGAGGAAGCAAAAGTGCCAGCTGGTGAAAAAGGCGGCCAGGACAAGGGGGCTTTGTCCGAGTCTGTTCAGCCAGGGGCGGAAGGGGCTGCGGCAAAAGCACCTGTTGCATTGGGGGGCGCAGCTGATGCGGCGGGGGCAAACACAGGGGCGGCGTTGCCTGCAGGAGCTGCAAATGCCACAAATGCTACAGATGCTGCGAACGTTGCAAGTTCTGCAAACGATACAAATGCTGCGAATGCAGTTTCTCCGTCAGGGCAGCAGACGTCTGTGGATGGACAAGCACCGGGCCAGCCGGGTGCCGGAGTGAGTGCTGGAGCAAGTGTTGGAGCAAATGCTGAAACGAGTGCTGGGGCAAGCGCTGAAGTGGGTGCTGGAGCAGGTGCTGGAGTGAGCGCTGCTGCAGCTGCTCCTCCTGCCCCGCCACCCGCTGCCCCGGCTTCCGGTCTGATCAACGTGAATACGGCAACTGTAGCGGAATTAAGGAATTTACCAGGGATCGGGGAGAAGAAGGCGCAGGCCATTATCGATTATCGTAGCAGCAAAGGTGCTTTCAGAGGCGCGACTGACCTGGGCAAGGTTAAGGGGATCGGGCCAAAGGTGCTGGAGAAACTACGGCCACTGGTGACTTTTTAATGGAACCCTTCATGAGCAGGGAGGACTTGTTATCTAGTGCATACATGCGGTGATGTGCTACAATAGTAAACAAATATTTTGAAGTAGAGAAGATGGAGATGGAAGATGACTGTAGTCAAACGCAAAAACTGGGATACCTATTTTATGGACATTGCTTGCATGGTTTCGACCCGTTCGCGTTGTAATCGTCGTCATGTCGGTGCTGTGCTGGTGCAGGGCAAGAAGCTGCTGGGTACCGCCTATAATGGCGCCCCGATGGGAGTGCCGGATTGCTCGGAAGCCGGCTGTATGATCTCGGAGACGGTTGAGATGGCTGTAGTGGACGGTATCGAAACGATGGTCAAGAAGCAGCGCTGTATTCGCACGATCCATGCGGAGCAGAATCTGCTGCTGTTCACAGACCGGATTGACCGTGAAGGCAGTACCGTGTATGTCACTGATGAGCCCTGCTGGACCTGTGCCAATATGCTGGCCAACAGCGGGATTGTAGAGATCGTGTACTATCGTCCTTACCGGAAGGATATGGAGAAAGTCCAGGCCATGATGGCCTCCAAGGGAATTATATTCCGTCAGTTGGAGAGCTATGAGCCACCGCCGGAGACGATGATCACGGTATCGGAATAAACCGGAAACCACGAATTAAATAAGGGATGAACCGGGGGGAAGAACCTCTGTAGACGCATGATTGGTGCGGATACAGGGGTCTTTTTTTATGTTTAGACAAGATGATTGGCATTTGTTGCCGATAAATTTCAATGGATTTGAAGGATCAGAAGGACGAATGCATTCTGTTCTGCTGGATGCAAAGAGAGGGAGGGCGAGAGTTTGAAAGCTAGACCGTTGTTAAGCTTTACTGTATGCTGGGTGATCGGCAGCACTGCGGCCTGCTTGTATTCCGGGAGCAGACTGCTTCTTGCCGGGGCCGGATTATTATTGCTGCTCGCGGCGCTGGCCTGTACGGGGAGGCTGGGTCTGAAATATGCCGCAGTATTGGCACTAGCCTTGATTCTGTCGGGTGGCTACTGGGAATGGAACGAAGTTCATCATGTTAGCCGGCTTCTAGAAGCTCTTCAGTTACAGCCTACGGAGACGAGAGAGATAGAAGTACAGGCAGAGGGATTCATAACTTCTCCGGTGGATCGCGACGGGGATCGTGCAGATTTTACAATGAAAGTATCGGGGATTACTCGTAGTGGAGAGTTAGGAGGACAGGAAGGGGGGAGCCCCGGCAGTGGTCCTGATCACATCGGATTACAACGCAGCGGGAAGACTGGTGGCTCAGGGTCAGGGGAGCAGATTGCTGTGCAGGTGAAATTGCAGGCCGAATCGGAGATTGAGATAGCTGCTGCGTGGAAGCGGGGCGACCTTGTAAAGCTGACAGGTGTACTGGAGCAGCCCCAGGAAGCCCGGAACTTTGGCGGTTTCGACTATAGAGCCTACCTCCAGACTCGGGACATCTACTGGTTGCTGAAAGTAACGGGAGCAGAGACAGTGGAGACAGCGCCACCGGCATCTTGGAGTCTGTCTACGGTGTTACGCTGGAATGATGGAGTCCGGGCAACGCTTGGTGCAGAACTGGATCGTTTATTTCAAAAGCTACACTCAGGGTATATGAAAGGCTTAATTATCGGAATGCAGGATGACCTTGATCCTGATACGTTCCGGCAGTTCTCCCAGTTGGGATTGACGCACATTCTCGCGATATCAGGGATGCATGTAGCAGTGTATGTAGGTGCTATTCTATTTATTTTAAAGCGCTGTCGTCTGACCCGAGAGACGACGTTAACCGTTACGTTCATGCTTGTACCTGTGTATGTGCTTTTGTCCGGGGCGGGACCTTCGGTCATTCGCGCCGGACTGATGAGCATGATTGCTTTGGCTGCTGCGCGTGCCGGGATTCTAAAAGACGGCCTAAACATTCTCTGCGCCTCCGCGCTCGTCATGCTGATCTGGAATCCCTATATGCTGGTAAATGTCAGCTTCCAGTTGTCGTTCCTGGTGACGGCCGGGCTGATGATTTATGTACCGCTGGCGGATGTTTTGCTGCGGAGACTGCCTCGCTGGCTAAGGAGTGCTGTATCCGTAACTATAGTCGCGCAGTTTATTTCTTTTCCACTCACCATCTACTATTTTAACCAATTTTCCCTGATGTCCTTCATTGCCAATCTCGTGCTGGTGCCCTTTATTACCTTTGTTATTTTGCCGCTTGGCACTGTCGCGCTGCTACTGGGGCGTTTATGGGGGGATGCGGCAAGCTTGCTGGCCACCGTTACAGAGCTGCTGAATAATCTCACCTTTGGCTTAGTAGAGTGGATCAACGGATTTCCCAGCGGGGTGATGATCTGGCGTTCACCTTCTCTGCTATGGATCTGTGTCTATTACGTCCTGCTCTTCGGCCTACTGTACTTCGCCAAGCTGCGGATCGAAACGCGGGATAGGGCAAGGCAGTATACAGAAGACGAGACAAGACCATTGGCGGAATCAATGGAGTCTGAAAGAGTCCGGAGTGTGGGCGGAATTAGAGAACTGTCAACGATGTACACCGGATGGAGGGCACCAGCGCTGCGATGGAGTGGGATAATCCTGTTTGCGATGTTTGCAGGATTTAGTCTGCTATTGTATCAGGGCTATCAACCAGATCAGCTTCCGGGTGGCGGAAGCATCAGTTATCTCGACATTGGGCAGGGCGACAGCACTCTGATCACAACCCCAGGCGGGTCTCACATCCTGGTGGACGGCGGCGGGACAGTCAGTTTTGGCAAAAAAGAGGAGTGGCGTATCCGCCGTAATCCATTCGAGGTAGGGGCCAAGGTGCTGGTTCCGCTTCTTAAAAAGCGCGGCATTCACCGCTTGGACGCCATCATTCTGACCCATGCCGATCAGGATCACGCCGGAGGGTTACAGGCTGTGCTGGAGAATATCCCGGTCTCTGCCTTTTTATTCAACGGAACTATGGCCGAGCAGGATTCCTATAAGAAGCTGATGCGGACCGCACTGGAAGCCGGTGTCCGGCTGTATGCTGTACATCAGGGGATGGAGCTGGCACCGGATAAAGCGACACGCTTATTTTTCCTGTGGCCGCAGCCGCTGGACGAAGGAGAAGGTCCTCTTCCAGAGACGGACAACCAGAATCATGCCTCCGTGGTCTTTCGCCTGAATATGAATGAGCGGAATTTCCTGTTTACAGGGGATATGGATATGGAGGCAGAAGAAGAGATTGTCGCCCAGGGGGGAGCATTGGGATTTCGCACTGGACCGCAGGTCGATGTTCTAAAGGCGGCGCATCATGGTAGCAAGACCTCGACGGGCGAGGAGTGGCTGCGGTTCTGGCAACCAGCGGCTACCGTCATCTCTGCGGGCGTTAACAACATGTACGGACATCCAGCGCCAGTGGTGATGGAACGCCTGACCGACAGTGGCACAGCGGTGTATCGCACGGATCAGCAGGGTGAGATACAGATGAAGGTTACGAGGAATGGGATTAAGGTGAGGCATAAGCTGGATGTGGGGGAATGAGATTGAACAGCCATTTTTGACACGTTGTCGGACTTGCTTGGGTGAAGGCACCTGTTGATGTCTCAGTTGAATGAAACTGCTGGTCATATTATCTCTTCTTCCAATGCATAGCGCTACATAGCATGCTTTGAATTCTTACACAGCAAGGAATATGAAAGCGCGATGGCGAATAAGAAAAATATGGTCTTTGTTTCTTGCTTATATACCGTGAAGGAAACATATCTGAAAATACGACAGACTGTGTGTGCATTTTTCGAATAAACAGGCAAATGATAAGAGCAAATCATGGATAACTACTAATGGATTCATGATAACAGCTCCAGCGAGTGATCTTGAAGAAGCGATTACTATGTCTATTTGTGGTTGATTCGTGTTTTGATACATGAAGCGGACTCAGGTGACGTTATTTATACTAAAGCAGGAGAGCTGGACAAGTTATTGCATTGGTAAGGTCAGTGGAGTCCGCTACTAGATAAGGGTAAGTGATGTTTTAGTGTTAATTTTAAAAAAACTAATATTTCAGATTTATGTGAGAATTCCCGATAATTATATTTATATAGGGATGTTGTCATTAAGCTGAAAGGGTGTTCTACATAGAAAAGTATATGAAAGTAATTATTTCTATTCTTTTATCCCAAGTAACGAAAAAGCTATGGCCATATACATGGGGGTATTAGTGATTAGTTTGCTGGGATTTATTTTAACATTACTATTATCAAAAATGTATTTCTATATGAAGATTTCTCTCTTTAATTAAGAGTTGTATAGCCTCTGACGAATTTTTCAGGTGTGTTGTAATCATGAATGTTTAGCCTAAACGTCGTCGTTGAGTGGGTGGGAGAAAGATTACAGGGATGCTGCTTAGGAATTACCGTTCCTCTATGCAAGAGGAGGTATATCATCCAACGCATGTATTGATGTTCTATTTTGAATGCGGTTACATATTCTGTGTGAGTTAAACTTTCGAATGGAGGAAGGACACGTGAACTTTTCAAAATTAGAGGCGTATTTAGATTCGTTCTATAAAGAGAAGAATGTCCCTGGTCTGGGGCTTGCTATGTACCACAAGCATCAGCCAGTATTTGAGCATTATGCCGGGTTTTCTGACGTAGAGAATGGAGTGCGTTTCGGCCAGGACACGATTTTTCGGTTGTATTCTGCAACGAAGGTAATCACATGTACGGCACTTCTGCAATTGTATGAGGCAGGGAAGTTCCGGCTTGACGATCCATTGTCCGCCTATATCCCGGAATACAAGCATATGACCGTACGGCATACGCTCAAGGATGGATCGGAGGAGCTTCGGCCTGCACAACATCCCATCACCATCGAGCACCTGTTCAGTATGACAGCAGGGATCGATCAACGGGATACGAAGGATACGCTTCGTGTGATTGAAGAGTCGAACGGGGAAGGCAAAACGCTAGATGTGATTAAGGCGTTAGCGAGCGAACCGCTCATTTTCGAACCGGGATCACGTTTCAAATACGGTGCTTGTCATGAAGTACTAGGGGCTCTGATTGAAGTGCTGTCTGGACAAACATTTGGGACCTATCTTCAGAACAATATTTTTGATCCGCTTGGAATGAAAAATACTTCTTTCCAGCTGAAGGATGAGAAGCGCTTCTGCAAGCTGTATAATCACTTCAATGGGCAGAACCATACGCATGAAAGCATCGGCGAACATTTTAATCTACAGCCAGGCAGTGCTTATGAGAACGGTGGAGGCGGGTTATATTCGACCGTTCCGGACTATATTATGTTTGCCGAGGCGTTATGCAATTATGGTCTGGCCCCGAATGGCGAGCGGATTTTGAGCAAAGGGACTATTAACGAGATGAGAACAAGACGCCTGAACCCGCAGGCACAGCAGGATTTTGCCCAATTCGGTGGTGTGTACAAAAGCGGTTATAGTTACGGGCTCGGGGTACGCACACTGGTTGAGCGGGAGGAAAATAACGCTCTAAGCCTTAACGGGGAGTTTGGGTGGGATGGCGCCCGCGGTTGTTATGTTGTTGTAGATCCGGAAGCTGAGGTGGCATTGTTCTATGCACAGCAAGAGAGTGGTTCTCCGTGGTTCCGTTGGCACGGCACCATCCGCAACTACGCTTATGCCAGTGTGTGGGAAGATTAAGTTCGCAAATGGGTAGAACAGCGGGATGAGCGTTTGATCATGACCTCATTCCGCTTCATATCATTTATGGCGACGCTACCTCTTTTTTGATGGCTATTTTCACTAAAAGTCTATTAGGAACGGTCGGGATTGGCATATTAACGGTTATGATACTGTGCTTCCTGCTTTAGTGATCTGCATACATAGCACTTAACTATAAAATGTTATACATGCAGTACAATGGGCATTCACGCCTGTTGTATTTTTTCTTTTTTTAGGGGCTATAGGTCCTGCTGCGGAAGAAGAGTTAAAAGGCAAAGAAGGATGAACAACGTGTGGATTAATTTTTAAAGTATATTTTTATGAAAACAGGGAACTTTTTGCATTCTGAAAAGTCATATTGGGCAAGAGGTGAGATACAGGTGCAAAGTAATGAGGCGGGTTATATGGCCAAAGCTGGCTATGCTCCAGCTGTGACGCTACGGGAAATGATGGAGGAATACGGTTCGGATGTGTGGAACTATGCGTTCTTCTTGACCCGCAGCCGCGAACAGGCAAATGATATCAGTCAGGAGGTTTTTCTGAAGGCGTTCCGAAGCATCGGGAAATTCCGCGGGGACTCTTCGCTTAAAACGTGGTTGCTGACGATTACTAGGAACACGGCTTTCAGCTATGGTAAAAGCAACTTTTTGCGCAGATTCATCACACTGGATACGAAGCAGCATCTGCCGGGCGAAGTCCGATCTGCAGAGCAGGAAGCGCTGGGCAATGCGTATGCTAACCGGATTTGGGAGATCATCATGGCGCTCCCGAAGAAGAACAGAGAAGTGTTGGCACTCGACATCCAGCATGGATTATCCATTGCTGAAATGGCGAAGCTGCTGGGAGTAGCAGAAGGAACCGTCAAGTCACGCCTGGCGCGAGCCCGGGATAAGGTGCGGATCGCCATCAAGGAGGAGGAGCGGGAATGAAGGATAAAGCTGGTAGAGAAATTATGAAGATTGAAGATACGAACTGGTACAGAAATGCAGGAAAGCAACCCCTGCGAGAACAGGGCTTCACACCGGAACTTATGCTACGAATCGAACAGGCGGCAGCACATCGTAATTCCCGGGATTTTATTAAATTCAACTTAGGGAAGAGTAGGGTGTTGACCGGGCTTGCTGCTGCATTGCTGGTTCTCTTTTTATTATGGCCAAAAGATGGAATCCAGCAGGGAGACCTGAATTCGGAATCTGCAATAAAGTCCCAGTCAGCTACTTCGTCACAACCATTCCCATCTCCTGGAGCAACAAAGTATTTGCCTACCTTTAATTCAGCTGACTTTGAATTTAATGGAAAGAACTATTTTATGACTCTTCCCCTTGATAGAGACAGGAACGGTTCCTATGCGGCTGATACCTCGGAAGGGATCCTGTGGTCACCGGCTCCGCCGATGAAGAAGCACACAAAAACAAAGCTTCTGTATCCCACGGAGCCATACACATTATATTTGAGCTCCAAGGAACAGACGGAGTTGTCGCCCTATGTAGCTCGCAGAGTATATACCTTCCCGCTATACGCTGGGGGGGCTCAGGCCTATAACTTTTTGGTAGGTATATATGGTTTTGGAGAGAATGTCTTTCTGATCACTGGTGCACAAAATGTAGATGAAATTACAGCTTTCCCATTAAGGATATCTATGCTGAATATGGAGCAAGTGGCGTCCGGTAAACTTGTTAAACCAAGGGAATTATTCACATTAGAGACTTCATCTAACGATCAAAATAAATCGTTTCTCGCGTTTGATCAACAAGGTCAAAGCATTCTGCTAGTGGATATTGCAACCGGGCAGAGTGAGAATGATAAAGATAGGGTTAGGCTTTATGACTTGAAGTCTCAAACTATGCGTGAATTGGATACCGCCATCGAAATGGGAAAGGAGGGTTCCGTTGTCATAGCACAATATAAATTAGTTGGGGTGAAACGCTCGGCGGAAATCTTCATGAAGATTGGATGGCAATGGTATGCGGACGGAGCCCGGCAATAATCCGGCCTGTAGAAATATTCCCGAGAAAAAGCTATACTTTTCCTTAAAGTGTGTTCTTTAGAGAAGAGTGGAGCGGAAGAAATGAAGAAATTAACGATTGATGATGTGGCCCGGAAGGCGGGAGTTTCCAAAAGCACCGTCTCCCAATTTCTAAATCAGCGTTTTAAATATATGAGTGAGGCTACTAAAAACCGGATTGCCGCGGTCATTGAGGAGCTGAAGTACCAGCCGAACGGGCTAGCCCGTAGTCTGAAGCAGAACCGGACGCACATGGTCGGCATTATTGTGGCTAATATCGATTATACACTGTCCATTCACTGCATTCGGGCGATCGAAAGCGAACTTCAGCAGCATGGCATACAGGTGATTATTTGCAATGCGGACGAAGATGCTGAAAAAGAAGCGAAGTATGTGGAGACACTGCTTGCACGTCAGGTGGACGGGTTGATTATTTTCCCGGCAGGGCAGGACGGGTCCGCTTATGCTCATCTAGTAGACGAAGCCTTCCCGCTTGTCTTTATGGATCGGCTGGTAGAGGGGGTATCCACACAAAGCTTGCTGCTCGACAACGAAATGGCAGTGAAGCTTGCCGTTGGGGAACTCACGCGCCAGCGGCATGAACGAATTGCTCTGCTGACGTTGCCGTTGGGTGAACATTCTATCACGCCCCGCAAGGAGCGGCTGGGCGGTTACAAGCGAGCCATGGAGGAAGCCGGACTGGAGCTGCGGGAGGAATACATTGTCAGTGCTGCCAGGGAGAATATCTCTGCCGAGCTGGACCGCCTTACAGCGCTGCCCCAGCCACCGACAGCTGTGCTCGCCGCCAATGATATCGTGTTGGCTGAGATTCTGAAATATGCTAACCGACAATCTGTCTCCATCCCAGAACAGCTTTCGGTTATCGGTATTGATGATGCTGAGTTTGCTCACATCTACAATCCGGTCATTACGACGATTTCCCAGCCCGCTTACGAGATGGGTGTACAGGCTGCCCGGATCATGTTGTCCTGTATAGAGGATAAGGGGGCGAATGTACCGATTACCTACCGTTTTGTTCCATCCCTGGAGCAAGGGCAGTCGGTCAAGATGCTATAAGTGTAAGATCACAACTTGAATGAGCACAGCCGGACGGTCCGCAGACCTTCCGGCTTTCTTTGCATCCTGAGTTCATATCATGCAACGATCGGGCCGCTCTACAGACTCTGCCCCATAAATTGCTCCAGCCTCTCGCGGGTCGGGAGTCCGTCCATGTCCCCCGGGGACATCACGGCCAATGCTCCAATGGCATTGCCTCGCTTCACGGCTTCAGCCGCAGGCAGCTTTTCCAGTAGTCCGCTTATTACACCAACGGCAAACCCATCCCCTGCACCCACGGTATCCACAACCTGATCCACTTTAAAACCCTTCACGTACCCTTCTTCTTGTGCCGACTTAAAATATGCGCCTTCCGGTCCTAGCTTGACGACGACGAGCGGTACACTCCGTGCCAAATAGTAATCGGCAATCTCTTCAGGTGTATCCAGCCCGGTAAGAATTCGCCCTTCGTTCAGCCCTGGCAGGAACCAGTGACAGCGCGTAGCGAGATCGTTGATTGTGCTAACCATCGTATCTGTGTCAGGCCATAGTGCCGGGCGCAAATTGGGATCGAGGGAGACGGTTTTGCCTTTACTTTTCATAAAATCCATAGCGTGCACGGAGAATTCGCGGCAGCTTTGAGACAAAGCAGCTGAAATGCTGGTGGCATGCAGGTGGTCAGCAGCGGCGAAGTAGGACTCGTCAAAATCAGTCAGACTGAGTCTGGACGCGGCGGAATGTTTGCGGAAATATTCTACTTTGGGATCGCCGGAGATGACCTTGGACTTGATCAGCATTCCTGTGGATTGTTCCTTAGTAACCGAAATATGGCTCGTATCTATGTTCTCTTTGTTTAACGCATCAGCTATAAAAGTGCCAAAGTTATCTTGACCAAGCTTGGTCACGTACCCGGTCGGATGTTCCAGGCGGGACAGGCCGACAGCGACATTGCTTTCTGCCCCGGCAAGGCCTTTGGAGAACGAAAATACTTCGTGCAGTGGTCCGGTCTCATTGGCATAGAACATAGCCATCGGTTCGCCGAAAGTAACGGCATTTAGATGTTTATTCATATACTGCTCCTCCTCGGGGGAAGTGGTAAGTTTCTGTAATAACGATTGTTAAATTGAAATTATCACATAAATCGGTTTTGTACAATAACTCATTGCGTTTAGTCGATTATTTTAAAAAGGAATTCATAATAAAATATCGTTGTATTTCCCTTATTTATAAGGATAATAAGGAGTTATAATAATATCTTTCTAGTTTCCATTCGAAAAAAATCATTGACTGTTAGCGCTATTATTATTACTATTTCATTAACGAATTCTGAAAATAATTAGTAAATCTAATAAAATAATTTATCTAAATTATGCTGATTAATTTACTTCTATAACTGCTGCATTCAGATGCTCTGCTCGCGGAGCAAGGGAGGGGAGTTCAAAATGAAGAAGATAAAAGTATTGCAGAATATGGCGTCCGTAGGTGTGGTGGCGGTGATTCGAGCGGATCATCCAGAGGATGCTTATAAGATGTCGGCAGCTTGTATTGACGGCGGACTGAATAATATTGAAGTGACGTTCACAACGCCTTCCGCAGATGTTGCGATTAAGAGGCTGGTTGCAGAATACGGAGACCGTGCGGTGATTGGTGCTGGAACGGTGCTGGACCCGCTGACGGCGAGAATTGCTATTTTGGCAGGCGCGGAATTTGTGGTCAGTCCTTCTTTTGAAGAAGAAACGGCGAAAATGTGCAATCTCTATAGCATTCCTTATATGCCTGGTTGTATGACGCTGAACGAGATGAAGGAAGCGCTGAAGTTTGGTGCGGATGTGCTCAAGCTGTTCCCCGGCAGTGCCTTCGGCCCAGATTATATCAAGGCAGTCAAAGGACCGATGCCTTATGTGAACATCATGCCGACGGGCGGGGTGGATCTGAACAACATGGACAAATGGATTAACGGAGGCAGTCTCGCTGTCGGAATCGGGGGCAATCTGACGGCTCCGGCAAAGGAAGGACGCTACGATCTCATCACGGAACTGGCAGCCCAATATGTAGCCAAATTCAAGGAGATCAAGGGCGCATAAGCTGTTTTAGAAGATGCGCATAACAAGGGTAATGAATCAATAATGAGGCTGGTGGACCGTGTGACGGTACGTCGGTCTTTTTCAATGTTGGCACTTTTGTCCAAGAACCGTGCGGGATATGGCAGTTGGTGTCATTTTTGTAATCAATTTATTGAAAAGAGTATTTGAATGAGAGGCGCTTCCCCTGTATGCTTAGTAAGGATTATCAGATTGTACCGGAAGCAACAAAGGAAATGCCAGGTGCAGCATGACGAAGAAAATAAAGTTTGGTATTCTAAAAATAACGATTACAGGGATGCAACATATTCGCAGTCTTGCGCGTCAGTAAGATTGCATAGAGAGGGGGAACCTTCGTGGTGGAGCAGGGACTCATCAGAGCCGCTCAAGCGGGCGATCGCGACGCTCTAATCACCCTATTGCGAGAAATAGAAGGGACTGTGTACAAGACAGCCTTTTACATTTTGCATAATGAACAGGATGCGCTGGATGCGTCTCAGGAAGCTTTGATCCGGGTGTATACCAAAATTGGTTCCTACGAGGAAAAAGCTCAGTTCAAAACATGGGTACAGCGTATCGTGACCAACATATGCATTGACAAATTCAGGAGAACCAAGCCTACGGTGTCTATGGATGAACATGAAATGGTGTTTCAGGATAAACATGACGTAGAGCGGGAAGTGCTGTCGGGCTATTTGGCCCAGGATATACGTGAAGCGATTGACCAGCTTCCGGAGCATCATCGGACGGTTATCGTACTGCGATATTTGCAGGATTTATCTTACAACGAGATTGCGGACTGTCTGGATCTGCCTCTGAATACAGTGAAATCCTATCTGTTCAGAGCGAGGCAGCAGCTGCAAAATAGACTTCAGGAGTATCAGAAAGGTGGTGTATCGGGATGAGTTGCGCGGAGGTGATGGAATGGATGCACCGTTATTTGGATCATGATCTCAGTCAGGACGAGATATTAGAGATGTTCCGTCATATCGACAATTGTCCTTCTTGCGCGGAGGTCTTTGACTCACTGTCCACATTGTCCAAGTCACTCGAGCAGATGCCGGATGTGAAGCCTCCTTTCAGTCTGGTGGACTCTATTCTGCCGAAGCTGGATGAATTGGATCGTGGTCTTCATCAGCCAAGCACCATCAAGGCCGAGGATCATCCACAGGATGAACAGGTGGTTGTACCGTTCTCACGCAAAGTCTCCCATCAGAAGCCCGCAAGGGGGCATTCCATGGCTAGACGGACAGGCATTGGGGCGGCAGCCGCTGCAGTTATATTGGGTATTGCAATCTTTTATGCACCGCCAAAAATGCCGAGTGCTGAGGTGGACCAGTTATTGAATCGAAGCGCAGATAAGGCTTCGAATAATAATGCAGCTGGCGGAGCTTCTTCCGACTCCTTATTCAAGACAGCGGATGCGGGAACTACTGAAGGGGACGATAATGGAGCCAATTCCAGTGAGAGTGCTAGTACCTTTGGTGCTATGGGTGTCACTGCCCAAGATGGAGGCGGTGCTGCTGATCCTGCGCAGGACGCTGCTCCATCCGCTACGCAAAGTGCTGCACCGGAGGAAGGCGCTGCACCTGCTCCGATCAAGACCAAGGAGCCGGCCAAAACAGAAAAACCAAAGAAGAATAGTCGAGTCACTACACCAACTCCGAAGGCCGCTGTTCCGACAGATCAGGTGCAGAAAGATTTGAAGAATGACGCGGAGAACTCTGACCGAAGCTTGCAAGATTCGGTGAATCCAGCGCAAGAAAATGCACCGTCTCCTGGCGAGGCTGGGGACACTGCGATGGGAATGCTTCCGCCAGGTTCGGCGTTAAATGCAGCGACGACACAGGCATCCTGGACTTCCCTGGACGGACTTCACAAAGCGGAATTAGCCGAGCAGCAATTGGTTATCTATAATCTGGCTGCAGGTGGGTCAGGTGGTGAGCAGGTGGTGACTTCCCTTCCGCTGGAAGGCACATGGGTATCCGGGGAGTGGTCGACGGATGGCACCCAGTTCACTTATGTGACTTCACAACAAGGGACGAATGTGACCAAGACTTTCACTGTGGAGCCTGCTGGCAGCCCTGTTGCCCCTTCGGCTACTCCTACACCGCAGCCGTCTGCAACGCCTACGGGAACCTAAATGTACAAATTGATTCCGGGTTGTCACTTTTTTCAGGGCACTGGAATATACTATGGCAAGAGAGAAGATGGAACCGGAATTTGTAGGTTCGCAGAACATCGGTATGACCGTCGGCTGTGAGGTTTCTAGGGCCTTGCACACCGTCGTTTATATAGATGCGCCGCTGAAACGGAGGGACTTTGGCACAGGCTGCCGGAGTTCCTCCGTTTTTGCGTTCAGTTTTCATGAAAGGATTTTTTTGTTACAATAAGGCTTCGGGAAAGTTCAAGTGAATGAACGCCAGATGAATGAAGAAAAGGAAGTGGCAAGATGGATGCCAAAGCGGCGGCCAAAGATATCAAACAGGGGAAAATTTCACCGCTGTATGTGCTGTACGGCAGCGAAAAATTCCGGATGAATGAATTTGCGGCCATGCTGGAAGATCAATTGATTGCGAAGGAGGATCGTGATTTCGCGGTCATCCCTTTTGATCTGTCCGAAACGCCGGTGCAGGCGGTGGTGGAAGAGGCGGAGACGGTGCCCTTTATGGTGCCACGTAAACTGCTTCTGGTACGGGACGCCTCGTTATTCACTGCGGGCAAAGAGAATGCAAAGCTGGAGCACAGGGTGGATCTGTTGAATGAATATCTACAGCATCCAGTAGACTATAGTGTGATTGTATTTATGGTTAACAGCGATAAACTCGATGAGCGCAAAAAAATCGTCAAAGCCGTGAAGTCCACCGGAACGGTGCTGGCCTTTAATCCCCTAGGAGCAGAAGAGTTGCTCCGGTGGGTAGAGAAGGGCATTAAGGATCGCGGCTGCGTGGCGGCGCCAGGGACAGCTGAAGCGCTGATCGCCAATGCCGGGACTGGGCTACAGGGCTTGACCGGGGAGATGGACAAGCTCTGCTTGTTCGCGGGTCAAGGTGGGACTGTAGACACGGCGGCCGTGGAGAGTCTCGTACACCGTGGCACCGAACAGAACGTGTTCACGCTTGTGGAAGATATTGCGAACCTGCGACTTGATAAGGCGCTGAATACGTTATACGAACTGCTGAAACAACGGGAGGAGCCGATCAAGATTGCGGCACTGATCGCCCGGCAGTTCCGCATGATTTTACAAGTGAAGGATTTATCGGCGCTCAGCTATTCACAGGGGCAGATTGCTTCACAGCTCGGTCTGCATCCCTATGCTGTGAAGATCGCTGGTGAGCAGGCGCGCAAGTTCGGTACCGACCGTCTGCGCCGGATTCTCAGTGCCTTGGCCGATCTCGATTACCAAATGAAGACGGGGGCCGTTGATAAGGTGCTGGGGCTGGAAATGTTCATGCTGAAGCTAGGTGCGTGAGTCTTGAACCGCGCCTGAAACTATAAAAAGCCTGTCCATTCCTGTTATTACAGGGTGGACAGGCTCTTTTGATAGTGCGGAAGAAAGAGCGGTGAAACAAAAAAACCTAACCGTATACAGCATAACGGTCAGGTTCTTCAATGCTCAATATGAAAGTCGTTCTTAGGCTTGAGCCTTAAGAGCGTTCAATTTCTTCGCCAAGCGGGATTTTTTGCGGGCAGCCGCATTTTTATGAACTAGACCTTTAGTAACGGCCTTGTCCAGCTTTTGAGAAGCAGCTTGGAAAGCAGTTTGAGCATTTTCAACTTCCGTGCCAGTCAGAGCTACATCAGCAGCTTTCACGGCTGTACGAAGCGCGGACTTTTGGGAAGCGTTCAGTGCACGGCGTTTTTCGATCGTTTTTACACGTTTTACCGCGGATTTAATATTTGGCATTGCATTCACCTCCTGTAAGACATTCGAAATCATCAAATGATTCACAACTTAAAATAGTTTAGCATGCTCCATACTAAAATGCAACATAAAAAGCTTATAAATTAAAGGGTGCGCTTTGCATAAACGTTGGCTCACACTCGCACACTACCGATAAACGAGCATAGGAGGCTGATATAACAATGGAACTGGATCTGCAACTGTATTCGGTGCGCACGGATTTGGCGCTTGAAGCGAGGGAAATGGCCCAAGGGCCGACAAAATCGCCGATTCCCGGTGTGAACGAGGAAGTCGAAGAATCGGACGGCATTACAATCACCAGGCTTGGTGTGGCGACTCCTGCCGGATCGCAGGCGATCGGACGTGCTATCGGCAATTATGTGACACTGGAAGTGCCGGGTCTGCGCGGCGGGGATACAGGTCTGCAGCAAAAGGTGGCCGAAGCCTTTGCCCGTGAATTTGAGGGTTTTATGACTCGAATCGGTATCGGCAAAGATTCCTCAGCTCTCATTGTCGGCTTGGGGAACTGGAATGTGACGCCAGACTCGCTGGGTCCGCTCGTGGTCGAGAACGCGCTTGTCACACGCCAGTTCTATGAATTGGTCCCGGACCAGGTGTCTCCAGGTTACCGGAAGGTCAGCGCGATTGCTCCTGGTGTGCTGGGGATGACGGGAATTGAATCCAGCGAGGTGGTCCAGGGCATTGTGGATCGCACGAAGCCGGATGTTATTATCGCGATTGACGCTCTGGCCTCCCGCTCTCTGGAGCGAATTAATACTACCATCCAGATTGCTGATATCGGTATCCATCCCGGTTCAGGAATTGGCAACAAACGGCGTGGTCTGACCCAGGAAGTACTGGGTGTTCCCTGCATCGCCATCGGTGTTCCCACCGTCTGCTATGCCTCAACGATAGTCAACAACGTGCTGGAGATGATGAAAAGCCATTTTGGCCATGGTGCCCCTACCAAGGAAATTATGGGGATGCTCGACGATATCTCCGAGCAGGAGCGGCTTACGCTGGTGAAAGAAGTGTTGGAGCCGCTCGGTCATGATCTGATTGTTACACCTAAAGAAATAGATGAGTTCATTGAAGATATCGCTAATATTGTAGCTAGTGGATTGAACGCGGCACTGCACGAGGCAGTCGATCCCGGTAACGTGGGAGCGTACACTCACTAGTCAGATTAGTTCGGAAATTCACCGAGTGACGACCGAGCTTTACGTTCGGACCTTCAGTTCGTCTGATTTAAATTAACAAAAAAGGCTCGGTGATCTGCTGTGATGGCGGCCCGCCGGGTCTTGTTTTTTCATGCGCTGTATTAATTTCATTTCTATTGATTTAATCTCTATTAAGATGTGGGGCCCTATTTGTTTGTCTTCTATTTTCGGTTCTAGCAGCGCTCTTCTACTCATAGATTTGAAGTATAAGAGATTACAGAGGGCTGGAGGAGGACATAACAATAATGAACAAAAAATGGTTTCAGCTATGGAACATCGGCCGGCTGCGGGGAAAAGTGCTGGATATTTTGTCGCTGGGGAGAACGATGCTGCTGCTGGCTGGAGGCTCACTTGTCTTCTTTATGCTGCTGGGCGCTGGTGGAATCGCCGGACAGAAGTTGAACTCTTCCCCCATTCCTTCTATGAAAGGTCTTGCTGCCTCGTTGTCCAGCGGTTTCTTCATGGAAATCCTGGGGATGGAGGTTCCGCATTTGCCTCAAGGCAAGGAAGCGGAGGAACTGTCGCCTAAGAATGTGACATCATTTGTGTTTCAATTGCTGACCAGTGTGAATCCTGGCGATCCCAAAAGTCTTCTGGCCCGCGAGGTGCCGGGAATGGGCGCGGATGACCCTTTTCTACTACGCAAAGGTTCCGGCGGTGTGGCGGGCGCGCCTGCGGACTATCATCCCGGAACAAATGAGCTAGCTTCAGAAGAGGGCGGTCAGGAACATGATCCTCCCGCAATCAACGGGACAGAAGATCCCGGCAGCGACGACGGCTCTGTGCCGGATATACCTGTGGCCACCCCTTCGCCGGAAACAGGCGGAGATGGAGGAGGTGGCAAAAGTGGCGGAAACAGCGGCACAGAGGACACCTCAATCAAACGTGTCCTGATCTATCACTCTCATCCTCGGGAAGCTTTCAACCCCTTGCTGGGAGCGCAGAGCGATAATCCCAGTTCGTCGCTCCCCTCGAAGAATGTCATGGTGGTAGGTTCATATATTGCCAAACGTCTTGAAGAGCATGGCATTGGCACGATTCATTCTCAGGAAGACTATGCCACCAAGGTGAAGGATTACAAATGGAACTTCTCTTATAAATATTCTCGGATCACGGTTAAGGCGGCTCTGGCGGGTAATGATCAGCTGACGGATCTCATCGACATTCACCGTGACTCACAGCGGCATGGCAAAACGACGACAGTCATTGATGGTAAAAGTTATGCTCAAGTCTACTTTATTCTGGGGCATGAAAATAAAGATTGGAAGAAAAACGAGGCTTTTGCGAACAAGATTCATCAGGAGCTGGAGAAGAGCTACCCTGGCCTTTCAAGGGGCATTTGGGGCAAGACCTCTAGTCAGGGGAACGGAGAATACAACCAGTCGCTTTCCCCCAACAGTGTGCTCATAGAGGTGGGTGGGATTGACAACACTGAGGAGGAACTGAAACGGACTGCGGAAATTCTCGGAGATATCATTGCGGATGTGTATTGGAAGAATCAGAAGGCGGATAAGGTCGATGTGCCACAGACTGTAACTGCGCCCACCACAGCGGCTCCAACTGCACAGCCTGGGGGCGAACCATCCGGCGAGAGTACCAAGACAACAGGTGAAGCTGGAGGCCAGGCGGCCGGTAAACCCCTAACGAACAAGGCATCTTAAATTTAGCGTAAGGAGAGAAGGTGAGGAAATGTCGCGAGTCGGAAGAAAACTGACGATGGTTGCTGTCTGGGCTGGCATTGGTATTCTGATTGGCATGCAATTCGGAGGGGGCGGGACCAAAATTTCCGATGTGCTTCCGGGCTGGGATTCCGGGACACAAGCCGCACAGAACATTCCGGCAGCAGCAGGGATTGGGGGAGTAAGGCAGCAGCCTGCTCCCAGCACGGGGGCTCCCCAAACCTATGTTTACGTTCCTATGGCGGTCGATCCCGCAACCGGAGCGTACACGCCGCTCCCGGTGCGCACGGAGACGGGCGCGACGGCACAGACACTGAATAATCAGCCGCAGCAGGAGACGGAGGAGTACAACAATACGACTTTGACGCCGGAGCAAATCCTGGTCCCGGAGGGGCAGAAGCCCACGGTGGATGTGCTGGCTGACAAGACGGCAGGGCTGTTGCAGGAGGCTTCGCAGAAAGGCATTCGCTGGGTCGTCTCGTTGTTTTCTTCAGCGGAGTGAGAGGTCGATCCGGAATCAGTTTTTTTGCAGCGACAAACTTGGTTTCTCACAATCTTTATTTACATGACTCGACTTACGGCAGAGAATGTTCCGTCCATGGGGAGGGTATTCTCTGCTGTTTCACTGTGATTTTATTCCTTACGCCAGCCCGGGATTGCTGGGGAAAGATTGTACTGTTATAATAAATGGATTAACATAGGCTGTCTGTGGGGGTAAGGAATGACTGACGTACAGAAAAGACAACAACAAATTCGCAATTTCTCGATTATTGCACATATAGACCATGGAAAATCGACACTGGCTGACCGCATTCTGGAATACACGGGTGCGCTGAGCTCGCGTGAGATGCAGGAGCAAGTACTCGATCAGATGGATCTGGAGCGCGAGCGCGGGATTACCATCAAGTTGCAGGCTGTTCGGCTAAGCTACAAAGCCGACGACGGTGAGGAATATCTGCTCAATCTAATTGACACACCGGGACACGTCGACTTCACTTATGAAGTCTCCCGCAGCCTTGCTGCCTGTGAAGGCGCGCTGCTGGTTGTGGACGCGGCACAAGGCATTGAGGCTCAGACGCTAGCCAACGTATATCTGGCGCTGGACAACAATCTGGAGATTCTACCGGTTATCAACAAAATCGATCTTCCGAGTGCTGACCCTGAGCGGGTTAAGCAGGAAATCGAGGATGTCATCGGCCTGGATGCCAGTGAAGCAGTACTCGCTTCTGCCAAAGCAGGGATCGGCATCAAGGAAATTCTGGAGCAGGTCGTCAAGCAGGTCCCGGCGCCAACAGGCAGCTCGGCAGATCCGCTGAAGGCACTGATTTTCGACTCTCATTATGATCCGTACAAAGGCGTTATCGTCTATGTCCGCGTTATTGACGGTAGTATCCGTGCGGGCTCGAAGATCAAGATGATGGCTACCGACAAGACCTTTGAAGTTATTGAGGTCGGCGCATTTATGCCACGGATGACCATTGTCAATGAACTAAATATAGGTGATGTAGGCTTTATCGTGGCCGGTATCAAGCATGTTGGAGATACCCGTGTCGGTGATACAGTGACGGATGCTAAGAATCCGACACTTGAGCCATTGCCAGGTTACCGTAGAATCAACCCGATGGTCTATTGCGGTCTTTATCCGATCGAAACATCGGATTACAATGATCTGCGTGAAGCGCTGGAGAAACTACAACTTAACGACGCCTCACTCAGCTTTGAGCCGGAAAGCTCAAGCGCACTCGGCTTCGGCTTCCGCTGTGGCTTCCTGGGTCTACTTCACATGGAGATCATTCAGGAGCGGATCGAACGTGAGTTCAATCTGCCACTCATTACAACGGCGCCAAGCGTTATTTACCGGATTATGCTGACGAGCGGGGAAATGATTCAGATCGACAACCCGTCGCATTACCCGGAAGTCGGCACCATCGATTACGTTGAAGAGCCGTATGTCAAAGCTGCAATCATCGTCCCGAACGATTATGTAGGTACGGTAATGGAGCTTTGCCAGAACAAGCGCGGCGAGTTCGTGAACATGGAGTACCTGGATTCGAATCGGGTCACGATCACTTACCAGATTCCACTGTCCGAGATTGTATATGACTTCTTCGACCAGCTTAAATCGGGCACGAAGGGTTATGCATCCTTTGACTATGAGATTTCCGGTTACCGCCGTTCGAATCTGGTCAAGATGGATATCCTGCTCAACAACGAGCAGGTCGATGCCCTGTCCTTTATTGTGCACCGCGACCGCGCCTACAACCGTGGACGTATCATCTGCGAGAAGCTGCGCGGCATTATCCCGCGTCAGATGTTTGAGGTGCCGATTCAGGCGACGATCGGAACAAAGGTAGTTTCGCGTGAGACCGTTAAGGCGATGCGCAAGAATGTCCTTGCCAAATGCTACGGCGGTGATATTTCGCGGAAGCGGAAATTGCTGGAGAAGCAGAAGGAAGGTAAGAAACGTATGAAGCAGGTCGGCAGCGTAGAGGTGCCGCAAGAAGCGTTTATGGCGGTACTCAAGATCGACGAGTAGGTCGCTGTCATTACAGCAAAATGCTTCATTCATATGAGAACAATCCTGTAAGGGAAGCCGTCAGGCTTCCCTTTTCTAAAGCATAAGGCTCATTCATGCTTCGTACTACTAAACAGGCATATATTATATGAGAAACGGGTACCGTCCTTTACGCGAGGGCGTGCAGCCGTTTCTTCTTACTTTTTAACGATCAGGCATAGCGCCTGACCTAACCTAGATAGAACAAAGGAGACAGCTATGACAACTCAAACCCACGGCCGTCCCCCTGAGGCTGTATATATTCATATCCCTTTTTGCACGAACAAGTGCTTTTATTGTGATTTCAACTCCTATGTTCTGAAGGACCAGCCCGTAATGGACTATCTTCGTGCGCTGGATCAAGAGATGGAGCAGACGGTTAAAATCACTCCGCCCGGCGTGATCCGGACGATCTTTGTAGGCGGCGGAACGCCGACTGTGTTGAAGCCAGATGAGATGGCTTATTTCTTGGCTTCAGTGCGGAGACATTTTCCGAATTGGGCCGATGATATCGAGTTCTCGATGGAAGCCAATCCCGGTACCACCGATATCGACAAACTGGCCGTGATGAAGGAAGGTGGCGTCAACCGGGTTAGCTTCGGCGTGCAGGCATTCCAGAATGAGCTGCTCACCGGAATCGGCCGCATTCATAATGTGGACGATGTTTACCGGAGTTTGGAGAACGCGCGTGCTGTAGGTCTGAACAATCTTTCCGTGGATCTGATGTTTGGCTTGCCCAACCAGACTGTCGATATGCTGGCTGAAAGTATTCGCAAAGCTTTGGAGCTGGAACTGCCGCACTATTCTATTTATAGCCTCAAGGTAGAGGAGAACACGCTTTTCCATACTCTCTTTAACAAGAACAAGCTTCCGCTTCCTAATGAAGAGGATGAGCTGCAAATGTACCTGCTTCTGATGTCGAAGATGGAAGAGGCCGGATACGGGCAGTATGAGATCAGTAACTTCGCCAAGCCGGGTATGGAGAGTCGTCATAATATTACGTACTGGCGCAATCAGGATTATTACGGACTTGGTGCAGGTGCACATGGTTACGTGGGCCGGAATCGGCATATCAATATTAAAGGCGTTAATCCATATGTTGAAGCTGCAAGCAAAGGACTGCCCCGTCTGGATTCCTACCCGGTAACGCCAGAGGAAGCAATGGAGGACTTTATGATGGTGGGCCTGCGGATGCGCGAAGGAATCTCGGATGCATCATTCCGGGCGCAATTCGGGCAATCTATGGAGGACATATTTGCTGGTTCACTGCATAAAATGCTGAATGCAGGCCTGCTTGAGCGAGTGGGCGACGGCTACCGTCTCAGCAAGCAGGGCGTGCTGTTTGGCAACGATGTTTTCGGCGAATTTGTCGGCGCGCTGACAGAGGTTTAATTTTAAAATAACTCTTGAATTCAAATTCACCTTGTTGTATATTTATTCATATTATCAACGAGGGGTGAATTAGAGTGCTTGCCAAACCGGAATTGATGCCTAGTGTTTCCGCTCAGGTGGAGACAGGGGCTATATGCAGAAGTGCCACGGTGGAAGATGTTGAACCACTGTTTCAGATGATAGAAGAATATGCACAGAGTGGTATTATGCTGCCCCGATCCCGGCAAGCCTTGACCCGCCAGATCGACCAATTCGTCATTGCAGAGATTGATGGCAGATTCGTTGGTTGTGGCTCGCTCTGCAAGCTGGGTAATGACCTCGTGGAGATTCGTTCGCTGGGGCTGCGTCCAGAATGTAAAGGCAAAGGGATTGGTTCCCTGATCGTGGATAAGCTGACCGAGGAAGCCAGAAGGCAGAAGATTCCGAAGATCATGGCACTGACCTATGCGGTCGATTTCTTCCTGAGAAATGGATTTACCATCGTTGAGAAGGAGATCTTCCCGGAGAAGGTCTGGACCGATTGTGTGAATTGTAAAAAGCAGCATGCCTGCGATGAAATAGCCGTTCTTAAAATGCTGAACTGACTTGACTTTTGTCAATGTCGGTTCGGTGTTTTTTTTCAAATCAATACAGGATCAATCTCATGAAGAAGAATACCACGACGTAGCAAAAAAAAGCAGTTGCCCAAGATGCTGAACTGACTTGACAATGTTAATGTCAGTTTGGTATTTTTGTAATAGTGGTTAGCACTCATCTAAGTCGAGTGCTAACGAATCAGAAACCACAGGCGGACAGGAGGGAATGCCATGTTAACCGATCGCCAGAGAATGATACTGAATGCTATTGTGGACGATTATATCTCTTCGGCTGAGCCGGTAGGCTCACGCAGCATTTCTAAGCGGGGAGACGTAGGATACAGTCCTGCTACCATCCGTAATGAAATGGCCGACCTGGAGGAACTGGGCTATCTTGAACAGCCTCATACATCGGCAGGACGAATTCCATCTCATAAGGGATACCGTTATTACGTGGATCATCTGGTACCTTGGAATTCTGCTGAAATCGCTGAGATGGGGACAGTCCGTACATTTTTTGCTGAGAAGCTGAATGCAACGGAACAGGTCATCCAGCATGCGGCTATGATTCTTTCCAATATGACGAATTACACTTCCATCCTTCTGGGACCGGAGGTTTTTCATACTTCATTGCGCCATTTTCAATTGCTGCCCCTGGACGATAAGACCGCTGTGGCGATCATTGTCACCAGCACAGGACAGGTAGAGAACCGTACGGTCAATATTCCGCCGGAGATTTCAATCTCCGAGATCGAGAAGGTCGTCAATCTGCTGAACAGCAAGCTGAAGAATGTGCCGCTCTACAAGCTCAAAACCCAGCTCTATACCGAGCTTGGCGAGGAAATGCAGCGCCATATCTCCCATTATGAAGAGCTGATGAAGATGCTTGATACCGCGCTTGATAGTGAGAATGAGCAGCGGATTTATCTGAGCGGGGCCACGAATATGCTGACCCAGCCAGAGTTTAAGGATGTCGACAAGGTCAAGCACATTCTTGATCTCTTGGAAGAGACGCCTACGCTGCTTAAGATGATGTCGCCTGTACCTGGCGGACCTGGTATTCAGGTACGGATAGGAACCGAGAACGACCATGAAGCTTTTGCGAATTGTAGTCTTATTACAGCGACTTATTCCCTTGATGGTCAAGCGCTGGGGAGCATTGGTATTCTCGGCCCTACCCGAATGGAATACGCGAGGGTAATGGGCATCCTGGGCATTTTATCCCGAGATTTGACAGCGATGCTGGCACACTGGTATAAGTGAACAGAGCCATAATGTTTTTCGTGATGATTTTAAGGAGGTGAAGACAACTTGAAAGAGGAACAAGTTCAAGATCCGAATGAATTGAATGAAAATGTTATTAATGAAGAACAAGCGACTGAGGAAACTGTCTCGGAGGCCGGTACTGTATCGGCAGAAGAAGCCGGGGATGCAGCTCGTATGCAAACACTGGCTGATGAATTGCAGGGACGTGTACTTCGTGTACAAGCCGATTTTGACAATTTCCGCCGCCGCACCCAGAAAGAGAAAGAAGAACTGGCGCAATACGCCACCTCCAAGCTCATCAACGAATTGCTTCCGGTTCTGGACAATTTCGACCGGGCCTTGGTTACCGCACCTGCCGGTCCTGAGACTGAGGCGTTCACGAAAGGCGTGAACATGATTTTCCGTCAACTGGATGGGGTATTAAAGTCGGAGGGGCTTACAGCGATGGAATCGGTGGGACAGCCTTTTAACCCTGAATATCATCAAGCTATTATGCAGGTTGAGAGCGAGGAGCACGAAGAGGGTATCGTGACGGAAGAGGTCCAAAAGGGCTATCTCCTGAAAGATAAAGTCCTTCGTCCAGCCATGGTCAAAGTCAGCATGTAGCCTGTCTATATAAGCGGGGATAGCTTTGGCCCGCGAAGTGAAGCAACTGTGCTATTCGCAGCCGGTCTGCTTCTTGAATCGATGGGATTGGGTACACAAAGAGAAAAATTCAAACGGGGCGAATGCTCCATTACATTTTGAGGAGGCAAATTACAGTGAGTAAAGTTATCGGTATTGACCTTGGAACCACCAATTCTTGCGTTGCCGTTATGGAAGGCGGCGAAGCCGTTGTTATCCCGAATCCGGAAGGCGCGCGCACAACCCCTTCGGTTGTAGGCTTCAAGAAAGACGGCGAGCGTATCGTCGGAGAAACAGCTAAACGTCAAGCGATCACCAACCCTGATCGTACAATCAGTTCGATTAAACGCCATATTGGTACGAACCATAAAGAAAGCATTGATGCTAAAGATTACTCTCCACAAGAAATCTCGGCTATGATTCTGCAAAAGCTAAAGTCCGATGCAGAAGCTTATCTTGGCCAAACCGTTACTCAAGCGGTTATCACCGTTCCTGCTTATTTTAATGACAGCCAACGTCAAGCTACCAAGGATGCGGGAAAAATCGCAGGCCTGGAAGTTCTGCGTATCGTGAACGAGCCAACTGCTGCAGCTTTGGCTTATGGTCTGGAGAAATCCGAAGATCAAACGATCCTTGTCTATGACCTTGGTGGTGGTACGTTCGATGTATCTATCCTTGAACTGGGCGATGGTTTCTTCGAAGTAAAAGCTACAAGTGGGGATAACAAACTTGGTGGCGATGACTTTGACGAAGTAGTTATGAATTACCTCGTAGCTGAATTCAAGAAAGAACAAGGCATCGACCTGAGCAAAGATAAAGCGGCTGTACAACGTCTCAAAGACGCTGCTGAGAAAGCGAAGAAAGAATTGTCCGGCGTACTTACAACTACAGTATCCCTTCCGTTCATCACTGTGGTTGACGGCGTACCTCAGCACTTGGAGCTTAACTTGACTCGCGCTAAGTTCGATGAGTTGACTGCTGGTCTGGTAGAACGTACTTTGGGCCCAACACGTCAAGCATTGAGCGATGCAGGCATGACTCCTGCTGACCTTACAAGAATCGTACTCGTAGGCGGATCTACACGGATTCCTGCTGTACAAGATGCCATTAAGAAACTTACTGGCAAAGAGCCTCACAAAGGTGTTAACCCGGACGAAGTGGTAGCCCTTGGTGCTGCTGTTCAAGCGGGCGTTCTGACAGGCGACGTTAAAGACGTAGTCCTGCTTGACGTAACTCCATTGTCCCTGGGTATCGAAACTGCGGGCGGCGTCTTCACGAAGATGATCGAGCGCAACACAACGATCCCTACAAGCAAATCTCAAGTGTTCTCGACCTTTGCTGACAGCCAGCCAAGCGTGGAAATTCACGTTCTGCAAGGTGAGCGTCAAATGGCGAACGGTAACAAAACGCTGGGACGCTTTATGCTCAACGAGATTCCACCGGCACCACGTGGTGTACCGCAAATCGAAGTTACTTTTGACATCGATGCGAACGGTATCGTGAACGTATCGGCTACCGATAAAGGCACCAACAAGAGCCAGAAGATCACCATTACTTCTTCCAGCGGCTTGAGCGATGCTGAAGTTGAACAAATGATGAAGGATGCCGAGCTGCACGCTGAGGAAGACCGCAAGCGTAAGGAACTGGTAGAAGCGAAGAACAATGCTGACCAACTCGTGTACTCCACTGAGAAAGTAATCAAGGATCTTGGTGACAAGGCCGACTCTTCCGAAGTTGAGAAGGCTAATGAAGCTAAAGACAAGGTAAAAGCGGCTATTGAAACCGACAATCTTGAAGAAATCACAGCGGCTACAGAAGCGTTGAACGAGATCGTTCAACAGTTGTCCGTGAAGCTGTACGAGCAAGCAGCAGCTGAGCAAGGTGCTGCCGGCGGCGAAGGCGCTCCTGAAGGCGCGTCTAAGAAGGACAATGTAGTAGATGCGGATTATGAAGTTGTTGACGACGAGAAGAATCAAGGGTAACCTTAGACGATAAGTGTCGTAAGTGGGGGAAGGTCAAAACCGGGTCATCCCGTGTTTTGGCTTTCCTTTTACATGTAACAGGGTTAAGTGTATGCACCGTCTGAACAGATAGAGGAATAGAATTAATTGTTGGGCGGAATCAGAGGTACGGAGGTGAATGCATTGGCAGATAAACGCGATTATTATGAAGTACTGGGCCTTGGAAGAGATGCTTCAGACGACGAGGTCAAGAAAGCCTATCGTAAGCTGGCCCGCCAGTATCACCCGGACGTGAACAAAGCCAGCGATGCCGAGGCTAAATTCAAGGAAGTGAAGGAAGCCTATGACGTTCTGAGTGATGGTCAGCAGCGTGCAAGATATGACCAGTACGGCCATATCGACCCTAACCAGGGTATGGGTGGTGGCGGCTTCGGCGGTGGTGGAGACTTCGGAGGTCTAGGCGATATCTTCGATATGTTCTTCGGTGGCGGCGGACGTCGTGATCCTAACGCCCCGCAGCGCGGCGGTGATTTGCAGTATACAATGACCATTGAGTTCAAGGAAGCGGTGTTTGGCAAAGAAACCGACATCACAATTCCGCGTACCGAGAACTGCGACACCTGCTTTGGCTCCGGTGCTAAGGCGGGTACAAAGCCTGAGACTTGTTCGGTCTGCCGCGGTAGCGGTCAGCAGGAGTTCGTACAGAATACGCCACTCGGTCAAATGCGCAACCGTCGTCCATGCTCGAATTGTAGCGGGACCGGTAAAGTCATTAAAGAGAAATGTACCACTTGCGCCGGCAACGGTAAGGTGAAGAAGCAGCGCAAGATTCATGTTCGCATTCCAGCTGGTGTCGATGACGGCGCACAACTGCGTATGACTGGTGAAGGTGAAGGCGGTTTACGCGGCGGCCCTGCGGGCGACCTGTACATTGTTATCCGTGTGAAGCCGCATGATTTCTTTGAGCGCGAGAATGATGATATTCTGTGCGAGGTACCGCTTACCTTTGCTCAGGCAGCACTCGGTGACGAGATTGAGATCCCGACTTTGACTGAGAAAGTTAAGCTCAAGATCCCAGCTGGGACGCAAACGGGTACTTTCTTCCGTCTGAAGGGCAAGGGTGTACCACGCTTGCGTGGTAACGGCCAGGGTGATCAGCATGTCAGAGTCATCGTAGTCACGCCAAGCAAGCTGAGTGAAGAGCAGAAAGACTTGCTGCGCCAGTTCGCGTCCCACAACGGGGAGAATACGCATGAGCAGGAGCAATCCTTCTTTGACCGTATGAAGCGCGCGTTCCGCGGGGACTGATGCATATTTGCTCTATAGGCAGCAGGCCGGAGGTTATCCTCCGGCCTGCTGTTTTTTTGTATTGGAATAGAAGCATAAACTCAGGGGAGTTAAGACAATATAACCTTAGCAGCATGCGGAGCTTGATTACAATGGAAAGCGGGGATATCATGCCGGAACGTTTTATTTTGTCCTATTTTAAAAGCCCGGAGGAAGCTGAGGGGGTCTCCAGAAAGTTGCAAGCGCTGCGGGTAGTTGAGCTCTCGATCGACCGCTTTAGCAAATATGGTGGAAACGGTCCGGTCCAAAGCATTAATCCGGTCACTGGGAATATTGCCGGCATGGCTTCAATGACCGCCGACCGTAACCATACCGGCATCCTTGCAGCAGCGGATACCAGTGCCAGCGGAATGAGCCACGGGGGGGATGGCGGTCCCACGGGCAGAGATATTTTATTGACCGTAGTGGTGGAATCGGACTCGTATGACAGAGCGCTACGTCTGATTGAGGAAGCTGGCGGCTTTATCTAAACGATAGGTAGCATGACTAAATCTGAAAGGAGTGTGAGGCCAAGATGGATAGAGAGAACTCCAAAATTTTCTCCAAGACAGAGAAGCAGAAGATGTTGTACGAAGCCAAAGCGGAGGATGTTGAATTCTCAGCAGCAGAAGCAGATCATGATGATTTGGAAGCTCAGGAGCGATCGTTGGAAGCTGATAAGCGGCAACTGCACGAGATTTTGAAGAAAAAGTAAAAGAAAATATTAGAAATTGCCCCACTTGATGGGGCTTTTTTGCGTGTTAGGGGTGTATAATCAAAAGGAGTAGTGCTCAATAAACATAAAGCTGGGTGATGATATTGTCGCAAATTGTAGTATTGGAAATTCCCGGTAAGCTAGACAGTAATACATATGAATTCTGGAAGTCCAAGGTTTCGGTGCAACGCCGTAATGGGATCGGCAGATTCTTGCGTCTTGAGGATGCTTACCGCTCCCTGTTTGGAGAAATTCTGGTTCGGACATTGATTCGCCAGGAACGGGGTATTCCCAATCAGGAAATTCATTTTCAGAAGAATGAGTATGGAAAGCCACATCTGGAAGGCGAAGAGAGTTTTTCCTTCAATGTCTCTCATTCGGGTAAGTGGGTGTCCTTGATTTATGGAACAGGCAGACTTGGAGTGGATATCGAAGAGATCCGGCCCATCGACTTGACTATCGCGGAACGTTTCTTCTCAGACGAGGAATATGAGGATTTAATGTTGCGGCCGGAGGAAGCGCGGACCGATTATTTTTACGAGATATGGACGTTGAAGGAGGCTTATGTAAAAGCGCTCGGCAGCGGGCTATCCCACCCCTTGACCTCATTCTCTGTACGCAAGCACCCTGATGGCTCAGCCCGACTCTCGCCTGACGCTGGGACTTACTATTTCAAAACCTATGATATTAACAGTGCTTATAAGTTTTCCGCCTGCTCCAGTCAGGAAGATCTGCCGGATCAGTTCGTCCTTCAGGATATCCAGAAACTTCAGCAGTTCTGGTTGAATGATTGAATTCGCTTTCATATTTGATTTTGAAAATTAAAGGACATTTCATTACGCATGAAATCATGACCCGGAACAAGTTTGAGAAATCGATTGAGGGTTGGATTGAAAAGTATGGTCTTCCTGGTTAGCGTGTCGCATCCCTTGCTATCAGAGAATTTGTTGCAGAATCTGGAGGAGAGACAATGGACAACATCATATTATGGGGCGGACTCGTGCTGGTGATCGCACTACTCACCTATCTTAATCAGAAGCAGCGCTATTCTTCCAGCGTCAAGCTTGCCTACCGTGAACTGCGTGAGCTGGCGCAAAAGATTGGCGATGGTCAATCCTCTAACGCTGATCTTAGCCGCTGGGAAGAGGCTTTGGCGGAGCTGGAGAATCATCCCAATGAGTTCAACAAGCTGGAAAATGAGCTAGGGCTACGGAGTACGTTCGCTTCTTACTTGGAGCAGCATTATCCGCAGGATACCAGACTTCCGGCATTGCAGGGGGCAGCTGCGTACCGCAAGGACAGTGTCTGGGGAATCAGGATCGGCGATTACAACTCCAAGAAATAAATGGTGAATGCTGTGGCATACATATTCGAACCGATGGAGGACAAGCAGAGCGCTTGCCCTCTTTGTTTTAAAATATAAGAATTTTTATGTTTTACACTATAAATCATTCTTGTATTTCTCGCTGAAACGGATACCGTCCCGTAGAGGACGGCAAAGCCGTTTCTACTTGTTTCTTTGCATATTCTGAGTGAACCTTTTGGGCGGTTCAATTGTTATATAGATATCCGAGACGAGAGAGGAGGGGGAACATTGGAGAGCAATCGGGAGCTATTCGAAGCCTTTAACAGGGATGTGTATCGAACCTGCTACTACATGGTGCATAATGCGGCAGATGCGGAGGACCTGACACAGGAAGTATTCATTACAGTCTTCCGCAGCAATCGGGAACATATCGAGCATTTACGGGCCTGGATCATGAAAATAACAGTCAACCATTGTCTGAATCACTTGCGACGACGGCGCAGCCTGAATGAGAAGGTTGCAGATCACCCATATTTGTTTACAGGCAATGAAGAGAAGCCTGTAGACCGGCTGGCGGAGGAACGGGAATCCACAGTGGAATGGGCAGGGTATATGAAGCGTCTGCCTGACAAAATCAGGGCAGTAGTGACACTGCGTTACATGCATGATTTCAGTCTAACAGAGATTTCTGGCTTGTTGTCGATCCCCTTGGGAACGACGAAATCCAGACTGCACAAGGGACTGCGATTAATGAAAGGCATTCTGCTGGAAGCAGGGGTGCACACCCAAGACAGGGAGGAAGAAGCTTATGGACAAAATAGAGCCTACGCTAAAGCGTCAATTAAATAAGGATGAGAACGTGCCTTATCCTGATTTTGAGAACATGTGGAGCAGGATGGAGGAAGCAGGGCATACCTCAGCCGTGGTGGATTCTATACCGGCCCGTGTATCTACACGCCGCCACAAAAGCTGGCGCAGAATTGCAATGGCTGCTTCCCTCAGTGCACTGCTTGCCGCAGCTCCAGTGTATGCCGCCATTCATTATGATTGGGGCAACCTGTTGCAGGACAAAGGGGGACTTCAGGCCGTTCTGGATCAGAATAGGGGTCAGTCACTGGGGCAGACGATCAGCAGGGACGGTGTTACGCTAACACTTCGCACGGCGATTGTGGATGAGAACCGGACGGTCATCTTGTACAACTTGGATGTGGGGAAACGAGTGGATACCGAGTTCTGGGATCTTAAGGACTTGAGCCTGAAGGATGAGCATGGAAAGAATAGCGAAGGAGAATTTAGCTATCTGCAGTGGGATGAGAAGAATCAGAGATATAACGGTTATTTCGAGAGTGATTGGTCCCCGCAGCAGGAGACGGCGAAGGTTACGCTGACAGCGGATATTCTTCAGTTGTACAGTCAGCAGGAAGAAAACTTGCAACTGGATAGTAGTTCCGAGCAGGTACAGAGCTTCCAGATCGGCAAGGACGGCCTGCAAAAGATCGAGGTCAAGGCTTTCAAGCAAAGCGTGGATAAAATACTTTTCTCCTCGGCGATTACTTTCGATCAGACTGAAGCCAAAGCCTGGGCTTTTCCGCAGATTACGCCAGTTGTCCAAGGAAAGACGCTGCACGCACTGTCTGGAAGTACCTACGGTCAGCCGGGGGATCATGGCGAATATACAACCCAGCAATATTTTAAACGTAGTGACTTGCCTGCGGGACAGACGACCTACAAACTGCAATATACCAAGGTGGAAAAAAATATAGACGGACCTTGGAAATTTGACCTGCAGTTGAGTAAAAAGCAAATGGAGAGCGGAACGATCAAGACGGCGCTGAATCTTCCGCTAGAATCTGGCGATGACAATCATATCATTGAGAAAATGGTGGTGACTCCTACCCAAATCCGGGTGGCCGTACGATCTAAGGTCAAAGGGTTCGCGGATATACCGTATCAAAAAATCTCTCTTGAAGTCAATGGACGGACTCTTGAAGGCGGGTTGTACCGTTCGCCCAAGGATGATCCCTACTTGCGTAGCTACAAGTTCGAGTTGCCTTCGGATCTGGTAATTACCAAGGAGACACCGATTACTTTTGTAGGAAAATATAAAGTTACGACCCATCAAGATGACAAAATACCGGTTCTCTTGACTGACATCTCCAATAAAAAGCAGACGTTGAACAGTGAGGTTGGCGGTTATCCCGTTCATTGGACGTACTACATGCAGGGTGAGGACTTGTATGTGGAGACCGGAAGTGAGGATGCTCATTTTGGCGGTATTAACCAGACCCATATTAATCTTGGCGCCGATAGAATTATAGGCAAACCGGTAACAGTCAACTTTTCCGGTGATGGCAATAATAAGGCTATTGATGTCTATAAGGGTTTTAAAGAGAAGGAAGCCTCTCTCTATATGTTCTACTACACGACCGACGATCCGGACAAAGAGACCCGGGTGCAGCTGCAGCCTTAGTGCGGGCCGTTGAATAGATTGAACTAAAAATTATCACAAGGGGAGAGGAATGTAGGGGAATTTTGGAACTGTAGGAGCGTTAGCGTCCGCCTGAAAGCTTTCCGCAGGAAAGCTCGCATCGGAAGCATAAGCTCTCCGGATTTTATCCGCGAATAGCGGTATAATCCCAAGAAATCTGGAGACAACAGCGGCCGGAAGTCCAAACATTTTTCGCAATGATGACCTTAGCCCATGTAAAAATTCTAAGTTTAATCTATATATTAACCTTATTTTAATGGGGAGAACCTTGTGTTCTTCCCTTTTTTTCGTATACATTAAGAAGACGTTGCCAAGGCAGGGCAAAAGAAGGAGTCTATGAGACACCACGATATTAAAGAGAGAGAGAGAGGAGGAGATGACGATTAAAAGATGTGATTGGGTCACCGCTGATCCCTTGTATATCGCTTATCATGATACGGAATGGGGACAACCCTTGTATGACGATAGGGCGTTGTTCGAACTGTTGATGCTGGAGGGAATGCAGGCAGGGCTAAGCTGGTTTACGGTGCTGCAAAAGCGGGAGCGCTTCAGGACAGTGTTTGACGGTTTCGATCCTGAGAAGATTATCGCTTATGATGAGTCGAAAATCGCCGAGCTGATGCAGGATGCCGGGATTATCCGCAATCGGTTGAAGATTCTATCCGTGATCAATAATGCGCGTGTGTATCAGGAGATTAGCCGGGAGGAAGGCAGCTTTTCAAGTTATGTATGGAGCTTTGTCGGCGGAACGCCCGTCCTGAATCACTGGAAGAGCAGGGCAGAAGTGCCTGCCAGCACCCCGCAATCTGATGACATGAGCAGTGCGCTGAAGAAGAAGGGCATGAAATTCGTCGGCACCACCATTTGTTATGCCTTTATGCAGGCTTCCGGCATGGTGAATGACCATACCCTGGACTGTTTCTGCAGGAGTCAAGGTTAAGCGTGTCTATGCGTGCAGTTTGGCGCTCAGGCAAGGAGAAATGTTATACTGGTAATGTTCGCAAATTTAAGGAGGATTCCAACAAGATGTTATGGCATGAAGTAACGATACATACAACCGAAGAAGCGCAAGAAATGATATCTAATTTTTTATATGAAGCAGGCGCTGGCGGTGTTTCCATCGAGGAATCCGGCATACTGGGCAAAGTGCGGGATACCCGTTACGGCGAACTGTATGATGAGCCGCTGAATGATATCCCCGAAGGGGAAGCAGTAATTAAAGGGTACTATGCAGAATCTGTGGACATGGATGGAGTGATTGCAGAGTTGACTCCCCGTGTAGAGGAACTGCGGGAATATGGCATTGATCCGGGCAAGGCTCTAATCTCCTGGAAAACTGTGGATGAAGAAGAATGGGCGCATGCCTGGAAAGAGTATTTCAAGCCACTGCGCGTATCGGAGCGCTTGACCATCAAACCGACGTGGGAAGAGTATACACCAGAAAGCCCGAACGAAAAGATCATTGAGTTGGATCCTGGTATGGCCTTTGGTACGGGCACACATCCCACGACAGCTTTATGCTTGCGGGCGCTGGAGAAGAATATCACCGGCGGTGAAGAAGTCATTGATGTCGGCACCGGGTCCGGCATTTTGGCTGTTGGCGCGATGCTGCTGGGCGCAGGTTCTGTGCTGGCGCTGGATCTTGATCCCGTTGCCGTGGAGAGCGCGGTGGAGAATGTGGCGCTAAATCGGCTTGAACAGTTCATTACTGTAAAAGAAAGCGACTTGCTGTCGCTGCTGGGCGGCGAAAAGGCCGCTGATACAGCGGCGGGAGATATGTGGCCATCGGCAAGACCAGAAGCCAATGCCTCTGTACAGTCTAAAGCTAATCCTGCCGGTGACAGTCTTGGCGTTACGCTGCCAGTGCAAATTGTGGTAGCTAACATTCTCGCAGAGATTATCGTGCTGTTCACAGATGATGTTTACCGGGCGCTGAAGCCGGGCGGCATCTACATTACCTCCGGCATTTATAAGGACAAGGAAGGTCTGGTGTCGCAGGCACTGACGGCCTCCGGCTTTGAGATTATCGAAATTACCCGTGAAGAAGATTGGGTGGCATTTACAGCCGGAAAGAGGTAAAGATGGATTTTTTGCGAAATTTTATTAGTATACCGCTTGAACAGTTACCGTTTTTTTTGATCACACTATTGATCGCATTTACCGTGCATGAATTTGCACATGCTTATTTTGCGAATAAATTCGGCGATCCCACAGCACGGCTACTGGGACGGATGACGCTGAACCCTGCCGTTCATTTTGATTTCCTGGGTGTTATTTTGATGTTGTTGGTCGGTTTCGGTTGGGCGCGGCCCGTTCCGGTTAATCGGGACAACTTCAAAAACCCCCGCCTGATGGGGATTATTGTGTCTATTGCAGGACCAATCAGTAACTTGTTACTGGCGATTCTCGGAACGTTGATCTACGCGGCGCTTCTGGCGACGGGTACGATCGAAGCTATTACCAATGTCCGGTTGCTTCAGGCCGTGTATTTGTTCTTCGGCATGTTCATTCAGTGGAACTTCTTCTTGTTCCTGTTCAACCTGATTCCGCTGCCACCACTGGACGGCTACCGGATTGTAGAAGATCTGGCCCCACGTTCGATCCGCGGGCGGCTGCAGCAGTATGAGCAGTGGGGAAGCCTGATTTTCCTGCTGATTCTATTTATTCCGGCATTGAGAGTGTACACGATTACTCCGCTGCATATTTGGGGAGATCAAATGACTCGAGGTTTTCTAAAAATGTTCCTCTGGATGTTCGGCAGTTAAAGCCGGGCAATAAGGCTGGTCACAGCATGGCAAAAGTTGTATGATGGTTTTTGGTGTAAAGAAGGCATATCATATGTTGCGCCGGATGGCGGGGGCTGGCCTGTAGAGGCAGAACTTGCGTCCCCCGGCGCCTGAATAACGAACAGGATGTTGATACGATGCAGCGATATTTTGTGATACCGGAGCAGTTTAGCGGCGATACCGTAACTATCGGCGGCGAGGATGCTCGCCATATCGCCAAGGTCATGCGCGGCAAGGAAGGGGACAAGCTGATTGTCAGCGATGGGTCCTCCCGTGAAGCCTTGGTTGAAATTGTTCAGATTGAAATTGGAGAAGTTACAGCGAATGTAGTGGAAGTCCTGGAGATGACGCATGAACCGCGCGTCAAGATCACAGTAGCCCAAAGCCTTCCTAAAGGCGACAAGATGGAGACTGTGATCCAGAAATGTACTGAGATCGGTGCCGTGTCCTTTCAGCCGTTCCTGTCAGAGCGCACCATTGTGCAGTATGACGAACGTAAGGAAGGCAAACGGTTGGAACGGTGGCGCAAAATCTGTAAGGAAGCCGCAGAGCAGGCCCACCGGAACATCATCCCTCCGGTAGAGCCTCCGATATCGTGGAAGCTTTTGCTGCAATCGTTTGCGGAATATGATGCCGTGTATTTTTGCTATGAGAAGGAAGAGGGCCTGCAACTGCGTAGCGCCGCGGGTCCAAAGCTTGAAGCCTTGAAGGACCAGTCTACTGTCAAAATAATGGTGGTAGTTGGACCTGAGGGTGGCTTTACAGTCGATGAGGCCGCGAAAGCAGAGGCAGCCGGAGCCGTGCCTGTGGGTCTTGGACGACGCATCCTGCGCTGTGAGACGGCAGGAATGGTAGCTGCAGCATGCCTGTTATATGAATCTGGAGAAATGGGGGGAGCTTAAGAGATGTCATCCGTAGCGTTTTATACGTTGGGTTGCAAAGTTAATTTCTATGATACCGAAGCCATCTGGCAGCTGTTCAAAAATGAAGGTTACGAGCAGGTGGATTTCGAGAGTACCGCCGATGTGTATCTGATCAATACTTGTACTGTCACCAATACTGGTGATAAGAAGAGCCGCCAGATGATCCGCCGCGCTGTACGCCGCAACCCTGAGGCTATCGTAGCCGTTACGGGCTGCTATGCGCAGACGTCCCCAGGGGAGATTCTTGATATTCCGGGTGTCGATCTAGTTATCGGTAACCAGGACAGGGATCAGATCATGACGCATGTGAAGAATATTCTGCAGTCGCGCCAGCCGGTGAATGCGGTTCGCAATATCATGAAGACCCGTGAGTTTGAGGAAATGGACGTACCGGCCTTTGCTGACCGGACACGGGCGTTCCTGAAGATTCAAGACGGGTGCAATAACTTCTGCACCTTCTGTATAATTCCTTGGTCGCGCGGACTGTCGCGCAGCCGTGATCCGAAGAGCATTGTCACTCAGGCACATCAGCTTGTGGAATCCGGTTACAAAGAATTCGTACTGACCGGTATTCATACCGGAGGCTATGGGGATGACCTCGACAACTATCGTCTATCCGATCTGCTCTGGGAGCTGGACAAGGTAGATGGACTGGAGCGCGTACGGATTTCTTCCATTGAAGCCAGTCAAATTGACGAGAAGCTGCTTGAAGTGCTGAACCGTTCCTCCAAAATGTGCCGTCATCTGCACATCCCGCTGCAAGCCGGACATAACCATGTGCTGAAGACGATGCGCCGGAAGTATACAACCGAAGAATACTACGCCAAAATGCAGCTGATTCGTCAGGCCATGCCGGATGTCGGTATTACAACTGATGTCATTGTTGGATTCCCGGGAGAAACCGATGAAATGTTCCGTGCCGGCTATGATTTCATGAAGGCGGTCAATTTCTCGGAAATGCACGTATTCCCTTACTCCAAACGGACAGGTACACCAGCTGCCCGCATGGATAATCAGGTGGATGAAGAGATCAAGAATGCCCGTGTGCAGGAACTGATTGACTTATCCGAGGAAATGCAACTGGCGTACGCACAGAAGTTTGTTGGCCAGACGCTGAATGTGATTCCCGAGCGGTCTGCGAAGGATGCTCCAGGCCGGAGTACACAGCATGGTTTCAGCGACAATTATTTGCAGGTCTTCTTTGAAGGCGATGATTCCCTGCAAGGTGAGCTATGCCAGGTGAAAATCACGCAAGCAGGCGTCAATGAATGCCGCGGCGAGTTGGCTTCAGTGAAACAGGCCAGCCTATCTTTCTAAAATTTGTAGAAACAAAAGCCAAACAGTCATTCCCTAGTTTATTTTGGAGTGGCTGCTTGGCTTTTTTATGTTCTTGGCTCCCCTCAGTAAATTAGGTAGCGGTGTAAGCGAAACGTCTTTTGAAGAAGGAATCACATTCGGTAGTGAAATTTCGCATAAGGCGTTGGCACTGCTTTTAATGGAAATTTTATAGTCATAAAGTCCTGAATTGTGAATTTAAGCCCCCTTAATTTCAGAAAGAGTAAACACTTCGATGCAAAATGTCGATAGTAGTGGAAGAGTGTGGGAATGTACCCTCCCAGGACAACATCAGAATGAAGGAGAGAAATGATGACTGTGAACAGGAAAATGACGAAGTTGCTTCTCATCATAACACTGCTGGCTACCGTAGTATTTCCGGGAAGTGTCTTTGCTGAAAAGGGAGATATCAACTCGATAGAGTTTGAGAGTTCAGCCAAATTGGATCTCGTAGTCGGCCAGACACCGAAACAATTGAAGGTGTTCGCCAATGTAGAGGGCTCTTCTTCCAAGAGAGACGTAACGGGTGCGGTGACCTGGAAATCTTCCAATACCACTGCTGTACAAGTTATGAACGGCCTTTTGACACCGCTTGACAGTGGCACAGCCATTATTACGGCTACTTATAATAGTATGCTTACTACAATTGAAGTTTCTGTGACTCATCCATTTAAAGACCTGAAGATTGAACATAAAGAGGGCAACTACAAGCTGGGAGACAGCGAAGAGAAGCGGGCAATCAAAGCAACGGTGCTCGGTGGAAAGTCGATTACCGAAGCGACTGATGTTACAAAAGATGTTGAATGGTCCAGCTCTGATACCAGTGTATTGACGATATCGGACGGTAAAGTCAATCTTCTTAAAGAAGGTAAGGTAACGATTACTGCGAAATACAAAGGCCTGACGGCTACATATAAGACTGAAGTTGAAGTTGCTTTTACCGAGATTGAGATCAAGCAGAACGGCAAAGTGGTCAAGGATGTTGAGACCCTGCCCGGAGACAATCCTATCAAATTAACGGCTTTCAGCAAACCGGCTTCGGTGTCGGATTCGGAAGATTTAACTACCAAGGGAGACTGGAGTTCCTCCAATCCGGCTGTAGCTACAGTTAAGGACGGGGAACTCAAGATTCTGGCCATAGGCAAAACGGTGGTTACGATCACAAATCTGGGCGTCAAAGCCTCCGTAGACGTCTATGTTCGCTCGCCTTATGAAGCGCTTCTGCTGACACCTGCCAAGGATCAGACGCTGTTCATGGGCGAAGTGCTGGATGTGAAAGCAGAGGTAAGAGATGCGGTCAACTCCATTCCGAATGTATCCCAGAACACTACCTGGACATCCAGCGACCAACTGGTGGCTACAGCCAAAGCAGAAGCAGACGCTGCGGACATTACGGCTAAGGGTGTGGGAGACGCTACAATCAAAGCCGAGTACAGAGGAATCAGCAGAGACATCAAGGTAAAGGTGCTGCCAACCATCACATCTATCGAAGTTGAGAAGGCAGAGAATGAAAAGTCCGAGAAGGAAATGTTCAAAGGCGATACGTTGAGCTTGCCCAAGGTAAACGGCACCAAATTTGACGGCTCCAAGCTTGATCTGAGCCAGGAGATGGAGTGGACGTCCGGCAATGCAGAGATCGCTCTGATCAAGGACGGCAAGATTGAAGGTAAATCTGCAGGTACTGTCACTCTGACTGGTAAAATTAAAGAGGGCGGCGCCACCGCGTCCAAAGCGGATATCCGCAACAAGAGCGTGGAACTGAAGCTTACCGTTCAGGATAAAGTACTGGTACTGATCGGACCTGAGGACAACTTTGTAGTGGTCACCGGTGAAGAGAAGGCTGTGCCTTCGGTAAGAGCGGTTATGGAGAACGGTGACGAGCGTGAGACCTCAGATAAGATCAAGTGGGAGATTACGGGCACGAATGCCGTACTCAAGACAAGTGCAAGCGGTCAAACCATTAAAGGACTCACTAAAGGCAGTGCGAGCCTGAAAGGGACGTATGCTAACAAGACTATTACAATCCCGGTAACCATCGAACAGAAGATCACCAAGATTGTAGTGGAGCCGGCTTCACTGGAAATGAACATCAAGAACAGTAAGACAGTTAAGGTCACGGCTTATTATTCCAACGGAAAAACAGGCAATCTGTCCAGCAGCATCAAATGGGAATCCAGCAATCCTGCAGCGGCTACGGTGAATGGTTCTTCCGTAAAAGCTGTAGGCGAAGGTACGACTACATTGAAAGGCTCCTATCAAGGCATTGATATCAGTCTGAAAGTCAACGTGATTCCCAAGCTGAGCAAGCTGACAGTTAATGAAACTCGCCTCCAACTGGCTCCAGGAGCTAAGCAGACGGTGGTGGTTACAGCTCTGTATGATACCGGTAAAACAGTTGATGTGACAGGTCTTGTAACCTGGACCAACTCGAAGCCATCGGTTGCAAAATGGTCGATTGGTAGCATTACAGGGGTGGCGAAGGGATCGACATCCTTTAAAGGCAAATTCGACGGTAAGACTGTATCGGTCTCTGTCACAGTCAAGTAATTGCAGCATTATGCTAAAAATAGTTGGAAGATGGAAAGAACTGCAAGCCTGACTATCGGGCCTTTGCAGTTCTTTTTTTATGACATGCATCTTTTCTTCTTTGTATTAGATGAAACGGCCCAATTGAAGTATAATAGTACAGCGACAGCAGAAGTGCCGGTAAGGTGTATGCCATGGAAGCGCATGTTAGGACTGGAACCGGGTCTCCAGCCTGGACCATAACTGCAGGTAGCACAGTGGCAAGACCAGTGCCGAGCAGACGATGTTGAAAATGGTCTGAGCGTGCGCAATCTGTGCGCCAGAACCTCCGCCAATCCAGGCGGAAAGACTTTGCAACGGGCCGATGAGCGGCAGGAACAGCAGTGCGCCGCCTACGTTGAGCGCCACATTCGTCCAGGCGACGAAGGTTCCGGCAATGGAACCCCCGATGGATGCGATCACGGCTGTGACGCATGTGCCGACATTCGCGCCCAGCACAATGGCAATCCCCACCTCAGTTGGCAAGGCCCCTGAGGTGGCAACGCCGATGGCCATGCCAATGACAGCAGCGCTGCTGTGTACAAGCGCGGTCAGGCAGGCACCGGCGACGATGCCCCAGAGGGCGCTTGTGGCTGCATGGTCCAGGAACCACCAGTACAAGCCGTTTTCCTGTAGCGCTGGGCCAATCGACTGCATGATTTTGATGCCCCACAGGACGAGTGAGAAACCGGCGATAGCCAGGCTAATGTATTGGAGCGGCGTGGATAATCGCTGGAGCGATGATGCTACAGGATGGTTAGGCGACAGCTCACCGAGGATAACCGCAGCACCCCATAGGCTGAGCGAGACGGCCAGCAGTGGCGAAGAATAGGAGCTGATCTGCAGTCCGATCAGTTCTGTAGTCAGGGAGGTGCCGATGTTGCTGCCGAGAATAATGCCCAGTGTGCGGGCATAGGTGAGCAGCCCGGCATTCACCATACCGATCGTCAGCACGGTGACGGCGGTGCTGCTCTGCAGCAGGGCGGACAGCAGACTACTGGCTATCATGCCTTTTAACGGTGTAGCCGTTGCTTTATTCAGGCCAGCCTTCAGCAGCGGACCGGCCAGTCGGGACAAGGACTTCTCCATCAGCTTCATACCGGCTAGAAAAATAACAAGACCATATATGACAGGGAACAACAGATCACGGATCATAACAACATGCTCCTTTGACTGGGGTTGTACACCAATATATGAAAGTAGCGCAGTGGACATGTATAAAACGATAAGATCAAGGAGTTGAAGTCATTGGCATCAGTAATTCTGGAACGTAGCCGTAAAAAAAGACTGGAGCAGGGCCATCCATGGGTATATGGCAGTGAAGTGGCCTCGGTGGAAGGAGAGCCACAAGCTGGCAGCTTGGTCGATATTATGAATCATCAGGGCCGGTTTCTGGCATCAGGGTACTATAACCCTGCATCGCAGATCCGGGTCCGGGTAGTGTCCCATCAGCATCTGGAAGAGATGGACACAGCGTTCTTCGTGGAGCGGTTCACGAACTGCCTGCGACATCGGAATCGCTTCCTCCCGGGCGCAGACGCGTACCGGTTGGTCTACGGCGAAGCCGATTTTCTGCCGGGACTGATTGTGGACCGGTTCGGAGACGTTCTGGTCGTGCAACTGCTGACGCTGGGCATGGACAAGCGGCGGGCAGAGATTGTAGAGGCGCTGGTGCAGGTGATGGCACCGCGCGGGATTTATGAGCGCAGCGACGTCAGCGTTCGCGAGCTGGAGGGGTTGGAGCAGGTAACCGGGCTTCTTTACGGGGAATGCCCCCGTCATGTGACGGTTACCGAGAATGGCCTGAAGCTGATCGTAGATATCGTGGAAGGCCAGAAGACAGGTTACTTCTTCGACCAGCGTGAGAACCGGGCCTCCATTGCACCGCTAATGACAGGCTGGGGGGAACGCAGCGGCATTACGCTGCAGGAGGTTGATGCAGAGGATGGCTCACGCCAAGTGTTGCCGGTTAACAAAAGCGGCAAGACAGTGACCTTCCCATACTGGGACGGCGCTACCGTATTAGAATGCTTCTCGCATACAGGAAGCTTTACCTTGCATGCCTGCAAATACGGCGCCAAGAAGGTGACCTGTCTTGACGTGTCCGCTCATGCTATTGAAAGCGCCAAGACCAACGTAGAGCTGAATGGATTCAGTGATCGGGTGGAATTCGTAGTCGACGATGCGTTCCAATACTTGCGCAATCAGGTGAAGGGGTTGGAAGAACGCTCCGAACGTGCTACCGCGGTAGCGGGGCAGGATTCTGGCGCCAAGGCAGCCAAGGCGGATACAGCCAAGCCGATGACCGCTGGCGGCGGACGGACCTTTGACGTGGTCATTCTGGACCCGCCTGCTTTTGCCAAGACAAGAAGTGCCGTAGCAGGAGCTTGCCGCGGATATAAGGACATTAACTTGCATGGCATGAAGCTGGTGAACGAGGGTGGATATCTGGTAACGGCAAGCTGCTCCTATCACATGCAGCCAGATTTGTTCCTGGAAACCATCGGGGAGGCAGCTAAGGATGCTGGTAAGGTACTCAGACTGGTCGAGTGGCGTGCTGCTGGCAAGGACCACCCGCAAATTCTCGGTGTGGATGAAGGACATTACCTGAAATTCGCGATCTTTGAAGTGCGGAGCAAGAGTAATTAAATCTCCCGTTAGGTACGCTGGATGTGCGAGCGAACCTAACATGTGAAAATGGAAGCTGCCCTCGTGGGCAGAATAAGAGTGTCGAGAACGTCTACGGACTTTTCGGCACTCTTATTTTTATGTGTGGAGACTTGCTTTGATTTGGTTTTATGTAAGACAAATTGTAAGTAAAGTAAAATAAAAGAAATTAACCAAGAGCTAGAAGAAACGAAAGGGAAGAGTTGGAGCTGTAGGAGCGAATGCACTCGCCTGAAAGCTTTCCGTAGGAAAGCCGGTATCGAAAGCATAAGCTTTAGACAGATTTCAACAGCAATATAGTGTGAACTTAAAAATCTAACGTCCTGGGTGGGTGAATTCCTCGTATACAAGGGCGTAACTTGGTGTACCTTGTGTATCCCGCGTTCGAGCTTAAGAGAAACTTTAATAACAGGAAAATATACCGTTAGATACTTACTTTCACTGTATTTTTCATGAATAGAGGGAATTTCTCCCGTTAAAAACCTCGTTTATCCCGCAATTAGCTAGTAATGAGGTGATTACAGGAGTTTTTCCAGTTGTTTGTAGAAAAGGAGCCGTTTTAATGAAAATAACATGAGTCATTCCCGTTATTCCAATCACCGCAGTGAAGACCAAGCCTTAAGTGAGAATCTTAAGTTCGTCTTATATGATTGATAATAATTCTCATTTGCGTATATAATGAACCCAAAGCAAGAGGAAGTGGGGCTAAGGGATGGAGCATAATGCGAATGTACACGACCATGAAAGAATAGATGCTAAAAAGACGCTTTCCTGCGAAGGGTTCAGTCATACTTACCGCCTTGACGGAGGACATTTCGAAATTAAGCCACCGGAAGAGATTGGGGCTGGGTCCTGCCGTAGTCTGCTCACCCGCGGTAATATTCAGATGACTAACTTCAGCCTTACTTTTAACAGGGACATACAGGCTAACGGAGAGTTCAACTCCCCGCGGACAGAGCTGGTGTTCTGTCTTGGGCACGGAATTGAATGGGGTACTTCGCTGAAGGGAGATAACTTTGGCATTGATACAGGGCAGAGCGCTCTGCTGTATGGTGGCGTACGGGCTGAGAATTGCCAGTATGTGCGGGATGCCAATTATCGTTTTCTCAGTATGGATATGAGCCCGGAGCAGTTCAAGCGGATGACGAGCGGGCTGACCGAGGATGAACGGCTCCGTTTTACCGGAAACGAGGCTGTGTTTTTCAACAAAAATAGAATTACGCCTGACATCCGGCTTGTTCTGTCGCAAATTTGGGAATGCCCCTATAGCGGAGGTGTTAGGGAGCTCTATTTGGAAGCGAAAATGCTGGAACTGTTCGCTGTTTACCTCAATGAATCGCTGTACGAAGTGGAGCGGATTCCGCAAACCGTTCGGCTATCCAGAGACGATATGGCCAGCTTGCAGCAGGCAAGGGAGATTTTACAGCGGGATTATATCGAGCCGCCGACATTAGCAGCACTGGCCCGGAACATCTGTCTCAATGAATTCAAGCTCAAAAAAGGATTTAAGGAGATGTTTGGTTATACCGTGCATGCTTATGTGATTGAACAGCGGATGCAGCAGGCACGTCATTTGCTGGAGCAAGGCAGCCTGACCGTAACGGAAGCTGCGTACCGGGTAGGGTACGGCAATGCCAGCCACTTTGCAGCAGCATTCCGCAAAAAATTCGGGGTTCGGCCTGGAGAATATGCCATTCGTTCCCGAGGTGCAGGTCCGAACAGGACGGAATGGATGGCTGACGATGATCAAAATGAGAATTTGCCCGGATTGCTCCCTTTTTGATTCATAATAATCCCGCAAGGAGTAGAGTTGGACAGCGATACTCCACTAATATAGTGCACAGAGAATGATTCTCAGTGCACTTTTTTTGCGCTTTTAAACCAATTGGGGGAAGATGTCGTGAGTAAAACCAAATCTGGCCTGCCCAGACTTTTGGAGATTGCCGGGGAGAAGAAAACTCTTCTGTTCCTGTCGGGTGTGTTCTCCTCCGCCAGTGCCGTGCTGATGCTAGTGCCCTATATATCAGTATATTTCGTGCTGGCGGAGCTGCTACGTCACGCTTCGGCGCCGGGACAGGCCGATGGAAGCTATATGATACAGTGGGGCCTTATTGCACTAGGAGGGCTAGTCTTAGGATTGCTGTTACTTTACGCCGGAGGCATGTGCTCGCATATTGCAGCATTTCGTATTCAGTACAATCTCAGGGTGCGGATGACGGAGCATCTCGGCAGGCTGCCGCTGGGATACCTCACAGGGACCTCAACCGGAGCCATCAAAAAAACGCTGGAGCAGAATGTAGAGAAGGTGGAGAACTTTATTGCACATAAGCTGCCCGATCTCATCAGCGCTCTGGTGACGACCATTGTGATGATCTTTGCCATGTTCTGGCTGAGTCCTCCGCTGGCGATCGCCTGTCTGGTGCCTATTTTGCTCGGCTTTGTTGCTCAAACGCTGTTGATGATGGGTAGCAGGGGCAAGGAAGGCATAAAGCTGTATTATGATTCCCTGGAACAGATCAATGCTTCGGCCGTGCAGTACATCCGGGGGATGCCTGCGGTGAAGGTTTTTGGGCAGACGGTCCATTCGTTCCGCAAGTTTTACAGTGATATGGTGAATTATCGTGATCACTCTTTGAAAATTACAGACCGATATCAGAATGGCTACATTATGTTCAAAACCTTGTTGTCTTCACTGTTCACCTTTATTTTGCCGGTAGGTGTTTTTCTGTTGAGCGGCCAGCCGGACAATATGTCTTTAGCTATAGTACTGTTGTTCTTTCTAGTCATGGCTCCGGGAATCTCTGCACCACTCTTCAAACTGCTGATGCTGGCCTCCAGTACGAGGGATATTGGGGAGGGAGTGGCACGAATGGATCAGCTTTTGGCGCAGGCCCCAGTACCGATTCCACAAGATCCGCAGTCACCGCGTACTTTTGACATCGAGTTTACGGAGGTGACCTTCTCCTACGGGAATCCGGAAGAACAGGCTGCTGATGCTCTGCGTGCGGTGTCTTTCCGAGCGAGGCAGGGCGAGGTGACTGCATTGGTGGGTCCTTCAGGGTCTGGAAAATCGACGGTAGCGAGTCTGGTCCCGCGCTTTTGGGACCCGCAATCCGGGATCATCAGCATCGGAGGTGTAGACATCCGCCAGATTGCGATGGATGAGTTAATGAACACGGTCGCTTTTGTCTTTCAGGAGACCTTTTTGTTCTATGATACGCTCTATGCCAACATCGCCGTAGGCAAGCCGGGAGCTTCGCAGGAAGAAGTGCAGGCTGCGGCGATAGCGGCACAATGCGATGATTTTATCTCCAGGTTACCGAAGGGCTATGATACGCTCATCGGTGAAGGGGGCGTCTATCTTTCCGGCGGGGAGGAGCAGCGCATTGCCGTAGCCCGGGCGATTCTTAAAAATGCGCCGATTCTTGTGCTGGATGAAGCGACCGCTTTTGCCGACCCCGAGAACGAGCATAAAATGCAGCTTGCCCTCACTGAACTGATGCGTGGCAAGACGGTTATCGTCATCGCCCATCGGCTGTCTTCGATCCGCGGGGCGGAGCAAGTTCTCGTGCTTCGGAACGGATCCATCGTAGAGCGTGGAAATCACGGAGAACTGATACAGATGGAAGGGCTCTACGCTCAAATGTGGCACACCTACAGTGATACCGGAGATTGGCTTATCGAAAAGGAGGTGCGTTGATATGAAAATGCTACGCAATATTACCGCCGGACATCCGGAAAAATTGCTTCAGCCTGTCCTCTATTCGCTCTTGTCCAATCTTGTGAATGTACTGCCCTTTGCCCTGATTATTGAAGCGGTACGACTGATTTTTGCACCTTATATTACGCCGGGCGCGGTATTACAAACTGAACGGCTGTGGTGGATTTGCGGAGGGCTTGCCGGTGCGATGATTCTGATGTATCTCAGTGAGATTCCCGCTTATCGTTCAGCTTACCGCGGAGCTTATGAGGTTGCTGCTCAGGGACGGGCTGAATTAGCCGAACATTTGCGGAAGCTCCCACTGGGGTATCTGACCCGGCGCGATCCTGGCGATCTGGCGAATATGATGATGGGAGACTTCACTTTAGTAGAAAGCGGTCTCTCCCATATGTTGCCCCAACTGGCTGGGGCTTTTGTATTGCCGATTCTTGCGCTGGCTGGGCTGATTCTGCTCGATTGGCGTATGGCCCTCTGCATGTTCGCTGCCTTGCCCGTAGCGCTGCTGATCATGGTTGTGACGACAGGGCTGCAGCGCAAGCTTGGTGCAGACCATATGAAGGCTAAACTGAATGCTGCCAATCGCCTGCAGGAGTATCTGAATGGAATACGTGTGATGAAGGCCTATAATTTGACCGGAGAACGTTTTGTCCGTCTTGACGATTCATTTAAAGTGCTGATGAAGGAAAGTATCAAGCTGGAGGGGATATTTGGACCCGTAATTCTGCTAGCAATGGCTCTTTTACGCGCGGGTCTGACGCTTCTAATCTACGTGGGTGTCCAGCTTCTGCTGGGTGGAGAGATTAGCATTCTGAATCTGGCGGTGTTCTTGATTATAGGGACCCGTATCTATGATCCGCTCAACACAGCGCTCTCCAATTATGCCGAATTCCGCTATAATGAGCAGGCAGGCGAACGGATTGTGGAGCTGCTCCATGAGCCGGTAATGACCGGGAACACCGAACCACTGCCCGCTGATCGCGGAATTCAATTTCATCAGGTGACCTTCAGCTACGGTGGGAAGCCGGTAATCAAGGATCTAAGCATTACGCTGCCTCAGGGTTCCCTTACAGCTATTGTTGGACCGTCAGGCAGCGGCAAAAGCACCGTGCTACGGCTGATCTCACGCTTCTACGATCCAGATGAGGGGCGCGTGCTGCTGGGAGGACGCAGCTTGCGGGAAATGGAGCCTGAGCATCTGCTGAGTTCGATTTCGGTGGTGTTTCAGGATGTGTACCTGTTCCAGGACACGATTGGCAACAATATCGCCTTTGGGCGGCCTGGGGCTACAAGCGAAGAGGTACGGCAGGCGGCCCAAATGGCGCATTGTCATGAATTCATCATGAAGCTGCCGCTGGGCTATGACACACCAGTTGGTGAGGGTGGAAGCACGCTATCCGGTGGGGAGAAACAACGCATTTCCATTGCCCGTGCCATTCTCAAAAATGCCCCAGTAGTGCTGCTGGATGAAGCCACCGCCTCGCTTGATCCGCAAAATGAAGCGGAGATTCAGAAAGGGATTGACGCCCTGATCGCCGGGCGGACGGTTATTGTTGTCGCCCATCGGCTTAAAACGATACGCGGTGCCGACAACATCATCGTATTGGAGGATGGCAGGCTGGTGGAACAGGGCCGTCATGACAGTTTGCTGGAGCGGGGTGGGCTTTACGCCCGATTGTGGACATTACAGCAGGAATCCAGTGGCTTCCGCATATCATCTTAGTATTACAATTGGTTTGTCGTTACAAGAGCCTGTCGTATCTATCAGATACGGCGGGCTTTTGCGCGTTTTGGTAGAAAGTTAGGAGCTATGTGCTGCCCGGAACAGTTGTAAAACATTTGAAGATCATCCAAACGTATGTTCCGAATGAAGGGGGATATGGTATAATGTTGGGACGAGTAAGTGACTGGAGTTACATTTTTTGTTTTGTTATGGGAGGAGTCTTTATTTATGTCGATAACCTTTTTAATAGGACGCTCGGGCAGCGGTAAGACAACTAAAATACGGGAGTCGATATCCTCTCAGCTAGCGCAGGAGCCGCTTGGTGCGCCAATCATTGTGCTTGTACCTGAGCAGGGGTCCTTCGGGGCCGAACGGGGCCTGCTCACGGCTGGTGGTGCCAGGGGCAGCATCCGCGCCCAGACCCTGAGCTTTTCGCGGCTGGCCTATCGGGTAAGGCAGGAAACGGGAGGCAGCGCAAGTCTTCCGATCAGTGAAGAAGGCAAGAAAATGCTTATCTATAAAATCATCAGTCGCCGCAAGGAGGAGCTGAAGCTGTTCGGACCCTCCTCGGATCGTCCGGGTTTTGTGGAACGGCTGAGCCAGTTGCATACCGAATTGAAGCGCTGTTGCATTGGTTCTAATGATCTGGATGAGCAATTGTCCAATATGCGCGATTCTATCGGTAATAGCCCTATTTTGGCGAGCAAGCTGGAGGATTTATATATCGTATTTAGCGATCTGGAGCAGGAGATGTCGCAGCTGTATATAGACGAAGAGGACCGGCTAGTCGAACTGGCAGAACAGATTCCGCTGTCTTCCTATGTTCGGGGTGCGGAAGTTTGGGTGGATGGCTTTCACGGCTTTACCCCTCAAGAATTCAAGGTGCTGCGGGAACTGATGCTGCATGCCTCCAGCATGACAATATCGCTTACGCTAGACAAGACGTATCCATCCGGCGGGGGGTTGCATGAGCTTGATCTGTTCCATCCGGCCGCGGTTACGTATATCAAGCTCCGCGGTATGGCGGAGGAACTGGGACTTACGGTCTGGGACGAGCTTTTGTCGCCTCCAGTGCTTCCACGATTCAAGGATAGCCCTGCGCTCGGCCATCTGGAGCAGGGCTATGACCGCCGCTTGGGTTGGAAAGGCCATGAGGAAACGACAGAATCCATTACTATTGGCGCTGCTGTTTCGCACAGGGCTGAAGTGGAAGGGGCCTTGCGCGAAATGCTCAGACTGGCACGGGATGAGGGTGCCAAATACGGTGAAATGGCGGTATTCATGCGAAACATCAGCGATTATGAATCGCTGGTGTCTCCGCTGTTCAACGATTACAAGGTACCTTTCTTCCTCGATCAGAAGGTGAATGAGTTGCATCACCCGCTGGTGGAATTCATTCGCTCTGGGCTGGATATAGTGAGGCGCCGTTGGCGTTATGAAGATGTGTTTCGCTGTGTAAAGACCGGTCTGCTTCTTCCGGATGACGGCAGCCTGAGTACTGAAGACATGGACAATCTGGAGAATTATGTGCTGGCATGCGGTATTCAGGGGTATCGCTGGACGGACGGACGTCCCTGGAGGGGCATTCCCAGCCTTTCACTGGAAGGTGGCAGGGCTGTAGACGAAGAATTGTTGTCCACAATGGAGAGATGTAGGGCGGCCATCGTTGGACCTCTGGGAGATTTTGAGAAGCGGGTGAAGAAAAGCCGTAGCGGAGAAGACCTCTGCCGGGCAGTATACATTCTCCTTGAGGATGCAGGTACGGCAGGCAAGCTGGATGAGATGAGCGCTCAGGCACTGGAATCGGGAAAGGCTGCTAGTGCCCGTGAGCACAGCCAGATCTGGAGTGCGGTGCTTGATCTGCTGGATCAGATCGTGGAAATGATGGGCCAGGAGAAAATGGAGTTTGCGATGTTCGCGGGTGTGCTGGAGACGGGTCTGGCCGAGCTGAAAATGGGACTGGTGCCACCGGCTCTGGATCAGGTTCTGGTAGGCAGCATGGACCGGACGCGTACTTCGGGTGTGAAGTATGCTTTTCTCCTTGGGTTCAATGAGGGTGTCGTTCCGGCACAATTCAAAGAAGACGGCATTTTGTCCGAGGGAGAGCGTGGGATACTGGAGAGCGTCGGACTGGAGCTTGCTCCGGGGGCTTCCCGCAAGTTGCTTGACGAGCGCTTCCTGATCTACAATGCGCTGACAACAGCTAGCCATAGGTTGTGGATCAGCTATGCGACTGCTGACGAAGAGGGGAAAGCCCTTCTGCCGTCTGAGGTGATTCGTCATTTGCAACTGATGTTCGGGGGCAAGCTGACAGAACGACAGCTTCCGGCCAGTCCGCCTGCGGTGTCAGATGAAGTGGCCCAGGTTGTGTTACCCCTGCATATGAACTTTATCGGGGATCCGGAACAAAGCCTACGTATCTTGATGTTGCAACTAAGACAGTGGCGGCAGGGTGCCGACATTCCGCCTTTCTGGTGGGATGTCTATAACTGGTTCGCTTCTGGTACCGAAGGGGAAGCGAAGAAGCTGCGCCTGAAGCGGCTCTTGGGTTCCCTGTTCTACCGCAACGAAGGCATTCAGCTGAAGCGTGGAACCAGCCTCAGGCTATACGGCGGTTCCACGCTGCGTGGTAGCGTATCCCGTATGGAGAAGTTCTCGGCTTGTTCGTTCTCTCATTTTGCCGCGTACGGCTTGCGCCTTAAGGAGCGGCAGATGTACAGGCTCCAGGCCCCGGATATCGGGCAGCTGTTCCATGCGGCGCTTAGTGAAATGGCGCAGCGGCTGCAAGAACAGGGCCGTGGCTGGGCCAGCCTGACGCCGGAGGAATGCCGGCGCGAAGCCGGGGAGACGGTGGATCGCCTGTCGCCGCTGCTTCAGGGCGAGATTCTCCTCAGTACGAAGCGGTACGGTTACATTACCCGTAAGCTGAAAAGTATTGTGGGCCGGGCTTCCGTAATCCTGGGTGAACATGCCCGCCGGGGCAGCTTTGAGCCGGTCGGGCTGGAGCTTGATTTTGGACCGGGTAAGGAATTGCCTCCTCTGCGGATAACACTGCCCAACGGCTGTGTGATGGAAGTGGTCGGGCGGATTGACCGGGTGGATAAAGCGGAAGGAGAGAACGGCATTCTGCTGCGCGTAATTGACTATAAGTCCAGCCAGAAGGACCTCAAGCTCCACGAAGTTTATTTCGGTTTGTCGCTACAAATGCTGACCTATCTTGAAGTGCTGCTGACCTATTCCGAGGAATGGCTGGGCAAGCCGGCACTCCCCGCAGGCACGCTTTATTTTCATGTCCATGATCCGCTACTCTCTTCGTCCAACGGTATGAACCGCGAGCAGGCGGAGCAGGAACTGCTGAAGCGGTTCAAAATGAAGGGTCTGCTGCTGGCTGATCGTGAAGTCGTGTCCTTGATGGACACTACACTCGACAAGGGGCATTCAGCGATTGTTCCAGTGGCGGTAAAAAGCGACGGCAGCTTCTACAGCAGCGCTTCTGTAGCCACGCCGGAGCAGTGGGGCCAACTGCTGTCCTCTGTAAAAGGGACGATAGCAGAGATAGGTACCCGGATTACAGAAGGGGACGTGGCTATCCAGCCCTATCGGATTCAACAGGAGACGGCTTGCACATTCTGTTCCTTCAAATCGGTGTGCCAGTTTGATGAGAGTATTGAAGGCAGCGGATATAACCATCTCGGCAAGCCGGGCAAGGATGACATTTGGGACCTGCTGTCCCGCAAAGGAGGATTGACGCTGTGAATATGAGGCCAGCTATAGACAATAAGCCCGAAGGCAGCATTTGGAGTGATGACCAATGGCGTGCCATTGCGGAGAGCGGCGATGATATCCTGGTCGCGGCTGCGGCAGGTTCCGGAAAAACGGCAGTATTGGTCGAACGGATTATTCGCAAAATCAGCCGGGAAGAGAATGGCTTCAGCGTAGACAGGCTACTGGTCGCTACGTTCACCAAGGCTGCTGCTTCGGAGATGCGGCAGCGGATTCGTGAGGCGCTGGACCGTGCTTTGGAGGAAGATAGCGGGAATGAGCATTTGCGCCGCCAGCTTGCCTTGCTTGGAAGAGCTTCTATTACGACTCTGCACTCCTTCTGTCTGGAGGTGATCCGACGGTACTATCAATTGATTCCGATTGATCCAGGCTTCCGCATTCTGAATGAGCATGAAGCCGAGATGATGCGTCAGGAACTGTTGATGGAGCTGCTGGAAGAGAAATATGGCGAGACCGGGGAAGATGGCGGGGACAGTGTGTTCGTGACACTGGCCGACTGGTTCAGCGGCGAACGAACGGATGACGCAGTACACGCGCTGATCCAGCGGCTGCATGACTTTGCCCGCAGCCATCCGTGGCCGGAGCAGTGGCTGCGCGAGACGGCAGCGGATTTCTCGCTGCCGGATACGGAGAGCTTGGGGCACACACCATGGGTGCAGAGCATCCTCGCAGAGGCGAAGCTAGCCTTGGACGGTGCGGCTAGCCAATTGCTGCAGGGCCGGGAAATAGCTCTGCAGCCGGGAGGGCCTGCTCCATATGCCGAGAACCTTACGGCAGATCTGGACATGGTGCAAGGCTTGCAGGCCGCTTTAAACGAACGGCCCTGGGCTGAGCTGTATGAGGCGTTCCGCGGCGTAAGCTTCGGAAAGCTGAAGCCATGTAAGAAGGATGCCACAGATCCTGGGCTTCAGGAGATGGTCAAGGAGCTGCGGGAAAGCGTCAAGAAGACGCTATCCGAACTTCAGAATGCCCTATTTGGGCGTCCGGCGGAAGCTTTTTTGACCGAGCTGCATGAAGCGGCGCCGCTGATGAAGGAACTGGCAGAGACGGTTATAGCCTTCGGTGAGCGCTACCGGCTGGAGAAAGCCGGCAAGGGGCTGGTAGATTTCAGCGATCTGGAGCATTATTGTCTGCAAATTCTCCGTCACCCGGATTCACAGCCGGGTCACTCCATGCCCTCCGATGCGGCGATGGAATACCGAGCCCAGTTCGATGAAGTTCTGCTCGATGAGTATCAGGATACGAACAGCGTGCAAGAAGAGATTGTTCGCTTGATTGCCAGGGAAGCGCCGGGGAACCGCTTTATGGTAGGTGATATGAAGCAAAGTATCTATCGGTTCCGCTTGGCGGAGCCAGGTCTGTTCCTGGAGAAATACCGCAGCTTTAGTAGTAGGGGAGGAGCTCCTGTAGAGTTAGCGGATGGACATCCGGCAGATGGGACTCGATCTGGAGGAGATTCTACGATCAGTAACTCTGGGGGAATGGTCATTGACCTCGCCCGGAATTTCCGCAGCCGGATGGAGGTTGTGAATGCCGTGAATATGATTTTCCGGCAGATCATGAATGCGACAGTGGCGGAGATCAACTATGATGAGCGGGCCGAGCTAGTCTATGGTGCCGGTTTTCCCGGAACGGAAGGCAAGGAGGCCGATCTGTATTTTGCTCCGGAACTGTTGCTGATTGATCGTGGTGCTTCAGGTGCCAGTAAGTCGGAAGAAGAGCCTGGGGACGGGGAAGCAGCGCTGGAGAGCGAGATCATCGAGAGTGAAACAGCGCAACTGGAAGCACGGGCCATTGCCCGCAGGATCTCGGTGATGACTGGAATGAGCGGCGGATCACCAATGCTCATCTATGACAAAGGCCTCAAGATGATGCGCCCGGTGTCATATGGAGATATTGTAATCCTGCTGCGTTCAGCCAGAATTTGGACACCTCTGATGATTGAGGAGCTTCGGATGGAGGGTATCCCTGCTTATGGTGACCAGAACAAGGGATATTTTGAAGCAACAGAAGTAGAAATTGCGCTCTCGCTATTAAAAGTAGTGGATAATCCGCGGCAGGATATTCCGCTGGCGGGCGTATTACGCTCGCCGGTAGTTGGCTTGAGTGAAGAAGAGCTGTCCGCAGTCCGTCTGTGCAGTCATGGAACATTCTATGAAGCTTTGCAGGCCGCAGTAGCGCTGCCGGGAGCAGGGTTAGGTCAAGTAGAGATTGCCGCAACGGTGCTGCCGGGAGCAGAGTCAGGTCAAGCTGAGATTGCCGCAGCGGCGCTGCCAATGGCAGAGTCAGGTCAAGGTGAGATTGCGGACGCGCTCGGTAGTTTGGCGGAGCCGGCAGCTTCCTTGGAAGAACTTGATCACGTTGCTAGTCAGGATGGTCAGTTGACGATTCAGGAATTGGCAGCGAGCCAATCTGTTCCTGGCCTCTCCCTGGAGCTTATAGCCAAGCTCAAGCATTTTCTGGATCAGCTGAAGAGCTGGAGACTGGCCGCCCGGCAGGGTAGCCTCAGCGACCTGATCTGGCGCATTTATGGGGAAAGTGGTTACCTGGAATGGGTTGGCGGTCTGCCTGGTGGAGGTCAGCGGCAAAACAACCTGAAAGCTCTGTATGACCGTGCTGTTCAATATGAGCAGGATACTTCGGCACGCGGATTGTTCCGTTTCTTGTTGTACATTTCCCGTCTGAGGGAAAACGGTGGTGACTTAGGGATCGCGGGCGGCAGCGGCGAAGAGGGTAGTGGAGTCAGAATTATGACCATTCACAAGAGTAAAGGACTGGAGTTTCCGGTTGTTTTCCTGGCTGGTATGAACAAGGCCTTTAACCGCCAGGATTTACATGCCCGGTTTTTGATGCACAAGGAACTGGGATTTGGTCCGCGTTTTGTGGATCGGGAGACGAGGGTAACTTATCCCACCTTGCCTTATTTAGCGATTAACCGCCGTTCAAGGCTGGAACTACTGGCTGAAGAAATGCGTGTACTCTACGTGGGACTGACCCGCCCCCGGGATAAAATGATCCTGGTCGGCACGGTGCGCGACTTGCCGCGCAAAGTTGCGGGCTGGAGTGCTATGCAGGGCCGGGAGGAACTGCTGCTGGCAGACCATCTGCTGGCCCGGGGGCGCAGCTACCTCGATTGGGTCGGGCCTGCACTAATCCGCCATCCGGGTGCAGCGATCCTACGCAAGCTGTCCGGCTCGGAAGGTACGGTATCCACGGTGCTTCATGGCGATGCCTCTCACTGGAGTATTCATGTAATGGATTCCAATGGACTCAGTTCAGCTGCATTTTCCGCTAAAGATGAGGACGGTGAAGCGGGGGCAGAGCGTGAGCTGGCGCTTGCAGCGTTGCAGGAAGGACGGTCTGTACCGGAGCTTGGTACAACAGCCAGAGACGAGATTGCTAGCAGACTCGCTTGGACCTATCCATATGTTGCGGCTTCCCGCATACCCGCCAAGACATCAGTTACGGAGCTGAAAACGCTGCTATCCATGCAAGAACAGCCATCTTATGATCTGTACGAGGACCACAGCAGATCTGGCGGTGAAGCAGAAGCTGTTGTTAGTTCGCCATACCGGGACAGTCTGCGCTTGCGGCGGCCTAAGTTCATGGAGCGGCGCAGCCTTACCTCTGCAGAACGGGGAACGGCATACCATACGGTGATGCAGCATATTCCCCTGGACATGACTGTGACTCAAGTTGAAGTGGAAGAGACGTTAGCCCGGCTGCAAGAGGTGGCAATTTTGACGCCGGAGCAGGTTGAAATCATAGATGCGGAACAAATTGCAGCCTTTTATGCTACCGAGCTTGGAATTAGGTTGCTGTCATCAGAGTGGAGCCGGAGAGAATTGCCGTTCAGTTATATGGTTCCTGCAGATGAGGCTTACCCTGGGCTTGGTCCACTGGATGAAGCCGTCTTGGGGCTCCCGTCATCAGAAGCGAACACACCAGAGCTTGAACGTGAAGAGGTACTGATTCAGGGGGTTATTGACTGTCTGTTTCGGGAGAATGGAAGACTTGTTTTACTGGATTACAAGACGGATTCCGTTCTGGAGCATCGTGGGGGACTGGAAACACTGAGGGAGAAGTACCGCTTCCAACTAGAGTTGTATAGCAAGGCCCTGAATGATATTTTGGGAGAAAGCATCAGTGAAATCTGGTTGTATTTCTTCGACGGAGGGCATCCTGTACGGCTTGAAATCTAGCAGGAATGAGTGTCTCTTATATAATGCGCAGAATAGTTTTTAAAGAGAAAAATTACAGGCGCTATATTAAGATGAACAAATGAAAGTTATAGAGGACAAATAAGAGGGGGCTGTCTCCAAATCAATGTCTGCTTCGTCAAGTACCGGACCCTACAGGCACTATTGTCTATAGCTGTCACCGTTCAGTAAGAAAACGGACCGCAGGGACCCTATGGGCAGAGAACCCGGTCAAAGTCTACTGCTTTTGGGAAAATAGAGTCACCCGAGTCCACTACATGTTTCTAGCGAGCGGCTGTATGTGCACATAACGGCTATACGGTCCGCCCGCTTCCATGCGTGAGCTTTTTACTTTATGTTCTGGTTGCTTTGACGAAGTTGTTTTTAGTAATCATTGATTCTGGAGAGCCCAGTTTTATATTAATCAGGCCTTTCAGGTTTGATATAAAGCTGCGATTGTCTCACTGACAGAAGTCGTGGTGTTATATCAGATCTGAAGCAAGGCGGGAAAAGAGGACAGAAGATGCGGATATTGCATACAGGGGACTGGCACTTAGGGCGTACGCTGGAAGGAAGAAGTCGCCAGCGGGAGCAAGAACAGTTCATGGATGAACTGGTGGAGATCGCGGACAGCCAGAACGTTGATCTAATATTGATGGCGGGAGACGTCTATGATTCTGTGAATCCTCCTGCTGCTGCTGAGCAGTTGTTCTATGATGCAGCAGCACGCCTGACGGCAGGCGGACGGCCGCTGGTAGTTATTGCGGGCAACCATGACCAGCCGGAACGTGTCTCTTCCGTCTCCCCGCTTGTACGCAGACAAGGGATTACGCTGGTGGGTCTGCCTACCTCCGATCCGGTGACGGTTCAGGTGGTACGCACCGGGGAAATTGCCAAAATTGCTGCACTGCCATATCCATCCGAAGCTCGGCTGGGAGAGCTGCTGGCGGGAGAAAGTGGCGAAGCAGAGCTGCGCCTCGCCTATAGCGCCCGAGTGGGAAGGCTCATGAATCTGCTAGGGCGGGAGTTTACCCCTGAGACCGTCAATTTGGCTATGAGCCACATCTATGTACTAGGTGGGGTAGAAAGTGACTCTGAACGGCCAATTCAGGTGGGCGGCGCTTATACGGTCGATCCTTCTGCCCTATACTGCGGAGCGCAGTATACGGCCCTTGGTCATTTGCACCGCGCGCAACGAGTGAAGGGTGATGGAATGATCCGTTATAGCGGATCACCGCTCGCGTACAGCTTTTCCGAAGCGGGACAGACGAAGTCGGTGACCTTGATCGATGTCGCTCCGGGTCAGAAGCCTGCCTATGAAGAAATTTATTTGCGATGCGGCCGTTCGCTAGTGAATTGGAAATCCAGCGGCGGGCTTGAGGAAGTATACCGCTGGCTGGATGAAGACAGAGACCCTTCCGCTTTTATTGATCTGGAAATCCGGCTGAACGAAGCCCTCTCGATGAACGATATCCAGCGGCTGCGTAAGGCGCGGGAAGGAATCGTACATATTCGTCCCGTCTATCCACAAATGGAGCAGGAATTAGAGCAGGTGTCGCGTTCCCGCATGCCTGTGCAGGAATTGTTTCGTAAATTCTATCAGCGGCAGACCGGGGGAGCCGAGCCAGATGATAGCCTGATTGAGCTGTTCCTGGAGCTTACGGAAGAAGAACGGCGTCAGCCGGAGGAAGGGGAGGAGAACTGACATGAAGCCGATTTCTTTAAAAGTAGCGGGACTTCAAAGTTATAGAGAACAGCAGGAGATAGATTTTGAGAGTCTGACGGAGACGGGATTATTCGGTATTTTCGGGCCGACAGGCAGCGGGAAATCCAGTTTGCTGGACGGGATTACGCTAGCCATGTACGGCAAAGTAGAACGCGCCGCAGGTGGAACCCAGGGGATTATGAACCATTCTGAGGATCAGCTGAGCGTGGCCTTTACCTTCGAGCTGACCTCTGCCGCAGGTTCACACCGTTACCGGGTGGAGCGGAAGTTTAAGCGCACCGGTGAACAGACGGTTAGTAATACGATCAGTCGTTTCATAGAGGTTCTGCCTGACGGTGATCAGGTGTTGGCGGACAAGCTGGCTGATGTTACGCGTTGCGTCGAGGAGAAGATCGGTCTCAAAATGGACGACTTCACTCGGGCGGTTGTGCTTCCACAAGGGAAATTCGCCGAGTTTCTGTCTCTGCGCGGCGTAGATCGCAGGCAGATGCTCCAGCGGCTCTTCCATCTGGAGCAGTATGGAGACCAGCTTGCCCTGAAGCTTAGCCGCCGGGTCAAGGAGAACGACACAGCGCTGCGTGCGCTGGAGGCAGAACAACAGGGGCTAGGCAGCGCTGGTGAGCAGGATCTGGAGGCTGCTGCTGAACGTTTGCAGCAGGCAGTGGCCCATGCGGCGGAATGCAGACGCCGGCTGGAAGAAGTGCTTTCCTTGTCGGAGCGCTTCACCCGAATCCGCGAGCTGCAAGGCGAACGTTCCCAGCGGGAACTGCAGCGGGAGCGCTTGCTGGCCCAGGAGGGTGATATTCTACTCCTGGAACAGCGGCTCGGCAAGGCTGACGAAGCCGAGAAGAGGCTGCCGCTGCTGCAGGCCTGGCGCAGCGCGGAGGGCGCTCTGAAGAGCCGCCAGGCCCATGCAGAGGAACTGGCGGCCAGAGCCGCCGCCGCCGAAGCCGAGGCGGCGCGCACCGCCACGGCCGACGCAGCCGCACAGGCTGCGCTGGCCGGGGAAGAGCCGGCCCTCCGTGAGGCGGCCGGCACGTACCGCAGGGCGCTCGAGCTGGAAGCTGAGCGCGACTTGCTGCTGCGCGAGCTTGCTGCGCTGCGCGAGCGCAGCGAGGAAGCTTCCCGCAGGCTGGACGCCATGCGGGAAGGGATGGCCCGGGAGCGGGAGCTTTTGGCCAAGGGCCAAAAGCGGCAACACGAGCTGCAGCAGAGCCTGCAGCCGCTCGAGGTCCGCTCCCAGGAGCGTCAGTCTCTGCAGGAAGCCATGCAGAGACTGCAAGGGCTGCGCTCTGCGGAATCCCAGCGGGATGCAGCAGAGCGTGAGCAGCGCGAGCGCCTAGCAGCGCTCGCGGACGCCCAGCGCCGCCTGGCCGGGGCCGAGGCCGGGCTGGGGGCGCTGGAGGCGGACCGCGCCGAGCGGGTCCGCGGGGCGGTGCTGCACCTGGAAGAATTGCGGTCAGCAGAGGCTGCCGCGGTGCATGTAGCGGAGACCCTGGAGCATGAGGCCAGTGTGCTGGAAGCCGCGCTGAAGGACCAGGAGGTTCACCGCCTGTCCCTGTCATTGGCTCGTGATCTGGAGGAGGGTGTTCCTTGTCCGGTCTGTGGCAGTCAACATCACCCGGCTCCTGCGACACTTCAAGGCAGCGGGGAGCAGGGAGGACAGGAAGCCTTACTGCAGCAGGTTCGCAGTAGATCCAAGGCTGCGCTGGAACTGCGTCTTGGCTTCCGCAGCCAGCGGGAGCAAGATATGGTTTGGCTGGAGCAGATTTATGGGTCCGAAGCGACCCTGGCTTGGGATCATCCAGCCGCAGCAGGCCGTGAAACGGTGGACGAGGCAGGTCCGCTGGATCGGTCGATCGCAGAATCCGTAGGAGAGTCAGCAGCGCTGCTGACTTCACTGGACGGCAGCCTGGTCAGCATGAAGCAACGGTCAGCGGAGATGCGCCGGGCAGCAACCGAATGGCAGCGTGCCTTGCAGGAAGGCCAGCAGGTCTGCCACAAGGCGGCAGCTGCCGTCCAGGCGGAGCAGGCCTGGGTGGACGGCATAACGGCCAAAGCCAGCGAGTTGGCCCAGCAGGCCGCAAGTCTGCGGCAAAGCTGGAGTGAGCAGTTCCCGGAGCTGGCTCCTGAGAATACGGAGACCGCATACCGTGAACGGCTCCAAAAAGACGAGCAGGCCGAGGAAATTCGTGGGCGGCTGAATATCAGTGTGAAGTTCCTGGACGATAAAGCAGCTGCTGTTCAAGAACTTCAGGAAAGTATCGCTGTGCTCGACAGGGAACTGGCCCAGTGGAATGCCCAGCTTGAAGGGAAGGAAGCCTTGCTGCGTGAGAAGGAAGCCCGGTTAGTGCAGTGGACGGAAGGGAGACCTGCGGCTGGGCTGCTGGCAACTTGCGAGCAACGCTTGCAGGCACTGCTGGCGGCTGTGGAAGACGGTAAGAAGGTGTACCGTACGGCTGCAGATGCAGCGCAGCAGGAAGGCAGAGAGGCGGCTATAGCTCGGCAGGCGGCGGAATCCGCTCATGAGCATTATGTCACTGCGGCCAAAGTCTGGGAGGACAGTTTGGCGTCATCGCCGTTCTCGGAAGCGTCCGAAGTTGAAGGGGCAGCACTATTGGTGGAGGAACGAGGTGCTGCGGCAGCCCGTGTGAAGAATCACCGCGACGATGAAGTGGAAGTGAATTTACAGCTTCGTGATATTGAGGAGAAGCTCGCTGGAGCCAATCTTAGCGAAGCGGAATGGTTGGAGAGCCAGGAGACGCTGCGCCGCTGCAAGGAAGAGGATGAAATCTCGCTCCAGAACCGGGCCCGCGGGGAACGCGATCTGGAGGATTTAGGGCATCGTCACATTCGCTGGAAAGAGCTTGAGACTCAGCGACTGGAGCATGAGGCTCTGCAGGATCGCCTGTCCAAACTACAGTCCTGTCTGCGTGGAAATGCTTTTGTGGAATATATTGCCGAGGAGCAACTGATGCAGGTCTGTCAGGCGGCTTCCCAGCGCCTGCGTTATCTGAGTAAACAGCGTTACGCGCTGGAGGTCGATTCCGGCGGCGGGTTCGTCATCCGCGACGATGGCAATGGTGGGGTGAAGCGTCCGGTATCCACACTGTCCGGCGGCGAGACCTTTTTGACCTCCCTGTCGCTGGCCCTGGCTCTGTCAGCCCAAATTCAGTTACGCGGCCAGTATCCACTGCAGTTCTTTTTCCTGGACGAAGGCTTCGGCACACTTGACCCTGATTTGCTGGATACTGTAATAACATCGCTGGAAAGGCTGCATAATGACCAGTTGTCTGTTGGTATTATAAGCCACGTTCCGGAGCTGCGAGCCCGCCTGCCGCGCAAGTTGGTTGTTGTCCCTGCCGAACAAGGCGGAGGAGGCTCCCGTATTATTTTGGAAAAAATGTGAGGTTTGGTATACAGTGTGATAACAGTCACAGAGACAGCATCAACCCGCTGTTATAATACAGCTAAGCCGACATCATTTTAGAAACACCTCGGCGGACGTATGACCGGGAGCAAGACTCCTTTTCATACGCCCGCCGCCGATCAGCTTTATAAGCTGTGAAGGGTGTTTCTTTTTTTTGCTCTTTTGAGTGGTATATTGAGCTGTAGCAGATACAGTTATCAAAATTTATTTCTACCGGGCAGGTTTTACAACCAGCAGAGTCAGTCCGACTTTCGTTAACCATGAATATCCTGTATGATAATAGGACAACCAATTCGGGGAGGAAGTCGCAGTATGGAAACCATATTCAGCAAAATTATTGAGGGCAGCATTCCCTCTAACAAAGTATTCGAGAATGAGCGCATTCTGGCCTTTCATGATATCGCGCCTGCGGCCCCGGTGCATGTGCTGATTATTCCGAAGAAATTCATTGCGTCGATGAATGAGGTTACGCCAGAGGATCTGCCGCTGATTGCCGAGATTCACAGTGTTGCCCAGCAGCTTGCCATTCAGCTTGGGATTGCGGAATCCGGTTATCGGTTGATCAACAATAGCGGACCCGATGGTGGACAGACTGTGCCGCATTTGCATTATCACTTGCTCGGAGGGGCCAAATTAGGCGCTCTGACGGGAATTTCGGATTCCCATAAGTAAGACAGAAAGGTCGATGTGAAAAGCCTGTTACAAAAAAAGGCGTTACACTGTTGACACTGTATTTCAGTTTGACCTATAATGAAATTTGATGAACCGTGTTATGCTCTTGGACGGTCTGGTCGGAGGGAGGGAAAACTGGTGTCTGAAACTAAAGTTCGCAAAAACGAGACAATTGATGCTGCACTTCGTCGGTTCAAACGCTCCATCGCTAAAGATGGTGTCTTGGCTGAGGTGAAGAAACGCAAGCATTATGAAAAGCCAAGCGTAAAGCGCAAGAAGAAGTCTGAGGCTGCTCGTAAGAGAAAGTTTTAGGAGGAATACCCACGCATGAATCTTAGCGAACGATTGAACGAAGATATGAAGCAAGCGATGAAGAGTAAGGACAAGTTCGCACTCTCCACCATTCGAATGGTTCGTTCGACGATAAAGTATCTTGAAATAGATTTAAAGAGAACATTAGACGACAACGAAGTGCTTGATATCCTTAGTCGTGAAATCAAACAGCGCAAAGATGCCCTCCAAGAATTTGAGACAGCGGGTCGCGACGATCTTGCCGCGAGTACGAAGGCAGAAATCGAGATTATCATTAAGTATCTTCCCGAGCAACTTTCCGAAGAAGAAATTAAAGTAATTGTACAGCAGACCATCCAGGAAACCGGTGCTTCTTCGAAAAGTGAAATGGGTAAGCTCATGAGCGCGCTGATGCCGAAAGTCAAAGGTCGCGCCGATGGTAAGCTTGTGAACCAAGTGGTTCAGCAATTTCTGCAATAATAGAACGTCAGCACCCCTTTTTATAAGGGGTGTTTTTCTTTGTTTTGAAACGAATCTTCAAAACTTTCGTACTACTGATTATGTGACTATGTCCATTTTTCTAAGAAAGGAGGAGAAGAGATGAAGGGACTTCGTAAAATAGCATATGCCAGTATTGCAGGGTTGCTGTTGCTATTGGTACTTCTGCCGCTGTCTTCCCTGGCAAGTGCTGATGTGGACCCGCCCAGGCAGCCTGAGCAAGCGGCTGGAGAGTCCGTTAAGGGGCCAGTCTTTATCATTCCGGTTGATCAGGAAATCGAACGGGGGCTTCAGAGCTTTCTGGAGCGGGGTTTTGAGGAAGCAAACAACTATGGTGCAGTGCTGATTGTGCTGGATATTAACACGCCAGGTGGCCAGGTTAGCGCAGCCGAACAAATTGGTAAATTGATCAGAGAAAGCGCTATCCCGGTGCTGGCTTTTATTAAAAGTGATGCGGCTTCTGCCGGTAGTTACATTGCTCTGAACGCCGACAAGATTGTGATGAAGCCGGGCAGCATGATTGGATCAGCTTCGCTGGTGGACAAGGGTGGTACGCATGTCGAGGATCCGAAGCTGATATCCTACTGGAAATCGAAGATGATGGGGGCTGCGGCGCTTAATGGCCGAGACCCGGATATCGCTGCGGGAATGACCGATATTAATCTCGTTGTAGAGAAGCCGAAGCTTGGCGTGAGCAAGAGTAGTGGAGAAATTATTGCCCTTAGCAGTGATCAGGCGCTCAAGGCTGGTTATGCCGATTACATAACGGATACTCCGGAAGAAGCGGTAGTCTGGATGGGGTATACTACGGACGATATTTTCCGGGTGAAGCATACCGGGGCGGAGAAGATGTCACAGTTTCTGACCAATCCGGTTATCATGACGATCTTGCTGTTCGTCGGCATCGCAGGGATTGTTATTGAATTGATCGTTCCGGGATTTGGAGCGCCCGGCATTATTGGAACATTGGCCTTTACCCTGTATTTCTTCGGAAATTACGTGGCGGGCTTCGCGGGATCCGAGACCTGGCTGCTGTTCATCCTGGGGCTGGTCATGCTGGTGCTGGAATTATTTATGCCGAGCTTCGGTATCTTGGGACTGTTAGGGTCGGTCAGCCTTGTGGCAGGTGTGGTCAGGGCGGCTTACAGTTACACGAATGCACTGCTCAGCCTTGGTATCGCTTTTGCAGCAGCGACGGTGGTCATTATTATTGTGGCTGTTGTGTTCAAAGAGCGCGGCATCTGGAACCGGTTCATTCTGAAGGAAAGTCTGACCAAGGAGCAGGGCTACATACCAGTGCTTGAGAAGTTGAACCTGGTCGGCGGTATTGGCGTCAGCCTTACCCCGCTTCGTCCGGCGGGTACTGCTTTGGTGAATGGGGAACGGATTGATGTGGTCACCGAGGGCAGTTTTATTGCTTCCGGTGCCGAAATTTCGGTAGTGACTGTGGAAGGTGCACGGATTGTGGTTAAAGAAATAGTGAAATAAGGTACACTGGTACAAGACAAGCTATTAACTTTACAACAGAATCAATTTCATAATGCGGATTTCAATCCGAAGAGGTACAATATCTAGTTATACCTAAACCGTGTACAACTAGATATCGATGATTAGACGCTCACTTATGGATTTATGAAATCGGTTCACCAATAAACTTATTTAATGATGGAGGTTTGAACAACGTATGGGTGAGGCTTCTTTGATTCCTATATTACTGATCGCGGTGGTCGTGATCATTGTTTTGAGTGTCTTCTTGAGCTTCTTTCCGGTTATGCTCTGGATTTCGGCCTTAGCTTCGGGAGTTAGAATCAGTATTATTACGCTGGTGGCTATGAGATTGCGCCGGGTTACACCGAGCCGGATCGTCAATCCAATGATTAAGGCAACAAAGGCTGGACTGGGTCTAAATATCAACCAGCTTGAAAGTCACTATCTGGCCGGCGGTAACGTCGACCGTGTCGTTAACGCCCTGATTGCGGCACAGCGTGCCAACATTCCACTTGAATTCACACGTGCTGCTGCAATTGATCTGGCAGGTCGTGACGTATTGCAAGCGGTACAGATGAGCGTTAATCCGCGGGTCATTGAGACCCCGACTGTAGCTGCAGTAGCGAAAAACGGGATCGAGGTCAAAGTTAAGGCTCGGGTTACTGTACGTGCGAACATTGATCGTCTCGTCGGCGGTGCCGGTGAAGAAACGATTATTGCCCGTGTAGGTGAAGGGATTGTAACCACTGTTGGTTCCAGTAACTCCCACAAGGACGTTCTGGAGAATCCGGATTCCATTTCCCGTACGGTTTTGTCCAAGGGTCTGGATTCTGGTACTGCATTTGAGATTCTGTCTATTGATATCGCTGACGTTGATGTCGGTAAGAACATCGGTGCCTACCTCCAGACAGAGCAGGCTGAAGCCGACAAACGCATTGCGCAAGCGAAAGCAGAAGAGCGTAGAGCGATGGCTGTGGCACACGAACAGGAAATGAAAGCCCGCGTCGTGGAAATGAAGGCACTTGTGGTGGAGTCTGAATCGAAGGTTCCTCTTGCCATGGCTGAAGCGCTGCGCGGCGGTCAGATCGGTGTGATGGACTATATGAACCTCAAGAACATTGAGGCGGATACGCAAATGCGCGGTTCTCTTGGCAAAATGAATGACCAGGACGAGAATAACGGTCCGAAAAACAACAAATAAGGGGATGTGATACCCCATGAGCTGGATCTATATCGTTGCTGTAATTATTTTTGCCATTGTCTCAAACGTGAACAAGGCGAATAAAACGAAGGGTAAGGGGTCGCCGCCGAGCGGTATGCCCACCTTCGGAGGTGGAGGTGAGGATGACAACCCTCTTCGCCGGGTCAAACGTGCGATGGAGCAGCAGGGCAGGGCATTCCCGCCACCTGGTACTCCGGCTCCCAGAGATACCCGGGAGCTTGCGCGGGAAGAGGAAATAGAAGAGAGTTTTCCGATGGAACGGGAACAGCAATGGATTCCCGGTGCCGATACCGAGCTCGGAAATGAATCGACCCTGGAGCAGGGAGAAGAGCAGGATAGCGTAGATATCCGTACCGAAAAAATGCGGCAGGAACTGGAGCGCATCCATGCTGTCTTTGACGAGATGGCTGGTGAGCCCGGCCCAAGCGTGAAGTATGCTGCCGAGCCAGTGAGCTCCGGGACGGTCTCAACTCCGGTTCTGGCTACCAGCCGCGAGGATTTGCGCAAAGGCCTCATGTGGGCTGAGATTCTCGGTCCACCGCGTTCGAAGCGTCCGCATGCTTATCGTAAAGAAAGCTAACTGAGCTATTTAGGTTACTGCCTGTCCCTAGGCAACAGCCAATTATTTGATCTAAGCAAGCGCATAAGCCTCTGGCATTTCTCTTTGTAGAAATGTCAGAGGCTTTTTCCATGTCTTCTTCTCATAAAATGATGTGCGATCGCATATGGTGTACAGAAGGCAGGAAGGGGGAACGTCTACTTATGACCCGTATTGGCCGCAGGCTGCGGGGATGGACAAACGGGGTGCTGGATCTGCCGCAGGATCTGCTGCAGGATATGCCCCGGATCACCCTGATCGGCAATAAGGAGCTGCATATAGAGAATCATCGCGGCGTGCTGCATTTTTCCTCTGAGCAGCTGAAGCTTGCGTTAGCCAAGGGCTCGCTGGAGATCACAGGCGAGGGGCTTATGATCCGGAATATTCTTGGCCAGGAGCTGGCTATAGAGGGGATAATCGGGGAAATCAGGTACAAGGAAAGCGAGGAGAGATCATGAAGGAACCGCCTCTGTCATCACTGCGGGGGTTCGTTACTCTGCAAGTGACGGGACCGCAGGTGGAAGGATTCATTAACGCTGTTGCCGAGGCAGGCATTGTCATTTGGGACGTGAAGCCTGCCGGGAACGGCGCTTCCTTAAAGCTGCTATTGGATGATTTTTATATCCTCCGGCCGCTCCTGAAGCGGACAGGCTGCCGCATGCATGTCACCGGACGGCATGGGTTGCCGTTTAAGATGCTCCGTCTGTGGAAACGTAAATTTTTTGCCGCAGGTGTGGTATTGTTCGGTGTCTCTCTCCTGCTTCTATGTTCTATGGTCTGGAGTATCAAGGTGGAGGGGAATAACCGCATTGCCTCCGAGGATATTTTAGCGGCTGCCCGCAAAGAGGGGCTGTATACTTATCAATGGATCTGGCGTCTGAAGGACCCGGACAAGCTAACCACGGAGCTGACTAACCATCTACCGGGTGTCTCATGGGTAGGTATGGAACGGACGGGGACAAGTGTAGTCATCCAGGTGGTGGAGGCTGCCCAGCCGGAGCAAAAGCCGCTGCTTAGCAATCGTCATCTGATTAGCCGTACCGATGCGGTGGTAACTAATATATACGCAGAACAGGGTAGACCGGTTGTCGCTCGTAATTCCCGCGTGAAGAAAGGGGACATCCTCATCTCCGGTATTCTCGGTGACGAGGAGTTCTCAAAGGCTGTGGTTGCCAAGGGGAAGGTCAAGGGGCTCGTCTGGCATGAATACAATATCACGGTTCCACTTGAAACAAAGGGTAGTTCCTACACTGGAGAACGGAAGGATCGCAACTATCTCGTGCTTGGCAAGTGGGCGGTCCAGCTGTGGGGCTACGGGAAATCGACTTTTAAAGAATCAAGAACGCTGACAGAAATGGATCCGCTGACCTGGCGGTCCATCAAACTTCCTGTCGGCTGGATGACAGAGAAGGAGATGGAGGTCCGGGAGACATTCGCCACGCGTACGGCAGAGCAGGCCAAGGCGGAAGGACTGGAGCGGGCAAAAGCTGATATTTTCGCGCGTTACGGCTCCGAAAGCGCCATCAAAAGTCAAAAAATTTTGCATGAGAAGAAAGAGAATGGTAAAGTTTATATGAAAGTGCTTTTTGAAGTAGAAGAGAGTATCGCGGAAGAACTTCCGATAGTAAACAACCAAGGAGAATGAGGCTACTTGTCAGAACAGACTGCAAGCATTCGTATATCTTTGCAAAATGCGGGAGAAGCGCAATCCCTGTTCGGCCCGCAGGATGGATTTCTGAAAATCATCGAGAGTGAAATTCCGGCAACCATTGATTCCCGCGAAGCGGAGCTGACGGTGCGCGGTGCAGAACAGGAAGTAGACAAGCTCGGTCAACTGTTCAATGTGCTGCTGTCCCTGATCCGCAGCGGATACATACTCAGTGAGCGGGATGTGCAGTATGCTGTGGAGCTTGCGAAGGATTACCGAGCCGATCAGCTACTCGACTTGTTCAAAGGCGAAATTACTACAACCTTCCGTGGCAAGCCGATCCGCGTGAAGACGGTTGGACAGAAGCATTATGTGACTACGATCAAGAAACGCGATATTGTTTTTAGTATTGGCCCGGCGGGTACAGGCAAGACCTATCTGGCTGTAGTTCTGGCCGTTGCGGCGCTGAAGGAAGGCTCGGTCAAGCGGATTGTGCTGACCCGTCCGGCTGTGGAAGCCGGGGAGAGCCTGGGCTTCCTCCCGGGAGACCTCCAAGAGAAGGTAGATCCGTATCTCAGACCGCTCTACGACGCCCTGTACGACGTTATGGGGCCCGATCAGGTGGCGAAGGCACTAGAACGGGGATTAATCGAAATCGCTCCTCTGGCCTATATGCGGGGGCGTACGCTGGATGATTCTTTTATTATCCTCGATGAAGCGCAGAACACGACACCTGAGCAGATGAAAATGTTCTTGACCCGGCTCGGCTTCGGTTCCAAAATGGTCATCACCGGGGATGTGACCCAGATTGACCTGCCCCGCGGCAAGAAATCCGGCCTGATTGAAGCAAAAGCGATTTTATCCGGTATAGAAGAGCTGGGCTTTGTCTATTTTGCGGAACAGGATGTAGTACGGCATTCATTGGTGCAGAAGATCATTGTCGCCTATGACCGGGCTGCCGAAAACCTTGAATAAAGGGGACTGTCTCCATGGATTCAAAGCAACCTACGAAATTAAGCGGATTTGTATACAGCAATAACGGATGGAAGTATAGCGCGGCGACGCGCTATGCTCTTTTCTTGTTGCTCGGAATTGTGTTCTACTTCTCTCTGGCACCCGATCTGCTGCCCAAGCGGTATGATATCAAGGAAGGGACCCAGAGTGCGAAGGAGATTACAGCTCCCAAGCGAATTCAGGACAACAAGGCTACACTTAAGGCACAGGAGCAGGCTGCTGAGAATGTGGAGCCACGGTATAAGATCATCCCTATGCGGGCGGACAATTCGGTTACGTCATTGCTGGACCGGATTGACCGGCTTAATCAGGACGACCTGATCTCCCAAAGCGACAAAACGGGCATATACCGTGAGGAGATTCCGAAGCGGGCCAGCGATTTCATTCTGAACTTTGTAAGCACGAGCCGAAATAACGGTACATATTCAGATCATCTACTGGATGAAATGCAGTCCGTGATCAAGGATCAGACTTATGTCATTCCGGAAGAGACTTTTATCAAAATCCCGCGGCTGACTTCTCAGGATATCATCGAGATGAAGCCTGTGGCCCGTGATATTGTCAACCGTCTGATGAACGATCAGATTACCGATGCCCAGACCGCACGTGCCAAGGTGGCGGAACAGGTAAGTATCAGTGCGCTCAGCCAGCGTACCGCTCGGGAAGTCGTGCAGGAACTGGTGCGTCTCGTCATCACCAGCAACAAATTCTATGATGAGGATACCACGAAGGATGCTGAGGTTCAGGCTCGTGAAAATGCACCGAAGGTGTTCATTGAGCAGGGAGATGTGCTGGTTGCCAAAGGCCAAATGATCACGCCTGAGCTGTACAAGCTTCTGGACGAGAGTGGCCTTCTGAACAACAAGGTCAACTATTGGCCGCAGCTTGGCCTGTTGATGCTCGCTGCGATGTTGTCTGCCGGTCTGCTGATGTTTATTCGCTATTCCGGAGGCCCATCCAAATTCAAGTACAATAATTCCCAGTTGTTGATGCTGGTTCTGGTCTTTGCAATTACAATCGTCTTGATGCGTCTTGCGGCGTTTCTGCAGAGTGATGTACGTCCTTATATTGGTTTTCTGGCCCCCGTGGCCATCGGGGCGATGCTGGTGGCGATGCTGCTGGATATGACGCTGGCGTACTTCTGCTCGATCCTGTTCGCCATTCTGGCGAGCATTATCCTGAATGTGCAGCAGGATACCATATTTGACTTTACGTTCGGGTTCTTTGCTCTGATCGTGTCTTATGTGGCGATCTTTGCTACTCATCGGGCTGGACAGCGCTCGGCCTTGCTAAAAGGCGGAATTATGGTATCATTGTTCGGCAGTGTGACGGTCTTTATGCTTACGCTGCTAAGCGGTGGTGTCTTGAAAGAAATGGATACGTTGTATGCGCTCGGATTTGCTTTTACTGGTGGTCTGCTGACGGCTGTTCTGGTCATTGGGTTGATGCCGTTCTTCGAAGCTACCTTTGGCATTTTATCGGCGCTTAAGCTGGTAGAGTTGTCGAATCCCAATCATCCTCTGTTGCGAAAGCTGCTTACAGAAACGCCGGGTACCTATCATCACAGTGTGATGGTTGGTAATCTGTCGGAAGCGGCCGCGGAAGCGATCGGTGCGGATGGATTGCTCTGCCGGGTCGGCTCGTACTATCATGATATCGGAAAGACCAAACGACCGTTTTATTTCATCGAGAACCAGAACAATATGGAGAACCCACATGACTCTATTGAGCCGATGCTGAGTAAATCCATTATTGTGGCCCATGCCCGGGACGGGGTAGAGATGTTGAAGGAGTACAAGCTCCCGAAACCGATCCGAGATATTGCCGAGCAGCATCATGGAACAACATTTTTGCATTATTTTTATCATAAGGCGCTGCGTCTTGCCGAAGAAAAGGGGACTGCTCCTGATTTCGACGAAGAGGATTTCCGTTATCCGGGCCCCAAGGCCCAATCGAAGGAATCGGCGGTGGTTGGCATAGCGGACAGTGTGGAAGCTGCTGTTCGTTCTTTGCGCAAACCAACCGTTGAGCAGGTGGAGACGATGATCGAGAAGATCATCAAGAGCCGTCTCGATGACCATCAGTTTGACGAGTGTGATCTCACCATCAAGGAACTGGACATCATTGCACGCACGTTAAAAGAAACGGTGATGGGCATATTCCATTCCCGGATCGAGTATCCGGAGGAAGCGCGGAAGCCGAAAAAAGAGGAAGGGGCTGTTGGTACATGAGCCTGAGTGTGGTATGGAATAATGAACAAGAACAATTTGAAATCAACGACAGTCTCATTGCATTGCTGGAGAGCATTCTGCAAAAAGCAGGGGAGGCTGAAGGTATTAACAGTGGTGAAGTCGACCTGACCTTTGTAGACAATGAGCGGATCCATGAATTGAACCGGGAATATCGCGGCATTGATCGCCCGACGGATGTTCTGTCGTTTGCGATGAATGAATCTGCGGAAGATGAACCGGAAATTATATATGAACTGGAAGAAGGCGAGACGCTGGAGGATGTTCCGGAAGTGCTGGGGGATATTATCATTTCTGTCCCCCGAGCTCAGGAGCAGGCACTGGAATACGGCCACTCTCTGGAGCGTGAACTTGGCTTTCTATTCGTGCACGGCTTTCTGCATCTATTAGGTTACGACCATCAGGATGAAGCTTCTGAAGCTGAAATGATGTCCAAGCAGGAGCATGTTCTGGCCCAGGTCGGACTGACACGCTAATGGTCAAGAACACGGCAGTAGGGCGCAAAAAGTTCTGGCATTCCTTTCGCTTCGCCGCACAGGGCATTGCCGCGGCATTCAAATCGGAATTGAACATGAAAGTGCACTGCGGTCTGGCTGTAATCGTCATCGTCGCTGCAGCGGTATTCAGATTGCCTCCGGGGAGCTGGATGCTGCTTTTGCTGGCGATTACGCTGGTGTTGGCCGCCGAGCTGCTGAACACGGCTATAGAAGCCACGATTGATCTGGTCTCGCCGGAGATTCATCCGTTGGCCAAGAAAGCCAAAGATACCGCCGCAGGAGCCGTGCTTCTATCGGCGGTGTTTGCTGTAATCACGGGGATTTATGTGTTTTATCACCCTGTGATAGACTGGATTGCCGAACTTATGTCATAATCAGTGTACCTCAGAACGTCACGATGATTTCATAGCATATAGAGATTGCAGGCGTACCTAGGGGCGGATTTCGCGGTTTGCGATTCCGCCCTCTTTGAGTGGGTATGGATTCTTACGTTTCATTGCCGGGAATACTAGGGTAGTTAACTTAACGGAGCGGCATAATTTAACGGGAAATCTGCCCGTTAAATAACGGCATATTGGATTAAACCTGACAATAACAGGATTTACTCCTGTTAATCTGGCGATTTGACCCTGGATAGCTGGAACCAACGGAATTAGCTGGAGTATTTCCAGTTGATTATTGAGTGAAGCCTGATTTAGGATCAACAACGGTAAATATTCCCGTTAATTTAATTCTAGAGGGATTGCTCTTGGCTTTGTATAGCAATGTATAGCAATGAACTATATAAATTGAACTTGGAAATTTGAGTTAAGGGAAAACTGGCGGAGGGGAATTTTGGAACTGAAGGAGCGTTAGCGACCGCCTGAAAGCTTTTCGCAGGAAAGCTCGCATCGGAAGCATAATCTGTGGCGAGATTTCTACCGCGAACAGCGGTATTAAATTAAGAAATCTGCAGACAACAGCGGCCGGAAGTCCAAACATTCTCTGGAGTCACGGTTAATCCCAAAACAGAAAAATCACTAGTTTAATGTATATAGCCGACCGTAAGAAGAAATTTAAAGTTAAGATTTTTCATTCAAGGAAGGAAGATTAGATGAAAAAGTTTAAATCAGGTTTTGTTGCCATTATCGGGAGACCTAATGTAGGCAAATCGACACTTATGAATCAGGTGATTGGACAGAAGATTGCCATCATGTCGGACAAGCCGCAAACGACCAGAAATAAAATTCACGGGGTATATACCACGAATGATTCTCAAGTCGTGTTCCTGGATACGCCAGGGATTCACAAGAGACAGTCCAAGCTGGGCGATTACATGAATCAGACAGCTATGAGCACACTCGGCGAAGTAGAAGCTGTGTTGTTCCTGGTGGACGCTGCGGATGGACTGGGCGGAGGCGACCGTTTTATTGCGGAGCAATTAGGGGGACTGAAGACGCCGGTTATTCTTGTAATGAACAAGATTGATAAGATTGAGCCGGAAGCGCTGCTGCCACTGATCTCGCAATATCAGAAGCTGCACGACTTTGCCGAGATCGTACCGATCTCCGCCAAGCTGGGCAACAATGTCAACACCCTGCTGGAGCAAGTGCAAAAATATCTGCCGGACGGGCCACAGTACTATCCGGAGGACCAAGTTACGGATCACCCTGAGCAGTTTGTCGTTGCCGAACTCGTTCGGGAGAAAATTCTGCACTTGACCCGCGAAGAGGTGCCGCATTCCATCGCGGTAGCCATTGAGGATATGCGTGTGGAATCCAACGGTGTGGTACACATCTCAGCTGTTATTTTTGTTGAACGCGATTCACAGAAAGGCATCATTATCGGTAAGCAAGGAGCCTTGCTGAAGGAAGTCGGCAAGCGCGCTCGTACGGATATTGAGAACTTGCTGGGTTCGAAGATTTTTCTGGAGCTTTGGGTAAAAGTGAAAAAAGACTGGCGTAATCAGGACCGTGTCCTGCGTGACTTGGGTTTTCATAAAGACCAATAATGACTTCGCCACCTTGGCAGGAATTGCAAGGATAGAACCCGGTACATCGCACATCCTAATTTCGAAGAGACATCGTGTTTCCGAAGAAAGGATGAATACGAATGCGAGATTTTTCGTGGAAGTATTTTGTAATGACTGGAGATGTCGATGCTTATCTGCTATATAGGGAAGCTGCAGGTTCACTCTCCGAGAGCGGACCTGTAACGGCGGAGGAAGAGCAGGTCTATGATGAAGAAGCGCAATAGGGACTGGTTGCTTGCCGAATGGTTGGGGGAAGAGGCATGCTACACAGGGTGGAAGGGATCGTCATCCGCAGCATGGACTACGGTGAAGGGAACGCGATCATTACGCTTTGCACCGAGAACGCGGGCAAAGTAGGTGTGCTCGTACGCGGTGCTAAGAAGGTCAGAAGCCGCCATGCTGCGCTGATTCAGCTGTTTACAGTTGGAGAATTTGTTTTTTTCAGAAATAACGGAGGACTGGGTACGCTGAACGCCGGTGAGATTACGCAATCTCATCATCCACTGCGTGAAGATCTGGTTAAAGCGGCCTATTCCTCCTATGCCTGCGAGCTGCTGGACCGTGTGCTGCATGATGAGGAGACCGGAAGCTTCTGGTTTCGCCAACTGACAGCCTGCCTGAATGCACTGGAAGAAGATAAGGAACCCGGTGTGATTATCAATATTTTCGAAATGAAACTTCTACAGGCAGCAGGATATGCTCCGGAACTGGATACATGTGTCATCTGCGGCTCGCAAAAACCTGATGATCAGCTTCTGATCAGTCCCCGTCTCGGCGGGGTACTGTGCCGGAGCTGCAAGCATCAGGACCCTCCGGCGCTTACGATTTCACCCCGGGCGCTGAAGCTGCTCCGGTTGTTCGCGGCGCTGGATCTGACCCGGCTCGGCAATGTGGATGTGAAGGAAGGTACACGTCTGGAACTGAAGAAGATCATGCGATCATTTATGGATGTGCAGCTTGGACTGCGGCTGAAATCGCAGAACTTTCTGGACCAGCTGGATAAATACGAGATTTGACGAATCCTGAAATTTCCGTTACTATAGTGGCAGTTTACTTTTATTAATTGTGGTCAGCCGTAATGGCTCCGTTAAGGAGAACGTGCATTGATCGGGAAAGTAATGGACAGTATTGCCGCATCAGCGAGCCGGGGGCAGTGGAAGCCTGGCAGGGCAAAGTTCATGAACATGGCACCTGGGAGTACGGAAACGGCACCAAGCGAAAAGTGGATTCGTCACCCTATTATTGGCTCATTCATTGCCAGTTATGGGACGGATCAAGTAGGGTGGAACCGCGGGAGAACATGTTAAGCTCTCGTCCCTATGTCTGTTTATCAGGCATGGGGGCGGGAGCTTTTTGACCTGTGGCTGGCCGGAAGTCTTCCGGTCCGCCGCAAGAATAGAGAAGAGCCGCCTCCAGCGCAAGGCCTAAAGAAGGCATCAGGCATGAAAAAACTTGTAAGCGAAGGAGTCGGTAGCATGAACTTTCAGCAGATGATTTTGACGCTGCAGCAGTTTTGGGCAGCACACAACTGTATTATCGTCCAGCCGTACGATACGGAAAAAGGGGCGGGTACGATGAATCCGATGACCTTTTTGCGTTCACTGGGACCTGAGCCGTGGAAGGTAGCGTATGTAGAGCCTTCACGCCGTCCGTCGGACGGACGTTACGGGGAGAACCCTAACCGTTTGTACCAGCATCACCAGTTCCAGGTGATTATTAAGCCGTCCCCGGACAATATCCAGGAGATTTATCTGGAGAGTCTGAAGGCGCTGGGCGTAGATCCTCTCTTGCATGACATTCGATTTGTAGAGGACAACTGGGAGAATCCTTCCTTGGGCTGCGCCGGTCTTGGCTGGGAAGTATGGCTGGACGGGATGGAAATTACGCAATTTACGTACTTCCAGCAAGTGGGCGGTATCGAAACCCATCCGGTAGCTGTTGAAATCACTTATGGTATGGAGCGTCTCGCCTCCTATATCCAGGAGAAGGAGAATGTATTCGACCTGGAGTGGGTGAACGGAATCAGCTACGGAGATGTATTCCATCAGCCGGAAGTGGAGCATTCCACATATACCTTTGAAGTTTCCGATGTCAAAATGTTGTTCACACTTTTCAACACGTATGAAGAAGAGGCTCGCAGAGCGATGGAGAACCATTTGGTATTCCCGGCTTATGATTATGTGTTGAAGTGCTCCCATACCTTTAACCTGCTTGATGCAAGAGGAGCAATCAGTGTAACGGAACGGACCGGATTTATTACGAGAGTGCGTAACTTGGCCCGTACAGTGGCTGCGACATATGTGGAGGAACGTGAGAAGCTGGGCTTCCCGCTGCTGAAGAAAGAAGGTGTTGACCGTGGCTAAAGATATCTTGTTCGAGATCGGTCTGGAGGAAGTTCCGGCCCGGTTCATCCGTGCTGCAATGGAGCAGCTTGAAGACAGAATGTCCAAATGGCTGGAGTCCTCGCGTATTTCTCATAGCGGTGTTACTGCCTATGCAACACCTCGTCGTTTGGCTGTTCTAGTGAAAGATGTCGCTGAGAAGCAGACTGATATCAGTGAAGAAGTCAAGGGACCGTCACGTAAGATTGCCCTGGATGCTAGCGGTGAATGGAGCAAGGCTGCACTTGGTTTTGCCCGTAGTCAGGGGGTATCCCCAGAGCAGTTTACCTTTAAGGAACTAGCAGGCGTAGAATATATTTACGCTACCAAAAGCAGTGCCGGTGTAGAAACATCCACACTGCTGGCACAAGGTCTGTTGGACATCGTCAATGCTATGACGTTCCCGAAAAATATGCGTTGGGGCAGCTACGACTTCAAGTTCGTACGTCCGATTCGTTGGCTGGTTGCCCTGTTCGGCAAGGATATTATTGACTTGGAGATTACGGGAGTCCAAACCGGCAACATTAGCCGTGGACATCGTTTCCTTGGAGGCGAGACTGCGATTGCTGAGCCTGCCGCATATGTGGAGAGCTTGCGCTCACAGCATGTGCTGGCTGATGTGAAGGAACGGGAGAGCCTGATCCTGGACCAGATTCACAAGCTGGCTGCTGAGAAGAACTGGACCATCGCCATCAAAGAAGATTTGCTTGAAGAAGTACTATTCTTGGTGGAGACGCCAACGGTTCTGTTCGGAACCTTCGACCCAGCGTTCCTGAATATTCCGCAGGATGTACTGATTACTTCGATGCGTGAGCATCAGCGGTACTTCCCGGTGCTTGATACCGAAGGCAAGCTACTGCCGTTCTTCGTCACTGTTCGTAACGGAAACGCAGAATCACTGGATGTGATTGCGAAGGGGAACGAGAAAGTGCTGCGCGCTCGCTTGTCCGATGCCAAGTTCTTCTACGAAGAGGATCAGAAACTACAAATCAGCGACGCGCTGGCTAAGCTGGAGAATATCGTGTATCACGAAGAAATGGGTAGTATCGGCGATAAAGTCCGTCGGATTCGCAAGATCGCAGATCTGCTGGCTGCCAAGCTGAATCTGCCTGCGGCTACTGCATCTGAAGTTAGCCGTGCCGCCGATATTTGCAAATTCGATCTGGTTACCCAAATGGTTTATGAGTTCCCTGAGCTGCAAGGTACCATGGGTGAAGATTATGCCCGTAAAGCCGGAGAACCGGAGACGGTTGCTAAAGCTATCTTTGAACACTATCAGCCGCGTTTCGCTGGGGATCAGGTTCCATCGACAGATGCAGGTGCGGTAGTCAGCATTGCGGATAAAATGGATACAATTGTCGGCTGCTTCTCCGTCGGCATTATTCCGACAGGTTCTCAGGATCCCTATGCTCTGCGCCGTCAGGCTGCAGGGATTGTGCAGATCGTGCTGGAGCGTCAGCTTCCGATCTCATTACAGGATATTTTTGCCGCTGCGACTGAAGTTCATGAAAATTCACGAAATCTGAAACATTCGGGTGAGGAACTGCGTAATACTCTTTACGAGTTCTTTGGTCTACGCGTTAAACGCCTGCTGTCCGACAATGTTCGTTATGATGTAGTGGATGCTGTCATTGCCGCTGGCTTTGATGACGTTGTGAATGTAGTTGCCAGAAGCCGGGCATTGATGGATGCGGTCGCCGGACAAGAGGATTTCAAGATTACTGTGGATTCCCTGACCCGGGTGAGCAATCTTGCCGCCAAGGCAACAGAAGGCACTATCGACCCTGCGTTGTTTGTTGAGGCAGCAGAGGCGAAGCTATATGAGACATGGCAGGCACTGCACACATCTTACCGTGAAGCTCTTGCAAACAAGCAAGCCGAAGAAGCATTGACTATTCTTTCTGGCTTGAAGGAGGACGTCACCGGATTCTTTGATTCCGTAATGGTTATGGCAGAGGATGAGAAGGTTCGCGCTAATCGTCTAGCCCTGTTGGCTGGTATTGATGCCGACTCGAAGATTTTCGCTGATTTCGGCAAGCTGGTGTGGTAAACTAAGAGCCTTCCTTTATTCCTGACGATAAAAAAGTTAAGTGTTTTATGGTATAGATTGATGGTTTAGGGTATAAATATACGGAACAGTGCCAAAGCGTCAGCTTGACAACTGTTCCGTATTTATGATTTTACCAAATTGTTCGCTCACGTTTTGTGATTCAGAGTATAGATCTACCAGAGGACAGCAAAGCCGTTTCTTTTTGATAAAGAAGGATTTCATACCAGAAGCGCGTATATATATTACACGGGAAATTGGTGATGAAGATGGAGAAGTCCCCGGGGAGAACAATCGTTGTAGACGGAGATGCTTGTCCGGTCAAAAAAGAAATTGCAATCGTAGGTCGCTCCTTTGGAATTCCGGTGGTTATGGTTTCTTCCTATGACCATAAGCTAAAGGGCGAAGAAGGAGTAACGGTCGTGCAGGTGGACCGGGGTGATCAGAGTGCCGACTTGTATATTGCCAATCATATCTCCGCTGGCGATGTGGTGCTGACGCAGGATTATGGACTGGCCGCACTGGCACTGGGCAAACGCTGCAGTGTGCTGTCGTTTCGTGGCCAGGATTATAAGGATTCCACTATGGATTTCATGCTGGAAGGCAGACATGCCAGGGCAGTGGAACGAAGGCGGGGACATTATTCCAAAGGGCCAAAACCCATCACTACCGAGGAAAAAAACTTTTTTCAACATAAACTGACAAAACTTTTAACAATTTTGCAGGAGAATGTCCAGCTATAGCGAATTATATTTATTTGTTAAGAGATGAAGGTGGTTGAAATGGCTAGCGGACAGGGAAGTATCCCGGAAGAGGTCATCGAGAGCGTGCTGGCACGCCATGATATTGTCGATACCGTCGGTAAAGTTGTCCAGTTGACCAAGCGGGGGAAATATTTATGGGGCCTCTGCCCGTTTCACTCGGAGAAAACCCCTTCCTTCACTGTCACTCCAGAGCGTGGAGTATTTCATTGTTTTAGCTGTGGTATGGGCGGAAATGCCATCAAATTCAGGATGGAAATCGAAGGGTTATCCTTCCCCGAGGCAGTTAGAACAATGGCCGAAGAAAGTGACATTCCCCTTCCGGAAGGGAAAAGCGGGTTATTGTCTCCGCCAGACCCCGAACGGGACCGGCTGCTTCAAGCGTATGAATGGTCTGCGAAGTTCTATCATTTTCTGCTGAAGAATACGGAGCACGGCACTGCCGCCATGGAGTATTTAAGATCCCGGAATTTCAGCGATAAAATGATTGATCAGTTCCAGATCGGATATGCGCCAGATCGCTGGGACACACTCCAGCAATTTTTGGAGAAGCGTCAATTCGATCTCGCCGAGATGGAGCGGGGCGGACTATTGTCCGTCAGAGGCGAGGGTAAAGGCTTCATCGACCGGTTTCGCGGCCGGATTATGTTTCCGATTGCGAGCCGCACAGGCAAGGTGATTGCTTTTGCCGGGAGAATTCTGGGGGAAGGCCAGCCCAAGTATCTGAATTCCCCAGACACGAAGCTGTTTAACAAAAGCAGGGTTCTGTACAATCTGCACCAGTCGAAAGCATCCATTCGCAAAACGCGGCAAATTGTTCTGTTAGAGGGATATGGGGATGTCATTTCAGCCTGGGAATCAAGTGTACTGAACGGCGTTGCCACCATGGGGACCTCGCTCACCGAGAATCATGTGGTAATGATGAAAAACCTGGCTGATGAGATTGTGCTGTCGTATGATGGCGACCGGGCGGGACAAGCTGCTGCTATCAAGGCTATTCCCATGCTGGAGGAAGCAGGGTTCCGCGTGAAAGTTGCCGTGCTGCCCAGTGGACTGGACCCGGACGAATTTGTATCCCGCTATGGTGGGGATCGGTTCAGGGAACAGGTGATTGAGTCGGCGGTCTCATCCGTGAAATTTAAGCTTATATATCTGAAAAAAAACCATATACTCCTAGAGGAAGACGGTAAAATTGCTTACGTAAAAGAAGCACTTCAGATTATTGCATCCTTGCATTCCTCCACGGAACGAGAAGTTTATTTGCGGGAAATCGCCTCTGAGCTAGAGCTGTCATATGATAGTTTAAAGCAGGATTGCAATTTACTCCGGGCATCGATGCAAAAAAACATCCCCGAAGGGGATAATAACGATAAAAGGTGGAATAATGGTAGGCATAAAAAAGGGCAAGTGCAGACACCAACGCTGCTACCCGCTTACCATGTCGCGGAACGGCGCCTGTTGTCCTTCATGATTCAGGATCCGGAAGCCGCCACATATGTGGGCGAACGCCTCGGAGAAGATTTCAACATCGATGATCATGCGGCAATTGCCGCTTATCTATACGCCTATTACGCTCAAGGAAAACCACCGGAAATCAGCCGGTTTCTCTCATCTCTTCAGGATGACCGTCTGGAAAAAACAGCAACTGCCATTTCTATGATGGATACCCCTCCAGACTGGAGTACGCAGGTGCTGGACGATTACATCCGTGAAGTGCGGAAATACCCCCTGCAACGCAGGACGGAACAGAAGCGAGAAGAAATGATTCAGGCCGAAAAAACAGGTGACTTTTTGCGTGCGGCACAAATAGCAAGTGAGATTATAGCCCTAGAGAGACAATGAAATGCCTGGCAGGATGTACCTAGGGAGGAGGGAGTCGAATTATGGCGAACGATCAGCATACTGAACTCGAAGCGGAATTTACTTTGGATCAGGTTAAGGATCAACTTATTGAACATGGCAAGAAAAGATCATCACTGAATTACAAAGATATCATGGAGAAATTGTCGCCGTTTGATCAAGACCCCGAGCAAATGGAAGAGTTCTATGAGCAGCTTAGCGATTTGGGGATTGAGGTTGTGAACGAGAATGACGAGGAGGTTACGACTCTTCGGCAAAGTGAGGACAACGAAGGTAGCGATAATGACGACTTCAGCTTCGATGATGATCTGTCATTGCCTCCGGGCATCAAGATTAATGATCCTGTGCGGATGTATTTGAAAGAAATCGGCCGTGTTCCCCTGTTGTCGGCAGACGACGAAGTGGAGCTTGCTATGCGGATCAAGAATGGCGATGAAGAAGCCAAACGCCGGCTTGCTGAAGCGAACCTGCGGCTCGTAGTTAGTATCGCGAAGCGTTATGTAGGCCGTGGCATGTTATTCCTGGATTTGATTCAGGAAGGTAACATGGGTCTGATCAAAGCGGTGGAGAAGTTCGACCATAACAAAGGTTTCAAATTCAGTACGTATGCTACTTGGTGGATTCGTCAAGCGATCACTCGTGCGATTGCAGACCAAGCCAGAACGATTCGTATTCCGGTGCACATGGTCGAAACCATTAATAAGCTGATCCGTGTCTCCCGCCAACTGTTACAGGAACTGGGCCGTGAGCCTTCTCCGGAAGAAATTGCAGCAGAGATGGAATTGACAGTAGAAAAAGTTAGAGAAATCATGAAGATTGCCCAAGAGCCAGTATCGCTCGAAACACCGATCGGTGAAGAGGATGATTCCCATCTGGGCGATTTCATTGAGGATCAGGAAGCGTTGGCCCCTGCGGATGCGGCGGCTTACGAACTGCTGAAAGAACAGCTGGAGGATGTACTGGACACGCTCACCGAGCGTGAAGAGAACGTGCTTCGTCTGCGTTTTGGCCTGGATGATGGCCGGACGAGAACACTGGAGGAGGTTGGCAAGGTCTTCGGCGTGACCCGGGAACGGATTCGTCAGATCGAAGCCAAGGCGCTTAGAAAACTGCGTCACCCTAGCCGTAGTAAACGACTTAAGGATTTCCTCGAATAGGATGTATGAACTGGACCTTCTGCTGCTCAGTGGCAGGAGGTTCTTTTCGTTTAATGGGCGGAAAGAGGGATGAGCCGGTGAATTTGGAGAAACGCGACACAATCTTGAATGAAATTCAGTATTGGAGAAAGAGCCGACTGTTACCAGAGCAATATTGCGATTTCTTGACTAACCTGTATGACGACGAAAATGCGGTCAAGGACAGTAACCCGATCTCGCTGCAAAATCTGCAGCAGGGCAGCATCAAAATATGGTTGTTTGGTTTTGGCATTATTTCCTTGTTTTTCTTGATTAGTATATATTTTAGCGTTTTTCCCTGGCCTTTGCAAATCGCAACTGCCCTGTCTGTCCTGATTGTCTGCTATGGATATGCAGCAATTTTTACAAAGCGTAACCGAATGATCAGCCTGCTGTTGACAGGAATCGGCAGTGTGCTGACCTTGGGATTTGGCCTGTGGCTCATTTCGCTGCATCATCTTGATCCGGACATCTGGCAGCCGATTCTTATCGGGACCTGTGGTTTGCTCTGGTGCGTGCTTGGCTTTGTTCTTCGCATCGGGCTATTGCAATACTGCGGTTATGCTTTCTGGGCACTGCTATATGCGGGCTTCTTCGGTGGGATGCGTCCGGATGCGTCGATTCTTGAATTAGAACTGCTCTGGCTGCCGCTGTGTGTGCTGATGGTTTGGCTGAGCTGGCTGCTGCATTACCGGGTGAGTGGAGTTGCCGGCGTGTACTTTGCAGTGGGCGCCACACTCTGGCTTCTGCCGGAGCTGGATGCGCTTCTGCTACGGCATGATTATCCGCAGTGGGTTGCCTTTTTGCTACTAGCGAAGATTGCTGCAGAGCTGGCGTTGTTGTTTATTTTCCGAAAAAAATGGATTGCGTGGGTGGCTACATGAACAATACTAAATTATCTGAACGGCTTCAGCTGGTGCTGGAGCAGATTCCACAGGGCAGCCGGCTAGCCGATATTGGCTCCGATCATGCGCTGCTGCCTGTAGCAGCTTTGGAGAGCGGACGTGCAGTGTTTGCTGTGGCAGGAGAAGTTAATGAAGGGCCTTTTGAAGCCGCACGCAGAGGCGTGGCTGAAGCTGGAAAAGGAAAAGTGATCTCGGTTCGCCGAGGAGATGGGCTGGAAGTACTGGAGCCGGGTGAAGTGGACAGTATCACTATCGCCGGTATGGGCGGATCGCTGATTGCGGCGATTCTTGACCGGGGACGGCAGCAAGGGAAGCTGGAAGGCGTGACGACACTGTCGCTTCAACCGAATGTTGGCGAAGACACACTTCGACGTTGGTTGCTGGAGCATGGCTGGGTGCTCACTGCTGAGCATATTCTGGAGGAAGACGGTAAGATCTATGAGATCCTGACCGCAGTACCAGAAGCTGCGGGGACTCTTACCAATGCTGAGGTGTACAGCGATCTGAAGCTGGCTGGTGGAGAAGTCGTCTGCAGCAAGGAGAGATTGATTCAGATGGGCCCTTGGCTGCTACGTTCGCCGAATGACGTATTTTTTGACAAGTGGCAGGGTGAGATTCGGAAGCTAGAAAGTATTCTTGCCTCGCTTTCTCGCTCTGAGCTGCCCTCTGCAGAGGACAAGCGGAAAGTCATTACAGGGCAGATCAAGGAGATCACGGAGGTGCTGGAATGCTTGCGAAAGGACAAACTGTAATTCAGTATATGGAGCAGCTTGCCCCAAAGCATATCGCCGAGGAGTGGGATAAGGTTGGGCTGCAGCTGGGCACTTTGCAGAAGGAGATTACCGGAATTCTAGTTGCGTTGGATGTGAATGAGGAGATTGTGGAGGAAGCCATTTCCCTGGGCTGCAATCTGATCATTGCCCACCATGCGATTATTTTCCGTCCGCTGCAGGGTATTCTTACGGATACGCCAGCTGGTCGCCTATATGAGAAGCTCATCAAGCACGACATCGCTGTGTATATCAGCCATACGAATCTGGACGTGGCCGAAGGCGGGATGAACGACTGGATGGCGGAAGCGCTCGGCATTGAGAACAGTGCACCGATTAAGGATATTCATTCGGAGCAATTGTCCAAGCTGGTTGTATTTGTCCCCAAAGATCATCATCAAAAGGTGCTGGATGCCATACTGAACGCAGGTGCAGGTTCGATTGGTAACTACAGTCACTGTAGCTTCAATATTGAGGGATACGGTACTTTTCTACCGGGTGAAGGCACTGAGCCCTATATTGGGGAGCCGGGGAAAATGCAGCGTGCTGAGGAAGTACGGATCGAAACGATCGTGCCGCAGGGGATCCGTAACAAAGTGGTGCAGGCCATGCTGAAGGCTCATCCTTATGAAGAAGTAGCCTATGATCTGTATCAGATGGATCTGAAGGGCCGTAGCCTCGGTCTGGGCCGGGTAGGGAAGCTTAAAGAGGCCACCACACTTGGAGCGTTCGTGGAGACCGTCAAACAGGGGCTGAAGGTGGATAAGGTACGTGTGGTTGGCGAACTTGATCGTCCGATCCGTAAGGCAGCTGTTCTGGGCGGTTCCGGTGCTAAATACTATAACAGCGCGATTTTCCGCGGGGCGGACGTGCTGGTTACAGGAGACATTGATTACCACACGGCTCAGGATGCGCTGCTAGCGGGTATTACCTTGATTGATCCGGGGCATAACGCGGAGAAGATCATGAAAGAGAAGGTTGCGGAATGGATGACTCAGAAACTGACCGAAGGACGCTATAAGACAGTCGTCCATGCTTCGCAGGTGAATACAGAGCCGTTCAATTTTTTATAGTACCCAATAATTACACTTGTGAAAGACACCTTAAGTCTGTATAATATAAATGTTGTTCGGAAAGTTTGACAGACAATCGCCGGCGGCGCAAGCCGCGGGAGGAAAGTCCGGGCTCCATAAGGCAGGGTGCTGGATAACGTCCAGTCGGCGCGAGCCGAAGGATAGTGCCACAGAAATGGACCGCCGATGGCCGCCCTTGGGCGGCACAGGCAAGGATGGAACCGAGGTGTAAGAGACCCCGAGGAACACTGGTGACTTTGTTCCTGGTAAACCCCATCTGGAGCAAGACCTAATGAGACGCAGCGCTTCCCTTGCGGAATGTGCAGCCTTCGCCTGAGGCGCGTCTAGGTTGGTCGCTGGAGCTGTGCAGTAATGTACGGCCTAGATAGATGATTGTCGCTTATGGTGGGAGGGTAGTTCCCGTATGAACCACAAAGAGCACAGAACCCGGCTTACGGCAAACTTTCCTAACTGCAACGTTATGTATGGATTTTTTCAATCGTCCGATGAACAGTATAGATCAAACGGCGGCGTGTATCCGGTTATCCGGGTAACGCCGCCGTTTTTTTGTTTTATAAAAAGGGCTGAGTAAAACGGTCTGCTACAAGATGGGAGTCTCAAGTTCTCGCCACTGCATAATGGCTCTCATCAGGCGCTGCACACCTTCCTGAACAAGCTGCGGCGGCGTGTGGGTGAAATTCAGGCGCATCGTATTCTTCTCTGGATGAGAGGGATAGAAGACCTCACCGGGGACAAAAGCGACCCCTTGCTCCATGGCTATCGGCAGGAGTCTGGTTGTGTCCATTTCGGCTGGTAGTGTCAGCCAAAGAAACATGCCTCCCAGGGGCTCACGGAAGCTCAATCCTTCCATCCCCTGAGCAAGAAGTTCTTGGGACAACAACTTCATCCGCGAATGATATTCGCGGGAGACGTTAGCGATGTGCTGTTCGATATCGAATGTCTGCAGCAGTTGATGTAATGCCCGCTGATCGATCGCGCTGGAATGCAGATCGGCTGTTTGTTTGGCCTTGGCAACCATCCTGACAAGCTCAGGAGTAGCCGCAATCCAGCCTGTGCGCAGGGCAGGGGCAACAATTTTGGAAAAGGTACCTGTATATATGACGCAATGTTCCTTATTACCGCTTCGATCAATGGCTGCTAGTGTTGGCGGAATGATGCTGGGATCACTTGTGAATCTCAGTTCGCCATAAGGATTATCCTCCAGAATTAGTGTGCCGTATTGTTGGCACAGCTGTACAATTTGTTGGCGGCGTTCCTTGCTCCAAGTAGCCCCCGAGGGATTGTTAAAGGTAGGGACAGTGTACAGCAGCTTTGGCTTCAGCCTCCGTAGCTTCTCCTCCAGGTCTTCGGGTAACATCCCTTCGCTGTCATGGTCCACAGTATGGATATTGGCACGGTAGAAGTTCAGGGATTGCAATGCAGCGAGATAGGTAGGTGTTTCTACGAGCACGGCATCGCCGGGGTCTAACAGAACCCTGCAAATCAGGTCAATCGCCTGTTGAGAGCCTGTAGTTAACACAATCTCATCCGTGGTTACGGGAATGCCCTGATGGGCAAGGCGCCCGGCAATTTGTTCACGCAAGGGAGTGAAGCCTTCGGTAATCCCGTACTGAAGTGTGGAGCCATCGCCCGACAACACCCGGTTGTAAGCATCCCGGACTGCTTCTACCGGGAACAGCTCTTCAGCGGGCAATCCACCTGCAAGCGAAATAACATCAGCCCCTTGTGTGACTTTCAGGATTTCCCGAACGACTGACGATCCTATATTTTGAGCTGCTGCAGAGTACTTTATATTCATCAGATTGCTCCCCGCCTTCTTGGTTTGATGGTATCATAACGACATGAGAGTATAACAGTAAAGGTCCGAATATAACAGTTGGGAGATAACCGGTATGCACATAGAACTGAAGCGCGGCAGCAGCCGATCTCTGCCTCAGCAGATCTGCGAGAAATTGGGGCAGCGAATCTCCTCAGGTCTTCTTCTTCCCGGGGCACGGTTGCCTTCTGTACGCGAACTTGCCTTGTCGCTGAAGGTCAGCCAGGTGACGGTAAGCAAGGCTTATGCGGAGCTGGAGAAAAAGGGGCGTATTCTCTGTACTCAGGGGAAGGGCTGCTTTGTTGCAGATATGGAGCATGAGGGAACGGGAGAAGACAGCGGTTGGCAGGGTCGTTATGATGATTATTTGCCGAGAGCGCAGCTCTGGCGTAACTTCAATGAGTCTGAGGCCGGCTATTCATTCCATCTGGCATCGTTGCATCGTGAACTGCTGCCGCTGAGATCTATTGGAAGCATCATGGCCGCTCTTGTATCGGAACAGCCTGAATTAATGGCGTCTTATGGGAATTTCCAAGGTGATCTGGAGCTACGGGAGGTCATGCGGCAGCATCTGCAGAAGCGTGGCATGGCGCTGGCATCTTCGGGGCTGATGATTACAAGCGGCTCGCAGCAGGGCATTGATCTTGTGGCACGCACCTTTGTGGGACCGGGAGATGTTGTTTATCTTGAAGACCCCAGCTATACAGGAGCGATTGATGTTTTTGCTGGACGCGGGGCAGAGATGATTTTTGTGCCGATGGATCGTGAGGGGATGAGAGTCGATATCCTGACCCGTTTATGTGACAAGCGGCCCCCGAAGCTGATCTATACCAACCCGACTTTTCAAAATCCGAGCGGGGTCACGATGAGCATACAAAGAAGACAGCGGCTGCTGGAGTTGGCTCGCAGCTACCGCTGTCTCATTATAGAAGATGATCCATTCAGTGACCTGTATTTCCGAGATCCACCACCGCCCTCCATCAAGTCAATGGATAGAGATGGGCATGTCGTGTATTTGAAAAGCTTCAGCAAGGTGCTGGCTCCCGGCTGCCGAATCGCCTGTGTTGCCGCTGAAGGAGATATTCTGTCCAGGCTGATTGCTGCCAAATCCGCCAGTGATCTCGGCAGCCCGCTTCTGACCCAGCGCGCTGTACTGCCGTTCATAGCGGACAGCTATGAACGATATGCCGCAGGGCTCCGCATCGCTTTAAGAGAGCGGATGGAGAGTGCAGGGAGGCTGTTGAGGCAATACGCACCCTCCGGCGTCCGCTGGACACTGCCGGAGGGTGGGCTCAACGTGTGGCTGGAACTCCCGGCCACACTCCAGATTGACAAATTACACACACTGGCTGAGCAGGAGAGTATTTCTTTCCTGCCTGGTGATGTCTGTCATGCGGGAGAAGGCACCTCAAGGCATATCCGGCTTTGTTATGCACAAATGGATAAAGCACGCATGGAGCAAGGGTTGAGATTATTTTTAGAATTACTGTCCAGGTACATGGCCTCTGAATTAACGGAAGGAATCAAGGGTTGATGCCCATTCGCTGCTTCAACTGGTTCAGTTGCTGCCGAACATGTTGCGGCCAGAGCTGCAGCGGAACGGGGTTCCCGGAGGCCGCCTGTAGTGTTTTGTAGATATCGACCTGACCCCAGCCGTAGTATTTGTCATGACCAGGATTGCCGAGGTCGATTGCATTTTTCATCAACAGATCCATGACCTCTTGGTTGCTCAGGTCAGGGTTTAGGGATCGAACCAATGCGGCCAGCGCTGCTACATGGGGGCTTGCCATCGATGTGCCTGACAATGCCGCATACTGGCTGTCCGGATATGTGCTGGCAATGCTTTCCCCAGGAGCAGCAACATCTACATAATCACCGTAATTAGAGAAAGACGCCCGCTGGTGTGACGAGTTGGTTGCGGCTACAGCTAGCACTTCCGGATAGGCGGCGGGATATCCCGGTCGCTCCGTATTATCGTTTCCCGAGGCTGAGACAAGGACTACATCCCTGTCATAAGCATACTTGATGGCATCGTGCAGAAATTGGGAATCGGCGTAGTTGCCAAGACTCAGGTTAATCACTTTGGCCCCGTTGTCGGCGGCCCAAATGATGCCTTCTGCGACCGAGTAGGTGGTTCCGGCCCCGGAGTTATCGAGTGCTTTTACTGGCAAAATTTTGTTGTACCAGCTAATCCCCGCCACACCCTCTCCATTGTTGACCAGCGCTCCGATAATGCCCGTAACATGTGTTCCATGACCTACATCATCATCCGGGGTAGAGCCCTTCGTTACAGCATTGTAGCCCGGTAGAAGCTTGCCCTGCAGATCGGGATGGCTGGCCTGCACGCCGGTATCTACGACTCCGACAATGACATCTTTACTGCCTTTATTTAAATTCCATCCCTGCCCTGTCTCAATCGCTGGTAAATTCCACTGGTAAGTGGAGTAGAGCAAGTCGTTGGGCGTAATGACCGCAGGATTTGTTTCAGAGACGGCATCATTCGTTAAATATAAGTAGTGTGGTTCCGTATACTCCGGATGCCATTTGTTATCGAAATAGGATTTGAGCTGATAAAAACTCATCTTCTCCGAGCGGAAAATATAAGCATACCCCAATTTGCGCGGTTCTTTGCCGTTGATATCAGCGACAATCGTCTGTAGCTGCCCTTGCGTGGGATGACCGTTCGGGAAACGGACTACGATTTCATTTTCATAAAAATGGCTGGCATTCTGATTGTCATGTCCGGTCTTGACTGTCAGTTCACCTAGGGTATCGGTATGCACGGATTCGACACGGAATTTCCCTTCTTTGGGATAAGGAATAAGGCGAAGATTCTTGAGCTGATGATCGGCAACTTTGCCCAAGACTTTCTGATTAATCAGTGCAATCACACCGATACTGCCTTCCTTGTCGCGTTGGCCCATAAAATAATATTTATCCTTGCCGACCACAAATGTGGGGGATTCGTAGGATTTGTGATTTTTCAAGCTGGACTTGGCTAGCTTCAGATGCTTCTGCAGTGTTTTATTCTCCTGATCGCTACCCTGGGGAGGGTCGGATTTGAAGGTTGTGGTCTTATTGCTACGGAAATCTATCCATGTCAGCATGGCAAAATGTCCGTGTTCTTGCTTAAGGCGCTCTGCATACACTGAAACATCCTTAAAGGAAGCCCCATGTGCCTTGTTGAGCAAGCTTGTCAGGTGTCGGCTGACATCCACCCGGTTCAACCGATCTGTTGCCGTGACATCTTGGGAAAGTGTAGTTTTCTTTAACATTTTCTCCTGCTTGGGGCCGGGAACCGAGGCTTGTTCAAGCGGCGTATTTGCCTTCTCTGCCGGCCGTAAGGCGAAGGTCAACAGAACAACTGTAAATATGGCGGTGAGCAGACCAGCAATTCTTAAATTTTTTCGTGACATGATTTCCGTTCCTCCATGGCTTTGTAGTCTCCATAGATTGAGAAACGGAAGCCTGTTTTATGCATTGCAGAAAAGGGATACCGCAGGCTCGTTTTTTATGATAATATCAGAAGAAGAAGACCCTAGGATTGAATTCCTGAACTTGTAGGATTGAACAATGGAACATAATAACTAATGAAACTTGAAATGTGAAAAATGTGAATTGAACTTAAGTGACGGCAAGAGTAAGGAATAATAAGGGGGAGCAATCGCCATGTCAGCTAATGTGCAGAAATTATGTGAAACGACGAGAGAAAAGCTTAAGATCGCAATCGATAAAGTGGAGCTGTTCTTGAACCAGCACGCATTACCACAGCTTATTACCGAGCAGGATGAGGAAACCGTGCATTTCTATGAAGGTTTTCTGTCCGATCTGCGTCATGTGCTGGTATTCTCTGAGATGTCATATGAGAAGCTGGGAGTTGCTTTGCGCCGTGCCACATTTGATGAATCATTTGCGCAGAAAGCGCTTTATAATGTCTACCATTATGGCGTGAATAACTTCTTTTATCCCAAGAATGAAAGTTACTCTGAAGACGGTCGTTATGCCTATACAGGGCAGGATGCTATCCGTTTCCGCAAGAAACCAGTACGTCCAGCTCGTGATATCATTCTGGACATTACCAAATTGTATGAAGAATTGCGCGACGATCTGACTTATTATGAGAATGATTATTTGACCGAGAAGCGCATGCAAAATCAGGTGTAGTCTTATCCAAAACGGTACTTAGGATCAGTAACCCGGCTCATGGGTGCTGATCCTTTTTTGCGTGAACAAGCGGGGGTTCTAAGGGCCAGTATCATTCGGGAATCAACTGGAAGCGGTGAATCGCATAGCTGAATGCCTGCCCGGACATAATGAAGCCGAGGTGATGATGATGCCAAGTGCTCAAAAGCCGTTTGTAAAGTGCAGTGTCAGCAATTGTAATTATTGGGGAGAAAGTAATATTTGCAGGGCCGAAGAAATCATTATTGAAATCGACAAGCACACAGGAAGTCATTTTAAAGAAGAATTCGCTGAAGAACTGATTCATGGCGATCATAAAGATCATGCCAATACCTCATCCGCAACCTGTTGTCTGACGTTTAAGCCGAACTCTTAGGAGGCCCGCTCATGGATAACTATGATAAAGAACCCGAACGGTCGGAGGAGACCTCTGATCGCAAAAAAGTCATTCTGCGTCCCCGCAGAGTCGATTATCCGCGCCAGGAGCGCGAACACCGTGAGGAATATGCAGCTGAAGTAAGTCCCATTCCAGCTTCATTACGAAATGCCACAGTCAAGGATAGAACCGATGACGATGAAATGGAAGGAACAGACAGCGGAAGCCGCGTGATGGGCTATACGGGTCTGGCCTTCGGCATTGCGTCCTTGTTCATCTGGTCGATCGTACTGGGTCCGGCAGCTGCAGTGATTGGTTATTTTGCCTACGCCCGAGGCCAAAAGACGACGGGTGCGTGGGCTATAGGACTGGGAATTGTTGCAGCGCTGAGTTATTTTGTAATGACACCTTTTGCACGCTGACAAGTGCTGATGGAAAACGGAAATATCGACATAAAACAGGCTTCTAGACCTAAATATCCGGGTCTGAAGTCTGTTTTTTTGATGCCTCATATAGCAAAGATTACAAATAAAATGTAAGATGAAGGCGTATTTTAAAAATGGATTGTAATACATTCAATATAGAGACCGACAAAAGAAAGGAATGTCAGCATGGGGATGAATCCGGTACAAGCCAACGGGGCTGGTCAATTGAAATGGGTCAATCTAAAGACAGGGGCAGTGACAGGGCCTTCGGACAAGGTGAAGGATGCGAAGGATACCCCGGTTTCGGGAAAATCGTCCGCTGTGTTCTCAGCAATGCTGCAGGAAGGGACTGCACAAGGAGATTCGCTGAAGAGTCTTGATACAACTGCTGCTCTGGCCGATATGGCTGCTACTAGCCCACTTCTCTGGAAGAATCTTGGTGCAGAGGCATCAGGGAGCATTTCCGGGGAAATAACGGGGACCAAGTCCACCGATTATGAGGAGCTTATTCAGGCGGCAAGCGCTAAATATGGTGTGCCGGTTGATCTGATCAAAGCTGTAATTGATACGGAGTCCTCCTTCAATCCCAATGTGGTATCCTCCGCGGGAGCCAAGGGATTGATGCAGCTGATGGATGGCACGGCAAGCGGGCTCGGGGTATCCAATCCATTCGACCCGGCGCAAAGCATTGACGGGGGCGTTCGGTACTTGTCGTACCAGCTTCAACGATTCGGCGGTGAAGAGAAGATGGCACTGGCGGCTTATAATGCCGGACCGGGCCGGGTGACGAAACTGGGTGTCAGCAATGATCAGGAACTAATGGCCAATCTTTCTCAGCTTCCAAAAGAGACTCAGGCATACATCTACAAAATAGAACGCGCCCGCGCACAATACGCGGTATAATAAAAAGGATCAAACGGGATTTCCTTCTTGGGCTACATGCCCCGGCAGCCCGTTTGATCCTTTTCTCTGTGTCAGGAGCAAGAAAAGGATTTCTGCTTGCTGGTTAAAGGAAGGCTTTTTGAACAAGCTCATATAGTGTAGAATCAGAAGACTGTACTTGTAACGTCTAAAATCTCGCAACTCATCAGAAATAAAGGAGACTAACGATATATGCTTTACTGGGATTACGCCGCCGCTGCCCCACCTTATGAAGAGGTGGTTCAGACGATGGAACAAATCATGAACCTTCACTATGCCAATCCTTCCTCTCTGCACAAAGCTGGCATGGAAGCGGGGAAGCTGGTCAGACGGGCGCGGGAAGTCTCTGCAGCTGCTATTGGAGTCAAGCCAGAGGAGATCCTCTTCACATCAGGGGCTACGGAGAGTAATAACCTTGCCATCAAGGGCGCGGCGCTCCAATATGAGAGCCGGGGCCGTCATTTGGTGACCACGGAGCTGGAGCATCCGTCTGTTTATGAGAGCTGTTTGCAACTGCAACAGCGGGGATGGGAGATTACCTTTATCGCTCCTGAAGACAATGGAGTAGTGAATCCTGCTGCTGTAGCTGCTGCTGTGCGCAAGGATACGGTACTTGTCAGCGTCATGCATGTCAATAATGAGATTGGTACGATTCAGCCCTTGGATGAGATCGGGGCGTTGGTGAAATCAGCTAATCCTCGAACGTTGTTTCATGTGGACGGAGTACAGGGCTTCGGGAAGCTTCCAGTAGAATTGGATGCATGGAAAGCCGATCTGTACAGCCTATCTCCTCATAAAATTCGCGGTCCGCGTGGTGCGGGCTTGCTCTACGTTAAGGAAGGCGTTGCCCTTTCACCACTGCTGAGCGGTGGCTCTCATGAAGAGGGGCTGCGAGCTGGAACGGAGAATGTCCCGGCAATTGTAGCCTCCGCCAAGGCTGTGCGAATGAGCGGGGAAGGTCGACAACAATTATATAATCAGCTTGTGCCACTGCGTGACAGACTGCTGCATTTTCTGCGCGGCATTCCGGAATTTGTCGTGAACAGCGGGGAGAAGGGCGCGCCCCATATTGTACATTTTTCCTACCCGGGCATGAAGGGTGAAGTTATGGCTCGCAAGCTGGAAGAGCTGGGTATGGCGGTATCCACTCGTTCAGCCTGTTCTTCCCGACTAGCTGAGCCGAGCCGCGTGTTGCTGTCGATGGGGCGGTCTTCTCAGGAAGCGCTGGGCGGCATCCGGATTAGCTTCGGTGACAGGCATACTTTTGAGGATATTGCAGCCTTAGAAAAGGCGTTGATCAAAGCAGTACAGGATTTGAAGATTGCAGAAGGAGGCGTGAAATAAATCATGAGTGCCAACCATGAAGTCCAACCGAATTCCGGCAGCAGCATTGAATACGCCGATATGCTGCTTTTACGTTTCGGAGAGTTTACGTTAAAAGGCAAGAACCGGGCACGTTTTGAACGGACGGTATTGCGTCATGTCAAAGAAATCATCAAGCCGTATCCCGACATCGTACTCAGCAAAGAATTTGGACGCATCTATGCAGAGCTTAATGGAGAGCCTGCTGCGGAGGTAGCCAGTGCCTTGAAAAATGTATTCGGGATCGCCTCCGTCAGCCCGGTGAAATGTGCTCCCTCGGAGCTGGAACAGATTATCGCAGTAAGTCGCGAGCTGTTAGTGAGATTGGCGCCTGCGCCTGGCACGACTTTCAAGGTGAATGCCCGCCGGGTATGGAAAGAGTTCCCGTATGGCTCTATTGAGATGAACAAGTTGGTGTCCACACCGCTCTTGCAGGGTTATCACGGTCTGACGGTGGATGTCAAATCACCACAGTTGGAGCTGCGAATAGAGATTCGTCAAAACCAGACTTATATTTTCTGTGAAAATATTGAGGGGGTTGGCGGTTTCCCGCTGGGTACCAATGGCAAGGCTTTGCTGTTGCTGTCGGGCGGCATTGATAGTCCGGTAGCCGCGTGGTCCTCGATGCGCAGAGGGCTAGAGGTCGAATGCATTCATTTTTACAGCTATCCTTATACCAGTGAACTGGCCCGGCAAAAGGTCGTTGACTTAGCACGTGTTCTCTCCAGATACGCAGGGGTAATCAAGCTACATCTGGTTCCGTTCACAGCGGTCCAGACGTCTTTCACGGGGATCGGACAGGATAATCTGATTGTTACGCTGATGCGCCGGGCCATGTTGAAGATTGCCACCGGCATTGCAGAGCGGGAGGGGGCATTGGCACTGGTAACGGGCGATAGCCTCGGACAGGTCGCCAGCCAGACACTGCCTAGCATGAATGTTATCGGACGCGCTACGCAGCTACCGTTGCTCCGCCCACTTGTCATGATGGACAAGAGCGAAATTGTGGATGTGTCCAAGAAAATCGGGACCTATGACTTGTCCATTCTTCCCTATGAAGATTGCTGCACCTTGTTCGTTCCGAAGTCACCCACCACCAATCCCAACCTGCGGATTGTAGAGAAGATAGAAGCGACGCTTCCCGGTTATGCAGCGCTACTGGCAGAAGCTGTGGCAGCTACCGAGACCATTGAGATCACGCCATACGGGGATGAGAAGCCGATAGATGTGGTTAGTGCAGAAGCTGGATTGCAAGAGGAATGGTTCTAACAGCTCTCATTCTCCTCCTCCGAAAAATGGGGTAGCCAAGCATAGCTTGTCACTTTCGGACATACATGTAATTACATGTAGTTCGAGGGGGTAAAAGTATGGATTCAATAGTGCTGCTGGGTGAAATATTGATGATCAATCTGGTACTTAGCGGAGATAATGCTATGGTAATTGCACTGGCCAGCAAGGATCTTCCAGAGCATCATCGCAAAATGGCGGTGTGGTGGGGAGCAGCCGGGGCAGTGATCCTGCGTTGTCTTCTGACCTTTGCCGCAGTCCTGTTGCTCAAAATTCCGTTTATCCAGGCAGGCGGTGGGCTTTTGCTGTTGTGGATTTCCTTTAAGCTGTTGGTGGAGGAAGAGAACACGCTGCGGATCTCCGGGGTATCTACGATCTGGAAATCGATTCGGACGATTCTTCTGGCTGATTTCATTATGAGCCTTGATAATGTACTGGCCATTGCAGGGTTAGCCCAAGGAGATCTGTCTCTGATTGTCATTGGCATCGCGCTCAGCATTCCGATTGTCGTCTGGGGCAGTGGAATTATCGTCAATTTGCTTCATCGTTTTCCATTGCTCGTCTTCATCGGTGCTTATATTTTAGCTTATACTGCGGGGGATATGCTGCTGCAGGACGCCAAGTTTGGCCCGATGGTTTCTTTGGCTCTGCCGTCGCTGCATACCTCGCTTCCGCTCTCCCTGGGCATTGTGGTGGTAGTAACGGGAGCGCTCAAACGGCGTGCTACCAGAATCGTTTAAAGCAATCCCGACAAGGGTGGCCTCCGAAAGAGGCCATCTTTTTTTTGAAATATAAGAATTTGTAAGTTTTACGCTTTAAATTATTCTTATATTTCTTGCTGAAACGGATACTGTCCCTTTGAGGACAGCAAAGTCGTTTCTACTTAGGTTAGAGAACGTGGCATTGTGTCCATAATGAGAAGAGATAGAAGAATGTGGTGTTTTGACCCATTTTCAGCTAAAATGAAAGTGAATTCTGTCGTAATTCGGGGCTGAAGTGCTCGAAGAAGCAGGAAGTGATGTTGAACCATGAAGGGATGGATGAGAGAGATGTCTTCCAAAAATGACATGAAGCTTGGGATTTTTATTGCCGCTGCCGGCATCGTGATTTTATTCGGGAAGCTGGGAGTCTTCGGATTTTTGGGGCGGGCGCTCTGGCCCCTCGTGATTCTGCTTCCGGGTCTTTTGCTGTATGTATTGTTCTTTAATCGCCGGATGTCCGCTACCCTGTTGATTCCTGCTGGAGTTCTGACCGTGTATGGCATTCTGTTCGGACTCTGTAATATCTGGGGTTGGGGCTTAATGAGACATTTGTGGCCTCTGTTACTGATTGGCATTGCATTAGGACTATATCAATATTCGCTCTATTCTCCTTACCGGAGTAGAGGGCTCGCCGTTGGTTCCGCAGTAATTGGTTTGCTTAGTGTTGTCTTGCTAGTGTTCAGCCTACTTGGAACAGGATTCCTCTATGTACTTGGTGCTGTTCTGGTCCTGGCGGGCCTCTGGTTGATTGCCGGACGTGGCAAATCGCGGGGCGGGAAGAAATGGAATGGTGGCTGGTAAACTGCATTTGCACAAACAAGCATATAAATAGGAAAAATTTAAGCGAAAACCAGCGTGTTTTTTTCATAAAAAGACTTGCTTTTCATGGTGCTTTCACTATAAAATTAATGTTATGATAAAGCGTCGGCTTTCCGCCAGGCGCTTCTTTTGTGAGATTGTCGTGACATGCTCAGAATTTGAACAGATTTAATTTGATAAATGAGAGGATTTGGATACAAATCATGCATTCAAGAAAAGACATTCGCAACATTGCGATTATTGCCCACGTTGACCATGGTAAAACAACATTGGTTGACCAGCTTCTGCAGCAGTCCGGTATTTTCAGTGCCCATGAGACCCTACAGGAGCGCGCCATGGACTCCAACGATCTGGAGCGCGAACGCGGAATTACGATCCTTGCCAAAAATACTGCAATTACCTATAAAGAGTTCTTGATCAACATTGTAGATACCCCTGGACACGCCGACTTCGGCGGCGAGGTTGAGCGGATTATGAAGATGGTTGACGGCGTAGTACTCGTTGTTGACGCTTATGAAGGCTGTATGCCACAAACGAAGTTCGTACTTCGTAAAGCGCTGGAACAGAATTTGAAACCGATCGTCGTTGTGAACAAAATCGACCGTCCGGCTGCCCGCCCTGCGGAAGTTATTGACGAAGTACTTGATCTGTTCATCGAGCTTGAAGCCAGTGACGAACAACTGGAATTCCCGGTAGTGTATGCTTCCGGATTGAACGGTACTTCAAGCCTTAATCCAGAGAAACAAGATGACAACATGTTGGCCCTGTACGAAACAATCGTTGAGAAGATTCCTGCTCCAACTGAAAGTGTTGAAGAGCCGCTGCAATTCCTGGTAACTCTGATGGACTATAACGAATATCTTGGTCGTATTGCCATTGGCCGTGTTAACCGCGGTGTGGTTAAACAAGGTCAATCCGTTACAGTTATTATGCGTGACGGCAAGAGTAAGACTGCACGGGTTGAGAAGCTGTTCGGCTTCCAAGGTCTGAAGCGTGTAGAAGCAGAAGAAGCTGGCGCTGGTGACATCGTTGCTATCGCTGGTATCAAGGATATCAACATTGGTGAGACAATCGCTGATCCTGCACATCCAGAAGCATTGCCTGTCCTGAAGATTGACGAGCCAACCATGCAAATGACGTTCCTCGTTAACAACAGTCCGTTTGCTGGTAAAGAAGGCAAATGGGTAACTTCCCGCAAGCTGCGTGAGCGTCTGATGAAAGAGCTGGAGACAGATGTCAGTCTGCGCGTACTTGAAACAGACAGCCCGGATGCGTTCGTAGTATCGGGACGCGGCGAGCTTCACCTCGGTATTTTGATCGAGAACATGCGCCGTGAGGGATATGAAATGCAGGTATCCAAGCCTGAGGTTATCGTTAAGGAAGTCGATGGTGTCAAAATGGAGCCGCTTGAGCGCCTGATGATCGACGTACCGGAAGATAGCATGGGTTCGGTTATGGAGAGCCTGGGTAGCCGTAAGGCTGAGATGGTGAACATGATTAACAATGGTACTGGACAGGTTCGTCTGGAATTCTTGATTCCTGCACGTGGTCTGATCGGTTACAACACACACTTCCTTACATTGACTCGCGGCTATGGTGTAATGAACCATGCGTTCGACAGCTATGCTCCGTTGATTGGCGGTCAAGTAGGCGGACGTCACCAAGGCGTACTGGTATCCACTGAGACTGGAACCACTACTTTCTACGGCATGATGGGTGTTGAGGATCGTGGTATTCTGTTCTTGGAGCCAGGAACTGATATTTATGAAGGTATGATCGTCGGCGAGCATACCCGTGACAACGATATCGTCGTTAACATTTGTAAGGAAAAAGCATTGACCAACGTTCGTTCCGCAACCAAGGACGATACAGTAAAAATGAAAACGCCACGGATGTTCTCCCTTGAACAGGCGCTTGAATATTTGAATGATGATGAATATTGCGAAATCACACCGAAATCGGTGCGTCTGCGCAAAAAGATCCTTAACAAGAGCGAGCGCGAGCGTGTAGAAAAACAACGTAAACAAGCACAAGCGAGCGTGTAAGTAAGAATCTAATAAGCCGTCGGAATAACATTCCGGCGGCTTATTTTTTCACAAAGAGATACATAGAAGGAATATTGAGGTTAAATTGGTGGACTGATGATATAATGTAAGCGTAACTATATTCGGGAGGGGTGTACTAAAAGCTATGCAAACCTGGTTCGCTAATCATCCTGTTATTGCTTATATTGTTATTTTCGTCTTGCTTACTTATGTTTACAATCAGGTGTTCCGGGTGAACCAGAAGCTCTCCATCGGCAAGGAAATTGTTCTTTACGTTATGATGGCGCTGGGTTCCGGGATGCTCCTTATTTTTCAGCACGACAAGCTCCCCATTATTCAATGTCTGCTTGTAGCCGTCAGTTTGATGCTGCTTGTACGGGTGCGATATTTTGTCGAAGCAAGGCAGAAGAGGAAGGCGGCTGGCGGGGTGAAACGCTCCTAGTTCGCAACTTTTTACTACTTTAATCGTCTATATAAACAGTAATATCCTGTATTCCAATGAAATGAAAAGGACTTTATTCTATTATGACACGCAACAATAATGAACTACCCCCGAGAAGGTCTGCGGGGAATCCTAGCACAAGACCTGAAAACGGCAGGAAGCAGCCTGCCAAAACAGTCGCTAAAAAGAGCACTAAAAAGAAAGCTAAAAAGCGAGGGTTTGGGGCCAGACTCGGCCGTGTGCTTCTTACTATTCTGATCGTTGCCATTGTTGGGGGTCTAGGGTATGGCGGCTATCTTTACTGGAAGCTGGAGCATGGGATTCTGGATACCGGTATAGACAAGCCAGTTCCGCCTGAGCAGTCTGCCACAGTCAAGCCGTTGACGATACTCCTTCTTGGAACCGACAGTCGGCCGAAGCATGAATCCTTCCTGACAGATGTCATCATGGTGGCGTCGCTGAACCCGGAGACCAAATCGGCCACGGTAGTGTCACTCCCGCGTGATACTTATGTGGAGCTGGACGGATACAAGAAAACGAAAATCAATGAGTTCTATACACGTTTCAAGAGCAAGGAAAAGACCTCTGGCGGCTCAGCTGAGGAAGAAATGAAGACCATGATGGGCAAATACCTGAATGTGAAAATAGACTATGTGACGGTTCTTGATTTCCAGGGCTTCCGTGATATCGTTGATAAACTTGGCGGCGTTAAAGTGAACGTCAGTGCGGATATGTGCTATAAGGATAGCGCAGACGGAACCAATATTAATCTGAAAAAGGGTCCGGCTGAGCTGAACGGCGATAACGCACTCGATTATGTACGCTACCGCAAATCCAATTGCAAGCCCAAAACAAAGGGCTCTGATGATTTTGACCGCAACAGACGCCAGAATGAAGTGTTGAACTCATTGATCGATCAGGTTCAGTCATTTGGTGGTGTCATGAAGATTGGCAGCATGCTGGACGCCGTGAATGACAATATGAAGACGGATGTTGAAAATAGCCAGCTGAAGGATTTGATCGCTACCTATTGGAACATTTCCAAGCAGCATGTGGAGTTCAAGCCTGTAACGGGCACATGGAAAAGTCCTTATGTATATATTAATGAGAAAGAGCTTGAGACGGCGAGGCAGAGTCTTCATAACCGAATCGCTGGTGTTAGCCAAGAGGGTAATAACTAAAATTGAATGCAAGTTTCTCGCTATGTTATAATATACTTAATTGAATGCACTTTTGCGTCATAGGGGGCCTGTACTCATGTCCGAAGCCGTTGCTCTGCTTAATGAATCCCTGCTTTCGATGCTGCAATCCGAGACGTTTGTTCTGCTTAACACTGTCGATGCCGAAACTTCAGGTCCTACGTCCACGGCTATTTCGTGGATTTATGCAGTGAGCCCTTCCGTGTTACGGATCGCAGTGGATCATCGTTCACGACTGGTGAACAATATGAAGGTTAACCCTATGGTAACAATCACTGTGTTCGGCGAGAGCACGGTTCATGCGATCAACGGACGTGCTGCGGTTAGGCAGGATCATCTTGACGATGTGCCCTTTAATATTTGCTGCTTTGATGTTGAAATTGAAGCGGTGCGCAACGCGCTTTTTTATGGTGCGAAGCTGGACTCCGCTCCACGATATGTAAAAGTATATGATCAGCGTGCAGCCGAGAAGCTGGACGGACAAGTATTTGCTGCTATGCAAAAAGCCCGGTGAGGTCATCACTGGGCTTTTTTTGTCAACTTATGATGTTATTGTTTTCTGGGTTTGGTATCTTCCGGAATTTGCGGAATGATTCGTCCGACAATGTCTGCCATCTCTGAGGCGAATCCTGACACGGGACGGCCTTTGGAGATATGGTGACTCATCTCGGCAAGTCTGCTGGAAAGGTCCATGTCGGCAGTGACCAGGGCATTAACGCTTCGTGGATCTTTGCGGATGGCTTCGGCCACGGAATACTTGATGCTTCCGACCCGTGATCTGCTGAGCGAGCCTTTGACGTCAAGCCCAACAATCGCGGTTTTACCCATCACTACACAGTGTGCGCCATCTACACCGGGTACTCTTTTAGCCAGCTGCTCTAAGTGATCCTTAAGTGCAATCTCGCTTCCCGCTTTGGTCGTATGAGTGACTCCGCTTTGTGATGCGGATGAAAGCGGTACGGCAGTGGTATTATTCAACTTCCGAACTTCGTGGCCCCCTTTGTTGCCTACAGCCTGAGCCGACTGTTTATCCTGAGGAGAGGGTGATGTCTTCTTATTAGCGATACCGCAGCTTGTCAGCAGCAGCAGTACCAGCAACAGACACATTGATTTTCTCATATGTGATTACTCCTTTCGGTCAAAGATTAGTTCTGGGATTATCTTTTCCCATGACGGAAAGAGTTATGTATGACCAATCAAACCAGGCGCTGTGGAGGGGATAACATGAAAAAAATATTTGTGCTGGATACCAACGTGCTTTTGCACGACCCCAATTCGATTTTTTCTTTCAAGGAGCATGAAGTCATCATTCCTGCAGTTGTATTGGAAGAAATCGACTCCAAGAAGCGCAATGCCGATGAAATTGGCCGTAACGCCCGCACCGTGTCCCGTCTGCTGGACGGACTCCGGGAACAGGGCCACCTGCACAGCGGAGTGGAACTGGAACATGGAGGCATGCTGAAGGTAGAACTAAATCACCGCAGCTTCGTGAAGGTTCAGGAGATGTTCGGTGAGGTATCGAACGATAACCGGATTTTGGCGGTTGCGCTCAATTATTTAATTGAAGAGAATGAGAAGCCTGATCCGCGCCCTGTGGTGCTGGTGAGTAAAGATGTATTGGTGCGAATTAAGGCGGATGTGCTTGGTGTAACGCCTGAGGATTATTTGTCGGACCGTACCGGAGATCTAAATGAGCTGTACACTGGCTATCAGTCGCTGCATGTGCATCCTTCTTTGATTGATGAATATTACAGCAATCGTTATTTGTCTATTAAACAACTGGAGCTGCCTTACCGTCTGTATCCTAATGAATTTGTAATCCTCAAGGATGAGATCGGCAGCGGGAAATCGGCATTACTTAAAGTGAATAATGATGCTTCACGTTTGGAGCCGTTATATCTCGGAAACGATGCCGTTTGGGGCATCAGTGCTCGCAATGCCCAGCAACGCATGGCACTGGAACTTTTGCTGAATGATGATATACCGCTGGTAACGATTACTGGCAAGGCCGGAACAGGCAAAACATTACTAGCACTTGCCGCAGGGTTGTTTAAGGTCGAGGATGAGCATAAATACAAAAAATTGCTAATCGCCCGCCCGGTTGTACCGATGGGCAAAGACATCGGATACTTGCCTGGTGAGAAGGATGAGAAACTTCGTCCATGGATGCAGCCGATTTATGATAATCTCGAATTTCTGTTCGACACGAAGAAATCGGGAGATATTGATAAAATTCTGATGGGGCTTGGCAGTATCCAGGTCGAAGCCTTGACCTATATCCGCGGCCGTTCGATTCCTGCACAATTCATTATTATTGATGAAGCGCAGAACCTCTCCCGTCATGAGGTGAAGACCATCGTTTCCCGGGCTGGGGAGGGAAGCAAAGTAATCCTCATGGGCGACCCTGAGCAGATCGATCATCCGTATCTGGATGCAGCGAGCAACGGGCTTAGCTATATTGTAGAAAAATTTAAGCAACAAGGCATTAGCGGCCATATAACTTTAGAAAAAGGCGAGCGTTCCCGCCTGGCTCAGCTAGCTGCGGATCTTCTGTAACAGCTTATTTGCCCTAATCGTCATTGTTGTCCTAAGTCGCTATACCGCACTATTCATCCTAAAAATGGTTCTAAGCGCTCCAACTGCTCTAGCAGCATAATTCTACCTTTAATTGCTTATAGCCTCTCTAATCCGCTCTAATCCGCTCTGGAACCTATGTTTTACCGCCGGGAGTTTAATCACTCCCGGCTTTTTGTTGCCCCGCCGCATGAAAAGGCAGTGAATCATGTTTTTGAGGTGGCAAGCCGTAGCGTAGAGGGCGGAATTATTCTGGAGAAGCGCAGCGTTCGCCTTTATCCTCGGATTTCAACCACTATAGGTGGTTATTCAAATCAGGAAATCCGAGGAAAACAGCGATCAGAAGAATAATCCGCACGCGAAGCGTTCAGGCACTCCGAGAGTTCTTGCATTCCCTGTCTTTTCAAATCTATATAATAGAAAGAGAACGTTTTCACAGATACAGACAAGGGGGGGAGGGTCTGGTAGAATAGGGGAGAGGAAGTGCCCCGGGAGGAGAACAATCGTGCTGAGACGCAAAAACTACTGGCTGCTATTTGCCATCCTGCTGCTGTCGCTGACAAGTCTGTCACCGAGCATGCAGGTAAATACGAGCAATGGCTCGCTTGAGGTCAATAGACGGCAGAATCCTTCTGCTTTTCCCGATTCGAGTAAGGTCGGAACAATTGATAATCTACAGATTACTGTAGCACTCAGCCCTGCGGAATTTACTGAACTGAAGGCGCTGAGCAGCAGCTATTCGTTGTCCAGCGGTGTTAAAATAGACTTGAAAAATATAGACATGGCGGATGCTGAGAAAATCTTGCTGAAGGATTTGACCATCGGCGACAGCCCAGATATTATCATGACCGACGGGCGAAAGATTCTCGATCTGGCCAAACACGGCTATCTGCTTCCTATTGATGTATATAGAAGTGTTCCAGGCAGTGCTCCGCTTACCCGGCTGATTCCGCAAATGCAGTGGAACGGCTATGACTGGGGCGTGCCGCTGGATATTGATCCTTATGTTTTGGTGTATTCCCCGCAGCGGCTAACTGAACTTGGAATGCCTTCATTGCCACGAAATGTGAATGAGTGGAATCTTATGTTGGAGAATCTCCGCAAACAGCCAGGCAAATATCTGCTCGCCCTGGACACCCGTACTCCTTACGGATTTGCAGCTGTACTAGAATCTATGGGGACTAGCATGATCTCCGTGAAACCGGAGACGCTGAATTGGATGCAGCAAGCGCTGGGAGAATTTTATTTGAGCAGCTATCCAGATGCTAAGATATGGGACAAAATTCAGGATGGCAGTATTGCCATTGCAGCTGTTCCGTACTCGGAATGGAAACGATATGGGAATGCTTCCTTGAAGGCCGAAGGACTGCTTAGTGCGCATAGCACCAACGGGATTGAGAGTATCTACAGCCGCTCGTTTGCTTTGCCTGCGCAATCCGAACACCCGGAGGAAGCGGTGAAATGGCTTGCTTTTATCACTGGAACGACTTCGCAACTGGATTGGCTGGAAGCAACGGGGGGGCTACCCGCGCTGGATGAAATCTATCGTTCCGGGCCGCCATCCGGTGTAATACTACCGTTCGATTCGCATTTGCTGCTGGCAGAAGAAGCCGCCCCCGATGATGAACCGGAAGGCGGCTGGAAGAAAATGACTGAAGCGGTTGCCTTATTTCTTGCAGGCAAGCTGAATGTTACAGAGCTTCAGAAGCAGCTCCAGATATCAGAATGAGACGGCAAGCTTGACCTGCAGCAGGCCGTCCTTGCTATCGACCTCAGTTGCACGGAGGAAAGAGACGATTTTCGCCGGATAGAAGCCTAAGTCGAATTCTTTCTCCAACGCTTTATTGGTAGTGGCCGGCAGCTCAAGTCCATTAAAGATAATTTTATCGACATGGAATAACATCGCATTGACCGGTTCATTCTGGATCGTATAATGTCCGGTCAGAGCCAGTGACAACTTACCGCTTTTGCCCGAAGCCGTCACGGAGCCTTCATTGAAATGAAAAGCAAAACCGGTGAACAGCTTGTTCTGAGACTGTAAGAAATCATTGAGATCCTCTTCCTTAAGACTTAGCTGATAAGTTATCCCCTGGCGGGTGAGCAACCCTTCGCGCTTCTGGACAAAGTCTGGTAGATTCTTCATCGCGGAGGCCAATGCTTTAAAGTAGGTCTTCACTTCATGAAGCCCGATATTCTCCCAATATAATGAGAACTCTTTCAGTAGTGCATTCATGCTTTCCGGATCACTGCTGCCTCGGATTCCTCCTTCAATCTCCTTATGTAGAGCCGTTACCCTGATTTTTTGCTCCTCAAGTGCACTTTTGAGCGTTGCCAGCTCTTGTGAACTTCGCTTCGCAGCTTGAAGTGTTGCTTTCAAACTTTTGTATTGTTTCTCATACTGCGATAAAATATCGCGGTCCCGCCCGATGATAATTTCATAGAAATCCCACAGAACAAGCACTCTGCTGATGCTTTTGGCGGACAGAAACGCTTCCAATAGTCCATCCCGATCTCCCATATAATAAGAACGAATAATCGCACCAGCGCGTTCCTGCTGATCTGCAATCGCAGTCTTTTGTTTGGCAGCCTGGATTTCCAACCCCGCCACTTTGTTCTCTAGAACTTCTTGATCACCATTAATCCGGGTGATCTCTTTCTCAATCTCGGTAGAAGACAAGGTCTGCTCCAGCAGCTTGCGGGTCTCTTCATTATCAGTAAGAGAAGCGGGCGGAGGCGCGACAGTACCGACAGGGTCAGCAGACAGATATGCGGAGGGAACCAGTGGCAGGAGTGCGCAGCAGAATAAAATGAGTATGGCTGCAATCATACGGCGTATAGAAGGACGGGAGAGCACCACACCACCACCTTTGCTTGTATAAAATAGTTCAGGATCAGAAGTACCAATATTACTAATGATATGATTCACCCTGCTAAAATAGCATACTCCGTTTTTAAGTCCATGTCCTATAAAAAAAGCATGCAAAAAAACGGAAGAGCCCCTTGCAATAAGGGGACATCGTCCGTTCCATGAGAGAATTACGCTTATAACGGGAGACCCATCTGGAATATCGTCCAGTAGCTAAAGCCAGTGAAGGTCACAATCATGTATCCCCAGAAGAGTAGAATGTATGTCTTTTCAGTAAATTTAAGATACCCCAGGATGACGAAGAATGCGGTTTGCAAAAAGAAGAGCAAGGCCATTTCGGTCAAATTTCCGGCAAAAGCCATCAAGCCGATCGCCAGCGTGAAAAACCCCAACACCCGAAACATGCGGTCCAAGAGCGAGTCCCCCTTCAAATATGTATCTTCATTCCATTTATTTTAATTATACCCGCTGCGGAAATCAGTGTAAACGAATTCATCGAAAAAAAGTGCGGATTTGTGAAAAAATGTGATTTTTACAATTGACACATTTTCTGTAGGAGGGTTCAAGAGAATTAATAAAGCATAATGCGTATGAGGTGTACGTAAAATGGAAATACAATTTAGTATCAAATAGATTCTATGAACTCTTTAAGAGGCATAGAAATGGAGTAAGCAGCTTTTATCCCTATTCACTACCCGGCGGAGCTGCCGGTTATGAAGATGGTTATTTCAAGATGTTGTTAGGAGGTTTGGCTTTTATGACAGCCGTTAGACAGGACGCTTGGAGTACAGAGGATGATCTAATCCTGGCAGAAGTAACTTTGCGCCACATTCGGGAGGGTAGCACTCAGCTTGCTGCTTTTGAAGAAGTGGGAGAAAAAATCGGCAGAACTTCCGCTGCCTGCGGATTCCGCTGGAACAGCTGTGTCCGCAAGAGTTATGAAGATGCGATCAGCATCGCTAAGGGGCAACGCCAGAAACGCAGTTATTTGAAGAAACAACCGGCAGTAAGAGGTGCACAGGTAGCTGGTTTGATTCTGGGAGAAACGGAAGAGGATTACACTAGAAGTGAAGGGCTAACCGAGAACACATTGTCTATTGATGCGGTCATCCGTTTCTTAAGGCAATGGAAGGGAACTTTTCATGAGGCCGGCCGGCAGCTAAAAATGCTTGAGCGGGACCTGCGGGAAAAGGAGGAGGAATTGACCGAACTGCGGACGGAGAATGAGCGTCTGTCTAAGGAAGTCAATCTTGCACAAACCGATTACAGGGTTGTAAATGACGATTATAAAGCATTGATTCAGATTATGGACCGTGCTAGAAGGCTGGCCTTTCTGAATGAAGAAGAAGAGGAACTCAAGACCCGCTTTAAGATGGATGCCAATGGTAATCTGGAGCGAATTGAGTAAAGTTTCTGAGCTTCGAGAATCCCGCAATGTGCAGGTGCAATCACCTGTCTTGCGGGATTTTTGCTTTTGCTTTTGCTGAAGGGGGCGGGATATACTAAGGGGAAACTATGGGTAAATGTGGCAGGGGGCAAGTATGAGAATAGATATTATAGGCGCGGGGTCACTGGGGCTGCTGCTGGCCGGACGGCTTATTTCAACTGGGAACGAGGTCAGACTGTGGTGTCGCGGGAGCCAGCAGGTCCATGCGCTGCTGCACAGCGGGATCAGCATTAGTTATGAGGATGAAGGAACGCCAATTAGAATTAAAAGCGATCTTTTCTATGCAGGTTTGGTTAGCGATTTTACCGAGACCTATCTACGAGAACCTGCTAGCTGCGTTGTAATTACCGTTAAACAAAATGTTTTGCATGATGATTTACCTGGGATATTGCAGCCACTTCGCAACGAGCGTCCTAGTATTGTATGTTTTCAAAATGGAGTTGGACATATTGAGCTGCTGAAAACACTGTTCCCGGAGAGCAATATATACTCAGCTGTAACCACCGAAGGCGCCAAAAGGAAAACATTAACAGAGGTTATTCACGCTGGAAAAGGGGAAGTATGGATAGGGAAGGTTCCAGCAGAAGCCTTCACGGGAGTCACTTTAACGGGGGCTCAGGATAATTTTGAAGCAATTCATTTACTTGAAACACTTTCAGTTGCAGGATTCTCCGCGTTTTTGTCGAATGACATGAATACCATGATTTACCGAAAGCTCTTAATCAATGCTGTAATTAATCCACTTACTGCCCTTTGGCGCATTCCGAACGGGAAATTGCTCGCCTCCGAGGAACGTATACAGATCATGAGAGAACTGTATGATGAAGCCATCGCAGTATATGAAGCATGCGGTATCCCTTATGAAACCGATTCATGGGAGGTCATCGCACAGGTATGCCGATCCACTTCGGGTAATACCTCATCTATGCTTGCGGACGTTCTTGCCGGAAGGGCAACGGAAATCCGCTGGATTAATGGCAGTCTTGTAGAAATGGGAGAGCGTTCCGGCCTGGCGGTTCCACTGCACCGCTGCATGTGCCGACTGGTAGAGGGTATGATCGCGGAGGAGAGGTGAGGTTGCCTTGGAATTTTTGCAGAATTCGTTCGTTACACTAAGTGTTATTCCGGTTGTCCCCTTTTTGCTTGTTTATTTTATCGGAACAGGTATGAAAAAAGACAGGAGAAAGATCTTTTTTCTGGCCATGGATGTTAGCACGATTTTTTTATTGCTATCGGTCTCCGCGCTTTTTAATAACATATTCAGTTCCAAATCCGGCTTCTATCTTATACTACTTATTGTATTAATATCCGCTGGACTGATTGGTGGAGCGCAAAATCGTATGAAAGGAAAAGTGGACGGTAAACGAATTCTACGCGCAGTTTGGCGGCTCAGTTTTATCGTAATGAGTACTTTTTATGTTTTGTTCATGTTCGTAGGCCTCATAAAGTACATATCACAAGCCATGTAATGTTCCACTACTTCGGTGAAGCGTCAACGTCACAAAATTTTAAAGTTTTAAAAAAAATGTGTTTTCAGAAAACATTAGTCTAGATTTTTTTGACCACTGGTTGTATAATCATAAACCATATACCACATTCTATTTAGGGGGAACTGCTAGATGAAGAAGAGTAAAAGTCTATTGCTTATGATTGCTCTAGTTCTTGTAATCGGCACAGCGCTTGCTGGTTGCGGCGGGAACAAAGCAAACAATGGCAACACAGCCAGCCCAACTAACGCGGCAGGCAACACAAACACAGGTAGCGGTGACGAAAAACTGGCTGCTGACCAAACGCTTAGACTTAATATGAGTGCAGATGTACCGACATTTGATCCTGGACAAGCTCAGGACAGCCAAGCGAATGTGGCTCTTAAGTTAATGTATGAAGGTCTAGTGCGTATTGACAAAGATGGAAAAGAAGGCCCAGGCGTTGCTGAAAAATGGGATGTTTCCCCAGATGGATTGGTTTATACATTCCACTTGCGCGACAGCCAATGGAGTAATGGCGATCCGGTAACTGCAAATGATTTCGTGTTTGCATGGAAACGGGTTCTTGACCCAGCAACTGTACCTGCACCACCATATGCACAACAACTGTACTATTTGAAAAATGCAGAACAATTTAACAAAGGTGAAATTAAAGATTTCTCTCAAGTAGGTGTTAAAGCAGTTGATGAGCACACTCTTGAAGTAACTTTGAATAACCCAACTGCATATTTCTTGAACTTGATGTCCTTCTATACCTACTTCCCGGTTCACAAATCGGTAGAGGGTAATGAGAAATGGGCAACTGATCCTAAAACAATGATTACAAACGGACCTTTTAACCTTAGTAGCTGGATTACAGGTCAATCCGTTGAGTATACTAAGAATGATAAGTATTGGGACAAAGATGAAGTTAAATTGAATAAAATCACTGCTACAATTGTAAACGAAGCATCTACAGAAGTTCTTAGTTACAAAAATGGTGAAATTGACCGTTCAGGCGCACCGAATGGTGACATTCCACCAGACCAAATTCCTGTATTGAAAAATGAATTGCCAGATGACTTCACACTGAAGGCAATTGCAAGTATCTACTACTATGAGTTCAATACTAAAGCAGAGCCATTTGACAATGCGAAAATCCGTAAGGCTTTCTCAATGGCAATCAGCCGTCAAGATATCGTTGATAAAGTAACGTTGGGCTCCCAAGTTCCAGCATTCGGCTATATCCCACCAGGTATTAAAGGTGCAGCTGAAGGTAGCGAATTCCGTTCCGACTATAAAGACGACTATTTCACTGAGGATTATACAGAAGCCAAGAAATTGCTTGAAGAAGGTATGAAAGAAAAAGGATATACTACATTGCCACAAGTTACATTGATCTACAATACAAGCGAAGGCCATAAGAAAATTGCTCTTGCCATCGCTGATATGTGGAAAAAGAACCTTGGTGTTGACGTGAAAACTGAAAACCAAGAGTGGGGCGTATTCATTAAAAACCGTCAAAATGGCGATTACCAAGTAGCACGTGCTGGTTGGAACCCAGATTACAACGATCCAATGACATTCTTGGATATGTGGAAAACTGGTAATGGTAACAACGACATTAAGTTCGACAATGCAGAATATAACAAGTTGCTTGATGATGCTTATAAAGAAGTAGACAATACTAAACGTATGGAAAGCTTCCACAAAGCAGAAGAAATTTTGATTAAAGATGAGATGGGTGTTATGCCGATCTACTATTACACTCAAGTTTCTCTTGTGAAACCATACCTCAAGGGCCTCACTTCCCAGTATGACGGTTCTGTAGATTACTCTAGAGCGTATTTGTTGGAACACTAAAAGTTTGCACAAATATTATGTTTTAAAATAAGAGTGCATGTTATAAACTTTAGGGATATATGTGGTAACACATCATATATATCCCGTTTTTTTGTGTAAGTCCAATGATGTGTATTTTTTCCTCATTATCCATAAACATGTATTGGACAAGAGGTCTGGTTTTTCCTACAATTGAAAAGGATTGTTTTTTAACTCGAAAAAGGAGGTGCGCAGTAGGATATGGTGCGTTATTTTTTAAATAAATTTTTCTACATGCTAGTATCTATTTTGATTCTCATCACTGCAACATTTTTTCTAATGAAAGCAATACCTGGCGATCCATTTATGTCTGAAAAGAAAGTTCCACCTGAAGTACAAGCTAGACTTTACCAGCAGTACGGTCTGGACCAACCTGTCTGGAAGCAATATCTGAAGTACATGGGGAATATTGCGCAAGGTGATTTAGGGATCTCTATGAAGCAGTTGAACCAAGATGTAAGTGGCTTGATTGGAAAAACATTCTCTGCTTCTTTAAAACTTGGACTAGTTGCTATAATTGTGTCAGTTGTAGTGGGTGTACTTTTGGGTATGCTTGCCGCCTTGTATCATAGGCGCCTAATTGATAATTTAGCAATGGTGGTGGCGGTCTTAGGTATTGCTGTACCGAGCTTTTTAGTCGCTGCTCTACTCCAGTATGTCTTCTCTTATAAATTGCACATGTTCAGAGTTATGGGCTTCACTGGGCCACTGGATTATGTATTGCCGGTAGCTGCGTTAAGTTTTCAGCCGATTGCATTTATCGCTCGCTTGACACGTTCCAGTATGCTTGAAGTCCTACATGCAGAGTATATTAAAACTGCAAAAGCCAAGGGATTAAGCTGGGCTCACATCATGTTTAAACATGTCATTCGTAACGGAATAATGCCTGTAGTTACCTATGTTGGACCGATGACGGCTAACATTGTAACGGGTTCAGTGGTTATTGAACAAATTTTTGGTATTGGCGGAATCGGAAAGCAATTCGTACAAGCTATTGGTGTTCGAGATTATACGCTCATTATGGGGATAACTATTTTCTACGGAGTGTTACTTATGCTTGCGCGTTTTGCAACAGATATTCTGTATGTGTTTATCGATCCTCGAGTTAAGCTTGTTGGAAGAAAGGAGGGTTAGTTTTGTCTGCAAATCAAACCATATCATCGCAGAGTACACAACTTAAGCCGGAGGATTTCGTGCAGGTTGGTACAGATAAAAAGGTAGCCGAAACTATAGAACGTGAGAGTATTTCTGCTTGGAAAGACTCCATGTACCGTTTGCGTCAAAATAAAATGGCCATGACAGCTTTAATTGCGATGATTATCATTATAATCGCAGCGATTGTTGGTCCGTTTATTTCGAAATTCAATTACTACTCAAATGATTTGTTGAATACTAATCAGCCTCCTTCATCAGAGCATTGGTTTGGAACCGATGATTTGGGACGGGATATGTGGGTACGGACTTGGATGGGCGCACGTATTTCACTTATCGTCGGATTGGCTGCAGCCATGATTGACTTGCTCATCGGGGTTATATACGGTGGAGTCATGGGATATTTTGGCGGGCGTGTAGATGAGATTATGAATAAATTCTCGGAAATTCTTTATTCTATTCCTTACCTGCTTGTTACAATTCTTTTGCTGGTTGTTTTAGAGCCTAGTTTAGGCACAATTATTTTGGCGTTAACAATTACAGGCTGGATTAATATGTCATGGATTGTTCGCGGTGAGATCATGCAACTCAAAAATCGTGAATTTGTTCTCGCTTCACGTTCGATGGGGGCAGGATCTGGTCGTCTATTGTTCCGCCATTTGTTGCCGAATGCAGTGGGGCCGATCATTGTAACCATTACTCTTTCTGTTCCAAATGCGATTTTTGCAGAAGCTTTCTTAAGTTTCCTAGGTCTAGGTGTTCAAGCACCAGTTGCATCACTTGGTTCTATGGTTAACGATGCCAGAACTGGTTGGATGACTTATCCTTGGCGGATGATTTTCCCTGCCGTCGCGATTAGTGTGACTATGCTTGCATTTAACGTTCTAGGTGATGGTCTTCGGGATGCATTGGATCCTAAATTGAAAAAATAAGGATTCTGGGGAAATCAATTTTACAAGTTCAGTGTTTTTCAGCATAACTGTTTAATTCATGATTTCCTCTGATCTTCTCGTTAATTTAAAAAGACATTCAGAAGGGTCATAACATCGAAAACGATTGCTAAAGTTCTGACCCAATATCAAGCATGATCAGCATTTGAGTCCATCATAAGGTATTGGAGTGCTGAACCTGGTTGATATAAATGATACAGGTATCCGTTGTAATCAACATTCTCACAATTTTTCGGGTATGCGATAGTTGTTGGTTACTATCGCGTTATTTTGTGTCCTGAGTGCTGATTAAAGACGAGCGGCGTTTTGCTTAACGTTACTATTCTTCAGAATGTAATGTTGCTTGTAACATGAATGGAAGAGATGTTGTTTTAATTAGCGACACACAGCCTTATTCTTTTAATCACCGATCGTCTATCTGTCACTGTACGTTATTGTGATAAGGTACATACATGTGAATGGTTCGATCCCGGTGTCACAGAATTCAGTATATGTGTATTTGCTGCATTGCTGGAATCTGCATTTGATGGCCAAGGAGGTGCAGTTCTTATGAGTAAGAACTTGATTGAAGTAGAAGGTCTTAAAAAATATTTTAATGTAGGTAAAGGCAAGGTACTTAAAGCGGTTGATAATATCAGCTTTAATATCCGCGAGGGAGAAACGCTGGGTATGGTAGGTGAGTCTGGTTGTGGTAAAACTACAGCAGGACGTACGGTTCTTCGTTTGTATGAGCCTACTGCCGGAAGCGTGAAATATAACGGGACTGACATCTATAAATTATCCTCAGGAAAAATGAAGGCTTTTCGTCGGGATATGCAGATGATCTTTCAGGATCCATATGCATCTCTGAATCCGCGATTTACCGTTTCGGATATTATTGGCGAGGCGTTGGACATCCACGGTATGGCTGGAAGTAGTAGCGAGCGCAAAAAACGTATTGAAGAATTATTGGATATGGTTGGTCTGAATCATGACCATGCCACTCGGTATGCTCATGAATTTTCCGGTGGACAACGTCAACGGATCGGTATTGCTCGAGCGCTTGCCGTCAACCCGAAATTTATTGTTTGTGACGAACCAATTTCTGCACTGGACGTATCCATTCAGGCGCAAGTTGTCAATCTTCTTAAAGAACTTCAAGATCGCATTGGATTGACATACCTCTTTATTGCCCATGATTTATCTATGGTTAAGCACATCAGTGACCGAGTAGCGGTAATGTATCTTGGGAAAATGGTGGAGCTTGCAGAAAGTGAAGAACTGTATTCGAACCCGATACATCCATATACCAAATCATTGCTATCTGCAATACCAGTTCCTGATCCGGAGATTGAGGCGAACAAGAAGCGGATTCATTTCCATGATGAATTGAAAACGCCGATTTATACTCAAGGCCAGAAAGATACTGAGGCGGATTCGCAGTTGGTTGAGGTATCCAAAGGGCATTTTGTGTCCAAAGCGTATGCTTAATATTAAATGAATTTCAAAATCATCATAATAGTATGATGATTTTGAAGTGCACCCCTTAGAATGGCTATTGGATTAACCGCTCGGTTATCTGATGAGATTCTAAGGGGTGCATTTTTATGGTGATTAAAGGATAAGGTTGAGCCTAATGAATGCATACTAAATAAATAAAAATTAAGATCGATAGGTAGTCAGCCCAACCTTGATTTTCGGTTTAAGATAAGTGACTCTTTGACGAAGTCCCCTCCTTTGGATACAATCAGATAGAGTTTATCACTCTGTAATTTATATATAGCAGAGATAGCAGACAGGAGGCTACAGCAATGAAGATTGTAACGGAGCCGCTTGCGGGCGGATCTGCGCTTGCCAGGGACTATATGAACCGTTATGAGACGGTAGAACATTTATACGGTGGTGACTTCCGTAATGAAGGCAGCAGAGTGTTGCGGGCGGAATGGCTGGACAGCCGTGAGGCCTTGCGTGCTGACCGGGCGCAGGTGGCAGCTTGCCTGCGGAGTTATAATGAAGCGCACAATTCACATGAGGCAGTAATGTCTTCGCTTGCACTACTGGAGCAGCCGGGAACGCTGGTAATTTCCGGTGGCCAGCAAAGTGGGTTGTTCACGGGACCACTGCTTGTGATATATAAGGCAATGACAACCATATTGGCGGCAAAAGAAGCCGGAGAGCAATTGGGCCGGCCTGTTGTTCCATTATTTTGGATTGCCGGGGAAGATCATGACTGGGATGAGGTCAATCATACCTATGTGCTGAACCGCAGCGGAGAAATCAGTAAGATCAAGATTGAGAAATCCGGAGATGTGCGTTCATCGGTTAGCGATATCAAGGTTGAAGAAGAAAGCTGGCAGCAAGCCGTAGCTCAACTGGATGAACTGCTGCAGGACAGCGAGTTTAAAGCAGGGATTATGGAATTCATTCGTGAAGCCTCTTCTGCTTCCAATAACATGACAGATCTTTTTGCCAAGCTGATGGGGAATCTGTTTGGAAAATTTGGTCTGATCCTGCTTGATTCTGCTGATCCCTGTCTACGCAAGTTGGAGCAGCCGTTTTTTGAAACGTTGATCCGGGAGAATGGAGAACTGGAGACAGCCTATCTAAATGCGGCTACCGCTATTCGTGATAGCGGGTACGAGCTTCAGGCCGATGTGACAGAAGGTAGTGCCAACCTGTTCTATATTCATGAAGGCACACGCTTGCTGCTACACAAGAAGGATGGTTTCTTTACAGACCGTAAAGGAACTGTATCCTTTTCTAAAGAAGCACTTCTGGATATACTGTATACCCACCCAGAGCGTTTCAGCAATAATGTGCTGACCCGGCCGCTCATGCAAGACTATCTATTGCCTACATTGGCTACGGTGCTTGGACAGGGAGAGATTGCTTACTGGGCCATTCCTCATCAGGCATTCCGTACGTTGGGCGGGACCATGCCGCTGATTATGCCGCGGATGTCTTTCACCCTGGTGGAGGGCACGCTTCAAAAGCATATGGACAAGTACGGAATCGGAGTCCCTGATGTACATCAGGGACTGGACAGTAAGAGACAGGAATGGTTGACTGCGCAGGACGAGCTTCGTCTGGGAGCCCGTTTTGAAGAAACAAAAGCAGCATTCAATGCGCTCTACGAGCCTTTGATTGAACAGCTTGGCACTATACAGGCCGGACTGCTGAAGCTGGGAAGTAATAATAAGGACAAGATCTTGGATCAGATCTCTTTCTTGCAAGCCAAAGCTCTGGATGCTGTCGAGAAGCAGAATGAAGCGGCACTGCGACAGTGGGAACGGATTGAGTTGTCCCTAATGCCGCAAGGAAAGCTGCAGGAGAGAGTCTACAACATCATGTACTACTTGAACCGGTATGGACCAGATTGGCTTGATAATCTAATGGCTGTTCCTGCTGATTACAGCGGTACCCACCGCATGATATATATGTAACTTTGCATAGTGGATACGATGCAGAAGCCGTTCTGCCGGAAGCATATTCCGGTCGGGCGGTTTCTTGCGTGTTTCTGGTAATTTATACAGGGGTGAACAGAGGTCGAACAGGACCTTGGAACCATATGTATAGGCGCTTAGATGTGATTTTACATTTAGGAAACAATTACCTTGGTCTGGAAAAAGGTTTTTGATTTTTAACGGCGAATCTATTATGCTTAGGTGGTGAAAAGTGGGGTAAAGTGGGGATTTGGGGAGCGGGAGTGGGAAAACTATGTTCATGGGTGAATACCAGCATAGTATCGACGAGAAAGGCCGAATTATTATTCCGGCCAAGTTCCGTGAAATGCTCGGAACTTCCTTCGTGGCGACCCGCGGACTTGACTCCTGCCTTTTTGTTTACCCCATGGAAGAATGGGGCATCATGGAGCAAAAGCTCAAAACCCTATCGTTGATGAAATCGGATGCCCGCGCATTCAGCCGCTTTTTTTTCTCGGGAGCGACAGAATGCGTCTGGGACAAGCAGGGCAGGGTAAACTTGCCGGGTAATTTACGGCAGTATGCCAAGCTGGACAAGGACTGTGTTATTCTAGGCGTTTCTAACCGGGTGGAGATCTGGAACAAGGGGCTTTGGGAGCAGTACTTCGAACAGTCAGAAGAATCATTCAACGAGATTGCCGAGAAATTGGTCGATTTCAACTTTGATCTATAAACCACACAAATATCGAATACTGTCCTGGAGGGATGCAGCTTGTTTCATCACATCACGGTGCTTAAAGAAGAAGCGACAGAAGGGCTGCACATCAAAAAAGACGGAATCTATGTAGATTGCACGCTCGGCGGGGCAGGTCACAGCTCACTTATCGCTTCCAAACTCAGCGGAGAAGGCCGTTTAATCTGCTTGGATCAAGATGACTGGGCCCTGAACAACGCCAAGGAAAAACTGGCTGAATACGGGGATAAAGTTGTTCTTGTGAAGACGAATTTCCGTGATTTGGAATATGTGCTTAGAGATGTGCCTTTTGTCCCGAAGAAAGACGGAGTTCCCCAGGTTGACGGGATTCTCTTTGATCTTGGCGTCTCATCGCCCCAGTTCGACGAGGGGGAACGCGGCTTCAGCTACAATCACGATGCGCCGCTGGATATGCGAATGGACCAGTCGGGAATGTTGACTGCAGCTGATATTGTGAACACTTGGTCCGAGCAGGAGATCGCACGCGTTCTTTTCCAATATGGAGAAGAGAAATTCTCGCGACGGATTGCCGGACGCATTGTAGCGCGGAGAGCCGAGAAGACTATAGAGAACACTGGCGAATTAGTAGAGTTGATCAAGGAAGGTATCCCTGCGGCTGCGCGCAGAACTGGCGGACATCCTGCCAAACGTAGTTTCCAGGCCTTGCGCATTGCTGTAAATGATGAATTAGGTGCTTTTGAAGAAGGGTTGCACGGAGCGGTACGCTGCCTGGCGCCTGGAGGAAGAGTATCTGTCATCACCTTCCACTCGTTGGAAGATCGAATTTGCAAGCAGATTCTGAGCAGTTATGTCAGCAAATGCACATGCCCACCTGATTTTCCGCTATGTGTATGCGGTGCTGAAGGCTCGCTCAAGCTGATCAATCGCAAACCACGCTTGCCTTCCGAGGAAGAGCTTGAGCTTAACTCTCGTGCCCGTTCAGCGAAGCTGCGTATTGCAGAGAAATTGTAAATTACGATAAAGGAGAGTCAGAGATGGCCTATACCCGCGGCAACTTGGCAGTCCAGCCCAAAAGAAAAGAAGAAAAAAACCCACTATACCGCGAGAAGACAAAAGTAGTCACCAGGCGAATGGTGCTCCCCATGCAAGAGAAGCTGCTGTACATGCTGACTCTAAGTGTATTTGTCCTGGTAGCCGTCACCCTGATTTGGCGTTACGTTCATATTTACGATTTGAACAAGCAAGCGCAGAAGCTGGATGCTGAAATTGCCAGAGATAAGAAGCAGATCGCTACATACCAGATGGAGAAACAGACGCTGGAACAGTTGATCCCGCAAAAAGCCAAGGAACTGGGATTTGTCCCACCCAATGAGGATACTACGATATTTGTTCCGAAATCAGGAACATCTACTGACGGAGATAACTAGTAAGCGATTGGCAAGATCGCAATAATAGAGTCTGTGAGGTTAGGTATGATTAAAAGAATAAAACTTCGCACGCTGTTTATAGGAGGGTGTATCACCCTCTTTTTTCTTGTTTTGGTCGGAAGGGTATTCTATATCCAGGTGCTAAACGGGGATTTCTGGCAGGAACGGGCACAAAAGCAGTGGGCGCATACCTCCACAATCAAGGCGACCCGCGGGGTGATTACCGACCGCAATGGAAGTACATTGGCCAGCGACGTTCCAGCGTACACTGTTGTTGTAAACCCTGAGGTGATTAACGAGAATGGTATTGGCGAAGAGGTGATCGCCGGGCTTAAGGATCTGCTGAAGAAGCCGGAGAATGAACTGCGGAAACTGGTTGAAGCCAAGGATGAGAACGGTAATTTTTTGAAGAACCGCGAAATTCGTAACGAAGGCTGGAAAATCGATCAGGATCTTTATGAGAAAGTAGTGGCTTTTCGAGATAAGCTGAAAGAAGAGCATAAGATTCAGGAGACGGGGCTCGGATTTGTACGGGAACAGAAAAGGTATTATCCCAAGAATACTTTTGCGGCCCATGTTCTCGGGTATACAGACCGTGACGGCAATGCCGTTATGGGTTTCGAGAAGTACTTTGACGATCAGTTGAAAGGTAAGGATGGTCAGTTACTCTATAAGAGTGACGGTAAGGGAGTCAAGCTGCCCAATGCCGAAGAATCTTATCAACCAGTTGTCAATGGAAACAATTTCAAGCTGACGATTGATAGTACCATTCAGTATTATATCGAAGAGGCAATGAAGAAGGCCTTTAACCAGTATAAGCCAAAGAGCATGACTGTCATCGCGGCAGATCCGAACACAATGGAGATTCTGGGGATGGCGAATATGCCCACCTTCAACCCTAATGCTTTTTGGGAAACTAAAAATCAAGGTGATTTCCGAAATCATGCCATCCAGTCCATTTATGAGCCTGGCTCTACATTCAAGATTGCTACACTGGCCGGGGCAGTGCAAGAGAAGTTGTTCAAGCCTGATGATACATTCATGTCCGGATCGATTCGGATCAAGGGCTATAGCAAGTCACTGCATGATATCAAAAAAGCCGGCTGGGGCCAAATCTCGTTTCTTGAGGGTGTAAAACGCTCCAGTAACGTAGCTTTCGTCAAACTAGGTTATGAAATGCTAGGACAGGATAGACTTTTAAAGTATATTCAAGATTTTGGTTTTAAAGAGAAAACAGGTATCGATTTGCCGGGGGAAGTAACGGGTAGAGTATCGCCCCAATACCCCGTTGAATTTGCCACACTGGCTTATGGTCATGGTAAAGTGCAGGTAACCCCGATCGAACAGTTAACGGCGGTTGCAGCTATTGCCAACGGCGGCAAGCTGATGGTTCCACATGTGGTCAAGGAAGTGACCAACCCGAATACTGGACAGACGGCAGTTACCAAGCCAGAGGTTGTGCGGCAGGTGATTTCGGAGGAAAGCGCTAGGGAGACCGGGGGCTATCTGGAACAGGTTGTTGCTGACCAGACTATCGGTACTGGACGCCATGCTTATATTGAGGGCTACCGGGTAGCAGGGAAGACGGGGACGGCTATTAAGGTTGAGGGTCAGGACTATGTAAAATCCAAAGTACTTGTATCCTTTATTGGCTATGCACCCGTGAATGATCCGAAAATTGCTGTCATCGTCATCATTGACGAGCCGAACGTCGAGGTAGGCGGCGGAACGGCAGCGGGACCAGTGTTCAAGGAGATTGTCTCTCAGTCGCTGCAATACATGGGTGTTCCGAAGAATGTCACCAAAGATGATAAAAACAGCAAAGAACCGGTCAAAGCGGCGGCTCCGGTTCTGCGCACGGCCCCAGATCTTAAAGGGAAAACGATGAAGGAGGCCCGTGAACTTCTGCTTAGCGGTGGATATGATTTCGAGACTGTTGGTCAAGGAGCTTCTGTGGTCAGTCAGTATCCTGCTGGTGGAACGAAGCTTGCTTCAGGCCAGCGGATTTATCTGCTGAGTCAGGAGGGAGATTCGTCGATCATTCCGGACTTGAAGGGACAGTCCTTGCGCGATGCGCTGGAAGTACTCAGCCTTCTCAAGGTTGGAATCGTTGTACAGGGTGAAGGTTATGTAACAGAGCAAGTAGAGAGTACGAAGAATGGCAAGAAGCTTATCACCCTCAAACTAACTCCGCTTAACGAGCCAGGGGGAGATCAGGCAGCTGATCCACCTCCGGACGGAGGTAGTGAGGGCAAAAGCAAACCATAGGCTTGTTCTAACCCCTGTTTGTCCCGAATAGTCATGAAGGTAAGAGCGCATGTCTATTACCTGGGAAACGGGGGAGAACGGTATGAAGGTATCGAAGGTTACAAGCCGGCGAAGAATGTTGTGGACGCTGCTGGGACTGGCTTTGTTGTTTGGTTCGCTGGCAGTTCGGCTGGCTTATGTACAATTGTCCAAAGGCCAGGAATTGACTGCCAAGGCTGAGGATTCTTGGCGCCGGAATATTCCCTTTACCGCCAAGCGCGGTGAAATATTGGACCGCGAAGGTGTTCCGCTGGCCTATAACATCAGTTCACCTACGATCTACGCTATTCCTGTGCAAGTAAAAGATAAAGAGACGACAGCACAGCAGTTGGCACCCTTGCTTGGCATGACCAAGGAGAAGCTTGTGCCTATGCTGTCCCAAAAGAAAGCCTCGGTGAGACTGCAGCCCGGCGGCCGTAAAATTACGATGGAGCTTGCTGCCGAAATTCGTGATTTGAAGCTGCCGGGCATCGTTGTGGCTGAGGATAGCAAACGCTATTACCCCTACGGTGATCTTGCAGCTCATATCCTAGGCTTTACAGGGATAGACAATCAGGGCATTACCGGAGTAGAAAGCATCTATGACAAGCTGCTACAAGGCATTGGTGGTAATATCTCTTATCTCTCCGATGCCGGTGGGCGATTAATGCCAGGTTCCTCTGAGAAGTATTCCAAGCCTCAGGATGGTCTTAATCTGGAACTGACGATTGATAAGCAGATCCAGTCGATTATGGAACGAGAGCTGGATCAGGCGATGGTGAAGTATCAGGCTCAGGGGAGTTGGGCCATTGCCATGAATCCCAAGAATGGCGAGATTCTGGCGATGGCCAGCAGGCCGGGGTATGAGCCAGGGAAGTACAAGGAATATGATGCTCAGACCTATAACCGGAACTTGCCGATCTGGATGACCTACGAGCCAGGGTCCACTTTTAAAATTATTACCCTAGCGGCTGCACTTCAGGAGGGGAAGGTTGATCTGCAGAACGATCACTTTTTTGATCCTGGTTTTATCGAGGTCGGCGGGGCCAGACTCCGTTGCTGGAAGAAAGGCGGCCATGGCAGCCAGACCTTCCTGCAGGTTGTGGAGAACTCTTGCAACCCGGGCTTCGTGGCTCTGGGTCAGCGGCTGGGTAAGGACTCATTGTTCAAATACATCCGGGATTTCGGTTTTGGCAGCAAGACGGGAATTGATTTGAACGGGGAATCGAACGGTATCCTGTTCAAGCCATCGCAGGTGGGTCCCGTCGAGTTGGCAACCACGGCGTTTGGCCAAGGTGTCTCGGTTACACCGATTCAGCAGATCACAGCAGTATCGGCAGCTATTAATGGCGGCAAGTTGTATAAACCGCATGTAGCCAAAGCCTGGATTAACCCGGATACAGGAGAAACCGTCTCAGAGGTGGAACCTGAACTGGTACGGGAGGTTATTTCTGAGGAGACCTCGAAGAAGGTTCGGGCTGCGCTGGAGAGCGTGGTTGCCAAAGGCACTGGCCGCCCGGCTTTTATTGATGGATACCGAGTAGGTGGCAAGACGGGTACTGCACAGAAGGTCATTAATGGCCGCTACTCTCCGACAGAACACATCGTTTCTTTTGTCGGTTTTGCGCCAGCGGATGATCCGCAAATCGTTGTTTATACGGCGGTGGATAATCCGAAAGGCATTCAGTTCGGGGGCGTTGTCGCTGCGCCAATTGTACAGAATATTTTGGAAGACTCCTTGCATTACATGAAGGTGCCTGAACGGACTGATCAGCTAGCCAAGAATTATAAATACGGTGAAACGCCAATTGTGACTGTGCCAGATCTCACCGGCGCCACCGTACAAGATATTTATGAAGATCTGAATATGAACTTTACACTGGCCCGCTCCGGAACGGGTAATACCGTAATCAATCAGGCCCCCAAGCCGGGAGCCAGAGTGGAACGGGGATCGACCATCCGCATTTACATGGGTGCATCACCCGAATAACCAGTAATGGATGGAGTGACAGACCGCCAGAGCGTCAGTATCAAATATGCATCCCAAGAGGTATACTACTATATCTCTTATCCGAAAATGTAGAGTGAGGGATTACTATGAAAGTTAATGAATTGGCTTCCTGTCTCGCTGTATCACGGCTATACGGGGCAGGAGATATTGAGATCAAGAATCTGCAGACTGATTCCCGCCGGGTACAGTCAGGTGACTTGTTCATCTGTCTGCCCGGCCACACTGTAGACGGACATGAATACGCCTCGCAGGCTGTGGCAAACGGAGCTGCTGCTATTGTGGCGGAACGAAGACTTGACCTTGATGTGCCGCAAATTGTAGTAGGCGACAGTCGTTTTGCGATGTCTGTGCTGTCTAATGCCTTTTTCGGTTCCCCGAGCAGCCGTATGCGCATGATCGGTATCACGGGCACCAACGGTAAGACTACGACAACCTATCTTATCGAACGGATCATGGAAGATCATCAGGTGAAGACAGGACTCATCGGAACCATTCAAATGCGCTATGATGGTCAAAGCTATCCGATGTCTGGCACCACGCCGGAATCACTGGAGCTACAGCGCTCACTGAACGATATGGCGACCAAAGGCGTGGAATTATGCGTCATGGAAGTGTCCTCGCATGCGTTGGAGCAAGGACGCGTAAAAGGAACGGATTTCCGCACAGCGATATTTACGAATTTAACCCAGGATCATTTGGATTATCATCATACAATGGAGGAGTACCGGGCAGCCAAGGGGTTGTTCTTCTCCCGTCTGGGCAATGTGATCTCCCCCTGGAAGGAAGAGCGCAAATACGCGGTGCTGAATGCAGATGACGGGGCCAGCGTCTATTTTGCAGCCCAGACAGCTGCGGAAGTCATTACATACGGCATTGACAATGAAGCCAATGTTCGTGCATCCCAAATTTCAATTACTGCAAAAGGAACATCTTTCCATGTGGATACGTTTAAAGGAGAGACGGACATTTCGCTGCGTATGGTCGGCAAGTTCAATGTGTACAACGCGTTGGCTGCCATTACGGCCGCTCTTTTGGAGGATGTGCCGTTAGAGGAGATCAAGGCTAGTCTGGAAGCAGTACCCGGTGTGGCCGGGCGGGTAGAATCAGTAGACGAAGGCCAGGAGTTTGCGGTGATCGTGGATTATGCTCATACCCCGGATGGCCTGGAGAATGTATTGCGCGCGGTGCGGGAGTTTGCAACGGGCAAGGTACTAACCGTCTTCGGCTGCGGCGGGGACAGAGACCGCACCAAACGTCCTCTAATGGGCAAAATCGCTGCCAAGTACAGTGACGCTATCCTTGTTACCTCCGACAATCCGCGTACCGAGGACCCACTGCTGATATTGCAGGATATCGAAGCCGGATTGGTGGAGGATGGGGTTGCACGGGAACGCTACGAACTGATCGCAGACCGAAGGGAAGCTATTAGGAATGCTATTGAAATGGCAAGCCCCGGCGATGTAGTATTGATTGCGGGGAAGGGTCATGAGACCTACCAATTGATCGGCGGAGTGGTTCACGATTTCGATGATCGCGTCGTCGCTAAAGAAGTGATAAGGGGCCGAAACTATTGATTACTAGTACACTTGGAAATATCGCCGCTATGTGCGGGGGGCAACTCTTGGCTCCTGCTACTGCCGATATAGAGGTTGCGGGGGTCGTTACGGATTCTCGCAAAATTGTGCCTGCCTGCCTGTTCGTTCCACTGGTAGGCGAGAAATTCGATGGACATGATTACGGTGCTGCATCGCTTGCGGCAGGGGCGGCTGGCACGCTCTGGCAGCGTGATAGGGGACCTGCCCCTGAGGGTGGAGTCATTCTCGTTGAAGATACGCTAGTAGCTCTTCAGAAGCTGTCCGCTTCTTATCTGGATATCGTGAAGCCTCAGGTCGTAGCCATTACGGGTAGTAACGGCAAAACAACGACCAAGGATATCGTTATGGCCTTACTAGAGAGCCAATATAAGGTTCATAAGACACAAGGTAATTTCAACAATCATATCGGCTTGCCGTTAACGATTCTGTCGATGGCTGCCGATACCGAGATTGCCATCCTGGAGATGGGCATGAGCGGTCGAGGGGAAATTGCTCTGCTGGCCTCACTAGCCCCCCCGGATATCGCTATCATTACCAACATTGGCGAGTCTCATCTACTGCAGCTCGGCTCTCGTAAGGAGATCGCCCGGGCGAAGCTGGAAATTGCTGAAGGCTTGAAGCCTGGCGGCGTGCTCGTTTATAACGGGGATGAGCCACTGCTTGCGGAAGTGATGGAGGAACCAGGGTTCCAGGCTCCGCAAGAGATGAGAACCTTCCGTTTCGGCTTATCCGCAGATAATGATGATTATCCGACAGGTATGATGGCTCACAGTGCGGGAATGAGCTTCACTTCCCATCTTCATGCCGAGTGGGCCTTTACTCTGCCGCTGCCGGGCCGCCATAATGTGGTGAATGCTTTGGCTGCGCTGGCGGTTGCGCGTCACTTCGGCATTACGGAGGAGCATATCGAGCAAGGCCTCGGCGAGCTCCGGCTGACAGGTATGAGGATTGAAGTGATCTCAGTGCCTTGCGGACTAACCCTGCTGAACGATGCCTACAACGCCAGTCCGACATCTATGAGGGCAGCGATTGATGTCATCCAAGCCATGAAGAGCAGCGGCAGCAAAATCGCCGTGCTTGGGGACATGCTGGAACTTGGGCCGGAGGAAGAACGGTTTCACCGTGAAATCGGTAGCTACCTGAATGCCGATGAGCTTGATTTTGTATTTACTTTTGGCCCTCTGTCTACACATATCGCAGAAGCTGCCACCAAGACATTCGGGCCGGACAGAGTATTTGCTTTTACCGATAAAGCGTCTCTGACGGACCTTCTGATCGCCAAAAGCACGCCAAGGGATATTGTGCTCTTCAAGGGCTCAAGAGGCATGCGACTGGAAGAAGTGCTGGGGTCACTGAATGCACATTATCAACAGACATAGAACACTAGGAGGGGGTGTACCCATGGATTATCAATTATTGCTACTTACTATTGCTGTTTCCTTTATCCTTGCGGTCATTGCCGCTCCGCTCTTCATTCCGCTGCTGCGCAGGATGAAATTCGGACAGCAGGTTCGTGACGACGGGCCGCAGAGCCATCTTAAGAAAGCGGGAACACCTACAATGGGCGGAATCGTGATCATTGTAGCCTTTACTTTGTCTTTTCTTAAGTTTTCCGTAGTAAACTCAGATTTTTATGTTCTTCTTGTGGCTGCGCTGGGCTTTGGCCTGATCGGCTTCTTGGATGACTATATCAAAATCGTCTTCAAACGTTCCCTCGGACTAACAGCGCGCCAGAAGCTGATCGGACAGCTCCTCGTGGGAGCTGTAATGTGCTATCTGCTGATTTCTGCGGGTCATAGCACGAGCATCAGTGTACCGGGGACATCATGGAGTTTTGATTGGGGTGGCTGGTTCTACTATCCATTCGTCATCGTCATGATGATGGCCGTCACCAATGCTGTTAATTTTACCGATGGCGTAGATGGTCTGCTGTCCGGGGTTAGTGCGATTGCCCTTGCGGCTTACGCTGTTATTGCCATGCAGACGACTTCCATTGCGGCAGGCGTATGTGCTGCGGCGATGATCGGCGCTGTGCTAGGCTTTCTGGTCTTTAACGCCCATCCGGCCAAGGTGTTCATGGGGGACACGGGGTCGTTCGGGATTGGTGGAGCCATTGGTGCCATAGCGATCGTAACGAAGAGTGAGTTGTTATTCCTAATCATTGGCGGTGTATTTGTAGTAGAAATGCTATCCGTTGTATTGCAGGTAGCTTCCTTCAAAACTCGTGGCAAGCGTATTTTCAAAATGAGCCCGATCCACCATCACTTTGAACTCAGCGGCTGGTCGGAATGGCGGGTCGTCATCTCGTTCTGGGCGGTAAGTCTGGTGCTGGCGGCCGTAGGACTTTATATTAGCAAGGGGTTGTAGACTATGAAACATCCAGATTTGTATCGTGGAGAAGAGGTCGTCGTTCTGGGTCTTGCCAAGAGCGGCGTCCAGGTGGCCAAAGTGCTGCATGAACGCGGCGCCGTAGTTACTGTCAATGATAGAAAAGAAAGAGAACAAAGTCCCGAAGCTTCCGAATTGGAATCTTTGGGAATTTCTGTTATATGTGGTGGGCATCCGGAAGGGTTGATTCATCCTGGCATCAAGCTGGTGGTTAAGAACCCTGGCATTCCATATTCTGTACCTCCCGTGCAAAAAGCGCTGGAACTCGGCATAGAAGTGGTGACAGAGGTTGAAGTAGCTTACCGCCTTTGTGCCGCGCCGATGATTGGTATCACCGGTTCTAACGGCAAGACGACCACAACGACCTGGGTGGGCCAGATGCTGGCTGCGGCGGGCATGAAGCCGATAGTGGCCGGCAACATCGGCACACCACTCTGTCAGGCCGCACAGGAGGCCTCTGAGGACAACTGGATGGTGGTTGAACTTAGCAGCTTCCAGCTTAAAGGGACAGAGACCTTCCGACCGAAGGTAGGCTGTCTGCTTAACGTAGCTGAGACGCATCTGGATTACCATGGGGACATGAAAGACTATGTGGATTCCAAAGCGAAGATTTTTGCCAATCAACTGAATAGCGACACAGCCGTGCTGAACTGGGATGACCCGGTTTGTCGTGAGTTGGTTCCTTATGTAAAAGCAGAACTGCTTCCATTCTCTATGACAGAGGAACTGGTACAGGGTGTCTTTGTTAGCCCATCCTATGTACCAGATGTAGAAGATGATCTGGAACGCGTCATTCTCTATCGGAATTCGGAGGGTCGGGAGATTGAGATCGCTGCGGTAGATTCTATCAGTCTTCCAGGACGCTTCAACGTGGAGAATGCGCTGGCTGCCAGCGCCATTGCCATAGCAGCGGGGGCAGACCCTGCCGGACTGGCAGCGGTTCTAACTTCTTTCCGTGGTGTGGAGCACCGCCTGGAATATGTCGCCGATAAGAACGGTGCTGCGTATTACAACAATTCCAAAGCGACGAATTCCAAAGCGACTACGATGGCGCTGACCTCCTTCCGCCGGCCGGTGGTGTTGATTGCTGGCGGACTGGACCGCGGTTCGGATTATCTGGAGCTGCTGCCTGTCTTAAGCGGCCGTGTTAAGGCCCTTGTGGCGTTGGGAGAGACGAAGGACAAGCTAGTTAACGTGGCGAAGCTGGCAGGATTAAACGCGGTGGTCTCCGTCGATAATGGGAAGAGCGCCGCCGCCGTGCTGGAGCAGGCCGTGCGGGAGGCTTCCGCTCTGTCGGAAGAAGGAGACATTGTTCTCCTGTCACCTGCATGTGCAAGCTGGGACATGTTTACATCCTATGAAGAGCGCGGGCGTATTTTTAAAGAGGCGGTGCATAACCTTTAAGTAGGGGGGCGGATAAGCCCCTACTACGGAAGCAGAGGTGTGCTCCTCATGAACAAATCCCGTCATGCGCCGGATATTTGGCTGCTGATCCCTATTCTTGCCCTGCTGGCTATCGGCATGGTGATGGTATACAGCGCCGGATCCGTCTTGGGCTTTCGCAATTATGGAGACTCGTTTTATTTTGTCAAAAGGCAGCTGTTGTTCGCGGGTCTAGGACTGGTGGTCATGTTTCTTACTGCCAATACGGATTATCGCGTTCTGAAGAAGTTTGCCAAACCGCTTTTGATCGTTTGTTTTGTATTACTGGTGATGGTGTTGATTCCTGGAATCGGGGTCGTGCGCGGCGGGGCGCGCAGTTGGCTGGGCATTAGCTCCTTCGGCATTCAGCCTTCGGAGTTCATGAAGATGGGCATGATCCTGTTCCTGGCCAATTGGCTGGGGCGCGATGATTATGATATTTCCACCTTCACCCGTGGACTGCTACCTCCGCTGGCGCTGATTGGTACAGCTTTTGGTTTGATTATGCTCCAGCCCGACCTTGGGACGGGCACCGTCATGTTCGGCGCCGCATTGATGATGGTCTTCACAGCTGGTGCCCGGATGAAGCATTTGGTATCTCTGGGCATTGCGGGCCTGGCCGGATTTGCCGGGCTGATTGCCACGGCGCCGTATCGTTTACAGCGGATCACGGCGTTCCTGGACCCTTGGTCCGATCCGCTCGGCGCGGGCTATCAGATTATCCAATCGCTGTACGCCATCGGTCCTGGCGGGCTTGGGGGTATGGGGCTTGGAATGAGCCGCCAGAAGTACAGTTATGTGCCGGAACCACAGACTGATTTTATTTTTTCTATATTGGCCGAGGAACTGGGATTTATCGGGGGCTTGGCGGTACTGAGCTTATTCCTGATTCTGATCTGGCGCGGGATGAGGGTGGCGATGAGCCTACCTGACCGCTTTGGGAGCTATCTGGCCGTAGGCATCGTCTGTATGGTGGCTGTGCAGGTCGTCATCAACATTGGTGTGGTTATCGGCCTTATGCCGGTAACGGGCATTACGCTTCCGCTGATCAGCTATGGTGGGTCCTCGTTAACCCTCATGCTCACGGCACTCGGTATTCTACTGAATTTATCCCGTTATGCGAGGTGAAAGGCATGCGTATCGTATTAAGTGGCGGCGGCACAGGTGGACATATCTATCCGGCCGTCGCTGTTGCAAGGCAATTGGAAGCAGAGGACGACCAAGCTGCTTTTCTGTATATTGGCGGCACGCGCGGCCTGGAGAGCAAACTGGTTCCCCAGGAGAACATTCCGTTCAAATCTATTGATATTACCGGCTTCCGCCGCAAGCTGTCTCTGGATAACGTTAAGACCGTTATGCGTTTTCTGAAAGGAGTCAGAGCTTCTAAAGCGATGCTCAAAGAGTTCAAGCCAGATGTAGTGATTGGGACGGGTGGTTATGTCTGCGGGCCTGTCGTGTATGCCGCATCAAGGCTGGGTATCCCAACATTGATTCATGAGCAGAATGCCATTCCTGGTCTGACTAACCGCTTTCTGAGCCGTTATGCGGATACAGTGGCTGTCAGCTTTGAAGGCACGGAGTCCGCGTTTCCTGGAGGGAAACGGGTCATCTATACCGGCAACCCGCGGGCGACTACAGTAACCACGGCAAGCGCACAGCGTGGATATGCATCGCTTGGAATTCCCGAAGACAGCACGGTTGTGCTGGTGGTCGGCGGCAGCCGGGGAGCGAAGGCCATTAATGATGCGATGATTGACATGGCCCCTTTTGTGGGTAAGGGTAATGGAGTTCATTATGTTTATGTGACTGGCGAGCCTTATTTTGAAGAGACCCGCAAAGCTCTGCGGCAAAAATTGGGGAGTATTCCAAACTGGCTGCATGTGCTTCCTTATATTCACAATATGCCGGAAGTACTAGCATGCACGTCCCTGATTGTTAACCGTGCGGGCGCTTCATTTCTTTCGGAGATTACGGCCCTGGGAATTCCTTCTGTACTTATACCTTCTCCTAACGTAACGAATAATCACCAGGAAGCCAATGCCAGACAGCTGGAACGCGAAGGCGCTGCCGTGGTGGTGTTGGAGAAAGAACTGAACGGGCAGGCGCTACATGGAGCTGTTGCCAAGATTATCGGAGATGAGGCTGTTCGCCGTAAAATGTCTGAGTCCTCACTGCGTTTGGGTAAAAGGGATTCTGCCGCGCTGGTTGTCAGTGAGCTGTACAAACTTGTCGGCAAGAAAAAGTAATTCTTGAGCGGCTATAGCACAGCCCGTACGAAAGTGGGGAATAAGTCTGGAATTAGGACTGCGGCGGCGGAAAATGCCTTATTGGCTGCCGCAGTCACACACCCGAGAGATTGAACATAGGATAATCCTATAATCGTGACAATCACCCAGACACTTCCGGCATTGAGATGAGGTCAGGCGGGCGTTCCTGTTCATTTCATGAGGACCCTGGTACCGGAAGTGTTTGTGGTGGGTGAGCGGTAATCTCGGAGGTGATACATTGGACAAATTGGTGATTGAGGGTGGGAGTCCCCTGTCCGGCACCATTCGGATCCATGGAGCAAAAAATGCGGCGCTGCCGATCCTAGCGGCAAGCCTGCTGGCCGAAGGAGTTCACTCACTGCATAATGTGCCGAAGCTGCTGGACACCGTGACCATGCTGGATATTCTAGACCGGCTGGGCTGCAAAAGTGTGCATGAAGACGAGAGGGTGACGATTGACACGTCCTCCGTGTCTACTTCTCATGTTCCAGAGGATTTAATGCGGCAGATGAGGTCCTCGATTTTTCTGATGGGTCCGCTACTCGCCAGATTTGGCGAGGTGAAGATCTATCAGCCGGGGGGCTGCGCTATCGGCGAACGCAAGATTGATCTTCATTTGCAGGGTCTGAAGGCGCTCGGTGCGGTGATCGAGGAAAGTAGCGGCCAAATCTCCTGCAGGGCGGAAAAGCTTACGGGGAGTGATATTCATCTAGACTACCCAAGCGTAGGGGCGACAGAGAATATTATGATGGCTGCGGCCACGGCGGAAGGCACCACAACGATAACCGGTGCGGCCAGGGAACCGGAGATACAGGATCTTCAGCATTTTTTGAACAAGATGGGGGCCCAGATCATGGGTGCAGGGACTGATACCATCACCATTCAAGGGGTGAAGAAGCTTAGTCCCTGTACGTATGAGGTCATTCCGGACCGGATTGTAGCTGGAACCGTAATGATTGCGGCGGCGGCAACACGGGGCAACGTTACGTTGACGCATACTAACGCAGGGCATTTGACCTCGCTTATTCATGTGCTCAAGCGCGCCGGTGTTCAAATTACAGTCTGCAATGATATAATTAATGTCAGTTGTATGGGGCGTCCCCGGGGAGTAGAGCGGATTGTGACCTCTCCTTATCCTTCGTTCCCGACGGACCTCCAGTCTCAGGTGATGGTGCTGCTGTCGCTCGCCGACGGTTTTAGTGTGATCAAAGAAACCGTGTTTGAGGGTCGATTCAAGCACGTGGAGGAAATGGCCCGTATGGGTGCGGATATTTCTATTGACCTGAACCGGGCGTTTATTCGCGGTGTGCAGAGGCTCTACGGGGCTACTGTAGAGGCAACCGACCTGCGGGCGGGGGCAGCGCTTGTGATTGCCGGCCTTGCCGCCAACGGGACGACCATTGTCGAGCAGGCGCATCACATTGACCGGGGCTATGACGGTATTGAGAAGTTGTTTCAGAAACTGGGTGCCCGCATTAGCCGCAAGGTGCCTGTTCCGGGACCGATTGATTTGGCCAATTAAAGCTCCCTGTCTCCTTCGGATGAATTGCTCAGGAAGGAGACAGGGCCTTACTACGGAGAAATGAGAATGCCTAAAACCACTGTGCCTCTCTTGAAAGAGGACAAGCCCAAAAAGAAAATGAGCCGCAAGATTACCTTTATTCTAATCCTGCTGTTCACCGCGCTGCTTGCTATGATTTTTTTTCGTTCGTCTGCTAGCCGGATTACAGAGATAGATTTTGAGGGAAGCAAGTATTCCACGCGAGAAGAATTGCTAGCCCAAAGCGGTCTGCAGACCGGGGGACAGTTCTTTGCTGTCTCGAAGGGTGCTGTGGAGGAAGCTATGATGAAGCTGGATACTGTGCAGAAAGCAACGGTGGACAAGAAGTTTCCTGGCTTAATCTCCATACACATTGAGGAGTATCCCGCGGTGGCTTATGAACTGGATCAGGAAGGCAGCCTTAAGGCCATTCTCTCCAGCGGAGCAGCTGTTAAGGTGAATGAGACTGGGATTGCCGTCGAGAAGCCTATTCTGACCAATTGGAAACCATCGGATCCGTTTAAGGCAAAGTTGTCCCAGGTACTGGCTGGGATTCCTAATGAATTGACTAGCGATATTTCTGAAATTGTACCTTCGCCGACGTTGTCTTTTCCGGATAGAATTAAGCTGTACACACGCTCCAAATTTGAAGTGATTACGGCGATTTCGCTGCTGAAGAATAAGGTTGGCTATCTGAATCAGGTCATAGAAACGGAGCAACCCGGATTGATCACGATGCTAGAGGCGGATTCCTACGTTCCATTCCAACCGGAAGAGGCAGAAACAGAGGGGAAATAGGTACACAAGAGTAAATAGTCCCTACTAATAGATTTAAAAAAATGCTAAAATAGATTTTATGGGTTGTGAGCTCCATCCCTCTTTTTTCTCCGGATTTTTTGGAATCTGAGCATATTTATGGATATATTTTCACTCTTTTGCTTATATTTCTTGTGTAAAATGGTCTGCTTTTTGATTTTTAGCAGAGTCATTTGCTTCTGGGATAGCTGTATTATTATTCCACTCAAAAAATTTGTAGAAAAAAGAGGGAAAGGATTAGGTATGTTGAATATGTACAGAAGATGTTTCCCGAGACCGGGAAAGGCTTTGCAATTTACTTTGATTATAACAGGAGGTGCCATAGGGCTTGAGCAACAATGACATCATTGTTAGTTTGGACATCGGTACATCCAAAGTTCGGGCGATCATTGGTGAAGTTACCAATGGAACCTTTAATATTATTGGCGTTGGATCTGCTGATTCGGAAGGAATACGCAAAGGTGCGATTGTAGATATCGACCAGACTGTGCAATCAATCAAAAGCGCTGTAGATCATGCAGAGCAAATGGTTGGTATTCAAATATCCGAGGTCTATGTCGGGATTACCGGCAACCATATCGGCCTGCAGTCCAGCCACGGTGTTGTGGCCGTTCAGAATGAAGATCGTGAGATCGGTGAAGATGATATTGATCGCGTGATCAAGGCGGCAGAGGTGCTCGCCTTGCCTCCAGAACGCGAAGTGATCGATGTTGTCGCCAAGCAATATATCGTCGATGGCCTCGAGGGCATTCAGGACCCGCGCGGGATGATCGGCGTCCGTCTGGAAGTTGACGCGACCATTATCACCGGTGCGAAGACGCCAATACATAATTTGCTGCGCTGCGTAGAGAAATCAGGACTGAAAGTTAAGGATCTTGTGCTGATGTCTCTTGGCGCTGGCGGATTGGCGCTCTCTAAAGACGAGAAGTCGATGGGAGCGGTCTTGGTCGATATCGGAGCAGGATCAACTACAATTGCCGTATATGAAGAGGGTTCCCTCACTGCAACCTCCACGATTCCGATCGGAGGGGAATTTGTAACCAATGATATTGCTTATGGACTTCGGACACTGACCGATCAGGCGGAGAAGGTGAAGCTGAAATATGGCTGCGCCTGGATCGACGATGCGGCTTCGGATGTAGTCTTCAAGGTGCTGCGTATTGGCAGCAACGTGGAGAAGGAGTTCAATCAGGAGGATCTAGCGGCGATTATTGAACCGCGAGTTCAGGAAATTTTCCATCTAATCCGCAAAGAAGTGAAGCGCCTGGGTTACAGTGAGCTTCCCGGAGGTTATATACTATCGGGCGGCACTGTTTCTATGCCAGGTGTGTTAAAGGTTGCTCAAGCAGAGCTGGCGGCATCTGTACGTATAGCTGTACCCGATTATATCGGTGTGCGCGACCCCGGATTTACCGGTGGTGTCGGCATTCTGCATAATGTGGTCCGCAGATTCCGTGGACGCAGTACCGGCGGAAGCGGCAACAAGAAGACGGCGGCCCGCACGAAGCAGAGTGCCGCTCCAAACCAGGATACCGCTCGGAAGCCTGGCTTGGTAGAACGTTTGAAGAACATGTTCAGCGAGTTTATATAACTGTAAGACCAGATATACTTGGACCGGGCATCCAAGCACTTTTCTAGGGGGAGATGGAACAATATGTTGGAATTTGATTTTGAAATGGAGAGCTTGGCGCAAATAAAAGTCATTGGCGTGGGTGGCGGCGGAAGCAACGCGGTCAACCGAATGATCGAAAATGGCGTTCAAGGCGTCGAGTTCATTACCGTTAACACGGATGCCCAAGCGCTGCATATGGCCAAGTCGGAGCATAAGCTGCAAATTGGGGATAAATTGACTCGTGGACTTGGTGCAGGAGCCAATCCAGAGGTCGGCAAAAAAGCGGCGGAGGAATCCCGCGATTTGATCTCAAACACGCTTAAAGGTGCAGATATGGTGTTTGTTACCGCAGGGATGGGCGGCGGTACAGGAACAGGAGCAGCACCGGTAATTGCTGAAATTGCCAGAGAGTGTGGAGCATTGACTGTAGGCGTGGTGACACGCCCGTTTACCTTTGAAGGTAGAAAGCGTTCCAATCAAGCTGATCTTGGTATTGAAGCTTTGAAAGAAAAGGTCGATACCCTAATCGTTATCCCGAATGATCGACTTCTCGAGATCGTGGACAAGAAGACCCCGATGCTTGAAGCTTTCCGCGAAGCGGACAACGTATTGCGCCAAGCGGTACAGGGTATCTCGGATTTGATTCAGGTTCCCGGCTTAATCAACCTTGACTTTGCAGACGTGAAAACGATCATGACTGAACGTGGTTCAGCACTAATGGGCATCGGGATTGCCAACGGTGAGAACCGTGCTGCGGAAGCTGCACGCAAAGCGATTATGAGCCCGCTCCTGGAGACGTCTATTGAGGGCGCACGCGGAGTTATCATGAATATTACCGGTGGATCTAACCTTTCACTTTATGAGGTTAATGAAGCGGCGGAAATCGTCACTGAGGCCTCAGATCCGGAAGTAAATATGATCTTTGGTGCCATTATCGAAGAGAGTATGAAGGATGAGATCAAAGTTACGGTTATCGCAACTGGCTTTGAACACAAACCTTCACCAATGGCACCTGGTCGTCGTCCGGCAGCTCCGAGCACGAGTACCGAGCCAGCAGCGACGGATAAGAATGCTAATTTGCGTCCGTTCGGCAATCAGAATACTTCTGATCAGCTTGATATTCCAACGTTCCTCCGGAACCGTACACGCGGCAATAATGACTAAATAGAATTTTTAATAAGATATACGGAAGCACCGTATTGCTTTAGCTGACAGCTAGGGCAATGCGGTGTTTTTTGTTGTGCCTGCTGGTAAACCTGCTCTGGATGAGGTGGTACTGCTGAATCCGTATACGGATAAGGATGATCCGCTGGATAAGCAATCTATCTTTGATATATGGGCCAAGACCGTGGATGGCAGACTGATTGATATTGAGATGCAGTTGTTCACCAAGTATGATATTGAAAAACAAACGCTTTATTACTGGAGCAAACGGTATTCTGGACAGCTTCAAGAAAGCGGTAAATACAGAGATCTTAAAAAGTGTGTGACGATCAACATTTTGAATTATAGTTGGTTGCTCGGCGAGAGTATCAAAGTGTTTTTCATTTGCGTGAAGATAATAGCGGCATTGCGCTCATACAGGATATAGAGATTCACTTTCTGGAGGTGCTAAGCATGAATGAACCGGTCATGAAGAAAGCCTGAAAAGTAGGCGTACATGAAGGACAACTAAAGGCCAAGCTGGAGATCGCCAAGAAACGGTTGGCAATGGGGTTAAACCGGGCAGAAATTCGCGAAGCCACTAGACTGGAGTGATGAGGAGATTGAATCTAGTAACCCTTAGATTTAAGGCATTGTAGATGATTATGACTGTATGAAAGGATATTCCAAGGGCCAGCCGGAAACGGCTGGTCTTTTTATGCTGCAATGACGATTGCTGTTCTATAACTCGACAAAAAAACCGCAAGAATGCCCCCCAAGTTTAGACAGACTTTGAATACGAGACTTTCTATACTAATCATATCGTCCAAAAAAGAGAGCCTGCTCTATTGTCCGTTTCGGGAATAGATTGCAGTCTGTAGGCAGGTGAATGTTCTGGTAGTTTATATTGACTTGATATTCGCCGCCAATTTGCTGATTGACGGAGTGTTGCTCTGGCTGACAGGCTGGCTGGTCAAGCTCAAGGTATCTTGGTGGAGGCTTGTGCTGTCTGCTGTCGTTGGAGCGCTGTATGTAGTCATGATGTTTGTACCGGAGCTGACCTTCCTGTATACCTTCCTTATCAAGTTCGGATTGTCAGTGATTATGCTGTGGATTGCCTTTGGGTTCGGGAGCCTTCAGCGCTATCTGCGGACGATGGGCGCTTTTTATATCATCAATTTTGCGGCAGCAGGCGGAATTGTTGGCATTCATTATCTACTGCAGAGCTCAGGTGATATCTGGAATGGCATCATGTTCACGGCGGCAGGCGGGCATGCCTACAGGCTGAAAATCGGTATTTGGTTCGTTATTGCACTTCTGCCGTTGGTGCTGCTCTGCTTCAAGGTGGTACACACTTCTAGGATTAAGCGTGAACAGCTAGAGTCTTATATTGGAGAAGTGACTGTAGAGATTGATGGTGTTACTGTTACCTGTCTTGGTCTGCTGGATACAGGTAACAGGCTAAGTGATCCGTTGACCCGGATTCCCGTCATGGTCATGGAATCGTCGCTCTGGGAGACACAGCTTCCAGCATCTTGGAAGGGGAGGCTGACACAGAGTAGTGCGGACCAACTTTTGCTGGAGACGGACGGGCAGTCCTTTACCTGGCAAGACAGAATTCGGCTGGTCCCTTACCGGGGAGTGAACCGAAGTGCATCGTTTATGCTCGCCCTGAAACCTGACCTTGTGACCATCAAGCTAGATGCAGACACTTTTTGCAGTAAGCGGGTGCTGATCGGGCTGGATGGCGGGACACTTTCGGGAGACGGAGCGTATCGGGCTGTGATACATCCGGATCTGGTTGTGCGGGAAAGTGCCGAGGCGGTGCCTTCCTGATATGGGCATACGACTGACAGACACGTACGTTTCTCAAGGCCATTCTATTACGAGCCAGGCACATCTTGAAGGAGGAACAAGAATGATCAAATGGAAAATTTCGCTGCAGCTACAATATTACCGCATGCTGTTTCTGCTGGGGCTGAAGAGCCAGGAAATTTATTATATCGGCGGGAGCGAGGCCCTGCCACCCCCGTTAACTCGCGAGGAGGAGGAGTTTCTGCTGCAGCGGCTGTCCAGCGGTGATGCGGCGGTACGGGCGATGCTGATTGAGCGAAACCTGCGGCTTGTCGTCTACATTGCCCGCAAATTCGAGAACACTGGCATCAACATCGAAGATCTCGTCTCCATCGGGGCGATCGGACTGATTAAGGCGGTTAATACCTTTGATCCGGAGAAAAAAATCAAACTGGCAACTTATGCCTCGCGTTGTATCGAGAACGAGATCCTGATGTATCTGCGGCGCAACAGCAAAACACGCAGCGAGGTTTCCTTCGACGAGCCGCTGAATATTGACTGGGACGGTAATGAACTGCTGCTGTCTGATGTGCTAGGAACCGAGAATGATACGATTTACCGGAACATTGAAGAACAAGTGGACCGCAAGCTGCTGCAGAAGGCACTGGAGAAGCTGAGCGAGCGGGAACGGCTGATTATGGAGCTGAGATTCGGGCTGCGCGGCGGCGAGGAGAAGACGCAAAAAGACGTGGCTGATCTGCTGGGTATCTCCCAATCCTACATCTCGCGTCTGGAAAAGAGAATTATCAAGCGGCTGCGCAAGGAGTTCAACAAGATGGTCTGAGGTGAGATCATCAAGGAATAAAATGCCGGGCCGGGGAGATAATGTACAGTAATGTTTCTCCTTGGGAGGTTAATCATCATGACCCGTAATAAAGTCGAGATTTGCGGTGTGGACACATCCAAATTGCCCGTTCTAACGAACGTTGAAATGCGTGAATTGTTCACTTCGCTGCAGCAACAGGGGGAGCGATCCGCCAGAGAGAAATTGGTTAACGGCAACCTGAGATTGGTCCTGAGTGTAATTCAGCGGTTCAACAACCGGGGGGAATTCGTGGACGACCTGTTCCAGGTGGGGTGCATCGGGCTTATGAAAGCCATCGACAATTTTGACTTATCGCAAAATGTTAAGTTCTCCACATATGCGGTTCCCATGATCATCGGTGAGATTCGCAGATACTTGCGCGATAACAATCCGATTCGTGTCTCCAGATCACTGCGGGATATTGCCTACAAGGCGCTGCAGGTTCGCGACAGTCTGACCAACCAGAACTCGCGGGAACCGACGATTTTCGAAATTTCGCAAGCCCTTGGTGTACCGAAAGAAGATGTTGTCTTTGCCCTTGATGCCATTCAGGACCCAGTCTCTTTGTTCGAACCGATCTATCATGACGGCGGGGATCCGATTTATGTCATGGACCAGATCAGTGATGACAAGAACAAGGATGTCTCATGGATTGAGGAAATTGCCCTGCGGGAAGCTATGCGAAAGCTTGGTGGCCGGGAAAAGCGGATTCTGTCCATGCGCTTTTTCGAAGGGAAGACCCAAATGGAAGTCGCGGATGAAATCGGTATTTCACAGGCTCAAGTCTCGCGGCTGGAGAAATCCGCGATTCAGCAAATGCAGAAGCATGTTAAATCGTAATTATTTGCTTCACTAAAAAAAGGGATGTTCCTTCAGCCGCATTTAGGGCCTGGGACATTCCTTTTTTCTATGAATACTTCTGTCTTCTGAATAAATGGTGCTTCCAAATTATATTTGTCCAAGGGAGGAAGATTGGGGACGAAATAGACATGTTGCCAAGCTTAGGGATCATATATTGGACTATAGGTCTGTTGGTACAGGGGTGATGAAATGAATCAGGATACTATAGGAGCGGGCAAAAAAATGAAGATCTCTGATTTTCAGACGAAGGATGTCATCAATATCGTGGATGGTAAGCGGCTAGGACAGATCAGTGATTTGGAGCTGGATCTCCGGCGGGGTGTTATTGATGCTATTGTGGTTCCCGGGTATACCCGGTTTATGGGATTGTTCGGCGGCGGTGCAGACCTGATCATTCCCTGGAGGAATATTGTGAAGATCGGCTCGGATGTTGTCCTCGTGAAAATCGAAGAGAACCGGATGCCCCAGGCTGAGGAAGAACGGCAAACGATGTATTTGGAGCGGGGAGACCGCAGTGAACGGCGCATGTATTAATGATGCGTCTTTTTCTTTGGCTGTTTTCTTGCAATCTAGGTCAAAATGCCTGAATTTTCGGAGATCTGCCCTGGATCAAAGGCATTTCTTTGTGGGGAGTTTTGCCCTGTGTTACACTAAGGCGGAGGTGAGGAAATGGAACCGTTTGTACGGAGTGAGGAGTCTCCCATACTGCTGTGGGTGGAACCGTGGGCAGAGGAGCATCCGGAAATAACTGCGGGATTTACTGGCAGAGAGGGTGGGGCTGGCACGGCGCCCTATGATAGTTTTAACTGTGCATTCCATGTCGGGGATAACTCCGCCGATGTAATGAATAACCGGACAAAGCTGGTCGATAATCTGGGATTTGCTCTGGAGGACTGGACCTGCGGCGAGCAAACGCATGGCGCTGTAGTCGCTGTCGTTACTGAGAATGACCGTGGACGTGGGCGTTTAGACAGGGCCTCAGCTTTTCAGGCTACAGATGCAATGGTCACCAACGTTCCGGGTGTACTGCTGACTTCATTCTATGCGGATTGTGTACCGCTGTATTTCTATGATCCCATCAATTGTGCCGTAGGTCTTGCTCATGCAGGCTGGAAAGGGACTGTAGCGGAAATTGCTGCTGCCGCTGTTCAGGCCATGGAGCAAGCGTATGGGAGTCGTCCGGAGGATATTCGTGCCGCCATCGGCCCTTCGATTGGTGATTGCTGTTATGAAGTCGACGATTATGTGATGAATCATATCCGGCGTCTAGAAGCAGAGTGTGGGGAGTCGCCAGGGCTGGGAGGGGTGCTGTACAGCGCTTCTGCTGCGGATAGCAGTAAATGTATGCTGAACTTGAAAGAAATGAATCGACGCATTATGATAAAAGCAGGAATATTGCCGACTCATATCGAATGTACATCATGGTGTACAAGCTGTAATACAGATATTTTCTTTTCATACCGTGCGGAAAATGGGATTACAGGCAGAATGACGAGCTGGATCGGAATAAAGGAGAGTTGAAAGTTGGCTTTGACACTACAGGATAGAATAGCCGAGGTAGAAGAGCGCATAGCGCGCGCCTGTGCGACGAGCGGACGGGACCGCAAGGATATCAAGGTAATCGCGGTTACGAAATACGTTTCCCTGGATACGGTATCCGCTGTGCTGGAAGCAGGGCTGGAGCATGTCGCTGAGAGCCGCTGGCAGAATGCTGAGCATAAGTGGTTGGCCTTGGGAGAGAAAGGGACCTGGCATTTCATCGGTCACTTGCAAACGAACAAGGTAAAAGATGTTATCGGTAAATTTCAATATATACACTCCCTGGACCGCATCTCGCTGGCCCGGGAGCTGCAGCGAAAGGCCGAGAGCATCGGACAGAAGGTCAATGTTTTTCTGCAGGTTAACATCTCGGGTGAGGATACGAAATTTGGCTTGTCTCCTGCTGATGTGCCGGGATTTTTGCAGGAAATCGCTGACCTTGACCGGGTTAACGTGATCGGACTAATGACCATGGCGCCTTATGAGATGGAGCCTGAACTGACTCGCCCTGTCTTCCGTGGACTTCGAGAATTGCGTGATGAGCTGAATCGGCAGGGACTGACACCGGAGCCGATCACGGAACTGTCGATGGGAATGTCAAATGATTTTGAAGTGGCGATAGAGGAAGGAGCTACCTGGGTTCGCTTGGGTACGGTGTTGGTAGGTCACAAGGAGGGATAGGTGATGGGTGTTATGAACCGTTTTATGAGTTTTTTTGGCTTGCAGGAGGAAGAGGAGATTGTGGAGCGGGAGCAGATTTCTTCACGTGAGGAAGATGAGTACGAGCCAACCCCTGTAGAAACCCGCAAGAATCAGCGGACCAACAACGTCGTCAGCATCCACTCACAGAAAAATGTCAAGGTTGTGCTGTATGAGCCCCGCTCCTATGAGGAAGCGCAGGAAATTGCCGATCATCTCCGGGCACACCGGACCGTTGTAATTAACCTGCAACGGGTGCGCAATGACCAGGCTATGCGAATTATTGATTTTCTAAGCGGAACTGTTTATGCCCTGGGTGGAGGAATATCCAAAATCGGGGGCAATATATTTATGTGCACTCCGGATACGGTTGAAATTCAAGGCTCCATCACCGAGATCCTTGGCGACGAACAAGACTATAACAGAATGAGGTGAACGGGCTTTGTATTATGAAGTTAGCTCCATTATTGATATCCTGTTTAATATTTACTTCTACATGATTTTTATCTATATCCTGATGTCCTGGGTTCCTAGTGTTCGTGAGAACTTTATCGGGGAACTGCTAGCGAAGCTGGTTGAACCGTATTTGTCCCCTTTCCGCCGGATTATTCCGCCACTCTTCGGAATGCTGGATATCTCGCCGATCGTTGCGTTGTTTGTCCTCAGATGGGCAGTGTACGGCCTCAAATCTTTGCTGAGTTACGTTCTGTAACCTATGCTGAAGACAGAAATCTACGGGCATTTTCATCCCGACGAGCGGCAGTTTGTGGACAGGACCTGGGACTGGGTGACGGCTGCGGGGCAATATCATGAGAGTAAACTGACTGATTTCCTTGATCCGCGCCAAGGCCATATTCTGCAAAGTTTGGTGAACCGCCACCCTGATGTCATCGTCAGATTGGAAGGTGGGCATGAAGATGCAGAGCGGTGTAGAGCCCTGATTGCGCCAGATTACCGCGAGCTGGATGGCGAAGACATGGAAATGAAAGTGTTAGCGATTACCTCTGGAGAACAGAAATTTCTGGCTCTGGAGCACGGGGATTATATGGGCGCCATTTTGGGCCTTGGAATCAAACGAAGCAAAATCGGTGATATTCATGTGCTTGCGGATGGTTGCCATGTCGTAGTAACAGCAGATATCGCCGATTATCTCACTATGAATCTGCATGGTGTGCATAAGGTTAATGTCAGCACTGAAATCTTGCCGCTTTCCTCGCTGCGTAGCAGTGAGACCAAGCTTGAAATGATGGATTTGACTGTAGCCTCCCTGCGGCTTGACGGCATTGCTGCGGATGTGACCCGTCTTAGCCGGAGCAAAGTTCTTGCGCCGATCAAAAGCGGACGGGTACGGGTGAACTGGAAGGTGGAGGAGGATCCGTCCACCACACTCAAGGAAGGCGATGTGGTATCTCTGCAAGGCTTTGGCCGGTTCAAGGTGCTGGAAGTGGGCGGCTTGACGAAAAAAGGTCGATACCGGGTTCAGGTTGGCAAATTTGTGTGAGTCCCTTTGCAGGAATCCCGCTTTCCTTGTCGAAAATGATTAACTCATGGGAAACAAACGAATTCGAAGCTGGACGCCGATAGTGTAGAAGAGGCGAACCCTAGCCGGCAGAGAGAATGAAACAGCAACTTATGCCTAATACTTGAGTTACAATCTTGCTTCTTTGTCCGCTGCACGGCTGCAGAGGTCAGGAAGGTCCGAAATTTCTAGGAGGTGCACAGCATGCCATTAACGCCGCTCGATATACATAACAAGGAGTTTTCCCGGCGGCTCCGCGGTTATGACGAGGATGAGGTCAACGAGTTTCTGGACCAGGTCATCAAGGATTACGAAAGCGTCATCCGTGAGAACAAGGAACAGCAAAATCAGCTCCTGGCCCTTCAGGAGCGTCTGGACCACTTTGTGAACATCGAGGAGACGTTGTCCAAGACGATCATCATTGCTCAGGAAGCAGCAGATGAAGTGAAGAACAACTCCAAGAAGGAATCGCAGCTGATTATCAAGGAAGCGGAGAAGAACGCTGACCGTATCATTAACGAAGCTTTATCGAAATCCCGCAGGATTTCGATTGAGACTGAAGAGCTGCGTAAGCAGGCCTCTATTTACCGGACACGTTTCCGGACGTTGCTTGAAGCTCAACTGGAACTGCTCTCTCAAGATGACTGGAATGCGCTTGAGAGCCGTGAGGTTACCGAAAACGCATTTTAGGGCGTTTGCCATGCGGTTGACAATTACGTTCAAAGAGGCTATAACTAGAACATATCTACAACCATGTTTATATGTAATTCGATGAAGGGCCAAGTACGACAAGAATCTGTTCCCCAGAGAATCGGTGATTGCTGAGAGCCGATGTTCAGACCCTGCCGGAAAATCTCCCCTTAGAAGCGACGCTGAAGCGCATATCCTGCGTGTGTAAGCCGAGCCGTCTGCCGGACGTTACACCGGACCCGCGTCATAAAGTAACGGCGCGGAACTGAGATCGTGCCTGAATACTCTCCCTCTAAGGAGGTGCTCATGCACTGAATTAGGGTGGTATCGCGAGCGTCGTCTCGCCCCTTGTGGGGCGGGATGACGCTCGTTTTTGCGTGGGGTCATCCCCCTAGTGCGTGGCATCCCCCTAAATCCCCCTTCTAAGGGGGACCCCAAGGGCCGCAGCCCTCTGGACACCCGCAAGTAAATCTCGACGGAAGAAGGTTGGCAAGCGGACAGGTGGTTTGTTCGGCGGGGGAGCGTCCCTTCTTAGGCTCCCCTGGCGGGTTCGCCTGCGGGGCCTCCACGGCGTTAAAGAGCAAGGAGACTGCGCCGCTACGCCTGTCGGAGAGTCCCCGAGCCTCAGGCTGCCTCCTTTGGAGGATCGCGGGCTCGGGTCAGTGTAAGGAGACTGCGCCGCTACGCCTGTCGGAGAGTCCCCGAGCCTCAGGCTGCCTCCTTTGGAGGATCGCGGGCTCGGGTCAGAGCAAGGAGACTGCGACGCTACGCCTGTCGCAGTCCCCGAGCCATAGGCTGCCTCCTTTGGAGGATCGCGGGCTCGGGTCAGAGCAAGGAGACTGCGCCGCTACGCCTAACGCAGTCGAGGCCACGCAGGCGAACCCGTAGGGAAGCCTAAGAAGGGTCGGTCTTCGCGTCAACGTATCAGTTACTGCTCCACCTCAGCCACCCCCACCTCGAGCATTGCTTCCGGGTGTCCAGAGGGCGGCGCCCTCTGGGGCCCTCCCTTGGGAAGGGAGGGTTTGGGAGGGATCGAAAAAGTTTTAAGATCAGAACCAAGGAAGGATTTGACCCTAAATGCAAAAAGTTGATGTCAGAGAAAAAGCGCGGGCTAGAGACGTCCGTATCTTGAAAAAATGGAGCGACGAAAACACGTTCCGCAGATCCATGGAGAACCGCGAAGGTCGTCCGAACTATGTGTTCTATGAAGGCCCTCCTACAGCTAACGGTGCGCCGCATATCGGGCACGTGCTGGGACGCGTAATCAAGGACTTTATCGGCCGTTACCAGACGATGAAGGGCTACCGCGTTGTTCGTAAAGCGGGCTGGGATACACACGGTCTGCCGGTTGAGCTGGGGGTTCAGAAGCAGCTCGGAATCTCTGGGAAACAGGAGATCGAAGAATACGGCATCGAGAAGTTCATCGAGAAATGTAAAGCGAGTGTCTTCGGATACGAGAAGCAATGGCGTGAATTCACGGAAGCAATCGGTTACTGGACCGATCTGGATAACCCGTATATCACCCTGAACAATACGTACATTGAGAGTGTCTGGAACATCCTCGCTACAGTGCATGAGAAAGGTCTTTTGTACCGCGGGCACCGCGTTAGCCCTTACTGTCCGAGTTGTCAGACGACACTGAGCTCCCACGAAGTAGCGCAAGGCTACAAGACGGTCAAAGACCTCAGTGCTACCGCCAAGTTCAAGCTGGATGACAGCGGAGAATATGTACTGGCATGGACGACAACGCCTTGGACGTTGCCGGCGCATATGGCGTTGGCGATGAACCCGGACATGGATTATGTGCGGGTGCAGCAAGAGGATGGCGTGTACATCCTGGCGAAGAATCTGGTGGATGATGTGATGAAGGGTGAGCATACTATCCTTTCCACGCATAAAGGTTCCGAATTTATCGGCAAAACCTATGCCCCTCCATTTGGTTATATCCAGGCTGAGAAAAGCAATGTCATTGTCGGCGCTTCTTTCGTTACGGATGCCAGCGGTACAGGGATTGTACACATGGCTCCGGCGCATGGTGAGGATGACTACAAGACTTGCCGTGAGAACGGCATCAGCTTTGTGAATGTGGTGGATGCTTCCGGTAAATATACGGACTTGATTGCTGATTTTGCCGGACGATTCGTCAAGGATTGCGATCTGGACATCGTTAAGACGTTGTCGGAAAAGGGGCTGCTCTATAGCAAGGAGAAATATGAGCACAGCTATCCGTTCTGCTGGCGCTGCGATACTCCGCTTCTGTATTATGCGACAGACAGCTGGTTCATCAGCACGACAGAGATCAAGGAACAACTCATTGCCAACAACAACGGTGTGAGCTGGTACCCTGAACATGTACGTGATGGACGTTTTGGTAAATTCCTGGAGGAACTGGTGGACTGGAACATCAGCCGTAACCGCTACTGGGGAACACCGCTGAATGTATGGGTTTGCCAGGATACTGGTAAGGAGTTCGCACCGCACAGCATTGCTGAGATGAGAGCGATGGCCGTGGATGAAGTACCAGAGGATATCGAGCTGCACAAACCGTTCGTGGATAACATCAAGCTGCGCAGTCCGTTCAGTGAGGGCGGAGTCATGGTACGTACATCAGAAGTCATCGACGTCTGGTTCGATAGCGGATCGATGCCTTTTGCCCAAAGCCACTATCCGTTTGAAAATGCTGACGCGCTAAATGATCAATATCCGGCGGATATGATCTGTGAAGGGATCGATCAGACTCGTGGCTGGTTCTACAGCTTGCTGGCAGTCTCCACGTTGTTCAAGGGCGTTGCCCCTTACAAGGCGGTTATTGCACATGGGCACATTCTCGATGAGAACGGCCAAAAAATGTCCAAATCGAAGGGCAACGTCATTGACCCATGGGAGATCATGAACGATTACGGTACCGATGCTTTCCGTTGGGCGATCCTGTCCGACAGCGCGCCGTGGAACAATAAACGCTTCTCTCGTGGTCTGGTTGGTGAGACCAAATCCAAAATCGTGGATACACTGGTCAACACGCACGCGTTCCTGACCTTGTATGCCGGTATTGACGGTTTTGATCCAGCGGATCATCCGTTCAAAGTGTCCGATCATAAGCTGGACCGCTGGATTCTCTCCCGTATGAACAGCCTGATCCTTCTGGTAGATAAAGGACTGGCCGTGAATGATTTTGTCAATACGTCAAAAGCGATTGAGAATTTCATCGACGAGCTCAGCAACTGGTATATCCGTCGTTCCCGTGACCGTTTCTGGGGTAGCGGATTGGGCGAGGAAAAGCTGGATGCTTACCGTACGCTCACTCATGTATTGTTGACCACAGCACAATTGATGGCACCGTTCACTCCTATGTTGTCAGAGGATATCTTCACAAACCTTGGCGGCGGAGAAAGCGTCCATCTGGCGGATTACCCGGTAGCCGACGAAAGTCTGATCGACAAAGAGCTGGAGCAGGATATGGAAAGTGCACGGGGCATCGTCGAGCTTGCACGCAACGTGCGTAACGAGACGGGCATCAAGAACCGCCAGCCGCTGTCTGAGCTGATTGTGTCGCTGGATCGCAGCTTCCATGTGGCTGACTATGAGGAAATCATCAAGGATGAGATCAACATCAAGAACATTGTGCTGGAGATCAGCGATAGCGGCTTTGTTGATTTTACCTTGAAGATGAATTTGAAGGTTGCTGGTAAAAAATACGGCAAAAACATCGGCTTCCTGCAAGGCTTCCTGAAGAGCCTGGACAGTGAGGCTACACGCAAAGCCGTACAAGACGGCGTAATCGCTATCGTCTCTCCGGAAGGCGAAGAGCTGCAAATCACTGCCGATGAGCTGCTGGTGGAGAAGCAGGCTAAGCCTGGATTTGCCTCTGCTTCTGGCTACGGTATCACTGTAGCGCTGAACACCGAGATCACGCCTGAGCTGGAGCAAGAGGGCTGGGTGCGCGAGATCGTACGGGCGGTGCAGGATTACCGCAAACGTCTGGATCTGCCGATCGATAAGCGTGTTGCACTGACACTGGATCTTGACGACGAACTAAAGGCGGCGGTTACTGCATTTGAACATGTGCTACGTGAGAACGTCCTGGTTACCACTGTTGAATTAGGTGGGGCACAATCCTTTGAGACCGTGGAAGCCGGAGGCAAATCTATCGGTATTCACATCGGTGCTTAAAAATGTATTACTTGTCCGTTAATGGCATATACTAGCGTCACAAGCATAGACGAACAGTCTTCGGACCGTCCGTCTATGCGTGAGATATAGTTCCTTATATTTCGGCGCAAAATAACGAGCCCGTGCTAAAGGAAAGATATTTCCTTTGCCGGGCTCGTCTGTTTTGTGATGCCAGGAACATGGGAAGGGACGGGTGACAGTGACGGAACAAAAGGAAGACAGCAAAGGTTCAGAGCCTAAAGGGAGAATCTCCATTAAGACCCCGGACAAGATTAAGGGGCACAAGGAAACTCCAGCCTGGGATCCTCGAACCCCCGAAGAAATTCCAACGGAGGAGAAGCTAAATCTCGTTTATCGGATGACTTTCGAACTGGCACAGCAGATGGAGAAGTCGCGGATTGCCCAGTACACAGAACTTCTCTATTCTCCTTGGCGCCTAATTTGGCTGAATGTGCTCTCGGGAACATCACGTGGAGTTGGGATTGCAGTGGGCTTCACGTTTTTTGCAGCAACGATAATTTATGTCCTTCAAGTGCTAGGGGCGCTTAATCTGCCGATTATCGGGGATTACATTGCGGATATCGTGCGGATTGTACAACATCAACTGGAACTGAAGACTTTTTAAAATCCGGGGCCTCTGCGCTGCTCCAACCGCTTGCTTTGATCGGCTTTCTAAAGCTGTTCCATTCTCTCTTCAACCGCTGCAGCGGGGTGTACTGCTTCTTTTCTGCATAGGTAATCCGCAGTTTTCTCATGAGCAGTTGATAACGCCGGTCATCTTGATGACTGAACTGATGGACTTCTTTAAAGTAATTAGGTTTCATTATGCATACTCCTTCTGAGTTGGGTTCGTGATACGCATAGACAGAAAAGAATTGATACAGTTATATAGGCCAACAGATATATAGTTCATCAGAACTATTATACTAGGACATTCTGAACATTTTCTCAAAGTTTTCTTAACAAAAAAAAGAGGAGCCGGTTTATAGCGTCCTGCAACCGTCTCCATCCGATTTATTCTGATGTTTTTCTGTGCATAATTCATGAATAGGTTCTATTAGTCTTCCCCGTCTTCTTTGCCATGAGGGTCAAGCAGGTAACTACCCTCGCCGCTGTCCATATAGTGCTGGTAGCTGCGCCCTCGAACGACCGTTACATTGTTACCTTCGATGTCGGTAGCGATAAAATTTTCCCAAGGCTCTACGAAGCCTTCGGTCTCGTCAGCCTCAATCTCCATGTCTTCATAAGCTCCGATCTCATTGCTTTCTGCCATGGCTGGAGAATTGGAGGTACCCCAGCTCTCGACAATTTGCCAGGCGTCCTCGCCGTCAAAACCATTTTGCTCTTCATTCTCGTCAAGGCTGGTTCGGCCAAAAGGCGGTGTGAGGAATTCCTCTTCAGCAGGACGGTTATTCGGCTTCGTTTGTTTGGGATTATGCTCTTTGCAATAACGGGTAGCAGGGACGACGGCCAAGCGCTCGAATGGAATAGGCTCACCGCCGGTTAGGCAGATGCCATAGGTTCCTTCATCCATCGCTTTCAAGGCTGCATCGATATCTTCAAGTTCATGCTCGTCCCGCTCCAGCAGCGAAATGTCCATGGAACGGTGATACAGGTCGGTAGCGGCATCGCCTGGATGATTATCAATTTCCGATAGCTCCCCTGAGTTGTCGCGCATGGATTCCTGCAGCCCGTAATGCTCATTATTCTGCAGTCTGTGGCGGATATCGGCCCGTTGTTGATGCAGATTTGCCCGAAGTTCCGATAGCTGCTCTGCTGTCAGTTGTGTCATTTGGTGTGCTCCTTTCTGAACCTGCTTCAGAACATCATTCCTTCCCCTTCGCCTGTGCGGGAGGGCTCCTTGATAGGTTGACCGTAGCGAAGGGATTTTAGCGATGGAAAATAGTCCCCAAGAGTCCCTGCACGAAAGCGTCTGCAATAGACGGGTCTTTAGGCCTGTGCTACAATATACGAGTCTTTAATCAGTATTTGACCGCGTAGACGCGGGAAAAATAAGAACGGAGTGACAACTTCTGTGGTGTATTATCTGATAGCTCTCATTGCTTTTTTGATCGACCAGGCAACCAAATATGTAATCGCTACGCGTCTGGAGCTCGGGGAACAAATTCCGGTGATTGGGAACTTCTTTCTGATTACCTCCCACCGCAACCGCGGGGCCGCGTTCGGCATTCTGGAGGGACAGCAGTGGTTCTTCATTTTGGTTACCATTGTGGTTGTCGCCGGTATCGTATGGTATCTGAATAAGGTCAAAGCGACACGCAAATTGCTGCCTACCGCATTAGGTCTTGTACTTGGTGGAGCCGTCGGCAACTTCCTAGATCGGATGTTGAATGGCGAGGTTGTTGATTTTCTGCAATTTAATTTTGGAAGCTATACCTTCCCGATTTTTAATGTCGCGGACTCCTGCATCGTTATCGGTGTGGCGCTGATTATTCTGGATTCGCTGCGTGATATGAAGGGCGGAGAAGAGATAACGGAAGTAAAGGAATCAAAGTAAGTTTACGGAAAGGAATGAATGATTTGAATAATGACGTCAATCAGCAACCGGCAACCGGCCACGAAGAAGAGAGGGACGTCACGGAGTGGACGGTCTCCGGCGAGAATGCCCGGGAGCGTATTGATAAGTATATCACCGAGGCTTGGGAGGAAGAGATATCCCGTTCACAGGTTCAGCTGTGGATCAACGGCGGATATGTTACCGTGAATGGTGCAATGGTCAAAGCCAATCACAAGCTCTGGGAAGGTGATGTGGTAGCGGTCACTGTACCTGAAGCGGAGGTTACGGATCTGGTTGCGGAAAACATCCCACTGGAAGTTGCGTACGAAGACAGCGATGTGATTGTTGTGAACAAGCCGCGCGGAATGGTCGTGCATCCGGCAGTAGGTCATCCCTCAGGAACGCTGGTTAATGCCCTGATGTATCATTGCAAGGACTTGTCCGGCATTAACGGCGAGATCCGCCCAGGCATTGTACACCGCATTGACAAAGATACTTCTGGCCTGATTATGGCTGCCAAGAACGATGCCAGCCACGCTTCGCTGTCTGCTCAGCTGAAGGAACACAGTGTGACCCGTCGTTATATCGCCGTGGTTCAAGGCAATCTGACGCATGACAAGGGAACTATAGACGCACCGATCGGCAGAGATCCGCATGATCGCAAGCTGTACACCGTTACAGAGAAGAACAGCAAAAAATCTGTGACCCATTTTACTGTACTGGAACGGTTTGGTGATTGCACGCTTGTGGAGTTGCAACTGGAGACGGGGCGCACCCACCAGATCCGGGTACATATGAAATTCATTGGTCATCCTTTGTCCGGTGATCCGATCTATGGCCGCAGCAAAGGAACTACGATGAAAGGCCAGGCTTTGCATGCAGCTGTTCTCGGTTTCGTTCATCCATCTACAGGAGAGTATATGGAGTACAGTGCACCACTTCCAGCAGATATGGAAGAATTATTGTTCGCTCTGCGTAGCAGATAAGTACAAATGAAGTGATAATAAATCCATGGTTTTGCAGCACAGTTTACGTCATATTTATGATTAGAACTTTGAAAAAAGCCAGGAGATGACCTTTATGAGTATTGAACAATATCAAGATACATTCATCCAGAGTAACTTTGCAGACCGTATTGGCGGTGCCAATTACGGTAAGGACACTGCGATTTATAAATTCGAGAAAATCAAACGCGCCAAGGCATCCGCGAAGCTGGATTTCCCTGACATCGAACTCATTGACATGGGCGTTGGTGAACCGGACGAAATGGCGGACGCGGGCATTGTTGCCAAATTGGCCGAAGAAGCATCGAAGGAAGAGAATCGCGGCTATTCGGATAATGGTATTCCAGAATTCAAGGCTGCAGCAGCACAATACTTGCACGATGTATTTAGTGTGGAAGGCATTGATCCGGTAACAGAAGTTGTGCATTCCATTGGTTCAAAGCCAGCACTGGCGATGTTACCATCCTGCTTCATTAATCCCGGCGATATCACCATCATGACGGTTCCAGGCTATCCGGTATTGGGCACACACACCAAATATCTGGGTGGACAAGTCTACACGGTGGAATTGAAGAAGGAGAACAAGTTCCTGCCGGATCTGAACGCCATTCCAGAGGATATTGCTAAGAAAGCTAAACTGCTCTATTTGAACTATCCAAACAACCCAACTGGAGCCAGTGCAACGCCTGAGTTCTTTGCTGAAGTAGTAGCTTGGGCCAAGAAATACGATGTTGTCGTGATTCATGATGCACCGTACGCTGCTCTGACCTATGACGGTGTGAAGCCGCTTAGCTTCCTGTCTGTTCCGGGTGCTAAGGATGTCGGGGTTGAGCTGCATTCCCTATCCAAGTCATACAACATGACGGGATGGAGAATTGGCTTTGTAGCCGGCAACCCGCTGATTGTCAAAGCATTCAGCGATGTGAAAGACAACAATGACTCCGGTCAGTTTATCGCTATTCAAAAAGCCGCAGCTTATGGTCTGGCTAACCCTTCGATCACAGAAGCAATCGCAGACAAATATTCCCGCCGTCATAACCTGTTGGTGGATGCGCTGAACAGCCTCGGCTTCCAGGCCGAGAAGCCTAAAGGCTCATTCTTCCTGTACGTGGCTGCGCCGAAAGGCGTGAAGGGCGGACGTCGTTTTGAGACTGGCGAAGACTTCTCGCAGTTCCTGATCCGTGAGAAGCTGATCTCCACCGTACCTTGGGACGATGCCGGAGCCTTCGTACGGTTCTCCGTAACCTTCGTTGCCAAAGGCGAAGAGGAAGAGCACCGCGTGATCTCTGAGATCAAACGCCGGCTCAGCGATGTTGAGTTTGAATTCTAATATAGTGGATATAGCATACCCCGCAGCCGGTAATGGCTGCGGGGTATTGTTTTGTGGAGAAGAATATTATTAATTATGCTAAGGAAAGGAGGATTATAGAAGGTCGATAAGAATTCGTCATGTCCCTCAAAATATTTTTTCGGAAAATATTTCATCCTTATTAAAAATTTCCTATAATTTCCGATATATTGATAGTATAATAAATGGTTCAAACTACCTAATTAGGAGGGTTTTACTTGAAGAAGATTTTTAAAATGGGGTGTCTAGGATTCATCGCTTTAATTGTACTAGCTATTGTCATTGGTTTATTTTCCAAAGATAAGGATAGTTCAAGTAATACAACTGACAAGGCTAATACCCCTGCAAGCTCTGTAGGTACAAAGGGTAACTCTAAAGAAGAAGTAAAAAAATTGGCAAAGAAGGGGGAAGAACTGCAGGTTGGGGATGTCGTATTTAAAGTTAACAAAGTAACCACTACCAATAAAATTAAAGATGGACAATTGTTTTCCTATTCCCCAAGTGCTGAAGGAAGTACTTTCCTTGTAGTAAATGTAACTGTTAAAAATGCTGGTAAGAAGATGATCACCACGGACTCCTCATACTTTCAGCTCCTAAAAGACGAGGTTACATATGCACCGTCAACGTTGATTACTTCTTCCGGAGACTATTTTTTATATAAGGGAATCAATCCCGGGTTGGCTCAGACAGGCAATGTAGTATTTGAAATTCCGGAAGATCTGACTGGCTTTATTTTAAATGTCCAGACTGGATTCTGGGGAACTGAGCAAGGCCAGATTGAATTGAAATAATAAAATATGGATTATGAGCCACCAATAAAGAAAGAGCCATCCGACAAAGGATGGCTCTTAAATTTACCGTTCCAGTCAGCACGGGGAACAGCGTATCCCAATAGTGCTAAGCCCAAAATATTCGAATAGTCTATAAAGGCTTTGTCCCACACGCCATAAAAAATAGCATCATGGCATGAGCTTCCGGAGAACTAACAAAATGGTCATAGGATTTATTTAATTCCTCAAATTCAGATGAAGTAATAATTCCATGCTTATAGAAATCAGCAAAACGGTTGATATCAAATTGTCGTTTGAAACCCTCGATATTATGTAAATCACTATGTTGGATGAGTGCGTCCATATCCACGTCTATAAAGCCTGAATCGGATAGAATCCGCGGCAAGCTTCTTCCAATATTCCGGTTACCACCTCTTGAAGCCTGTAATTGTGACAGCTTTTTCAATATTGATGGTAAAACATCTAATTCAGGTTGAATAGCACCAAATACCCCATCATCTATATCAATAATAATGAGCTTCCCACCCGGTTTTAAGACACGGCTAAGTTCTTCCGCAGCTTGCAATGGATCATGAAGATGAAGAAATATTAATCGTGCAATAACAAAGTCATAGTGATTGTCAGGTAGTCCAGTATTGTAAATCGATGCATTAACAAAATTAAGTCTTGATTCAGGGATATGACTTAGCCTCTGTCTAGCCTTTTCAAGTAGAATATCATCAATATCCAATGCGGTAATTTGACTCTGTGGTAATTCGTCCAGTAGTTGTTCAGTAACAAATCCGGGGCCACTTCCAACTTCCAATACCTTGATCCCATCCTCTAGTCCAAACCATTTTAGGGTGCGGTATTCTTTTTCCCAACCCATCAACGCTTGTTCTTTTAAGCGTAATAATTCTGCGTCTGCTCCAATACTAACATTCTGAAAGTTATATGTTGATTTACGTTCTTCCAATGATATTCCCTCCTGTTAGATTATGAGATTATTGGAATAAAACAATCATAACATCGCTTGGAATAAAAGTGAAAATTATTACAGTGAAGACTTGTTCAATAGGTTTTCAATAAACCAAGGTTTAATCGGCCTGGAATTTTTTTATCATCGAAATCCACTAAGTTTTTGTACAGGGTGACAAATTGCTTGGTTTGTTTTGGGTCTATGGTTACCTGTAAGTTATCCCAATTCAATTCCTCGGGACTGATAAGTCTTTGTGGTTACTATCATCATTTAGTTCGGTTTTTCCCAATATAAAAAAGAAGTATTTCCTTGTCGGGAGATACTTCTTTTAATTTAAACCAGAATGGGTGGTTTGTTGTTCATTCCCCAATCGCAAATCATATCTAACAATGGAATCAGAGAAAGGCCACGTTCAGATAGTGAATATTCAACTTTTGGAGGGACTTGGGGATATTCCTTCCGTAGGATAAGGCCATCAGCCTCCAGTTCTTTTAACATAATGCTCAAGGTTTTAAAAGAAATGGTACCGATACTTCGCTTCAGCTCATTATGCCGTAAAACCTTATTTTCAGACAGCCAATACAAAATAATCATTTTGTATTTACCGCCGATCAAAGACAATGTATATCCAAAACCAGTATCTTTTAGCGTCACGCCAGTAGGAACACAGCTTTCAGTCATAAGTTACACTCTCCTATAGGAACATACATGTTCTAATTATATATACTTTATATATTACAGTGTAATTGAAAAGAGGTAAACAAGGTTATTCCAAATAAATTTATAATAGTTAAGACGGTTTCTTAATTCTTCTTACGTCTAATGTTATGAACTTAATTTGAGGAGGATGAAAGTGGGTTGTTCGGATACAGAGCTGGTAAATAGGGTGTGTAAAGGAGAGGTTGATGCATTCGGTGAACTTATCAGCAAATATGCCAATGCTGTTTACGGGGTAGCTTACGGCAAATTGGGTGATTTTCACACTGCACAGGATGTTGCACAAGAGGTCTTTGTCAAGACATTCAAAAAGTTGTCCGACATAAAGGAACCCGAAAAACTTAGCAGTTGGCTATATGCGGTTACCACAAGGGAATGCATGGATTGGTTTAGGGCCAACAAACACAAGGAAGTGTACAAATTAGCAGAACAAGTAGATACTCCGCAGCTAGAAAGCACCGAAGATCAATTATTAAAGAAAGAACTTCGCATTGAGGTATGGAACGCTCTGAACACCCTATCCGAAGCTAACCGTACAGTCACAATTCTGTACTATATTGATGAATATAAGATTAGGGAGATTAGTGATTTCCTTGGCATATCCGTCGATGCAGTAGAGAGCAGACTTCGCAGATCAAGAACGGCATTAAAAAGGGAGATGTTAAGCATGGTAAATGATAATCTCAGCCAGAACAGATTGAATGAGGAGTTTAAGAAGAAGGTATTTCAAGATGAAAGAATGCCAGAAACGCAGTTCCGGCGTGTGGCTATGGGCGGCAGTGATTTTGACGACAGCGATCTGAACACAACAAGATTCTATAACATTAATCTGGAGGGTTCCAGTTTTGATGATATCAATATGAGCAAGACCGTCTTTAATAATATAAACATGCATCTTGCGAAATTTGTTGAGGTTGGATTGTGGGAGATTGAGGTGAGTAATTGTCAGATGGGAGGAGCTCATTTTCATGATATAAAGATGCATGGAGAACCGAACAGGTTCGAAAACTGCGAATTACAGGGGAGCTCCTTCCTAAACTGCAATCTTTCAAACGTAGATATAAAAGACTGCGATATCTCGGGGCTTAAAGTTAATGGGGTGTCCATCGAAGCCCTTTTAGAGAGCTATAATAACAAATAAACTAGTGGGCTGTTTAAATACAAAGGCCATTCTGTTCTCAGGATGGTCTTTGTTAATTCCTAATTATAATTAAACTTTACCGAAATAATTCCACAGACTTTAGTATTATAAAATGGGATATCCATTTATATACAAAGGGGAATTGAAATGCTGAATGTATTTGATGTTGCCAAGTCACTTTTGAATCATATAGAGAAAGTCTACGCTGAAGAGATTGCGATTGTTGCTTACTATGGGTCATACGCGCAGGGGACCGCGACGAAACGTTCTGACTTGGACTTCTTTTTTATACCAGCCACACCGAAAGGTTATGACGCAAGTGTTCAGTTTATCATTGATGACATAAGCTTTGATTTCTGGCCGATTAGTTGGGAACGTGCGGAGAGAATGGCTTCGTTTCAAGAGGATAAAACGACGATTATCACGGATTGTAAGCTCCTCTATACTCGTTCGGATGAAGAGCGGAAAAGATTTATGAAGCTGCGAGAGACCACCTCTGCATTGCAGGCCTCTGAGAATGCGCAAAAGATGATAGAGAAGGCTGAAGCCGAGCTCCGTGATGTTTATGTGCATTTGTATAAGCTGACCCGCGCTAAAGAATCTGGTTCTTTAACGTTCTACAGAACAGAAGCACACGGCATTCTAACAAAGGTATTTCAAAGCCTTGCCTTGTTAAATCGGACGTATTATTCAAAAGGCTTTGGTAAAAACAAGGAACAAATATTAAGTCTACAGATCAAGCCAGCTCGCTTGGAAACCTATATAGAAATGATTACAAGAAGCGGCGTGAACGCCGATATTCTTGAGGCATGTGAAGCACTTGCGGCAGATACACTAGAGCTAATCCTTGCGCAAAAAGAAAAGCACTACAGCAAACCTGCTTACCCCGATAGAATGAAGGGCTTTTACGAAGAGGAAAAGGGGGTTCTGGATAAAATCATTACCGCTTGTGAAAGAAATGATTTCGATACCGCATTTTTCTCTGCTGTCCATGTACAGGATTCGATCGCTGCCTTTTTATTTTACGCTGAAACCGGGCAATGGCCTAGCGATTATACCACTGATTTTACATACCAGGAGCAATACAGACAATTGGGATTCCCCGATCTGGTGTCATTTCTTCACTGTCATGATCTATCGGCAATTACAAGCAGCTACTGAACGGCTAAGCTTGATGTTAGAAGCCTCTCTCCAAGGCAAAGGGGTTGAAATCAATCGTTTTGAGAACATTGAGCAGTTTGTAGCGTTTCTTCAAGAAAAGGAAGCAGCCAGACTGGGGAGGCAATAGAATGGATCCTATTTTCACTAAGACAAGCGGTGCACCCGTTACCTATTCTTTCGATGAGGTTACCTTTCAGCTTCAAGAACAACACGATTTTGCATGGCTGCGGTCTCTAGGCAAAGTATTCTGCGTGTTTGATCAACAGGATTCAGGTAATATCTGTTTCGGAATGGAGAAGGATGGGGAGAAGAAATTCGTTAAGTATGCAGGAGCCAGGCCGCTAGATTTTTCGGGAAATCCTCAAGAGGCTGTGTCGCGGTTAATTGCGGCTGTTCCGTTGTACGCTGCTTTAAATCATCGGAATCTTATTCAGCTCAAGGATCATTTCCGTACCGCTAACGGATACGCAGCAGTCTTTGAATGGTTCGAAGGGGAGTGTCTTCATTCGCATTGGTCCTTCGCAGGTGAAGCAAAACATAACCATCCGGACTCGCCATTTTATAAATACAAGCATTTGCCCCTTGAAAAGCGTCTGGAATCTCTGAATGCCATGTTTGAATTTCATACTTTTGTTGAAGCACAAGGGTATGTCGCAGTTGATTTTTACGATGGAAGTATTTTATACGATTTTTCACATGATATAACGAAAATATGTGATATTGATTTCTATAGAAAAGCTCCTGCTGTGAATGATATAGGGGAAAATTTCTGGGGTGCCACAAGATCAAAAGCGCCTGAAGAGTTTATATTAGGTGCGCCTATTGATGCACAGACCAATGTTTTCACGATGGGCGCTATTGCCTTTGGTTTGTTAGGCGGAGAAAAGGATCACGCTTTCTCTAAATGGGAAGCAGGGAGGCCTCTCTACGAAGTAGCACTGCGAGCAGTTAGTGAAGATCGAGAATTGAGGTACGACAATGTCAGCACGTTCAAATGCTTCTGGGATGAAGCAAAGGGCTTGTAAATTGCAATGATGGAACAGCATGTTTGCTAAATTGCTTTGCTTAAATACACTCAAGGAGGTAGATAAGATGATAGAGCTATCTGATGAGGAGTACATTCGCGTTCTGCCACTGTTGAAGAATCAAGCGTATGAACCTGTGTTTGCCTATTCCGTAATTGATCATAATCAGTCTGGAAAAGTGTTTGTGGATCACCGTGAGAATCCTGCCACCAGTCTTATCGTCAATTCATATGGGCAGTACCTTTTGGCCGGGAATGGCAGCGATGAGCATTTTATGAACGATATAGTTGAATATTTACTAAATGAACAGAACCATTCAACGTACTATGATCTTTATGTTACAACGCCGGAACTGCTATCTCTAATTAGCGAAAGGCTAGCGGGGCGGACTGTTTTGTTGCACCGATCTTCTTTTACATTCGATCCATCCCGATTCCAGAATCTTAAAACTACTCTAAAAGCATTGCCCGAGCATTATGTAATGAAATCAATGGATGACACGCTGTTCAACAAATATCGAAATGAAATGGACTCTTCCTATGACTCGCTATGGAATTCGTCCCAACATTTTATCGAGCGAGGATTTGGTTATTGCATAATGATGAATGATCATTTCGCTAGCGTGTGCAATTCTTTTTTTGTAGGTGGAGGGTATGCGGATATTGATATCGTAACGGTGGATGAATACCAGAAGCAAGGGTTAGCAACACTTACAGGTGCAGCATTTATCGAGCATTGTTTGAAGCATGATGTAGTGCCAAACTATAATTGCGACGCAGGCAATCAACGTTCGATTCAGTTAGCGACAAAATTAGGATTTGTAAGAAATTATGATTTTCCAATGTTATGGTGGCATCAGGACAAAATAATCATTAGTAATTATTTGGAAAAATTCAATTATTCAAACCAGTAGAAAATCCTGAAACCTAACGCTATGGAGGTACGATGAAAAATAATATTGCTTTAACCAATGAGCTACTTGAGATAGCGGCACAACTTTTTAACACGAGCAGCAATGAGCTCTCTTATATAGGAGGCAGTCAGAATATCGTCTACGAGTATGAGCGGGAGGGAACAAGCTTTATTCTGAGATTTACGCCAAGTGCCAATCGTTCTGACAGTTTGGTCCAAAGTGAACTGGATTGGATTATGTTCCTCGCAAATGCAGGGATTGCAGTGTCCAGACCTATACTTTCGAACAAGGGGCGATGGACGGAGGTTATTCATTTTCCTGGCGGGTATTATACCTGTGTGTCTTTTGAAAAAGCTCAGGGAAAAAAGGTTGAGTATCCGGATTGTCTTCAGGATGTTGAGCTGTACGAGCAATTGGGCCGGCTGACAGGTAAGCTGCATGCTTTGTCCGAAAGATATCGTCCTCAAGAGGGGATTGTCAAAAGACAGGACTGGAGCCGGAATTGGTTCCTGCAAAATATTGACTTGCTTCCTGGGTCACAGGTCAGCGTTCGTGAGAGTTATTTGGCCCTGGTCAAGACCCTTAGCGCGTTACCCAAAGATAATAGCTCATACGGATTGATTCATGGTGACATCAATGTTGGAAACTTTCGGATAGATGAACATGGGGAGATTACTCTATTTGATTTTGATGAAGCGCAGTATAGTTGGTTTGTGGAGGATATAGCGATACAGCTCTATTATTTGGTATATGTCTATGGCGGTGATGACGGGCAGGTTTACCGGGAGGAGCAAACCCGCCGATTCATGAGTCACTTTATGAAGGGTTATCGCTTAGAGCATACATTAGATGAATATTGGATCGGGCAAATCCCCTTATTTTTAAGATTAAGAGAATTGATCGTATACATAGGTTCATTTCGAAACTGGGACGGAGATGAAATCTTCAGCAGTTCCGACAATCAATGGTTTAAGGACTGGATTGCAGAAAGTAGATTCCGGATCGAGAACGAAATTCCTATTGTGAATATTTGGGGGGATTAATTGACTCATAATCTTGTTCCCATATCAACATCCAAAATCCCAGGCACACTACTTATAAATCGGTCAAAATGATCCGCAGCGTACTCCCCCCAGGGCGCTTCAAACCAGGAATAGCCTGTGATGAGGTGAATCTTATGTTCACGGACAGCTTCTAGCCTGTTCCAGGCATCTGACCCTAAGAGCTTGGTCCATAGTGCTTGGGAGACGGGATCTTCATTAAGGTGTACGATAATACGGTTCGCGCTGAAACTCTGAAGCTCAGGGGCTTCTACAGGTTTTTTCCAATCAAATTCAGCGACGGCTGGCGGCATAGAGAACCGTAGATCGTCGTAGAAGACGGTACCTGCGCTTTTTCCCCATACATATAATTGGTCACAACTTATGAGTACAACGAGCAGTGAATCTTGGCCTATTATCGGCTGTAATTGCTCTCGTATCGCTGCTACTTTGCGATCATAATGACTTAGCCATTTCAGGGCCACGTTCGTTCTACCCAGAAATTCTGCGATAAGGCACAGGTGCTGGCGCCAGCTTGCTCCAGAAGGAAGTAGCAGCAATGGGGCAATCGTTTCAAGTCTGACCTGCTCCTCTGGAGGGATTAAGCTGTCCATACCGATGATATAGTGGGGTTTAGCTTGCTTCAAAGCTTCCCAGTTAAAATCATATTGATGGCTTAATGGAACCTTCACTTCGTATTTATATTTGGTTCTATAGTAATCTGTCCAGTAATGATCAATCGGTGCGGCAAAAGGGATGATCTGCAGCGCAAGCAACTGACCGAAGTTGACCCAACTGTAGGCGGCGACTCTGCATTTCTGATTGCGCTGGTAGACAGCGGGAGCAAGTCCGGTTTGTTTTTTGAATAGACTGCTAAAATAGGTTTCGCTCTTATAGCCTATTTGATAAGCGATGCTACTGATAGAGGGAGAGTCAGGATTGTCTAGTAGCCGTTTGGCCTCCATAAGCCGCAGGTCCGTCCTGTATTCCATCACCCCTCTGCCATAACGCTCTTTAAATAATCGCATGAAATGGAACCGGCTCAGTCCGGCTATTCCCGCCAGGCTATCTATTCTAATATCGCTCTGATAGTGCCGTTCAAGCTCCAGACGGGCACTTTCCAGCGCAAGGGCAGTCTGTTGCTCCTGATAACCAATTACAAGACTGAGCAGCTCCAGAAGTCCGGCTTCACAGCGAAGCTGAGCGGAGGGGGAGTTCTTATTACTCCAATGGGTTTTGATGATGTCGTACAGATGGGCGACCGCCGAAGACGGGCTAATCATCGCTTCCCCGCGAAAAGGAAAAGTAACGTCTGCTCGAGTGCTCTTACTGGTTTCTTTTTCTAGCGGAAGCGTTTGGACTTGAAAATATAACAGCAGGAGTTCCAGCTCACTGCCAGAATAATTAGTCACTTCGACCAACTGGCCAGGCGTACATACAAATAAGGAGCTTGCGTGAATAGGGTGAAAATGTCCATCAATCACTAGACGTCCACGATCCGATGAGGAGAGCAGCAGTACATGCGACTGGGTCTCTATGAATTTTCGTTCCGGCCAATGCGGGCGTGAGTGGTCCTTGATGCATACGACATCCAGCAGCTTGTAATAAAAGTGACCCGCAGCAAAATGCTGCAGGTCGAGGCTATTCCTATTATTCATGGATATACCGTACAATATCGTCGATGACTAAACCGTTTGCAATAGGGTTGGCATTGAACCAATGTCCGGAGTCCACTGCAAACACATGACCAGATTTGACAGCAGGCAATTCCTGCCACAGCGGATTGTTTTCAGGTGGCTTAGCTCGTCCTTCACCGGAGAGTACGAAGATATAGTCGACATCTTTCAGCTGTGGAAGTGTCTCAAGTGAGTAAGTCTCATAACTTCCGTTAATTAGACTAGGTGCTTTAAAGCCGAAGGCATCATACAGCATAGCTCCCCCGAAGAAGCCTGGACCGAACAGGTTATAACCTTTTTCATCTCCGCCTTGGAGCAGAATGGCTGTTTTGTCAGTGAGTGTACCACCCAGTTGTTTTTTCGCATCGCTAAGTTTCTTGTCATAGTCGGCCAGCGCTTGGTTCGCCGCATCCTCTTTACCTAATAAGGCACCCAGCTTCTGAAGATTGCCTCTCCAATCGCTATCGTTATCAGAAAGCACGAAGGTTGGTGCAATCTTGGCAAATTGCTCATAATCTCCATTTCGGAGATAAGAGGGTGAGAGGAAAATAATGAGATCGGGATTATAGGACAGTGTCTCTTCTGACTTAAGACCTCCATCCACGTTCAGTACTGGCACATCACCAAGCTTGTCCTGTAAGTAATGTTGAGGCGCACCTTTATAGCCCCATTGAGCGACTGGTTTCATGCCGAGTGCTGTAAGAGGGTCCTCCAAGAAAGAAGCGATGATTCGCTGCGGATGATTAGGTACTTTCACTTCATTCCCGAGGGCATCTGTTAACAAGCGATATCCATCATCATTCGAAGCAGTGTCGGCTGACTCCGATTGGGCCGAGGGAGACGGTGCAGAAGTAGAAGTGGACTGACCCTCGTTGGAATTGCCGCAAGCGCTCAGTACACTGATGATTAAAATAGTAACGATTAAATACATGAAACAGTTCTTCGATGTCATTTTGTATATACCCCTTATCATGAGATTGATTATCATTATCTTTTAACAGTATAGTGGGAGGCCGGACGTTTGTGAATAACCGATAATGCTCTCTTCTATAGAAGGACAGCACAATGACTGTATGTGCTATAACCCTGTGGGGCGTCACTTCTTCCCGAAACCATCTCTGGGAGTTGACATGCCATCATCATTCTGTCATACTTCTGTTAAATGAATAGCGCCTTTAATTCAGTCCCGTGAGACTGGCAAGGTAACGTGAATCGAGGTTCGCGACTCTTAGAATGGTATCCGTATGACTATACGGAAGTCTTTTTATGTGCGCAGCCGTCATCTTCTTCATGTGTGGATTCCACTCCTTGCCTGTTTCAGGCAAGGAGTTTTTTGTTTTCCAAGGAACTTGAAGTGGCGTTCAAACAGAGAGGATGACAATCATGGTTACTGAAAAAAACGTCATTATGGACGAAACGGCGATTCGCCGGGCATTATCACGAATTGCGCATGAGATTTTGGAGAAGAACAAAGGTATTGAGAACTGCTTGTTAGTGGGCATTCGCACTCGGGGCGTGTATCTGGCACGCCGGATTGCAGAGCGAATCAAGGAGATTGAAGGGGTAGCCATTCCTTACGGTGAGCTGGATATCACCCATTATCGCGATGACCGTAGTGATGAGGGCAAGAGCAATAGTGAAGCGGGAGCCTCGGCGGTAGTAAGCAGCAATCTGATGTTGAATGCGGATAGCACCGGCATCCAAGATCAAAAAGTTATTCTGTGCGACGATGTACTCTACACCGGACGGACCATTCGGGCGGCGATGGATGCCCTGATGGACTGCGGCAGGCCGCGCATGATTCAACTAGCGGTGCTTGCGGATCGTGGTCACCGTGAGCTGCCGATCCGACCAGACTATGTCGGCAAGAACGTACCTACCTCCAAACATGAGCAAATCGAAGTGGCGCTGAAGGAATATGACGGTAAAGATGAAGTGTCCATCATTTCGCAATGGGAGGAAAAATAATCATGATGACAGCAACCAAGGTGAAGGAACGCAGTTTGCTCGGCTTAAAAGATCTGGATCGCTCAGAGATCGAACAACTGCTGGAGAGAACGTCCCATTGGGATAATCAGAGTCAGAAATTAACACCCGTTCTGAAATCGCGGTTTGTGTCCAACATGTTTTTTGAGAATAGTACCCGTACCCGCTTCTCATTCGAAATGGCTGAGAAGCGCCTCGGTGCACAAGTATTGAACTTCACGGCTGCCGCTTCCAGTGTAGAAAAAGGTGAATCCATCTACGACACGGTACGGACGCTGGAGTCGATGGGCATTGATGCCGGTGTAATCCGGCTCAAGCCAGCGGGTGTGCTGGAGCAGCTTGCGGAGAAAGTAGCCATCCCGCTGATCAACGCGGGTGATGGTAACAACGAGCATCCGACACAAGCGTTGCTGGATATGTACACCATGACTAGGCACTTCGGCGCTCTGAAAGGCCTGAAGGTGTCGATCATCGGAGATATCCTGCACAGCCGTGTGGCTCGCTCCAACCTATGGGGGTTGACCAAGATGGGAGCACAGGTGCAGTTCTGCGCACCGGAGAATATGAAGGCACCCGAGCTTGCAGACTACGCGCCATATGTTTCCATGGAAGACGCAATGCAAGCTGATGTTGTAATGATGCTACGGGTACAGCTCGAGCGTCATGCTAGCGGAATTCTGCAGTCGGCAGAAGAATATCGCCGCCAGTTTGGCCTGACCGAAGAACGCGCCTCGAAGCTCAGTGAAGGCACGATCATCATGCATCCTGCACCAGTGAATCGGAACGTTGAGATTGATGATGCAGTGGTAGAATGCAGCCAGTCGCGCATCTTCCCGCAAATGTCCAACGGAGTGCCGGTACGGATGGCTGTACTCGAAAGAGCGCTTCTCTAAAAAAAGCTAACATTAACCGATTAATAAATATACACAATGATGAATTTTTATTATATAATAACGGGGAAGCTTGCGGCAGTGGTCTGCAGGCAAAAAGGAGAATCATGACAGTGATCATTAAAAACGCCAGCGTATTGAATAAGGAAGGCAAGCCGGAGCGAAAACACATCGTCATTGAGGACGGAGTGATCTCCGCTCTTATAGATGGAAATGAGGAAGTAACCGGAACTACTGAGATCGTTGATGCAGAAGGAAAGCTGCTGATTCCCGGCCTGATTGATATGCATGTGCATCTGCGTGAACCAGGATTCGAACACAAGGAAACGATTGAAACGGGCAGTCGTTCGGCAGCCAAGGGCGGTTTTACCACCATCGCCTGTATGCCGAATACGCGTCCGGTGACGGACAGCCCGGAAGTGGTGCAATTGGTTAAAGACAAGGCGCGTGAAGCCGGTCTAGTAAAGGTCCTGCCTTATGCAGCGATCACGAAGAATGAGCTAGGCAGAGAGCTGACTGATTTTCCAGCGCTGAAGGAAGCTGGAGCGATTGGGTTTACAGATGACGGTGTGGGTGTACAGAGCGCGCAAATGATGAAAGACGCCATGAAGCTCGCTGCAAAGTTGGATATGCCGGTGATTGCCCACTGTGAGGATAACTCGCTGGTAGAGGGTGGCTGTGTGGCTGAAGGCAAGTTTGCAGACCAGCATGGTCTGATCGGAATTCCGAATGAGTCGGAGGCGATCCATGTTGGACGTGATATTTTGCTCGCGGAAGCGACCGGGGTCCACTATCATGTCTGCCATGTCAGCACTGAGCAGTCAGTAAGGCTGATTCGTCAAGCCAAGGAGATCGGGATTAAGGTAACCGCTGAGGTATGTCCGCACCATCTGCTGCTCTCGGAAGAGGATATTCCGGGTTTGGATGCCAATTGGAAAATGAACCCGCCGCTTCGTTCCCGATGTGACGTAGATGCTTGTATCGAAGGTCTGCTGGATGGTACGCTCGATATGATCGTTACCGATCACGCACCACACAGCGAAGAGGAGAAAGCTAAGGGCATGCAGCTTGCGCCATTCGGTATTGTAGGCTTTGAGACAGCGTTCCCGCTGCTCTACACGGCTTTTGTAGCCACAGGCAAATGGGACTTGTCCCTGCTGGTCCAGCGGATGACGGCTGATCCGGCTCGCGTATTTCGATTGAATACCGGGGTATTGGAAGCTGGAGCGCCTGCAGATTTGACACTTATTGATCTGGAACAGGAGAAGGAAGTGAACCCCGCGGATTTTGCGACGAAGGGTCGGAATACTCCTTTTGCCGGATGGAAGCTTAAAGGTTGGCCAGTAAGCACCTGGGTGGATGGCAAGCTGGTCTGGAATGAGACAAACTAACTAACTTTTATAATAGAAACAACAAGAAGGAGTGGAAGGGAATGCAGGCAAGATTGTTGCTGCAGGATGGCACGCTGTTTACAGGTACCGCATTTGGTGCCGAGGGCGAGAAGACAGGCGAGGTAGTATTTAACACAGGAATTACAGGATATCAAGAGGTACTGTCGGATCCTTCTTACTGCGGTCAGATCGTTACCATGACCTATCCGTTGATCGGAAACTACGGCATCACCCGCGATGATTTCGAATCGGCACGTCCGTTTGTACACGGATTTGTGGTGCGTCGGCATGAGACGGTGCCAAGTAACTGGCGCGCAGAATACAGCGTAGACGATCTGCTGAAAGAATATGGCATTCCCGGCATCAGCGGAATTGACACTCGGATGCTGACCCGTATCATTCGTCACTACGGAACAATGAAAGCAATCCTGACCACGTCCAACAAACGGGTAGAGGAACTGCAGGAAATGATGGGTGATACCAGTATTGAGGAACTGCGCAACCAGGTAGCACGCACCTCTACACCGAACACTTACATTAGTCCTGGCAACAAGGAAAGAATCGTACTCGTCGATTACGGTGCTAAGACAGGTATTCTGCGCGAGCTGAACAACCGCGGTTGTGACGTTGTAGTCGTACCGCATGATGTGACAGCAGACGAGATTCGCCGCCTGAATCCGGACGGTATTCAACTGTCCAACGGCCCTGGGGACCCTAAAGACGTACCTTACGCGGTACAAACGATCTCCGAGTTGCTTGGTGAATATCCGATCTTCGGTATCTGCTTGGGTCACCAATTGTTCGCACTGGCTTGCGGTGCTGATACTGAGAAGCTGAAGTTCGGGCACCGCGGCGGGAATCACCCGGTCAAGGAACTGGAAAGCGGACGTTGCTTCATCACTTCGCAGAACCACGGCTACACCGTTAATGAAGATTCCATCACTAGCACAGAGCTGGAAGTTACACATATCAACAATAACGATAAGACAGTCGAAGGACTAAAACATACCCGTTACCCTGCTTTCTCAGTGCAATATCACCCAGAAGCAGCGCCGGGACCGCATGACAGTAGCTATTTGTTCGACCGTTTCCTGCAAATGATTGCAGACCATAAGGCGAGCAAGCCTGTCAGCACGCGTCAGGCGCAGCTTGCAGCCAACGCCAGAATCACGGCGCCGCAGCCCACGCCCCAGCTTGAAGCCGTGAAAGGAGCAAGATAACATGCCTAAGAATGATAAGCTCAAAAAGATACTGGTGATCGGCTCCGGTCCGATCGTTATCGGCCAAGCAGCCGAGTTCGACTATGCAGGAACTCAGGCTTGCCAAGCCCTGAAAGAAGAAGGCGTTGAAGTGGTGCTGATTAACAGTAACCCGGCGACCATCATGACCGATACGAATATGGCTGACAAGGTCTATATTGAACCTATTACTCTTGAATTTGTCACCGGCATTATCCGCCAGGAGCGTCCGGACGGCTTGCTGCCAACGCTTGGTGGACAGACTGGTTTGAATATGGCTGTAGAACTGGCCCGTGCAGGTGTGCTGGAGCAGGAGAATGTGAAGCTGCTCGGTACCCAGCTTGAGTCCATTGAGAAAGCTGAAGACCGCGACTTGTTCCGTGATCTGATGCGTGAATTGGAACAGCCGGTTCCAGAGAGTACAATTATCACTACGCTGGAAGAAGCCCTGAGCTTCGCCGATGAGATTGGCTATCCGCTGATTGTCCGTCCTGCCTACACTTTGGGTGGTACAGGCGGCGGTATCTGTGATAACGAAGAGGAACTGCGTGAGACTGTTAAGGCAGGTATCCGTTACAGTCCAATCGGACAATGTCTGGTTGAGAAGAGCATCGCCGGCATGAAGGAAGTCGAGTATGAAGTTATGCGCGATGCCAACGATAACTGTATCGTGGTCTGCAACATGGAGAACTTTGATCCGGTGGGTGTACATACCGGGGACAGTATCGTTGTGGCGCCAAGCCAGACGCTGTCTGACCGTGAGTACCAAATGCTGCGCAGCGCGTCGCTCAAGATTATCCGTGCGCTGAACATCGAAGGCGGCTGTAACGTACAGTTCGCGCTTGATCCGCAAAGCTATCAATACTATGTCATTGAAGTGAACCCGCGTGTTAGCCGTTCCTCGGCACTGGCTTCCAAGGCAACAGGCTATCCGATTGCGAAGATGGCTGCTAAAATTGCCCTCGGCTACACGCTGGATGAAATCGTCAACCCGGTAACCGGGCAGACTTATGCCTGCTTCGAGCCTACCCTTGACTATATCGTGAGCAAAATCCCACGCTGGCCGTTCGACAAGTTCACGTCGGCTAACCGCAAGCTGGGCACACAGATGAAAGCGACAGGAGAGGTTATGGCGATCGGCCGTACCTTCGAAGAGTCCATTCATAAAGCGGTTCGTTCCCTGGAGATCGGCGTTCACCGCTTCCGTCTGCCAGGTGCAGAGAAGCTGGAAGAACAGGTCCTGAGAGATCGGTTAGCAAAAGCCGATGATGAGCGTCTGTTCTTGATCGCCGAGGCATTCCGCCGCGGCTACGGATTGCAAGAGGTTCAGGATATCACTAATGTAGACTGGTGGTTCCTCTCCAAGATTGAAGGTTTGGTGAACTTCGAGAGCGTCATTCGCGGGGAAGAAAGTCTGACAGCGGAAACGTTGTATGAAGCTAAGCGGTTTGGCTTCACTGACCGGGCTATCGCCGAGATCCGTGCTGAAGGTGACCCTAACGGCAAGCAAACGAAGGAATCTGAAGTGCGGGCATTGCGCCTCAGCCAGGGGCTGAAGCCGGTGTTCAAGATGGTAGATACCTGTGCGGCTGAGTTTGAGGCTTCCACACCTTACTACTACTCCACCTATGAGACCGAGAATGAAGTGACGCCTTCTGACAAGCAGAAAGTAATCGTGCTCGGTTCTGGTCCGATCCGTATCGGACAGGGGATTGAATTCGACTACTCCACTGTACACGCGGTATGGGCGATTCAGAAGGCTGGCTACGAAGCCGTAATTATCAATAACAATCCGGAGACCGTATCTACAGACTTCAACACATCGGACCGGTTGTATTTTGAACCACTGTTCTTTGAAGATGTAATGAACGTAGTAGAGCAGGAGAACCCGATTGGGGTAATCGTTCAGTTCGGTGGACAAACCGCGATCAACCTTGCGGCACCACTGAGTGCTGCCGGGGTGAAGATCCTCGGAACAAGTCTGGAAAGTATCGACGAGGCGGAGAACCGCAAGAAGTTCGAAGCACTGCTCTCCCGTCTTGACATTGCACAACCGAAGGGTAAGACGGTTACGACTGTCGATCAAGCCGTTGAAACCGCACAGTCGCTGGGGTATCCGGTATTGGTTCGCCCATCCTATGTACTTGGTGGACGTGCGATGGAGATTGTCTACAACGATACTGAGCTGCTGAGCTACATGGTGGAAGCTGTGAAGGTGAATCCAGAGCATCCAGTACTGATTGACCGTTACATGCTGGGTAAAGAGGTTGAGGTAGACGCCATCTGCGACGGAGAGACTGTAGTCATTCCGGGCATCATGGAGCACGTGGAACGGGCAGGGGTTCACTCCGGTGACTCTATCGCCGTCTATCCGCCGCAATATCTGGATGAAGGTCTGAAGCAGAAGATTTCGGAAATTACAATCAAGATTGCCAAGGAACTGAAGACGATCGGATTGGTAAACATTCAGTTCGTTATTTATAAAAATGAAGTTTATGTCATCGAGGTTAACCCGCGCTCCTCGCGTACGGTTCCGTTCCTCAGTAAAGTGACTGGTATTCCTATGGCTCACCTGGCGACCAAAGTTATTCTTGGCGGTAAGCTCAAGGAAGATGGCTACCAAGAAGGACTATGGCCGGAAAGCGATTATGTATCGGTTAAAGTGCCGGTGTTCTCCTTTGCCAAGCTGCGCCGTGTAGAGCCTACACTGGGGCCGGAAATGAAATCTACCGGTGAAGTTATGGGTCGCGACAAGCTGTATGCCAAAGCATTGTATAAAGGTCTCATCGGAGCGGGTATGAAGATCCCGGCTACGGGAGCCATTATCGTGACGGTAGCTGACAAGGACAAAGCCGAAGCTGTTGAACTGATGAAGGGCTTCCATGCGATGGGTTACAAAATCATTGCTACAGGCGGTACAGCAATTGCCCTTGAAGATGCAGGCCTGAATGTCATGAACGTGAACAAGCTCGGCGAGGGCGAGCCGAACATCATCGACTTGATTCGTGGCGGACAAGCGAATTTTGTCTTCAACACCCTGACTAAGGGTAAAACACCAGAGCGTGACGGATTCCGTATCCGCCGTGAAGCGGTAGAGAACGGCGTGGTCTGCATGACCTCCCTCGACACCGTAGCGGCGCTGCTGAGAATGCTGCAGACAATCAACTTCTCGTCGCAGTCCATGCCTGCATTCGTCGGTCAATAAAGAACTGAATAGACAGCATTGATCATGCTACAGGGACGGTTTGCGGATGATTCGCAGACCGTCCCGCCATGACCGGGCCATGAAGAAGATGGATGAGGTCCTCGTGGACAAGGTGAAACTGAAATAGGAGCGGTGGTTATGGCTTACGAGAAAGAACAAGAGGTGAAGCCAGGGCACGATGTTGCATGGTCAGACATGGCTAAGCGGCTGATGATTGCTTTGGATTACCCGGATGTAGGAAGTGCAAGACTGCTTATGGAGAAGCTGGAAGGCATTCCATGCTATATGAAAGTAGGTATGCAGCTGTTCTATGCGGCAGGGCCGGAGTTCGTACGGGAGCTGAAAGACCGAGGCTACTCTGTATTCCTGGATGTTAAAATGCATGATATCCCGAACACGGTAAAAGGCGGAGCAGGCAGCATTACAAGACTGGGCGCGAATATGTTCAACGTGCATGCCGGAGGCGGCAAGGCCATGATGGCGGCAGCCCGTGAGGGCGCAGCAGCTGCAGTCAGCGCTAATCCGGAGCTTGACATGCCGGTGATTATTGCGGTGACCCAGTTGACTAGCACCAGTCAGGAAGTCATGAACGGGGAAATTGGAATCCCTGGCAATGTAGGCGATACGGTGGTTCGGTATGCCAAGCTGGCTGCGGAAGCGGGCTTAGATGGCGTTGTAGCCTCTCCGCAGGAGTCAGCGGCCATTGCGTCCGCCTGCGGCCCGAATTTTCGCACAGTGACCCCTGGCATCCGGCCAGCGGGCTCATCCATGGATGACCAGACGAGAGTCCTGACACCGGGACAAGCGATCCGGCAAGGCAGCCACTATCTTGTCATCGGTCGACCGATTACGGCGGCATCTGATCCGCGTCAAGCGGCATTAACCATTATTGAGGAGATGATTCAAGCGTGAGCCAATTTTCAAATAAAAGTGAACAAGTCGCTTCATATTTGCTGGAGATCGGGGCGGTAAACCTGCGTCCCCAAGAGCCGTTTACCTGGACTTCCGGTATTAAGTCGCCCATCTACTGTGATAACCGTCTGACCTTATCGTATCCAGAGGTTCGTAACTATATCGCTGATGCATTTGCCGAGCTGATTAAGAGCCGTTACCCGGACGCTGAAGTGATTGCCGGAACAGCAACAGCGGGTATCCCGCATGCGGCTTGGGTAGCTGATAAGCTGAATCTGCCTATGGCATATATCCGTGACAAGGCCAAAGGTCACGGTAAGCAGAACCAGATCGAGGGCCTGATTGCTCCAGGGCAGAAGGTTATTGTCATTGAGGACCTGATCTCCACTGGTGGCAGCTCCATTAAGGCCGCGCAGGCGGTTGAGGAGGCCGGTGGCGAACCACTGGCGGTATTGGCTATTTTCAGCTATGAGCTAGATCGGGCCACACAGGCGTTCACGGATGCAGAGATTCCGCTGCTGAGCTTGTCCAATTACACCACGTTGATTGATGTTGCACTGTCTCAGAGCAAAATTGCTGCAAGTGATGTGGATCTTCTACATTCCTGGAGAAAAGATCCTGCGGCGTTTGGAGTATAACGGATATTTTACAGTCCCTCGCCTTGGTGCGCAGGGGCTTTTTTTTACAAAAGAATGTATATGTTTTCGCTATAAATCATTTTTATATTTCTCGCTGAAACGGATACCGTCCCCTTTGCGGACGGCGAAGCCGGTTCTACTTGTTCCAATATAAGGGGATTTGATGAAAGATTCGTTGTTTAACTTTAAATTTGCTGTAACTTTCATGATGCTATAAACCTATATAATACATAAAGAAGGAATGGATGATTACTCCAGTAACCAAGGATTCATGATCTATTGTTTATTAAGTTCAGGAGGGATATGTAGTGAAATTTAATAGGAATACAACTGACAAGAAACGAAAGGCTATCCGCCGGGTGAGTCTGGGTCTCAGTGCAGCATTGTTGCTGCCATTGGCGTCATCGAGCTTACATACGGCGTGGGCAGAATCAGGGCAAGGCCATGCTCAGCAGAAAGAACGTGTGCTGCGGATCGGTAGCTTGTGGAGCGGAGAAGAGGATACCTATTTTCGGCAACAGTTTACGGATCTGTATGAATTGAAGCATCCAGAGGTCAAGCTTGAGATTGTGCCCGCTATAAACAGTAGTGACACCCGTTTCAATCCTGGCCCGCAAGCACCCGCAGGTAACAACCTGGAGAGCATTCGTAAGCTCATGGGCGGAGACAAACCTGTGGATGTTATTGTCGGGGACAGCACGCTCATCAAGAGCCTGAGAGACCACAATATGCTCAAGCCGCTTCAGCCGCTGATTGATCGTGACCATTATGATATTAGCAATATGGCGCCGACGATGCTGGATGGTATCCGCGAGCTCGGTAATGGCAGCCTGTACGCTCTGGCACCGACCTTTAATTCCAGTGCTTTGTATTATAACAAAGCTATTTTTGACGAGGCGGGGTTGCCTTATCCAACGAATGGAATGACCTGGGATGAAGTCTTCACACTGGCGACGAAGGTTGTCAATGCTTCCAAGGTGGCCAAAGTGTCTGGTCATCCCGCCAGCCGTGTCTACGGATTCTCCATGAGCCGTTATTCCAGCGATCCATTCTGGGATTTGTTGACCTATATATCGCCGCTTCAACTGACCATGTACGATAACAAAGGCGAGAAGATGACTGTCAACAGTCAGCCATGGAAAAAAGCATGGACAACCTATAGTGAACTTGTACATAAGGGGATTATTCCCGGGTTTGTTAGCGATGAGTCTGTCGGTAGTCCCGAGAGCAATGGCTTCAACCCGCTTCAGGGAGATATGTTCGCGACAGGCAAGGCTGCCATGGTTATCGGAGAGTATGGCTATGTGAAAGAATTGGCGGATATTGAGCGAAACGCCTCCAAAATCCCCAACTACAAGCTGACGGAGTGGGGCATTGTGAATGTACCTTCGCATGCGGAGAAGCCGGGGGTGTCATCTGGCACTTGGCTGGGAAATATGATGGCGATCAGTGCTAATGCACCCGATCAAGAGGATGCCTGGGACCTGATTAAGTTCGTGAACAGCAACGAAGTGGCGAAAATCAAAGCCCATAACAACTACGAATTGACATCCCGCAAAGACTACATTACTTCCAGTCAGCCGGGTCTGGATTTGCAGCCTTTTTATACACAGAAACCACTGCCTGCCGGTGATCCCGCTATGGATCAACTAGAGGCGCAGAAGCCGGGAATTACCCAAATCAGCGATGCCGGCCGACAGTTGTTCATCGAAGTATATAACGGCCGCCAGTCCGTAGATCGGGCACTGAAAACTTGGGAATCTCAGGGCAATAAGATGCTTGAGAAGCTGAAAAAATCCCCTGCGTCCACCTTTGATCTGGAGGATGGCTGGTTTTCGCAAGGTGCTGTAAGGAATTAACCAGTATTTATTCCAAATAAAAGGTTCAAAGCCGCCGGGGGTTTCGGCGGCTTATTTTATGAAAACTGGGTATGATAAGCTCATGAAGGAATCCCATTATTTTGCCGACAAAGGAGCCGAATACAGCATGAACTGGATATACTTCGCCAAGTTGTTCCGAACCCGATTTCAAGCCGGATGTCTAGCCAAACGACTGGAGCAGGACGGATGGATTTACGGCTATCATGACCCACGTTTCGTGGAAATTTACCGCTCTCGCAAGGGGAAGTACGGGGTACGTTTCCTCCCTTGAGAAGTTTTTCTAATTTCTCTTGACATAGAGGTATCATGTAATGTATATTAATTATTGTCGCTGTTTGAATTTAATGAATGACGCGGGGTGGAGCAGCTCGGTAGCTCGTCGGGCTCATAACCCGAAGGCCGCAGGTTCAAATCCTGCCCCCGCAACCAATTTTATTCATCCTCAGCACTCCTAAATACGGATATTTTAGATCCGGGCCCTTAGCTCAGTTGGTTAGAGCGGTCGGCTCATAACCGATTGGTCGGGGGTTCGAGTCCCTCAGGGCCCACTTCGCTAAAACCCTTACATTGTAAGGGTTTTTTGCTGTTTTAAGGCTCACGCCCCGTCAACCTTAATTGGTCGGCGGGGCTTTTTTTATTTCAATCCTAACTGAGCTTTGTTTAGAAGTTTATCTCCCTGGAACATGAAGTTTGCATTTGCTCCTAGACTGCCTTCACCATAGTAAACGACCATTATAGTGTAAAACTCGGTTCCCTTTTCCCCTCCCTCAGATAATACTTCACCTGGGCCACCAATAATCTGCTGAACTTTTTTGTATGACATTCCGTTTTCAATTTTTTCGTATTCCGACTTAGTGATTGTAGGTGGGTTTTCCTTTGTTGGTTCTTCTTTAGCTACTACAGGTTTAGCGGCTTTATGAAGCTCCGGGAAATCTTCTCCGCCTAATTCTGTGTAAATCTTTTTTACATTCTCCGTGTCGTCGGCGGCTACAGCTGCAGCTAAATCCATGAATTTTCCTTTGTCATCATTTGTAATCTTGTCGGCCTGTTGTTTTATAACTCCAGAGCGGGATTTAATTAGATCATTAGTCATAGTGCCTTTTACCTTTATTTCTATGTATGCTCCTGCCTCATTCAGCGCAATTTTTCTAAAGGACTTCTGCCACGCTTCGTCGCTTGGCTCCGTTGCTTTAGGTTTCTCGGTTGCGGGTGGCACAGTTGGATTTGCTGTAGGTTCAACGGTTGGTGCAGCAGAAGCTGGCGACGCTGACTCCTTAGCAACTTCAGCCGGTTCATTATCTGCACCTAGATTTACAGCGCCTATGATGAACAGAACAAAGGCGGCTATAGCAATGATAAAATTGCGCTTCATTGTATCCTTCTTTCTCAATTTTGCAACGATCCCCATTATCGCAAAGATAATCGCTGCCAAAAAACCAATAATCTCAATAAACAGCCACATGATGAGTCTTGCCCCCTAATATGATAGTAATTCCATAATCAGTCTATCAAAATAAGGGAAATGTTGCTATATGAAATGAAAGAAAACGCACTCCAGTTTTCAGGAGTGCGTTTCAGCAACTTCAATTATTGTCGTTTGTCTACGCCTAACGCATCCTTTAAACCGTTCTGTAAAATCTGAGAGAAGTTAAGTCCTGCTTCGTCCGCCGCGTCACGCAGCCACTTAGGCAAAGTGCAATTCTTCGTTACGGCTTTGTTGGCAGCCGCGTCGCGGTAAGGGGGCATGTATACGTCAATGAACACGATCTTGTCATTTTGATCTTCGAGTTCAATTTGATCCGGAGCCGAAGGTGGCGGTGGCGTATCTCCTTTCTCTTCAATCTCCAATAGGAGGTTGATCAACATGTCTTTCGCGTTTCCGACAGCAGTCTGGATATCTGGTGCGAAAATGGCCGTGCCAGGGAAATCGGGAAAGTATAATCCATACCCTCCGTTTTCTGTTTGCTCTGCAACTACGGGGTAAAAATAAAAAGATACTACATTTGTCAATTTGTTCATCCTCCTAACGTATCCCTTCAGGGGAACGAAATTATTTCAATCCACGCTCTAACATGTGAAGCGATAATTTTGTATACATACCTACCAGACGATTTGCTACGAATAGAGGGGAGATAAGGGAAAGCCCGGGGTTAGAACTTAACCCCGGAAGATCTTTCAACACTCTTTAATGTATCTTTCGGCACCATCTGGCCCATTGCGTGGATGCTGATGCCAGAATAACACGCATTATAATGCGTGTAAATTAATGGCAAGCATATTAACGCTTGTTAGATATGATCCTCCCTTGTTAGGGTTAATTTTATCGCATGGCAATTTCTGGTTGGTTCTTCTACCATTTCTTCTACCGTCATACCGGAAATAATAGACACTTACAGAACCTTAGAATGATATACAGTGCAAGAACTTGGCTGTATATAACCTAATAGAACTCTATAAAAATTAGATGTGTCGCACTCGTAATGCGTTTCGCAAGGAATTCCGATTTTATTGTCGAATTCAGTTAATGAGAAGTGTTATTAATTAATGGACTATACAAATTCTTGAAGATGAGAGGACGTATATTGATGAATTATTTTATTGTTTTTCAAAATGCAAGTTACGATGAAGAACGATCAGGTGGGTTTCTTTGGGCACCAACAAAAAATAATGATGATAGGACCTTTCATTATTGGACTACAATGACTAATGTAAAAAAAGACGATTTAGTATTTAATAGTGTTGGTGGTTACCTTCTGGATATTATTACTGTACTCGAAGATTGTAATGAGCAGGAGAAGCCGGTTGGTCTAGATAAGAAAGAACTATGGAGAAACCATGGTTGGTATGTAAAAGGAGAATATAATAGAGTTGAAAATCCGATAAAATTCAGTGACTATTCAGAAGAAATAAGGAACCTTCAGGCTCCCAAATATGCTCCTTTTAATATTAAGGGTGGTGGGAATCAAGGATACCTTTATCAGATTTCTCAGGAATTCGCGAATTTTTTGTTAGAATTATTAGGTTATATAAGACCTGATGAGGAAGCTTTTATAATAGACATTGAAACTAGGTTGCCTTCTGGTTTAGATCCAACGGAGAAGGAACAAATTGTGAAAACTAGAGTAGGCCAAGGCTTATTTAAAACGAAATTGTTGAAGTTCGGATGTAAGTGTAGAATTTGTAATATAAGCAATCCTAATTTTCTTATAGCCAGTCATACTAAGCCATGGAGAGTATCAAGCAATAAAGAAAGATTAGACCCCTATAACGGCTTTTTACTTTGTCCTGCTCATGATGCTTTATTTGATAAAGGCTATATCAGTTTTGAAGATAATGGAGCAATCCTAATTTCTGATAATCTAAATGAACAAGAAAAAATCTTCCTGAATGTAAATGAACATATGATAATAGATGTTATTGATGAACATGCAAAGTATTTAACATATCATAGAGAAATGGTATTTAAACAATTGGATATCATAAGAAATACCTAGAGAATTCGTTGGAAATGTTATAATGAAGGAACTGGAACAGAGTTAAGTACAATTTAACCTTTCCCCAAGCTCAGTAGGTTAGAGTGGTCGGCTTGGTCGGGGGTTCGAGTTCCTCAGGGCCCACTTCACAAAAACCCTTACGTTGTAAGGGTTTTTGCTGTTTATTTATAAATATTTCGAAACTGAAAAAAGACTTCAGTATAATGCTGATCTAATGGTAAACCCTTGCATTTTTCCGCAAAGAAGTATAGATACCTGTTTTTTATATGGTAATATATAACTATTTGGAAGAGTAAATCCATATGAACAAATATGGTCTGTGACACTGTTGTATTGGGCTGCTGGTCTTATGTCGGGAATGTTTTTCAGAGGGAGACGATCTACGTTTATTAAGCGATTAAGCGGGGGAATAGAATGTTAGTAAATATCGAATGTCCTGTTGAATGTCTTGATTATAAATTATATGAGAGTAGAAGCACAGGAAAGATTTACTGCTATGACCGATTCGGTGATCCAGTTGAAGATCAGCGGAACACATTTGAATGTAAGGTTGAATTTAAAGATGGTATACTCCCGAGCTTTAGACAAGCATAGAAGTGGATATCGTGAAAATCTTGTTTGATGATAATTCAATGTGGAACAACCCCGATGATTCATTTGAAGTGAACTCCAAAGTGGACATATGGAATTTAAAGCATAATTTAAAACTGACTGTCGAGTATGTAATAGACACAATTGATTATCTTGATCTGGGAGAATTTGATCAATGGACCCAGAATCAAAGCATGAGTGCTTTGGGCAAGCCGGCAGAAGTTGAGAAAGAGGAATATTCATATCTTACTTCGACTCAGAGGCTTAGATTCCATACGATGGTTAAATCTGGGGAATTTAGAGTACAGCTTATGGATTCTGAAATTCCTTAGGTTTAGGAACGCAGAATAAGACGCATTATTCTAGTTAATGAGAACACATTGAAGAAAATTTAGGGTTTGTTTTTACTCTGGCAGCTCTTTTAATTTCAAATATTGAGATTGAGGTGCCAGAGACGCTTGTAGACTTAGTGTTTTTTCTTTTTGGATCCACTGTTGTGATAGTGGTATTCTCCCTTTTTCAATCCCCACTTTTCACAGTTGGTGCGGCAGTAGTGACCACCGTTTGCATCAGTTCGACCGGGATGGGCACTGGCCAAAGCAGGTGTGAGCATTAAAATGATTGATATGAACAATGGAAGTATTACTTTTTTCACGCAAAATCCTCCTGGATTGAATAATATTTTAGATATAGTCTATCAGAACTAGGTAAATATTACTATAATATTGAGAAATGTTTACAGGAATCAGACAAACTGGTGAAAGCATATGGGTTACATAAACGCTTTTAGAGGTGGATGGTGAGCCCATGCTGCATAATCAAGAGTTCAAGGTGTATATTATAACCTCCGGTGATATCCTGCGGTTTTTTGTCATGGAGATCGTGATCGGAACGATGGCGTATTCCATAGCCATGAAGTTGTTTCATAACGTGTTTTTGGCGAGTGCCGGGAGTTGGGCTGGGACAGAGGGAATTAAGCGGCTGACGGGTGTTTTAAGAGCGATAGCCAAGTAGTCATGGAGAGGCGCTTGTGGAAAGCCGCAAAATAAGCACCTTGCCGATAAGGCGAGGTGCTTTGATGTAGTCAGGCCTATGTATGAGTAGGATGAACATAGTATGATGTCTGCTTACAGAGTTTGTCAGTAAAATAGTTAATCGTAGATTTTCTTATCTAGATATGTGATTAGAAGCTCTGCCAAGGCTCTTAGTTGCCTGGGGTTATTCTCTTGGGCGATTGCCTCTTGGATGCGGCTGATAGTGATGTGACTGTCTTTCTCTCTGCTGGCTTCCTGATCCACTGGGGTACCGGTTATATTGTGTTGCAATGTATGGGACACGCTCTCGATCTCCGTAATCGGAACCCAGAGGGATTGTTCCTCCGTCTGTATCTTGATCATTCGGTAGGTCAAGGCTTCGGCTGTGCCCTTCAGGTTCCCGCCATTCAATAAAACGAGGTTGATACGTTCGTTCTTTGCGACTGCGGCTTGCAAGTTCTGACGTACTCCTTTATTCATCAAATTGCCTCCATAGATTAGTCTGTGTCAATTATACCCATATTATGATTGGTATAACAACCGTCAGCGGGAGGCGGTTCATGCTTATACAGGTCACATAGATCTTATAGTCTCATGAATCATAAGGGCTCCGCCGGTCGCTCAACCTAACGGAGCGTGTGATTATAGGACTATATCATCTTCCCTAGGTTCTTGCAGCAGGATGGAAAAGGTCTGAGTCTCGTGGTCCACTTCAATCGCTTCGATTCCGACAAAATCAGGCATTTCGGGGTGTACTGCATCAACATTGTATTCAGGATGGGTCAATAATAAGGCAATGACTTTAGTGGCTTCCATAGGGCTCCCTCCAATGAGATCATTCCGCCATGCAACGCGGGTGGGCCGTATAGCTTGGCGATTCTGTTATCGCTATTATCTCCGCGAGCCGGACTGAATATCAGTGGAATTAATTTGCTGGGGACATTACCGCAAGCAGTTGACCTTGAAATATACGTCTTTGTATCTGGTCGATCCGCTGGACAGCCAACTCGTTCGGGACTTGAAACATAGCTGAGAGGTATCGGATAGCCTCACCACGATGCTCGGGCAACGGCATGCGCGAGATCATGGAGTAGGGCATGGAGGCATACAGAATGAAACGGTCGGATTCATCCTCCTGATCCTGAGTGAAGATTTCGGGCATCAGCGTACGCTTCCCGGAGTGGCGCAGCAGATGGCAGAGGGCGTGAAGAAATTCCAGGCGCTGCATGCTTGCTGGCAGACGGTTATCAATGAACATGCTGTACATCCCGGCAGAGGCTTCCACCGCCTTGCTTCTCACATCGAGATAATGAACCCAGATATTCAAGCGCTCTGAAATATACTCAATGGAGATTTGGGAAGGCTGCTTTATTTGGAGCCGGTTGTATAAATCCTCTGTCCATTTCTCCAAAACAGTCATTTGATAATATGATTTCACTTCATTCACCTCGTTATAGGATCGTATGTTCGTGTTTAAAATCAAAAGAAAAGCCCAAAGGGCTGTGTGAAATACAGTGAGGCGGAGAAAGCAGGTGTCTGCTTTCCGCCTGATACCTTTTGAATTTTTTAAAAAGGGAACTGATGTTCTTGTGAAGATTAGCATAAAACAATCAGACGCGAATATCAAGTGTTTTTCCTAAGTTCGGATGAACGCTTTGTTCAAGCATCTGCACCAGATTCTGGGACTGGATCTCTGCTTGATCCTTAGCAATACTTAACACTTGTATACCCACGGCTTGGGCCAAGGATACCTGGCCCATTGAAGTGGATAATGCTGCAATATCCATGTCGCACCTCCTCCTATAAGCTATATCGACAGGGATATTCTTTTTGATAAGCAGGCAGGATACACAAAAATCGCTCAGTCAAGGTCTTGATGCAATTGTCAGGTATTTCTTTACCTGTTGGCCCATACCTCAAGGCGAAATTTCACATATTCTGAGCTGTATTCAATATTCATCATTCTAAGGAGGAAATTTAAATGGGTGCAGGGTATGGTTGCGGTTGTGGAAATGTTAGTCCGGTAAATGAAGCTCCTGTCGTGGCTCCGTGTGTAAGTCCTTTTACTTCTACAGGTGCTATTCTGGTTCTCTTCATTCTGTTGGTTATCATCACAAAAGCCTGTTTGTTCTAGGATAGTTTTATCGGACTGTCCCCCCCCTGGCCTTAGCCGGGCGGGGGTTATTTCTTTTTTCTGCGAGCAGGCTCAATTTGGCGTTTGGTTCTTTCGGTAGTCATAGAGGATTTTAATCATTGCGCTAAGAACATTTGTTCGCATATAATATAATCAATCGTTGGATTTCGGCAGGGGGACAGACATCATGACCAGCAATCTTGGGAATATCGGAGTAACAACAAGTCAGGAACTTTGGATGAAGCGCTTACTGGAGCGGCTAGAGGTGGATTGTAGAGATATGCAATACCGCGGTAAGCCTGAATTGTCGATGGCGCAACGGAAGGGAATGATGAAAGATATCTATTGTTCGTTTCAGACCGGGTGCAGGATTTCCATGTATACTTGGGACCCTTTTGGCACTGAAGAATTAAGTGGTATTGTGAGGATTATGAACGTCAAACCGCTGCAAATCAAGCTAGAGTTGAACAATGGCACATTCAGATGGGTCTGGATGGCGAATATTGTGGAGATCTTTACATAATAAGGCCCCGGAGGTTATCCGGGGCCGGTTCTTTCATTATTGGAACATGAACTCTACACGGACGCCGTCCGCATATCCTTCCAACTGATTGCCAACCCAACTTCCGGCACCGCGGTTGTCGCTTGGCGATATGTATTCAATATCTGCGCCTTCTCCGCCTTCCTGGCACATCGCCATCGGCCATTCGTCGCGGTCATATCCCTTCTTGGTAGGGACGCCCTTTAAAGAAAGGCGACGGTTGTTCTCTGCTTGCTCACGATCGATTGTACATATGGCAGACTCACCATTCGCAATGGCATCCTGGATATGCTTGGCTGTCTCTGGATAACGATCTGAAGGGAAGACCAACTGAACAATTTCGGAATCGGATGGGGATGATGGCGGGATTTGTCCGTCCTCTTCATACCAGTAAGAACCCAGAGCTAGCAGCGCAACAATGATGAGACTGCCGATTAATTTACGTAATTTCACTTCTGCTCCTCCTTTTTCTGCGCTTCAACCAGTATAGCGCATTTCCAATTATAGCGCGATTCTCTATAATCAGGAGGAGGATGTGGCTTTAGTCACTTATAAATGTTTGTAAATCTATGTAATGGAGGGGTTATTCGTGATGATGACGGGCTTTGGAATCTTTGGTGTTCTGCTTTATTTGTTCTTTTTGGGTTGTGGAGTGTATGCCTTCATCCTGTTCGTTAAGCTGGCAACTCGCGGAATTAGGGCATTGGATTTGTATATCGCTGATAAAATCGAGCAGAGAAACAGCAGATTCTAAAGACAGGCTCTCTATCCTGTAGATTAGCCGCGTCCTTGTTCAGGGCCTTTTCATACTATGTACCAAAAGTACAAGGGTGGTGAGGGCTAATGGAACAAGGGGTGCTTTGGCAGCTGTTAGATTCTGCATCACGGCTGGTAAACGATGTGCAGTGGCAGACGGCGTTCAGGAATTGGGTCATGACCCCAGCCAATCCGAATTTGACGCGTCCTGCCCGAAATCTTCTGAGGACGTTATATGCTTTGCAAGGCACGGGGGTTATTAACGGACAGCATGATTATCTCGAAAGTCCCGATGAGTTCAGCAACAAGCTGAAGACGACGGGAGGGCAGTATGCCGGACTCCATGGATACGAACTGGGGGCCATCAACAACCAGAAGCCAGAACTGGTCCGCAGTCAAAGAGACGGGGTAGTCGCCAGTGCAATCCGCTGGTACCAATCCGGGGGGATTGTAGCCTTGACCTATCACGCTCATCTGCCTGGAACAGCCCCGGCCTGGTCTAATGTATCTATGAATCTGAGCAATGCAGAATTCGATAAATTCGTAACGCCCGGCACTCCCCAGAATGCTGCACTGCTTGCCGATCTTGATGATGTTGCTTTGTCTTTGCACAAGTTAGCGGATGCTGGTGTTCCTGTACTATGGAGGCCATATCATGAGATGAACGGCGGTTGGTTCTGGTGGGGGCGCAAGAGCAAGTTCATCACACTTTGGAATTTGATGTTCGATCATTTCACGAAGACTCATAAGTTGAACAATATATTGTGGGTATGGAGCCCCAATGCAGACGGTGATGGAGTTGAAGCACAGGAAGCCTATTACCCCGGTGGGGCGAGGGTGGATATTCTGGCACTCGATATCTATAACGGTGAATTTAAGGATGAGTTTCATAATCGGTTGTGGGATCTTGGACGGGGTAAGCTGATTGCTATTGGGGAGAATGGCAAGCTTCCCTCACCTGCACTACTTGCTAAGTCACAGCGCAGGTGGTCTTACTTGATGACCTGGGGGAAGCTTCTCTATGAGAACAACACGGAGGCGGCTATCCAGGATTTTATGAATGCCAGCTTCACTTTGAACAGGAGTGAATATACGAAGGCGCTTGCAGTCCAAGCTTCCAAGCCTGAGGGTAGCCCGGCAGTCCCTGTCAGTGGTTTGCGAGGAGAGTATTATAACAACATGGTTCTTAGCGGAATGCCAGCTTTGGTACGGACGGATGCCAATATTAACTTCGCCTGGAGACAAGGTTCGCCGGACCCGGCAATCGGCGTGGACTTCTTCTCTGTACGCTGGAACGGAAGGCTCAGTGCTACTTATAGTGAGGGTTACACGGTGTACTCTTCATCTGACGATGGCATCCGAATCTGGATTGATGGTCAATTGGTTATTGATAGCTGGATCAAGCAGAGTGGGCAGGAACGAAAAGGTAGTGTTAATCTGATTGCTGGCAAGCTGCATGACATCAAAGTGGAGTTCTATGAGAATCAGGGTGATGCGCGGGCCGTGCTGATGTGGGAGAGTTCCAGTCAGGGCAAGGAGGTCATCCCGGCGGTGGCGTTCTTTCTCCCTTAAAGTAGGACGATGTGAGATTCTATATATAGAAGTGAACGAGGTAAAAGCCCCGAAAATGATCCGGGGCTTTTTGATCTGCAACAAAGGCGTATAGGGTTAAATCTGTTCACGATAGCTGATGTTATTGACTGTCTTCTCATCACGTACTGCTTTGCGCAGCGCATCCTTGACAGTATGGGCACCATGGATCTTGCGGAACCACAGCTCGGGCGACGAAGCGTCATCGGAAAAGATCGTCAGTGTCCCGATCCCAAGCATGCGGTCCAGAATGGATTGAGATACTCCCAGGTCACGAATTCGGAGCAGTTCAATCTCTTCGACATTTTTACCGATCAGGCCTGTCTTTACTATAATTCTCTGGCTTGTAATCGTATAAGTAGTCGTATTAAGGCCCACAAGACCCTTCAGTCGGTCGGATATGCCCGCAGGCTTTCCTTCCCATAGCTTGATTTCCTGAGCAGGCGTCAGGTCTCGCAGCGTGCGCCCGGCTGTTGGTGAAGCTCCCCCGTTCAGCGCGGTCCCACATTCTCCGCAAAATTTAGCCGCTTGCTTATATTCTATTCCACAGGCTGTACAATAAGGCATCGAATGAGCCTCCTCTCCCAATTAACATTTGTTTTATTTATTATTATACTGCCTTATCCGGTCATTGGTTGCACACATAGATGTGACGTTTTTTTTGAATTTTCCCCCGATTTACATTAATTTCATTTGCACTTTACAATAACCGACATTATTCTGTTATGTGGGGGGAATGTAAACGATGAAACGAGCTTGGCTAATAGGGTTGATTGGGCTAGTTCTAATGCTCTCAGCCTGCAGCTATAATGATTCTGCTTCAACCGCGCCGCTGTCGGAGGAAGAAGTACAGGAATCTGTACAAACTTACTACAATGAAATGTCCAAAATTGAACAATTAGGGAAATCGTCCCGAGAGCAATTTAACGAGACGATCGCCGCTTACTCGGCTGGGACAGCTACATCCAAAGAAATGGAGAAAGCCATTGCCCAGTTCAAGGATACGGCTACTGATATTTCATCTCAGGCGAAGAAGGTTGAAATCTCCGACCGTCTGCCGGAGAAAGTCAAGAAGCTGTTGGATGAGGCCCAGATTGCTTTTCAAAGTGCCTATTCTTTAAAGGAAAAAGCATCCAAAGGTGCCGATTCTACTGATGTGTCCGCCGACGAGTTCAACGAGCTTAATCAAAATGCTGATCTCGCGATGCTGTACGGCATCTCTAAGCTCAACGAAGCCAGAGTGGCAACCGGATTGCTGGAGCCGGAAGAGGATACGAATGCGAATACGACGAGTACGAAGGCAACCAACGATTCCAAGGTGGTAACAGGAACAGATTCGGAAAGTGTTAAACCATAAGACAACCCGGCCCCTATGTGAGGGGATAATAAAAGGCGCTGCACAGCACAGCTGTGGGCGCTTTTTTGCGCGCAGACTGTCATTTTTTTCATATTGATTAAAGGACCTGACTGTGGATATAATACAAACATACGTTCGTGTCGTGTGGGATTATTAATTGAACACAAGGAGGCCAGGCAATGGGTAAGAAGCTGGAAGGCAACGGATTATGGGAGAGCAGTCGGATGATGCTGCCGGAGCACAAGAGCCGGATTATCAGCGATGAACGGGAGACGCTGCGCCGCATCCAGCCGGTGCTGGATGAGCAGAAGCAGGAGGAGATTGAGAGCACCCTGGCGCTGTCCCTGCGAAGTCATGTGCGCGTCACAGTGATTCTGTTCGATCCGTTCGAGAATGAGGCGGTGAGCGGCTTTGTGACCTCCATTCACACCCACTCGCGTGAGATTAAGCTGCAGTGGGCGGAGGAATGGAAGTGGATTCATGTAGACCAGATTGTGGAGGCCTATATCGTTTAATAAGCTACTGCCTAGGTGTGTGCTTCTGTATTTTTTTCATAAGCGATCAAGGTTACGGTGGGGTTGCCTGTCAGTTCGGCAAGGGCAGCTTCCGCGTCCCGGATAATCTCAATCGCTTCATCCCGTTCGCTTAATGCGGCGATTGTGTAGCTGTCGGTATGGATGTCCATGACGAATCTCCTTTCACTGTTGTATAAGATGCCTATTTAGGTTGTCCTTATGGATGGGAAACATCCAGATGGTGAGGCGAGGAAAAGATGTGATATGGATTTCTAGACACCACTAAGTGAGATCGTGGATTTCTTAGAGCAGGCCCCGGATGGTTGTCCGGGGGCTTTTTTTCGTGGGCAAGAGACGTGCAGAAGCATTGAACTGCAAACATCTAGGCATAGGGGTATTTGTACAAGCAGAAGAGAAAATTCGGACATTTACTATACCAGGGGGGTGAATATATGCTGACTTTGAACGTGGTGAAAAGCAAATCTATCGCTTCTCTGACCGGGCTGAACCCAGCCGTACTGGCCGGAGCGAATGCGCTGATTGAGCGCAGCTTCGCCAAGGGAGTGCCGATTATCATTACTCAGGGACTGCGGACTCTTGCCGAGCAGAATGCTCTCTATGCACAGGGCAGAAGTAAGCCGGGGAATATCGTGACCAATGCGCGCGGGGGATTCAGTTATCATAATTATGGATTGGCGGTTGATTTTGCACTATTGCTGCCAGATGGCAAGGGCATCTCATGGGATATGAAGCGTGATGGAAACGGCAATAAAATCGCAGACTGGCAGGAAGTGGTGCAGGAGGCGAAACAGCTAGGCTTTGAATGGGGTGGAGACTGGACTTCCTTCAAAGATTATTCCCATCTGCAAATTGCATATGGACTTTCAATTGATCAATTGCGGGCAGGCCTCCGCCCGTCGGCAGAACAGATCAAGGCTGCACTTAACGTGATCAATGGGGGTGACAATGTGAACCAAGACGTGAAAGTAAGCATCGTCCTGAACGGTAACAAGCTCACAGACGGCGTTCTCGATACCGGCGTCACCTATGTGCCCGTGCGGGCGCTGGCGGAAGCGTTGGGTGCAAAGGTTACGTATGACGCCGCAAGCAAGACCGTGAATATTGTTACAGGATAAGCAGTTCGGGGTTGCATAGAAAATAAGGGATAAGGGGAAATTATCAGCAACCAAATTACAAGGGGGCAACATATCTTGAATAAGCTGATAACAAGCCTTATCTGTACGGCTGCACTGTCTATGACGCTGCTTGGCACTGGCTATACAGCCGGGGCTGCTGGAGTCGACGGGGTGGGTGATACCACGCGTAATACAGGCACCATTAGAAATGACGCGAACCGAATGCATCCTAATGGTAGCATGATCAATGGTACGACAGGGACGAACAGAAGCAACAGTAACATCCTGGACAACAACGTTCGGACTGAAGATAACCACAGAGTAGCTCCGTTGTCCACGACGAACCAGAATGGTACCTATCGGGCCACCAGCACGACCAGTACCGGAACCGGGTCGAGCTGGGGCTGGTTGGGACTCATCGGACTACTCGGTCTGGCTGGCATGAGAAATCGTACTGGAGAGCGCAACTGAATTGTGGCTTAGGTTAAGGTCAAGACGAGATCCGCCCGGCCAAGTCGTGCGGGTCTCTGCTTACCAACTCGTAAAAATGAAAAAAATATTAAAATAAGGATTGCGTCATCGTCAAATACGTGATATTATATCTCTTGTCGCGTTATACATAAGTTCGAACAGGAAACGCACATATCATCCCTGCCGGGGTGGCGGAATTGGCAGACGCACAGGACTTAAAATCCTGCGGTAGGTGACTACCGTACGGGTTCGACCCCCGTCCTCGGCATCCTTGATTTAAAAGGGTTTTGGCCCTTTGGATTAATTTCCGTAAACCAGAAAAATAGTGAATCCTGTGTGTTTCAAATGGGCTGCTACAGCCGCACAGGATTCGCTGCTAGAGGTCCTCTTTTGAGCTATCTGTTCTTCAAAAAACAGGTAGAGGCAAAGGAGGATTTTTTTATGGCGTCACGCGTAAACAAAATCAAGAAAACCCCCGCAACAATGGAAGAGGCGATGGATCGGTTCATCACCTGGAAGAAGGCAAACGGTATCAGCGAGCAGACACTGCTGGATTACACCACGCATATACAGCTTCTGTATAAACGGTATCCAGAAGCTGGAAACTCCTACGATGAACTAGAGAACGCTGTCTGTGAGCATTTGAGTCAGGAAGGTATTAAGCCAGCAACCTATAATAATCGTCTAGTGTACCTGCGGACCTTCTTTAAATGGTGCTGTGAGCATGGTGTTCTGGAAGATAACCCTCTGGATGGTTTCAAGAAACGCAAGGACGAAGGCAGATCTGTTGCCATTGACGAAGAGATGCTGGCCCGATTAATCACTTTGCCCAATCGGGAAACCTTTGCTGGGTTGAGGGATTACGCCCTATTCCTGATGTTTCTGGATTGCGGCATACGGCCAAAGGAAGCCTTTGGGCTAATGTTGGATGACTTTCATCCCCGCGCCTATGAGATCCGTATAGATGCTACGAAAGCCAAGACACGAGTTTCCCGCACACTGCCGCTGTCTCCGATTACAGTGGATGCTATCTCGGAACTGATCTCCATGCATCCTGAAGAGTGGAAGGGCAAGGCTCCAATCTTCTGTACTAATGAAGGTAAGCCTCTGACTAGACACACCTGGGGTGATCGAGTAGAAATGTATGGCAAGAAGCTGGGCATTCATATCTGGCCTTATGCGCTGCGTCATGCGTTCTCTGTGGTGTTCCTGAGAGGTGGAGGCAATGCATTCGGCTTACAGCGTATGCTGGGTCATGTAGATATGACTATGACGAAGCGATACGTGCGGCTCTCGGACAATGATATGAAGGAACAGCATAATACGGCATCCCCGCTGAATCGTTTAGTGCAGCAGAAGAAGCGAGTGGGGAAGGTTCGATAAAATGGCAGGGGGTACCAAACTGGTATCCCTTGATTCTTTATTTAGATCCCCATTACATCTAGGTATCCTTGATTAAAATTCTTTGAAGCATATTCGATTATGTGGTTCAACAAAACGCCAACGTGGTTTTCGTTATAAAAGCTCCAGCCGTTGACTGTAGTACCTGAGCTTAAATCTAGTGGTAGTTCAATGGAGTTAACCTGTGGAGAACGTGGACGGCATCTTTTCCTTCTTCTGTACTCCAGAGATCTTTCTGTATGCACATAACAAGAAATTCCGTAATTATGTCCTCCACATTCCACTGAGATATCTGTACCTTCTTCTACATCTGAAAGCGCTGAGTAGTATACATATTGGAAGAATCCAGACTCCTTGACCAGAGCATAGAAATGTATTTCTCGTGTTATGGAAGGAAAGGTTCTCAGCAATCGAGCTTTTACAGCAAGCTCATCCAAGAAGAACAACACCTCAGGATGGATTCGCAAGAAATACTGCATATATTCTGTTTGCGTTGGATACCTTCTATTTGCGCAAATGAATCCCCAAAGAGCATACATCATGTTCGGAAAGTCAGAAGCGTTTTCTACTGAGTCCTCTCTCTTGTTGATGAATCTCGGAGGAGATGCGCTAACAGCTTGCTTAATACTTTCTGGTGTCAGATTAATGCCAGAAGTGAGATCAATCATTTTTTGTACCCCCTGCTTTGCTCCACTCATTCATTTCCTCTAAGGAACTACGCTTCTTACTCCAGGTTTCGCGGCGGATTTTGATCTTCTGGATCAATTGTTCAACCTCCCATATAAATTCTTCAGATTCTAGTACGGAAAGCGGAACGATTTCATCCAGTTCTTTATAAAGCACACCAGAGGGTGAATAGGCGTTCAGACTCAATTGTATGCGGTATGAAGGATCAAGGACATCGAAGTTTTGGACGTTCGAGGTAATGCCGCAAATAGTGAACGGTTTAGGAGTTTCTGTCTTGTAGTAGGCAGGGCTAAAAACTTCAATTGGAACGGACATTTTTCTAGATATCTTATCCAAAATGTCTGATGATAATTTCTTTTGTTTACCAGTCTCGACTTTGGAGATTGTGGAAGGGGATACTCCAACCATTTCTGAAAGGGAGTTTACTGTAAACTTTCCAGGGTTAAACTCGTTTGCCTTTTCCCGAATGAATTTGTGTATACCACCAAAATCCAGATTGCTGAGTTTTGAAAGATCTTCTTTGGTTGTTAGGTATGGTATCAGTTCGTTCATTATTGTCGCCTCCTCAAGTGGATAAACTTAGTATATCATTAATTTCCTATTATGCATAGTAAGTATTGCTTTTTAGAAATTAGCATGATAATCTGTTCTCGCAGTATATTTCTGGAAGGAAGGGGAATACACAATGAAGACATAAAAAGATACTTTGTAATACCAACTCCAACAAGTATGACAACTGTTGTACAAATCAAGAAGAAAAGAACAGAATCTTGGGGAGGATATACGATATGAAGATAGATACATTGAATCTAGAAACGAGAGCACCTCTTAGCCGAGAAACATTGCGATTACTTCGAGCAACTGATCATCACACGTATTACAAAGAAAACGGAAGTCGATATGTTTGCTATAGTTACACCTTACAGGGATATCCGTGCAGAGTTATGATCTTCTACACTGAACAGAATCAGAGACTAAGGATAAACATTCCCTCGTTGCCAAAGTTGATTACAGGCTCTTCTCTGATTCCTCTTGATGATAGTTCGCGTGATGAAGTGTTCTCTGCTATATCCGATTGCTTAGGTAGTATAGGTATTCATGAAGTAGATCCCATATCAGAATGGAATGTGCGGCGGATGGATACCTACCACGATTTTCAGCTTGGAGATAAAGTCAGTAGTTACCTCGCGGCTTTGAGTAATACTCAGATTGCACGTTATACGACAATATCTGTTTTGGGTGAGTCTGTAAATTTTAAATGTGATTCAAAAGAGCATTATTGCTATAACAAACAAAAAAAGCTGCTTACTGAGCGTGGATATACACAGGAGGATGTAGAGCGCAGTGCTGGAATCATGAGATATGAAGTTCGCCATAAAGCAGGGGATTTAAACAGAGACAACAGAGTGCCTTCCCTTAAATTCGGGGAAATCTGTACAGACGAGGTGACAGGTGCTCTTGTGGAAAAATATTTTAATACACTGCCTATAGCTAACCTTAGTGTATCTACAGCTACTGAAATTCAAAAGAAATTAGCAGAATTTTATGGTACAAGTACCGTCTTCCGACTAATGGGCTTTATAGATGCTTACAGAAGAAATGCGATTGACGAAATCAACCCTCGTACAAAAATTCGTTATATGGATCAACTGCGAGCAGTAGGTGTGTCACCAATTATTGGAATTGAGGATTTGCCGCCGCTGATCCTTCCTTTCGCCTCCTCACCACCCTCGACTTTAACATCAAGTACAGAGCCGCAGACAACAGCGAATACGGAATATAGGAGACGCCCAAGCAATCGCCGAACAGCTAGAGATAGAGATATCACGCAAGAATAGAAAATGGAAATGGGAGGACACTAGTTGTTCTCCCAACTATAAAACATCTAACCAAAGGAGTGACATTATGTCTCTGACAAGCCTATTGACTTATGACAATGACATTAAAGCCCTTTTTGCAACTATTCCGAACATGAAGGCGTGCTTCTATTCTGCCGAAGGTGAAGAGCCTTTTCCAGCAAAGCTTATGCCGATAGCCCCGCGAGAAGAGTCAACAGCTCGGCTAATAGGACAAGGATATGATTATCTCCTACGAGCTTTCATACAAAGGGTAAATAATAAACATCAGGAGCAAGCTGTAGATGATCTTGATGCATATAATGGACTGAATAGATGGTCTGGAACGGATGATAACCTTCGAAGCCGATTTGACGAGGTTGTTCAACACAGAAATGAGTACATTCTTGGGCAACGGGATATTGATCATACTCTTCTGCAAGACAGCATGGTTTTAGCTCATCTGGACAGCTACTATCGTTCTGGGTATATGGATGAGCGCGGTCCTTTATATGTGAATGAAGAGGATATTACGGACCTTAAACATCTTATTGCAGCCACTCAGGAGCGCAGCTCACTATTCATTGCAGAACATGAGATTATCTGTAGTCCTTCATTTGGAAGGGCCATTACGAGCTTGGTGGGAGGGGCAGACGGCGATCTAATTCTGGATAATATGCTTCTTGACTTCAAGACCGAATCAAGTTTTAAATATGCTGTCAGGCATCTTCGTCAGCTTATAGGTTATTGGGTATTATCATGCTTAACTGCAGACTACAGCACACCAATTCAAAGACTTGGTATCTGGAATCCAAGGTACTGCCGTATGGTTTCTATTTCAGTTGAAGACGTATGCCAATCCATGGATGTGATTGCCTTCACAGACCGATTTATTGATGTTCTCAGCATTCCTTTAAAAAGTCAGAACGTTTATCTTTCCAGCGTACGAAAGCAGCATATAGAGGAGGTGAGGAGCCTCTGGGAGAGCCCAGATCAACCTATCAGACAATTGTATGCTGCCTTATAAAAGTAGTCTGAAACTTTGAATCATGTTTCCATTTTGCATATGAAATAGGGAAATATCGTTTAGCAATTTTCACTCCTTTGGCATTATCAAGCAGAGCGGCTTCAATATCTGAGGAGTCGAAAATTTTGTAGTCCAAGAGTCGTTTTTGTTTTAACCGCTCTAATTTGCTGCTTAGCCCAGAGCTTGGGAGTGTAGAATAAAAACCAATGAAGCCTTTAGCGCCATGAGAACATACTCGGTCCGTGATATCTTGTTCGTCGCTATCCAGAACAGATTTACATGAGTGCGCCTTATGCTTGCAGCTTACAAGCCATTTAAAAACGGTTGTCCCGAGAACTCCTTGGCGTTGTTCTTCTACTATAAGATCTCTACCGCCGTCCTGACCACGATCAGGTCCTATGATGATCCTCATATTCAGTAGTCTGAAAAATTCTTTTGCTAAGAGTTCAAAAGTATCTTGTTGTCCGTTAGAGCCATTTGCTCGAGGGATCTCTCTGAAATCTAGTGCTGGCAAGCGTATCTCTCCTTAATACGTGAAGTTGTCTTAAACTATCCAGTAACAGGTTCTGTATCTTCGCTCTTGTACATGGATAAGAATTGGCAAAGCTTCTGAACAACTTGCTTGGTTTCATCCGATCGAAGATGCTCAATCAGCAAAGAACGGTTTGAGAGCGGAAATGAGTATACTAAAACCAGATACTGTATTAAAGGGATGTTGATCGTCTTAAATCCACCAGGGTAGTATCGATTTAACAGGCCAAGGAGCATCTGAAAGGCAAGGTTTCGATCTGGATCGCCCATGTTTCTTTTAAGTTCGTTCCAATATTCTTTTAAACAGGATATGACATCGGGCAAAGTTCCAAAATCCCTTTCATTTAGTTCATATAATTCAGAGCGCATATTTTTTAGACTGAAATCTTGTAAAGTGTTCGCGATGCTACCTTTCAAGTTCTCTGGAAGAGTGGCACCATGATATGTGAAAAAGTTTTCAAAAGTTCCTAAAGACATGTGTTGTCCATTAGTCATCTCATGGATTAGATGTAGAGCCATCCGTGCGAACTCTGTTTCTTTTGCTAAAATCTCTTCCGATTTTTTCTTAGAAGGTCTACCATTTCCTTGTTTTGGTATTGATGTTCTAGCGATCTCATTAATAGCGATTGTAGCGGTATGTGAATCCTCAGTCTCTTTAACAATCTTTTTGAAGAAGGACTCCACATGTGTGATGAGATCCAATGACGATTGTTGAAGTTTAACCCATGACACTGGATGACCCATCCAAAGCAAATAGTAGATCATATGTTTTTGCTTTATTTTTGGTGCAGCTATGATCTCCTTCAAAGTATCGAGGGCTTTCTCATCATACCTTGATTTTTCTCTACCTTTACGCCCAAGTCCTTTGGATTTTGATGTTATCAGGCCGAGTTCTTTATATTTCTGTATCTGCCTTTTTGATATAACTATACCTTCTGTGGCTGCCTTGGATATTAACTCCTCTATGTACATTCTCAATCACTCCTTATGGCTTAATCTTAAAGGTGTGAATAGAGCTAAACAACCCAGAAAATGAGGGTAAATGTAAACATCCTTCGTTTATTGTTGTTCAGTAGAGTATTGCGCAAAAAAAAGAGAGTATACAAAGCACAAGTATAATCTGTGTCTAAGTACACTCTCGAATATGGGTGTGTTGAAGTCTCATCATTAAGGTGAATGATGCCCCCCGACTTCATAGTTAATCTAACCATTAGGACTGGGATAGTCAATAAATAGTTTGAAGTATTTAGAGCAACAAACTAGCGAACTACATCAATCCTCGTTCCTTCAACGACACGTACTGCTGATCACCAATAATGAGATGATCTAGAACGCTGATACCTATGATCTCACCTGCTTCAGTCAAGCGCTTGGTGAGCTGAATATCCTCAGCCGAAGGCGTAGCATCTCCGCTGGGGTGGTTGTGAGCGCAAATAAGAGAGGCACTGGCGCGCTTGATAGCTGCCCTGAAGACTTCTCTAGGTGACACAATAGCCGAGTTTAGATTGCCTACAGAGACGGTCTCCTTGGCAATAATACGGTTCTTGGTATTGAGAAAAAGACAGATGAAATGCTCCTTGGACAAGTATGACAGTTCACTGTACAGATGTTCATAGGCATCCTGAGGAGAGCGTATAAAAGCAGGAGGTTGCTTTGGGCTATTTAGCAGCTTGGCCAGTTCCAAGGCAGCTATGACCTGCTGTGCTTTTACTTTGCCAATTCCACGTATCTGCATCAATTCCTGTTCTGTAGCACCCAATAGCTCCTCAGGTGTGCTGAAAACCTTCATGATTTCCTCAACTGTGTAGCTACTCTTTTTCTCGTGCAATGTATTAGCGATTATGGCCATATATGAATTGTTATTTGTCATAGGTTATTCCTCCGATAAAATATAATAGGAGAGGCCGCAGCCCCTCCTTGTTTTGTTGCATTGTTTCGCTTATGATGGAACTGGAATTTGTAACACAGGCCGCTCTGCAAAGCGGTCTTTTCTATATTTTGAAATTTCGGCAGTGAGAACTGTAGGTTCGCCATTACGATAATCCTCAACAATGCCCCAAACCCAATCCATGAACTCGTTCGCCTTAGCTTGTCTGCTCCATCGGCAAATCTCATATACACCTTTAGCATTGTAAACCGTAGTGTCATAAGTTTTTCCATCAGTACTTACCAGTTTGGTTAATACTGAAAAACGATCTAATCGATCTTGATAACGAGCATGTATCTTTGCAATAGCAATCATTGGATTACTGTACCCCAATGCTGTACCGATCTGGTCTCTAGTCATCCAGATTTCATTACCACTGTCCCCATAAAAATCACATTGTACTTCTCCAAAGTTCTCATTACGTATAACTGATAATTGCATCGCTAGTAACCTCCTCTAATGTGCATCCACGATAGATTGCTCATAACTAAAGTTTCTCTTTTTTGAACCTCTTTTAAAGACATTCATTTGGATTATGAAATAGTGGTTTGCTTCCTGTATTTCTCCAACTGCTTCGGATAATACTTGCCAAAATAGCGAACCACATAATAAGCCGCAAGTTCATCTTCAAGCTGCCAGCAGCGAAGGAAGTAGACATGCAAAACAGTTCCCGCCATCTTCAAGTGCCCATTCATAACGAGTTGCTTCATTGTTGCTGTTAGTTCATCAGATAAGCCTTTGTTTTCTTTGGTCATGGAAATCACCTCCTTGTATGGGCTGCTCTCACTGGCCCTGTATTCTCTCTGTCATACAAAAAAGGATCACATCCTCGTTTTTAGAGGAGATGATCCTTAATCATGTTTGTATTCTGGAAAGGGGTGCTTCGCTAATGCTGTGGAGGCTTCTATTGCTCGCTTCCGTCTAGAAAAAGACAAATTGAATGGTTGCATTTTAATAGAAGGTAATCCAATATTCTTTCTCGCTTTTTGAGACATTAGTTTCTCTGCTGCTTTACCGAATGGACTGTTCCATTGATTTTTGCACCATTCTAGTGACTCGGCGTGAATATATTGATCAATCTTTTGCATGTCAGGCTCATTCATGCGGCACAATCTGTTTAATAACGTACTAGCCTCATAATGCTGACTGGAGAGAGGTCCTTTATCAAATTCAGTAACATCTTTACGGTTTGAATACGTGACTACTTCATTAACTAAAAGGCCATAGGTTTCAAGCTTGGTAAAGCCATGAAGAATGCCGTATTTACTGTAAAAGGGATGAACATAGTAGTCTATGAACTTCCGATACAGTATAAATTCGTAGGAGATGGTCGCTCCACGGGCGAGTAAAAAAGTTTGGGGATGAAATTTTCTGAACAGTACGGTAGGGTCAGACATTTTAGTACCTCCCTTTAAGTTGGTTTATAAATGATTTATTGATTTGTTCAGCTATCATTCAGTAAGCTCATACTTCTCACCTCCTCTCACAATGTTTTAAAAAAACCAAAAAAGCCAGCACCCATCCATTTACGGATAAGCACTGGCTTAAGTAGCTTATTATGTTAAGCTTTTCATTTTCTTCTCCTGAATATATACCTCAGAGTATCTACAATGACTCCTGTTAAGAAGGAAGAGGCGAAGTGCAAGAGATAAGCAGTAGGAAGAAATGCATCATTTGCTCCAACGATCCAACTGCGAAAGGGTTGTTCGTATACAACTGAATTTAACAAGGATTTAGACCGATTAACAGGATGTTTTAGCATCATTACCAGTGTAGTTGACTACGCAAACGAAGATGCTTGCGAGTGAAAGCCATATAGTTGTCTTCCTTAAAGGGGACATCAGCTTCCTCCAAACATATTGCTATTTAAAACGAAGTTGACTTGCTATTCATCTTTCCAGTTAAGTACGAATTTTAGTAGCTCCAAAGCTTTCTTCTGATCTTCTAGATTCCGATTATGTACTAGATTTACTATGGAGCTTAATGTTTGGTCATTCTCCTGTTCAGACAAGGGCTGAATAAAACGGAAAATATTTTCAAGTGGAAGTTCCAATGCATTCATTATATTTTCGATGCTTTCAATCGTAAAATTAACCTCACCACGTTCAAGTTTACCCACATATGTGAAATGAACATCTGCGCGATCAGCCAGTTCTTCCTGAGTTAACCCTTTATCTGTTCGAAAGCTTCTCAGACGTTCGCCAATTTTAACCTTTAAATCACTCATCGAATCACCTCTAAAGGTTACGATAGTCGAAGAGCGATTCATCTTCTAAGCAACATAATGATTATTTTTAATTAAATATACCACACGAATAGTATATGTAATATAATGAGATTTAAGCGTAAGATACATATAATGGAACAACTAGTGTGTAATGATACGCTTATTAATCTATTTCAAAGGAGAAGGTATAGATAAGTACGATAAACGGAGTTCCAGATTACTATTCTATTTTGGGAGTTTCATGCTCGGCCACTGCTGATGAGCTGAAAAAAGCTTTCCGAACCAAAGCAAAAACGTATCATCCTGATGTTTGCAAGCTGCCGAATGCACATGAGATTTTTATAGAAATAGCTGAAGCTTATGAAATACTCCGAAATCCAGAATCTCGCCGTAACTATGACTGCATTCGTAAGGAAGAATCTGATCATACAAGAAAACAAAGTGATTATGATGATACGGCAAGAAACGATTATAGAGAAACTGAACGAAAAGCAAAAGAACAAGCAGGAAGATATGCTTACATGACTTTGGAAGATTTAATAATCGTAATTTTCAATTATAGCTACGAAACGGGAAGAACTTTGCTGATCGGTGAAAGAGATATGCCGACAAAAAATGTGTTTGATTATGTGAAATATGGACTTATAGGTATTCTGTTTACAATATGTATTATTATCACTTTTACAGGTATAGGAACCATTCCAGGAGCAGCTTTTGCTCTCCTTTTATCAAGGGGATTAAGGAAAGATGACTCATTTATAGGTCTTGGACCTTTCCTTCTTTGTACTTTAGTTGCTGACGTAGTTGTACTTATCGTTATTTTTTCTATACTATCTAATCTTTAAAACAGGGGGTGGGCTCTTTTTCTCTTTACTCGAATATAAATAATACATAGTTTGTGGTTGGAAATTTTCTGTTTTTTAAGTTCCTATAGGATTTTTCGATAAAGGAGGGGGTAATGCGTGTCTATCATTTTGTTAATTATTGAAGTGATCGTTGTATGTTCTTTTTTTGGAAAGGGGGGATGAAAGACGAAAGGTGCAGAAACAAATCAATCAGAACAGTCAGATTGCATTAGACCATCACTGGAGCGATGCCCGCTATACTGTTACGCAAGACTTGAAAAGCGTACTTAGTCCTGAGGATTTTGATTTCTGTTTTGGGCAGAGCCAAGTGCTGAATTGTTTTCTGGATACTTTCTGTGCTCAAATTTTTGCGGTAGGCTATGATGTTGGAATGTTTGTGGCAGATGGGAGTAAGCTTTCTCGGCAGGAGTTGGACGCTATTGCTGCTCGAAAACAACAAATAAAACAGGCGGCTGAAAGGTTCATCTTCTCCAGAAATACAAATTGTGAAAGTAATACGATGCGGGAGATTATGCGAGTGGTAGAGCGTACATACAGTATTGGAATCGGAGCTGGCAAACTACAAGGACCGTATGTGCTTGTATCGCGCTAGCAATAAAGATGACTCCACTAAGAACTGTTCAATACAAGCTGGAAGAAGCAGCTACTCCCCCAGTGCGACAGCTATAATTCTGTTTATTTCCCCCAATCCGTTCATCCCTGTAATGTCTTGATAGTCAAGGGGATTTCTTTGTTACAACTGCGGACATGTGTTATCAGATGTAAACATACCTATTATATGTATTGATACTCACAAATGATAAAAAGGGAGCTTTATAATATGAAGAAAAAAATCGGATCAGCAGTTATTGCCGCAAGCTTGCTATTCACAGCAATACCTTCATCCTCATTGGTCTTCGCTTCTTCTGTACAACAGCAAACTATTTACTCTGTTCAGTCTAACTTCGCCAAGGAGTTTGGCATCAACGTAAAATCAGTGTCTTCTCCGATCGTGTATGATTTGAACAATGATGGTGATGGAGAATTTATTGTTACAGCAAAAAGCAGCAATGATATGGGCAACTTTATTGGGTACATAGGGGTTTACTCTAAAAACGGAAAAAAGATTGTTACCAAAAATGTAGAGGATGACGGTGTAATTGGAATAGCGCGTATTAAGAACAGCACTTACAAAAATTCTCTCGCGATTATTCGAGGTGGCGGTAGTGGCGGTGTATCTGTGGAAGTAGCTATTCTCAAAAATGGTGTTTTGCAATCGCTATTGGTTACAGAAGCCAACAATCGAGACGAGGCTATAATAAAGGACTCTGATAAAGACGGAAGTGATGAGATTTACGGATATCAATATTATTTGGCTCCAGAAACGCAGGTCCTTAATAAGGCTGACGGGATATATGATAAGTTCGTTTATAAGTGGGATAGTTCCAAGAAGAAATATACCAAACTTGTATACGGTCAGGACGGCATTAGAGAAGATCAGCGGAAAAAAGTAGAGACAATTACGAGCCAAGAAGCACTGACTCTCTTGAACAAGGCGCGCACCACACAGCTTTCTATTAAAACGCCGATGGATCTGAGCAGTTTTAAGAAGAAGATGGAGTCGTTATTTACTTATAACTATCTGTATAGATTGCAATCTAAGGGTCTTGCTTATACTAGCACTGGTTTGGTTGTTCCGAATTATCTGATCAGTGACAATTACAGTTCGCTGGTCCCTGAATTTAATTCTAAAAAGAAGGCGACCTTTAAGTTGACTGCTGATAAGCAAAGTGCAACGGTGACACAGACGATACAGGAGGATTTTGAAGGGGAAGTTTACAGCACAACGTATAAAGCAACATTGTTAAAGACGAAATATGGTTGGAAGGTAGAAGGATTTAGCGTGAATTAAGAATAAATAATCAGCCTAAGCACCCAAGTGGTGCTTTTTTATTCCAAAAGAAGGGAATAAAATCAAATAAGGAGAAATACGTCATTCATTATCGTATCTGTGGGAATCTATGTTTCGGGGAGGTGTAAATATGAAGACTAAAGGAATATCTTTAGGGGGGGTAATAGTAGTGGTACTTCTGGGTATATTCTTTGGAACTAATGTTATTAATTCGCCAGACATAAAAGAGACATCCCCAGGAAATACAAGTGAGAAAAAAGTTTCGCCTTTTACTGCAGATACTTTGAAGAATGAAATGGAATACAATTTCAAAGAAACGACATGGTATCCTTTGATTAACTATTATTTAATATCGAATAAGGATAGAACAATAAAGATTATTCTTAACAAAGCAAAGAAAGAAGTTTCCAAAGAAAAAGCTCAATCCATCTCGAGCGCTGTAGCGAACCTAACCTATAACGAGGGGCGTCCAAATTACTTTGTCTATAAAGTGGTGGATAACAATAATCAAATCGTTTATACCTTTGATCGGATAAAACAAAATGCTGAGAAAATGGCAGAAAAATTCAAAGAAATCTATAAGCAGGCTGACGGGGTAATTCTAAAAATCAAACCGCGTGATAATAGCTGGAGTCAGATCAACGTTACGGTCTCAGATTCCTGGTATTACTCTCGAGATTTTCAGAAAGAGCGATTTGTTGAGTCGTATGGAACTTTAATTTCGCAAGCGATAGTGAACTCCTTATATGTTGTAACAGGTGAAGATAAGGTTTATGTCTACTTTATAGATGAGTTTGGTAAGAGATTGGCATCGCCAAAGCTTCTCGGAGGTTGGAAGATAGAGGGATAATAAGGTCTATTAGACGGCCAGCAATTATCTTTGTTAAGAGGAAACTTTAATTACTATGAAGATATATAGTATTATTTAAACATCTGCTTTTGCAGAATAGATAATAAGACCTATTATCTCAACAGGAAAGATGAAATACATGGAGGCTAGCATGAGTAATCTTACACAACAGCAACTTGAATCCCATCTGTGGGAGTCCGCCAATATCTTGCGCGGAAGTATTGATTCATCTGATTACAAAAACTATATCTTCGGCATGTTATTTCTGAAGCGGCTGAACGATGTATTTGTGGAAGTGGCTGAAAAAATCGAGCGTGAAGAAGGCGAAACCTATGGATGGACAGACCGTGACGAGCACCAGTTCTTCGTACCTGAGCGTGCTCGTTGGTCTTATTTGACCACCGTGACAAGCAATGTAGGCGAAGCTATAAATGTTGCTTTTGAAAGTCTGGAAGAAGAAAATACGAAACTGCAAGGTGTTCTTGCCAGCATCGATTTTAACGATAAAGAAAAGTTGCCCGACACGTTGATTTTGAGACTGATCCAACATTTTGGCACAATTAACTTGCGTAACGACAATCTTTCCGAGCCAGATATGTTAGGACGGGCTTATGAATATTTAATCAAGAAATTTGCAGACGATGCAGGGAAAAAGGGCGGAGAGTTCTATACGCCAAGTAAAGTGGTTGAACTAATCGTCAGACTGATTAAACCTGAAGAAGGCATGCGTATTTGTGACCCGACCGTAGGATCTGGCGGTATGCTCATACAATCCGTGGACTATATTAAGTCTAAAGATGGCAATCCACGTAACTTAACTCTGCACGGTCAAGAACGAAATCTCAACACTTGGGCTATTTGTAAAATGAATCTGCTTCTTCATGGATTAAGCGATCATCGTATCGAAAAGGGTGACACGATCCGTGATCCTAAGTTGACGGAAGACAGTGAACTTATCCTTTATGACCGTGTTATTGCTAATCCGCCATTCTCTTTAAGTAACTGGGGACGTGAGGAAGCGGAAGGAGATTCCTACGGGCGTTTTCGTTTTGGTATTCCCCCGAAAGATAAAGGAGATTTAGCGTTTGTTCAGCATATGGCTGCTACGCTTAACCATAACGGAAAAGCTGGCATAGTTATGCCACACGGGATTCTGTTCCGTAGTGGAAACGAAGGTCAGATTCGTAAAGGGTTGCTTGAAGGTCTGCATGGTGAAGAGGGACTTATCGAGGCGGTAATCGGTCTACCATCCAACCTCTTTTACGGAACGGGAATTCCTGCTTGTATCGTGATTCTAAATAGGAATAAGGAAGAGCACAAGAAGGGTAACGTACTTATTATTAACGGGGCACAGGATTACCAGGAAGGCAAGAATCAGAATGTGCTTCGTGATCAAGATATCGATAAGATCGTTTCTACCTGTGATGCTTGGAAGAATATTGAAAAATATTCACGGGTGGTTGGTCTTGATGAGATTAAAGAGAATGACTACAATTTGAATATCGCCCGTTATATTGATTCTGCTGAAGAAGAGGAAGGGGTCGACGTAGAAGTAGCGCTTGCGGCCCTACGGCAACTAGAGCAGGATCGCTGTGAAGTTGAAGCTAAGATGTATGGGTTTTTAAAGGAGTTGGGCTATGGTGTGTGAATATAAAAAGACAGAGATTGGTCTTATTCCTTTACATTGGGAAATAAAAAGAGTTGGAGAAGTTGCAGTTGAAAAAAGTGTAAGGAACAAAAAAAATAAAGATATCCCAGCCCTATCAGTAACAAAACATAAAGGTATCGTTTTAGCAGAAGAGTTTTTTTCACGTAAAGTGCATAGTGAAAATACTATGAACTATAAAATTATTGAACGTGGACAATTTGCATATGCAACTATTCATTTAGATGAAGGATCATTAGGAATACTACGGAATTGCGAGCAAGGAATTATTAGTCCTATGTATACTGTTTTTGAAGTGGATACAAAAATTATTGATAGCGAATTTCTATTTACGCTCTTAAAATCCAAACCATATATCAAACGATATGCATCTTTAGGGCAGGGGAGTATAAATAGAAGGATGTCGATACCATTTAAAGTTTTGGCGAAGTTTCCAATCCATTATCCCCCAATAGAAGAGCAAAAAAAAATAGTTGAAATTCTCTCTTCCGTTGAAAACGCCATTGAAAAAACAGAAGCGATTATCAAGCAAACGGAAACGGTAAAGAAAGGCTTAATGCAGCAATTGCTGACAAAGGGAATTGGACATACGGAATTTAAGGAGACAGAGCTTGGGGTGATTCCTTCTACGTGGGAAGTTCTTTCATTAGGAGAAGTTATTAGTGATCTTAAGGCTGGTGTAAGTGTTAACTCCGAAAACAGAACTACAATTAATTCGGAACCAGGTGTTTTAAAAACAAGTTCTGTTTCAAACAGAGTTTTCAACCCAAATGAACATAAAGCTATTCTACCCGAAGAATACAATAGAGCCACGGTTAATCCTAAAAAAGATCACATTATTATTAGTCGAATGAACACACCATTATTAGTTGGATCAAGTTCATATGTTGATAATGATTATCCTAACTTATTTCTCCCAGATCGTCTTTGGCAGGCGACAATGATTTATGATAGAACATGGCCCCTATGGTTAAGTTTTTTATTAACTTGGACATATATGAGAGACAAGATCGGTGGAATTGCTACAGGGACTAGTGGAAGTATGAAGAATATTTCAAAGCAAGCCTTTCTTACCTTAAACATTGGTCTCCCACCCTTAGATGAGCAAAAAAAAATATCAGATATTCTACAGTCCTTAGATAATCGTATAACAGCTGAAAATAGTAAGATCAAAAAGCTTGAAAAAATTAAGACAGGACTAATGGCGAATTTGTTAAGCGGCAAAATCCGTGTCAACATCGACCAACTCGAAGAGGTACTGGCATGAGCACAACCAATTGGAACGAAAAACAACTGGTCGAAAACAGATTAATTCAACAGCTTCAGGATATGGGCTATGCGCATTTGCATGGCCCTTCCCTGGATTCTGAACGGGAAACAGGCCGCGAAGTAGTGTTGGCCCAGCGACTGACCAAAGCGATTAGAAATCTGAATTCCTGGCTTTCGGATAACAACTTGAGCAAAATTGTTCGTTCTATTAAGCATGTGGAAGCAGCCAGCTTGATGGAAGCCAATGAAAAAATCCATGATATGCTGGTGAACTACATTTCCATCCAACAGGACCTCGGCAAAGGTAAAAAGGGTCAGACTGTCAAATTGATCGACTTTGATAACCCATCCAACAATGAATTCCTGGTTGTTGATCAATTTACAATCACTGGTGGGGAAAAACCGATCCGTCCCGACCTGATTTTGTTCGTCAATGGACTACCGCTTGTGGTTATCGAATGTAAAAGCCCGATGGTCTCCATCAATGAACAAATTGGTAAGGCCGTCAAGCAAATGCTTCGTTACCAAAAGTGTTATGAGCATCTGTTTCATTATAATCAAATCCTAATCGCTACAAGTAATGACCGTGCTAAAGTGGGAACAATCGGGGCACAAGTGCAGCACTTTGGAGAATGGAAAGATCCGTACCCATTAACCAGTCCTGAAGTTGGAATCAATCCCACGCCTCAGGATATTCTAGTCGCAGGCATGCTGTCTAAAGCGAACCTGCTGGATCTCATACAGAACTTTATTGTCTTTGAGCCAGAAGGCGGCCGCGTTATCAAAAAGCTGGCCCGCTATCAGCAATTCCGCGCCGTTCATAAGGCAGCAAACCGCATCCTGACGGCATACGATCCAAGAGATCGTGGTGGCGTTGTATGGCATACTCAGGGCAGTGGGAAGTCACTCACCATGTTATACCTGGCGGTCAAGCTGAGGCGAATCGAAGTATTAAGTAACCCGACTATTATCATCGTTACGGATCGTAAAGATTTAGATAATCAGATAACGAACACATTCCGACGCTGCGGGTTTGCTAATCCTCAGCAGGCCGAAGGTGTGCGCGACCTGAAAAGATTGCTTCAGCAGGGACCAGGCTCAACCATTATGACACTTGTTCAGAAGTTTCAAACGGACAAAGATCAGGAGAAATTTCCTGTACTTTCTACCGCTTCAAACATAATTGTTATGGTTGATGAATCTCATCGCTCGCAGTATAAAGGTCTTGCCATGAACATGCGCACCGCTCTACCGAATGCCTGCTACCTTGGTTTTACAGGTACGCCAATCGACAAAGAAGATAAAAGTACAACCCGCACATTTGGCTCCTATATCGACAAATACACGATTGAGCAGGCGGTGGATGACGGGGCAACGGTTCCTATCTTTTATGAAGCACGCCTATCGCATCTGCATGTGGAAGGGGAAACACTGGATCAGTTGTTTGACCGCAAATTCCGTGAATACGACGGAGAGACCAGAGAGCGAATTAAGAAGAAGTATGCTGACGAAGAAGCTATTATCGCTAGCCCGAAACGGATTGAGCAGATTGTATTGGACATTATTAAACATTATGAAGAACACATTCAACCTAATGGACTTAAAGCTCAGATAGTCGCCATTTCCAGAGATGCTGCAGTGACCTATAAGCAGAAGATGGATGAACTCAGTGATCTGGATTCAGCGGTCATATATTCATCCAGCAACGATGATGACGACCGTAAGAAGGAGTATGCAATCTCCAAATATGAAGAAAAGCTGCTGATAGAACGTTTTAAAAAGCCAATGGATGAAGACAAGCTATCCTTCATGATCGTATGCGACAAGTTGCTGACAGGTTTTGACGCACCAGTTGAGCAGGTCATGTATTTGGATAAGCCTCTTAAGGAGCACAATTTGTTGCAAGCGATTGCTCGTACCAACCGCATATACGACGGTAAAACTTATGGCCTCATCGTGGATTACTTTGGCGTATCAAGCTTTCTGGAAAAGGCGCTTGATATTTTCGCCAAGGATGATATTCAAGGAGCACTTATGCCAATCGGCAGCGAACTTCCTAGATTACAGAGCCGTCATCGTGCGACCATGAGATATTTTGACTATATCCGTAAAGACGATCTGGAGAGCTGCATTCAAATCCTGGAACCAGAAGATGTACGTAGCGAATTTGAACATGCCTTCAAGCTATTTGCTAAGAGTATGGACATGATTTTGCCGAATCCGATGGCACAACCTTATGTGAGCGACCTGGCCTTTCTCGGTAAAGTAAGACAAGCTGTCAAGTCCCGATATAAGGTAGAAAATATGGATATCAGTGACCTCGGAGAAAAGGTCAGACTGCTAATCGCTGATCATCTGCGGGCTTCAAAAGTGGAAATTTTGCATGATCCCATTGATATCTTGTCTAGTAAGTTCGAGCAACATTTGAGCCAGTTCCAAGGTGAAGCCAAAGCTTCCGAGATGGAGCATGCCATCCGTCATGAAATTCGGGTGAAGCTGGATGAGAACCCTGTACTGTATACTTCACTGAAGAAGAAGCTGGAAGAGCTGATCGAAGCGCGGAAGCTGAAGCAGATGGATATTTTTGAAATGATGGAGAAGATGCAGGAGATTATGGGCGAGATGCGGGATGCAGCCAAGCAGGGGGAGCATCTTGGGCTTACCCGAGAGCAATATCCATTCTTTTTAATGCTGGAAAAGCAGCTTCCTGAAGAGGACAATAAAGAGGCGCTTAAAGCCTTAACCGAAGTTATCACGGAAAAGATTCAAGAGCTGTCTGTAATTGAATGGACGCAAAAGAATGATGTAAAGCGGGAAATGCGTCAGCAGACCAAGCGTCAACTGAGGGTATTTAAGTGTCCAGAGGACAAGCTGGAGTCATTGACCATTCAGCTTGTCGATCTGGCAGGAATTCATTATAAAAAATAGGGAGGTAAACATGTGGATTTAAATAAGGGTAAATTCCAGTTTAATAAAAAACAACAAAGCAATGCTAATGATCTGAATGCTCAGTTTAATGAGTTTTCGAAAGACAAAAAATTCACCGCTGATATGATCAAAGATTACTTGGATAGTGTTAATCCGACAGCGACTGCTTTGTTAGATGCTTTTAAAACTTTTGCTGAAGCACAAAGAAATTCATCTCATAATGTGAAAGAAATGTTAGCGGCAATTTCCGATATTCTAAAAGAAGAGCTCGCACGTGAGTTGACTGATGATCAAAGAGATAGGGTTCATGCTATGTTAGGAACGATGATCACAGAGATTAGAGAGGAGTCTAAGGAAAATCGTGAATTTTACAGGGACCTAACCAAATATGCAATTGGGTCAGTTGTTATTGTAGCTGGAGTAGGAATCTTATTAGCGTCCCAGGGAAAAAACAAGGATTTGCTCGAAAAGGGTGCTCAAATGTTAGTGTCAAAAAGGTTATAGATTTAGCATTGGACCATTTACTCGTAGCCATTCTTTTCGTTCTTCATAATCTGGAATAACTGATTTGATAAAGCTCCAGAAAGCTTCAGAGTGGTCAGGTATTCTTAAATGTGCCATTTCATGAACAACTACATAATCCACAATCCGCAGGGGAGCCATCATGATACGCCAGTTGATCAGAAGCTCTCCTTTTTGAGTACAACTGCCCCAGCGTTTTTCTTGGTCTTTAAGGAGCAGAGAATATGGGGTTAGACTCATCAGTTTGCTGTATTGTTTTATACGTTCTTGAATTTTCACAGTGCCATAGGCTTTGTACCAGTCAATACAGAGGTTTTTAAGTTTCTCGGTTTGCTGTTCTTGGTTATAATGAATAGGTATACCCGCACTGAATTTCCCGTTTTTAAATTGAAGTGTAGCTGTACGTATTGGCTGCTTGGTTACTTTCAGTCGATATGATCTCCCAAGGTAACGAATTTTCTCACCGCTTAGGAATTCATGATGTGAAACCTGTTCCTCAATCTCACGGAATCCATACTGTTTCTTTAAAATCCAAGGTGCTTTATTATACATGATTTGATCAATTTGAACTTGCTCTATGCCATCAGGAGCAATAACACGCACTCCTTCGTACATATCTACAGAAATGGAGACGTCTTTTTTGTCTGGCTTACGTATCAGAGTATATTCTATGGTGGTTGTACCGTAAGTCATTTGATGCTGCATCTGTAACGCTCCTTTAAATTCGTTGAGCTCTTGTGTTTCAGTATAAAAAGTATAGATCAATCTGTTGTTCGCTGGCAAGTTGTTAAGTTTGAAGGTGAAACGGAACTTTACTAATTAAGTGAGGCTTAGTTAAAAAATGACTATTAATAATGATTCAAAGATTAATGTGGATAAAAACAGAGAAACCGACAGTTTAGTATACTGTTTCAATAAAAGTAAGAATGGGAGTGAGGAATAGGTGCGTATTCAACAATGGAGATGGGAATATATAGAACGTAATATGTTAGAGTTTAATCGTGGATTACATACGAAAAGTTTTGCAAATAAGAAATTCAATATGTTCTATCATTGGTACTATCACCCTATTTTAGATCTGTTTGCTCCGAGTAAATTCATTGGGTATAGTAATACAAATCATGAAAATTATAAAGGGGAGGGAGACGGGGGGCAAACCCAAAAAACATTGAAAAATTATTTTGATCCCGTTTCTATCGATGAATATGAATTTTATTTAGATAAATTAACTAAATATGCTGATTCATTTGGGCATAGGCTTTCGAAAAGACTATCCACAGCAGGTGGAGGTTGGGTTTATATACCGAATAAAATCGTTGATTGTTTTATTGAAAATGATAAATCATATGAAGTTGATATAGACAATGAAGAAGCTTTGTTTAAAGAGGGAGAGGGAAAAAGAGTTACTGTTAATAAATATGAACGAGATCCAAAATTAAAAAAGGCCGCAATATTGATTCATGGTGTAACATGCATGGGTTGTGAGTTTAACTTTGAGGAACACTATGGTGAGTACGGTAAGGGTTTTATTGAAATACATCATCTTGAATCGCTCGCCAGTGTAAAGGGAGAACACTATGTAGATCCCAAAGAAGGTATTGCAGTCTTATGCTCAAACTGTCATAGAATGGTTCATCGTAAAAAGGATACCCCATTAACTTTAGAACAGCTAATGGTGATGATAAAAAGTAACAAGGTATAAGACAATTCTTATTCAGATTTCAATATGGGAACTTGTGTTCCTGTTGATGTACTGATATAATACGCTTAAGCACACAGGATTTTACTAATTTCAATACCATCGAATCCTGTTAAGCTAACATTGAACAGATAGCTAAAAGTGCACTCATAGCAAGGGATTGCGGAATTGGCAGACGCACAGGACTTAAAATCCTGCGGTAGGTGACTACCGTACCGGTTCGATCCCGGTCCTCGGCACTAGAACAACAAGGGTTTCAGCTCATTAGAGCTGGAACCCTTGTTTGTTTTTAAGTGGGTTTGCTAACATTTTGCTAACAGTTCTTCTTTTTCGTGTAGATTCGGGGTTTCCGGTACGCTCGGAATGATGCTTGTGCCGACTTCATGATGAGTGGTTTTGGCTCGCGTACAGAGAAATGGAGACTTCACACCAATGCTCCAATGGTCTATTACATTTAGCCTAAGTTCCCAAACAGTATAGTGACAATATATTCTCAAAAATGGTTGAGTTTACCTTGTTGTACATTGTACAATGTGTAACAAGGCTGGTGTTCATTATGGCAATCATTTATCAAACTAATTGCAGAGTGTCGGAGACGGAGTGTGGCGACCCTGCTAAAAAGCGAGGCCTCTACCGATCACCCGCTTTTAGCACAGTTTCTACGGCGAATTCTACCTGTTAGAATCAAATCGGACAGGCCACCGGCATTGAAACTGATCTCTAGACTTGTTTCCCTGACACCTACAAGAAGATCTTGTCCATCGCCTATTATCTGATTCTGGAAGGAAATAACTCACTCAGCCGCTTCTCGCTGATAGCGCATACATATTCAGCCCTTTACAGCAGATATTCCTTTTCAGCGAAGCAGCAAGCTGTTCTAGTAGATTGAAGAGGCTAGGCGTATAGCCTTTATCGAAAGACAGGGGAATCCATCGAAAAGGAACTGGGTATTTGCTATATATATTGGTGGTGGTCGTTTTTGCTTTCGTGGCTGTCCTCTTGCTATGGCGTTACGTCCATATTTATGAGCTGAATGGAGCGATTTCTCGGAAATCGCAATATATATGTTTGTGGGGTTTGCTTATGGTGAAGAGAATAAAACTTCGCACGTTGCTTATAGGAGGGTGTATCACCCTTTTTTTTCTTGTATTGCTCGGCAGAGTATTCTGGATTCAGGTGCTGGACCGGGAATTCTGGCAAGCCAGGGCCGCAGGGCAATGGGCCCATACCTCGGTGATTAAAGCGGTGCGTGGCACGATCGAGGACCGCAACGGCAAGGTGCTGGCCAGCGATGTGCCGGCCTACACGGTAGTGGTCAATCCGGATGCGATTTCTGTGCTCGGCATCGGGAAAGAAGTGATCACCGGCCTGCATGAACTGCTCGGCAAGCCTGAGGATGAGATTAAGGCGCTCGTGGAAGCCAAAGACGAGAACGGAAAGTATCTGAAGAACCGGGAGATCCGTAATGAAGGCTGGAGGATAGACCGGGAGCTACGTGACAAGGTCGACGAGTTTATTGAGAAGCTGAAGGATGAGCACGAAACTCTGGAGACTGGCGTCGGCTTGATTAGGGAGCAGAAGCGCTATTATCCGCAACAAACACTGGCCGCACATGTTTTGGGTTATACAGACCGCGACGGCGATGCGGTGATGGGGTTAGAAAAGTATTTTGACAAGCAGCTTAAGGGTGAGAATGGTAAGCTATTCTACCAGAGCGACGGCAAAGGCATCAAGCTGCCTGACTCGGAGGATACTTACCAGCCGGTGGTCAATGGAAGTAATTTTAAGCTGACGATTGATAGCACCATCCAGTATTATATCGAACAGGCAATGCAGAAGGCTTATGAAGAACTCAAGCCCAAGAGTATTACGGTAATTGCCGCGGATCCCAGCACCATGGAAATATTGGGGCTGGCGAATATGCCGAACTTTAACCCGAATGAGTTCTGGAATTATGCCTCTAATCCCGGGGTATTTTTCAACCATGCTATCAAAACGAGATTTGAACCAGGCTCCACGTTTAAAATTGTACCGCTTGCCGGAGCGGTGGAGGAGAAGTTGTTTAATCCGGAAGCCACCTTCATGTCCGGTTCTATCCGCATCAAGGGGTACGGCAAGCCGCTGTATGACCAGAAGAGAAGTGGTTATGGCGAAATCACCTTCCTGGAAGGCGTGAAGCGTTCAAGTAACGTGGCTTTCGTCAAGCTTGGCTATGAAATGCTCGGTCCGGAAAGGCTGCTGCAATACGTGGATGATTTCGGATTTAACGATCTTACCGGTATTGACCTGCCGGGCGAAGTCAGAGGAATCGTCAATCCAACACCGAACAATGCTTCGGAGAACGCGACGATCGCATTCGGGCACGGCAAAGTGCTTGTTACTCCGATTCAGCAGCTTACCGCCATCTCGGTCATCGCGAGCGGCGGCAAACTGATGGTGCCGCACGTGGTCAAGGAGACCACCGATCCCAATACCGGCAAGATTACCGTAACCCAGCCACAGGTGGTACGTCAGGTTATTTCCGCGGAAAGCGCCAGTGAAACCAGCAGTTATCTGGAGCAGGTCGTTGCAGACCTGCTCCATGGAACCGGCCGTCATGCGTACATTGAAGGCTATAGGGTAGCAGGCAAGACCGGTACGGCGATTAAACCTGACGGTAAGGGCGGGTATGACCGCAACAAGGTGAATTCGTCCTTTCTCGGATACGCACCGGCTAATAATCCGAAGATTGTGGTCTATGTCGGCATTGACGAGCCTGCTAATGCTGCTGGCGGTGGTGCTGCGGCGGGACCGGTATTTAAAGAGATCGTATCCGAGGTATTGTCATATATGGGTGTGCCAAAAGTTACAACGGGCGATGGAGGCAGTGTTTCCATATCCGTCAAAAATGCACCTTCCGCGCAGCGCTCCGCACCCGATCTGACCGGCAAAATGGTGCAGGCGGCCAGAAAATTGCTGATGGATCAGGGCTTTGATTTTGAAACGGTCGGAGGCGGAAGCGAAGTGGTCAGCCAGTATCCGGAGGCGGGCACCCTACTTGCTTCGGGACAAAAGATCTATCTGTTAAGTCAGCAGGGAGACCAGGCATCTATTCCTGACCTCCGGGGACAGTCGCTGCGTGATGCGATGGAGGTGCTCAATCTGCTGAAGGTCAAGATTTCCGTTGAAGGCGAAGGATATATCACCGAGCAGACAGAATTAATCCAGAACGGCAAAAGGCTTGTACAGCTGAGGCTTAGTCCGATGGGTGCATACGGCGAGGATATTCCGGTATCTACGGCGGAAGAGGAAGCTTCGGATACCGGGGGTAGTGGAGGGTAGCCGGCAGATAAGCCGTTCATCTTTTTAATTCGGCTTGTTGATTTTTGTTTTTGCCGTTAAGCGAGGCTTGTTATAAGCCCTGTTTGTCCCGAATAGTCATGAAGATAAGAGATTATATCTACTGAATATTGAAGGTCTAATTCTGTAAAAGTGGAATAAGATAATCGAGGTAAACACAGGTCACATGAGCTGAAGGGCCTATGTAAGAGTCATTGGCGTCTGAAACATAAAAAGCCCCCTGTAACTCGCATGGTTAAAGGATTTCAGCTCGATCTTCCAAAAAAAGGTCTACGAAGGAAGACTACTTCAGAACTTAAAATCCTGTGGTAGGTGACTACCGTACCGGTTCGATCCCGGTCCTCGGCATCCACGGAAAAACCATGAGAAATCAAGTTTTTTTGTTTGTATATACCATTATTTTAATAATGAGTCCGGTGAGCTTCGGAAAAGGTTGGTCGAGGCATAACAGGACTCCTGCTAAATGGTCCTCTTTCGAGCTATCGGTTCTTCACAAAACAGGTAGGGGGAAGGAGGATTTTTATTTGTCTCGTCTTCCAAATACATAACTCAGAATATCTACAACAGATCCTGTTAAAAAGAAGGAAGCAAAGTGTAACAAATAGGTAGTCGGACGAATGACATCATAGGTTCCGATTATCCAACTTCGAAAGGGTTGATCGTAAACGACAGCGTTCAGGAAGGGGTTAAAACCAATCAGCAAAATATTCTTGTCGTCATTCCCCGTGTAGTTAGCCTCGCAAACTAGAATGCTTACTAATGAGAAACAGAAAGTAGATTTTCTGAAAAGAGACAATAATTGTTGATAATTTTCATAGTTAGACGGCCCCCCACAAAGATATGTATTGTATGTTTTAAATAAATGTAAGAAAGAGAATTGGATAATTTCGAAAAATATAAGATTAGCTCTGGATGAAGAGGGTATTATTACCTTAATGTCGAAATATTAGGGAGAGTTTTTATTAAAGTTTTTATTAATAAGTATTAAGGGGGAAGTATTGTTGGGAAGTCGACAGTCATCAAATAATTCTTTTGAATTGGTACTAGTGAATGCTCTTAAAATTCCTGGTGTGAAAGTGAATCGAAAAGAGTTTCTGGTTCATGCTTTAGCTGATAAGGTGAGTTCAGAAAAGTTGCATGAAGTGCTGGATAAAGGGCCTATTGAGGCGGGAGTTCCTCTTCATATTCTTGACAAAGTTGCTAAGTTACATATTGAAAAACGAACACTTCAGAGTACAGGTGCTTCATTTGCAGCAGGTCTTCCTGGGGGCTTAGCAATGGCTGCTACTATTCCAGCAGATACATTGCAGTTCTTTGGCATTGCTTTACGAATGGCACAAGAACTAGCATATATTTTTGGGCATAGAGATTTGTGGGATAATCAAAAGATAGATAGTGATAGAGTGAAGGGTGAGCTTACAATATTTTTAGGGGTAATGTTCGGTGTTGGAGGGTCTGCATCAGCATTAAAAATCGTATCTGCGAAATTATCACAGCAGATGTTGAGGAAACTGCCGCAACAGGCACTTACAAAGACGATATATTATCCTATTATAAAAAAAGTAGCTGCTTCAATCGGAGTGAAAATAACCAAAAAGACGTTTGCTCAAGGTCTATCAAAAGCTATACCTGTTCTTGGAGGAGTGATTTCTGGTGGTCTTACATATACGTCAATGAAGCCTATGGGGAATCGTCTTAGAACAACATTACATGATACAATAAACGGGTACTCAAATGAGGATTTCGATAGAGATTATGAAGATGTTAAGAGAGAGATTATAGATATTACAGGTGAGTTTGTGGAAGAGGATTACAGTGATTTTTCTGATGAATCAGCTGCAACGGTTCATAATGAACCATTTAGTATTGCAGATGAGATACTGAAATTTAAGCAACTCCTAGATATGGGAGTTATAACGCAGGAAGAGTTTGATGAAAGAAAATTCAAATTATTAAGTCAATAGATCATTATTCTACTAATTGCTCTAGCTCAAGGATTTGTAGGATAAAGGCGCACAGGACTCGAGCGCTTTCCGTTCATTACGAATGGGAGGCGTTTTTGTTTTGGCTAGAGTAACGAAAATTAGCGAAGGTAAATTGTGGGAGTCGACGGTAACACGTTTCATCGAATATAAGCGCGCGAGGGTCTATCGGAACAGATGGAGAGCGACTACACGCAGCATTTTTGTTTTCTAGAAGTATATCAATTCATTGCAGACAAATTCACACACAAAAAACTTTAAATCCACACAATTTTCGACATAATATCTATCCTTATACGTGTATTATTATGGAAAAAAGGCTGTGGTGACTATGGGCAACTCTATCGAACTGTCTGTCGCTATATGCACCAGGAACCGGCATAAGGATCTGATGAAGTGTGTGGAGTCCATCTCAAGACAAACGAACATGGAGGAGGACAGCATTGAGGTCATTATTGTGGATGATGGTGATACCGATAGAGACTGGCTCGACCACGCCGGTAGCCTCATTAACAAGGGGAATATGTATCTTCGATACTATAAGAAAGACCCTAGTGAAGCTGGTTTGATCAAGTCTAGAGTTAAGTCTATTGAGATTAGCAGCTACGAGACGATTCTTTTCATAGATGATGATGTTGAGCTTTCAGCTAATTATTTGGATGTTCTTAAGCAAACGCTGATTTCGTACCCGGAAGCTGTTGGAATTAGCGGCGCTGACCAAGGCCTTTCATGCTCTCTCAAAGGTAGATTTATGATGATTCTTAGTGGCCGCAGTTTGTTTTCTCCGGGAAAATACTCGTTAAGCGGATTTGCTTCAGCTATGAATTTGTGGAATATCCAGAAGAATGTTTTTCGGACAGAGTTTTTGCATGGCTGCAATATGTGCTACCGGAAACAGTACCTTTCTGAGATCGAAGCGGTGAGCTGGCTCCAAGGATATAGTCTGGGCGAAGATTTGTATATCTCTGCTTTGGCTGGTAAACACGGCCCGATGTATGTAAATCCAGATCTGAAATTAATACACCACGGATCACCGACCTCAAGGGATAATGCCGAGCAGGTTGCTCACACGAAAATCATAAATCACTTCCATCTGCTAAAGACGAGAAATAAGGCGAATTACTTCAGGTACTTCATGCTCAGATGGACGGCCGGATTCCTCAGTTTGGAAGCAAAGTTTAATCGTAATCACGAGGCTTACCTTGGATATAAAAAAGGAAAAGAAGAGCTCCGTTCACTTTTTAAAGGTGCGTAGCACGAATTTCTTTTTCCAAATAAATGATACTAAAATTGGTTTATTAGTTTTATCAGATGGAAGTATTGAATATTTCTACCACCCCTCAGATCCACCCCTCCTTAGCTCTTACATAATGAATTTTACTCCCACATCAGCACTGAATTAAATCCAACCCAGAATAAAACATGCCGAAGTTCACCACTTTATGATACAAGTCTGTTGGAAATAGATCCTTATATGAAATGGAAATTCAATATGTAAATGGAGGGAGCCCCGGTGATTAAGTCTTTTAAAACAGATTTAAAAGCGAATCGCAGAAATCCGCAAACGCTCATGGTCTTATTTACTTATCGTTTTGGTAATTGGGTGCACTATCAGGTGAAACATAAGATTGTGAAGAAACCGCTGTGGATACTTTATAAGGTGCTGGATTTGTTTTTCGTCAGGATTATTTCTAACGGAGAATTACATGCACAGGCTAAGATCGGGAACTATCTTCATTTACCGCATGGCCTAAATGGGATTGTTATTAGTCATAAGGCAGTGATCGGGAGCTATGCTACTATTTTTCATCAAGTGACGATTGGGGGAAGAAACGGTTTAGGTGAGCCAGTCATTGGAGACAGAGCCTTGATCGGAGTGGGGGCTAAAATACTTGGTCCTATCTGGATTGGGAATGATACGAATATTGGAGCGATGTCGGTAGTGGTCAAGGATGTGCCTGACAATGCATCAGCGATAGGAATTCCGGCACGAAATTTGCTCCGCAATGAACCTAAAGCAGAACATGCTAGATAGGATGAACAAAAGAAAGAAACAAAAGCGAGGAGGAACGAAGGGGGAAGTTTGGAACTGTAGGAGCGAACCGCATTGTCCTGAATGAAGCTGCATAAAATCGAGCAATCCCCCCTTGAATTGGGCTAGAAATAAAGCCATTGAATGCAGTCTTTATCTTTGGTCCAAACTTCTAAAAGGCAAGCCAATCAAGGGGAAGCAGCACTTTTACGGTAAGCACTATGGTTCTAATTCCCTTCTTTTTTGTGATCCCCTTAAATTCCTCATCACTCCCTATGTGCTATAATGGGGGATAAATACAGTCATAACTGAAATATCAAGAAGGATGGTAGTGCGGATTATGGTATCGATTAAAGATGTGGCAAAACATGCGGGCGTGAGTATTTCTGCGGTCTCGAAGACGCTTAATGGGTACAGCGATGTCAGCGAAGCTACGCGGAAGAAGATTCTGCAGGCTGCGCAGGAGCTGAATTATTCGCCCAATATGTTAGCTAAGAATTTGAAGCATAAGGTGACAAAGACGATTGCGCTGATCATCTCGAACTTTGAGCAGGCCAATGGTAAGGACGGTGTCATGTTCCAGATCATGAGCGGTGTCTATGCGGCGGCTACGCAGTTCAGATATGAGGTCGTGATCTATACCCGCAGTCTGTCCGAACAGCAGGATAAGTCCTATTGGCAATTCTGCAAGGACCATAAGATCGCGGGCGTGGTGATCTCTGGTCTGCGGACGACGGACCCTTATTTTGAGGATCTAGTCGGGAGTGATATTCCCTGCGTGGTTATTGATGCAGATACGGTTGGTCCGCACGCTGGCTCTGTAATCACGGATAACCTTACGGCTGCCCGGCAAGCGGTGAAGTACCTGATCGGCAAGGGACATCGGGAGATCGGAATGATCAACGGGCATAAATATGCTACGGTCAGCATTGTCCGGCAGCAGGGGTACCGTGAAGCGCTAGAAGAAGCAGGGATTGAATACAAACCTTCGCGTGTGGTAGAGGCCGATTATAGCGAAGAACAGGCTTATGATCTGGCAGAATCCTACATTACGGACAACCCTCACCTTACAGCCGTATTTGTGGCCAGTGATCTCATGGCGATTGGATTCATGAATCGTTGCCGGGAATTAGGACTGCAGATCCCAGGCAATATCTCGATCCTGGGCTTTGATGACATTGTGCTGTCGAGCTATACAACACCGAAATTGTCCACGATCAGCCAGGACTTTGCCGGGATTGGATACTCCGCGTTGGAGCAGGTTGTGAAGATGCTGGAAAATAATACCCCTGGATATCATAAGATTCTTCCTTTCAAAATAGTTGACAGAGAGACAATCATGCTTTTATAATAAGGTCGAAAACGTTTTCGAAATCCCTTACACAATTTGTTACACAAAGGGATCTTAATGAGTTTATCGAAATCGTTTTCGATGTTTTTTCTGAAGTTCGAAAACGATTTCGATATCGCTTACAAAGATTCCCTGAATTAGAGAGAGAATACTAGGAGAAAGAAAGGAAAATCTAACCCATGCTAAATTACAACAAGACACTACCTGATGGAGCCCCGGGGTGGGTTGTATCGGAAGACCAATTCTCAAGCTTGGCACTAGCCAAATGTGAAGCTGTAATGTCTCTTGGCAACGGCTACATGGGACTTCGTTCCGCAGCGGAGGAGTCTTATGTAGGTGAGAAACGCAATTTGTTCGTAAACGGTACATTCAACCGTTTCGATGAACTGGAAGTCAGCGAGCTGCCGAATGCGGCGGATCTAACCAAGCTGGACATTCGGATAGATGGCAAACGCTTTACTTTGGAGCAAGGTGAAGTTAAGACATATAGCCGCAGCTTGAATCTGCGCGACGCTGAACTGGTTCGTACCTTCATCTGGAACAATGGCGAAGGCAAGGAACTGGAATTCACATTCCGTCGTTTCGTTTCTTTGGATTCCCTGCATGTCATCGGACTGAAGATGGAAGTGAAAGTACTTCGTGGTTCGGTGAATCTGTCAGTGAGTTCCGGTATTGATGCTCAAGTCAGCAACAGCGGTAGCCAACATTTCCATGAAGGCGAGAAGCGCATCTATGACAAGACATATCTGGAACTGATCCAGACGACAACAGAATCGAAGGTTGATTTTGCTATCGGCGCATCACATCGTTTGAAGGTAGACGGTCAATTGGTTGAAGTTGCGCCAGCAATGGAGATCGACCGCCGTATTGTAGCTGTTGGTTACAGCTTGAAGCTGGAAGAAGGACAATCCCTTACATTCGAGAAGGTAGCGACTGTATACACTAGCCGTGACAAGGAATTCGGTGACAACTACAGTCTGCCAGTGATGCGGGAAGTAGCACTTGCAGCATTGAAAACAGCACAAGAGTCCGGGTACGACGCATTGTTCAGCAGCCATACTGCTGCTTGGGCTAAGGTGTGGGACAATTACGGAATTACGATTGAGTCCAGCAATTCATTTGACTTGCTTGGTGTACGCTTCGCACACTACCACTTGGTAGTCATGACGCCAGCTCACGATAACAGAATGGGTATTGGCGCTAAAGGATTGAGCGGCGAAGGCTATAAAGGTCACTCTTTCTGGGATACAGAAATCTTCATCCTGCCATTCTACATCTACAGCAATCCGGAAATTGCTCGTTCTTTGCTGGAATACCGTTACCTGGGATTGGAAGGCGCTCGGAACAAGGCTAAGGAAAATGGTTTTGCTGGAGCGATGTATCCGTGGGAAGCAGCTTGGCCGTCTGACGGCGAAGTAACACCAGTATGGGGTGCAGTTGATATTGTGACAGGTGAGCAGACCAAGATTTGGTCCGGATTCATTGAACAGCACATTACATCCGATATAGCTTATGCAGTATGGCATTACTTCCGGTCTACTGGAGATACCGATTTCATGGAGAAATACGGCTATGAGATCATCTTCGATACAGCTGTTTTCTGGGCAAGCCGCCTGGAGTGGAATGAAGAGCTCGGACGCTACGAAATTAACGAAGTTGTCGGACCAGACGAATATAAAGAGCATGTCGACAACAATGCTTTTACCAATTACATGGCTCACTTCAACATCGAGCTGGCAATGGAGTACTATCAGGAGCTTGAAGCTCAGCGTCCAGAACTGTTCGCCCGTTATGATGGATTGTTGAACCTGAAAGAAGCTCATAAAGTTTGGGAAAGTAAGCTGAATCTGATCTATCTCCCACAACCGAACGAGGATCTGATTATTCCGCAGGACGATACGTATCTGCAAAAGGAAATTATTGACCTGACACCATACAAGGATCAGGAAAAAGTGGGCAGTATATTCAATGACTACAACCTGGATCAGGTTGGTAACTTGCAGGTTTCGAAGCAAGCAGACATTATGATGTTGTTCTTCCTACTGGAGAATAAATTCTCACCAGAAGTAAAACGTGCTAACTACGAATACTACGAGGAAAAAACATTGCATGATTCCTCGCTGTCACTGTCCACACACTCGATTCTGGCCAGCGACTTTGGTGACAAGGAACTTGCTTACCGTCTCTTCCACAGAGCGACTGAGATTGACCTCGGACCGAAGGTTCATTCCTCCGATGCGGGTATCCACTCGGCTTCACTTGGCGGAATTTGGGAATGTGCGGTAATGGGCTTCGCCGGCGTGAGAATGCTGGACGGAAAACTTCATCTGGCACCAAAACTGCCTGAGCATTGGGACCGGTTGTCCTTCCCGCTCTACTGGCAGGGTAAACGCCTTGAAGTTAACATTACCCCGCAAGAGATTTCCATTACCAATGTTACAGGTGGGTCGATTCAACTGATCGTTCACGGTAAGCAGCAAGAAGTACATGAAAATGCTACATTTGCTAATACATCGACATTATAAGGGGAGGTCTTTCTATATGAAAAAGACAGTATCCATGAAGGTTGCCAGCGTGCTTGCAGGCGTTATGTTGCTCTCGGCTTGTTCTGCTGGTAACACAAACACAGGTAATAACGCAAGCTCCGGCAATGCCGGGGGTAAAAAGGTACAACTTACCTTTACAACTTGGGGTGACGTAACTAGCGGTTCCTCTGAGCAACAACTGGCAGATGAATTCAATGCAGCACACCCTGATATCGAAGTGAAATTCGAGCCAGTTCCAGGCGATGGCTATGCAACAAAGCTGACAACTTCTTTGGCAAGTGGTACTGCAGCGGATGTATTCCTGATTGGGGAAGGCGACTTCTATTCTTACGTGGATAAAGGTGTAGTAGAGCCGCTTGACGATTATATCGCCAAGGATTCTACATTTGACCTTGCTATGTACCAGAAAGACCTGATTGACATGGAGCGCATCAACGATAAGCTCTACTACCTGCCGAAGGATTTCAATCCACTGGCACTATGGTACAACAAACGTATCTTTGACGAAGCAGGCGTTCCTTATCCAAGCGATGACTGGACTTGGGATGATATGTTCGCTACAGCGAAGAAGCTGACCAAGCAAGAGAACGGCAAATACACACAATTTGGTTTCAACGCAGGCACTTGGGAGTATCCGATCTACACTTACCTGTGGACTAATGGCACTGATATTGCCAATGAAGACGGCACCAAAGCTGAAGGCTTCATGAACAGTGAGAAGACGATTCAAGCGATGGAGAAATATGTAGCGTTGTCCAAGGGTGATGGAAGAGTATCCCCTACACCACAAGATACACAAACCATGGGTGGTGACTCCTCCATGTTCATGACCGACAAATTGGCCATGATGGTTACGGGTCGCTGGATCAAGTCCGATCTGGATAAATCCAACGTAGAATACGGTTCCGCGCTGATTCCTAAGGGTGCTGACGGCGAACGTGCCGGCATTATCGCAGCTGCTGGTTGGGCGATGAACTCCAAGACGAAGCATAAAGCGGAAGCTTTCGAATTGATGAAATGGTTGTCCGGAACGGACGCACAGAAACTGCGCTCCAAGAACGGATTGGTACTTCCTGCTACTGTAGCTGAACTGGATCAAGTAAAAGCTACTGAAGAGAAAGACAAGCCGGTTATCGAAATGATGAATTTTGCACGTAAACCGGTTACCATGCGTTCTGCTAACGGCCCGATTTTCAAAGAGGCCTTCACCCAGGCACTTGAGAAAATCCTGCTAGGTAAGCTGGATGTGAAGAGTGCACTCGACGAAGCGGCTAAAAACGCTGATTCCAAAATCAAATAAATAAGTTTGCGGGTGGAGCACTGATCACGGTGCTTCACCTGCTTTCCATCAAGGAGGCCGTCATGAATAATACCAAATCGGAGCGCGCGGGCTATTGGTTTATCCTACCGTGGCTGCTAGGACTGGTTATTTTCACACTTGGCCCGATGATCTTTTCGCTGATCCTATCCTTCAGCAAATGGGATGTAATCACCGGCGTCGAGTCGATTCAGTTTGTGGGATTCGATAATTTCAAAGCCATTTTTCACGATGAATTGTTCTATCAGTCTTTAAAAGTAACCTTTATCTTCGCACTCGTCTCTGTGCCTCTCTTCCAAGTGGCATCGATTCTAATTGCCTTGCTTCTAAATATGCGTTCACGCGGAATGAAGTTCTTCCGTCTGATCTTCTTTATGCCTTCTGTAATTCCTGCTGTCGCTACCTCCATGATGTGGGTGATGATCTTCAATCCGGAGTACGGGATTCTGAATAAGGCATTGGCTTGGTTCGGTATTCAAGGTCCGGCTTGGCTGCAGGATCCTAGCTATGCGCTGGGCGCCCTGATCGTAATGGGTCTATGGGGCGTGGGTAACACAATTATCATCTATCTGTCGGGTCTGCAAGGGGTACCTGAGGACTTGTACGAGGCGGGTCAACTGGATGGTGCGGGTCCGTTCCGCAAATTCTTCAGTATTACGTTGCCAATGATTACGCCGACTGTATTTTTCAACCTGATTATGGGGATTATCGGCGGGTTCCAATATTTCACCCAAGCTTTCGTTATGACGAATGGTGGACCACTGAACTCGACCCTCTTCTATAATCTTTACCTGTATAACAAAGCATTTATGGAATTTGACATGGGTTATGCGTCCGCGCTCTCCTGGATTCTGTTCCTGATCATTATGATATTCACGCTATTGGTCATCCGCAGCTCGTCCTTCTGGGTTCACTATCAGGGCGATGATCAAAAAGACTAAGGAAGGAGAAGCCAAGATGCAAAAAATACAACCTAGATTCAATCTGTCCCAACTGATTGCGCTGTTACTGTTGCTCGCTGGTTCTGCTATCGTGCTAGTTCCGCTGCTGTGGACGATTTCGACATCACTCAAGACGCCGGCCGAAGTGTTCGGTTCTGCTTTCTGGCCGACTAAATGGCAATGGTCCAACTATGCGGATGCCGTGACGGCGATTCCGTTTTTTAAATTCCTGGGCAATACGCTTATTATCCTTATTCCAGTTATGATCGGTACGGTGTTCACATCGGCGATCAGTGCTTATGGCTTCGCCCGGTTTAACTTCCGTGGCAAAAGAACGCTGTTCCTCGTACTGCTTGCGACAATGATGCTGCCGAGCCAAGTAACCTTGATTCCAACCTTCCTGTTGTTCAAACAAGTAGGGCTCACGAACTCGTTCTTGCCGCTGGTCCTTCCGGCGTTCTTCGGTCAAAATGCATTTAATATCTTCCTTGTACGTCAGTTTATGCGTGGAATTCCGCGTGAGCTCGATGAATCGGCTTATGTGGATGGTGCCAACCGCTGGCAGATTTTCACCCGGATTATGATGCCGCTGTCCAAAGCTCCGCTGGTTGCCGTATCCATCTTCACCTTTATGGGCGTATGGAATGACTTCCAAGGTCCGTTGATTTATCTGAACTCCAATGAGAAATATACACTCGCACTGGGACTTTCCATGTTCAAGGGCTTGTACAACGTAGAATGGAACATGCTCATGGCGGCGACGATTCTCATCATGCTGCCGGCGTTGATCTTGTTCTTTATCGCACAGAAATATTTCATCGAGGGCATTTCTATCTCCTCAGCCGTGAAGGGCTAATGGGGCTAAAGTGTTATCGCATGACCTACAGATAAGGAGATGAGTACCTTAATGGCTAGAACTACTAGCAAGCATCCATTCAATCTATACTATAACGGTGGAGAATACGTCAAAATCTGCGGTACGCAGGACGGCTATTTTCCTGATTTCGGCCACCATGTTGCCAATGAGATGGGCGGCGTCTGGCTGCACCCGATCAAGCTGCTGGATGGCTTCTGGCTGAAGCTTACGGACAAGAAGCGGAATATTTCCGTCTGGTCCCGTGCGGATGGCTTCACAAGCGAACCTTGGGGCAGCCGGTTCCAATATGATCATGGCCTGAGCTACATCCCGGTATCCATGGAGCGTACACAGTTTGCTCCTGAGCATGTAAAAGGGATGACGGCTGCTTATGAAATTAAACACTACGGTGATGAAGAATTGCAGCTTCAGGTGGAACTTCTGTTCCGTACCGATCTGCGCCCGGTGTGGTACTCGGATGAGGTTGGTATTCATGATGGTACTGCGGACGAAGCGACCGTGCTTAACCCGCGTGAAGTGCTCGTGAAGGACTCCAGCCATGAATGGTACACACTGGTTGGTACCGATCTTCCTGGTGATCAAGTTGAGACTCGTCCGGATCTGTATGGACCTGAGTTTACTGCCGGAGCAGGATGCGGTATCGCTTTCCGTACGGAACTGAGACTTGCTCCAGGCGAGCATCGTCGTTTCAATCTGTTTGTCGCTGGGTCCCATACTTCCCGTGAAGAGGTTGAGGAGACTTATCGTCATCTATCGGCTCATTATGCAGGTCTGCTGGCTGAGAAGCGTGAGGTATATAATGCGATTGCAGATCGGGCGAAGCTGACCATTGAAGGCGAAACCGAATGGAATGAAGCTTTTACTTGGGCAAAATGGAACAACCAATGGCTGATCCAAAAGGTGGATGGCATCGGACGCGCCCTGACTGCGGGTGGACCGACGTATCCATGGTGGTTCGGTTGTGATAATACTTATTCCTTGCAAGGGGTACTAGCGATTGGTGATCCACAGCTAGCCAAGGACACACTGAACCTGTTGCTTCAGAAGTCAGAAGAAGTTAACGGCAATGGTCGTTTTATTCACGAAGTGACGACGCTTGGAGCGGTATCGAACAAGGGGAATACACAAGAAACAGCTCATTACATTGCATTCGTATGGGATCTGTTCCGCTGGACCGGGGACGAAGAACTGCTTCGCCGCCACTACGATTATTGTGTCAAGGGTATCGACTGGCTACTGGGCGAAATGGACCCTGATGGCGATCTGTTCCCTTCTGGATACGGCATCATCGAAATTGCCGGATTGAACATGGAACTGATCGACAGTGCAGTGTATACAGCACAGGCGCTGCGGGCTATGACTGAAATGAGCGGGTATTTGCAAGATAGCGAAGCGCAGAACAGATATAGTGAACTGGCCCAACGCTGCGTAGATGCCGTGAACAAGTACTTCTGGCAAGAAGAAGAAGGCTTGTACGCCGATGCTGTCGCTCCAGCTGCTGATGTTGCGCCAAAAGTAGACTACATGGTCTCCTTGGCAGAAGGACAAGGGATTAACGACTACCGTGAATATGTAGACGGACTCTTGGCTGCCTCCGGTGAGGATGCATCTGCTGACCGTGGTTGGTTGCTGAACAAGAACTGGGTTATTGTGACCCCGATGGAAGCTGGCATCGCTGAGCCTGATAAAGCTCGCCGGGCGCTGGACAACATGCGGAATGATACCTTCATTGGAGAATACGGCACGTACTTGTCTGGAATGTATCAACAGGGAACAATGACGATTTCAACAGGTGTGCACGCAGTAGCGGAAGTTGCCAACGGCAATCCGGACGCAGCACTGGATCTGTTGAACCGGATGAAACGCAGCTTCTCACGCGTAATGCCGGGTTCTTTCTCCGAAATGTCACCAGATTACGGTTGTGTAGTGCAGGCTTGGACCATTTATGCTATTGCGGTACCGTTTATACGTCATTTCTTCGGCGTAGAGCCTTTTGCTGCTAATCAAGAATTGACAATCAAACCACAGCTGCCTGCTGCCTGGAACGGCAAAGCTTGCTCGCTCGAACATTTCGTAGTGGCGGATGCAGAATTCGATCTTACTCTGACCCAAAACGATGGAACGCTGAAGGCGGTCATCCATAATGAGGCGGGCTGGAAAGTAACAGTAGATTGGAACGGCGAGACCGTAACTAGCAGTGAGAAACATATTAAACTTGAACTATCCGCAAACTAACCTATAACCTATATAAAGAGAAAAGAACATAGAGCTGGGAGATGGAGAATAATGAAACTGGAAGCTGTTATTTTTGACCTGGATGGTGTCATTACTGATACTGCAGAATACCATTACGTAGCGTGGAAAAAGCTTGGAGAATCCATCGGGATTCCATTCGAGCGTGAATTCAACGAGACCCTTAAGGGCATCAGCCGCGGCGAATCCCTGGAGCGGATTCTGCGTCTGGGCGGTAAGGAAAATTCCTTCACGCCTGAACAAAAGGCCGAGCTGGCCCATCAGAAGAACGAACATTACGTCTCCCTGCTGGTAGATCTTACGCCAGCGGATACTTATCCTGGCATTGCTGAGCTGCTGAAAGAGCTAAAAGAGCAAGGCATTCCGGCTGTTATCGCTTCGGCGAGCAAAAACGCGCCGCAAATCCTGAGTTCCCTTGAGCTGGATAGCTTCTTCCAGTACGTGGTACCACCGGATTCCGTACAGCATGGTAAGCCTGCACCAGATTTGTTCCTGGCTGGAGCAGAGAAGGTTGGCGCGAATCCTGAGTTTTGTATCGGCGTTGAGGATGCTACAGCAGGTGTTGAAGCCATTAAATCAGCTGGCATGAAGGCCGTTGGTATCGGCGAGCGTGAAAGCCTTGAAGCGGCTGGAGCCGATGTAGTGCTTCCGGATACGACAGGTCTGAACCTGGCGTTCCTGAACAAGGTGCTGGAAGGTTAAGGCATAATCCGCAAGCTACCAGCGTTCGTATGATCCTGTGTGGCGGGAGAATTGATATAAGCCAGCGAGTCCTTTGGGACTTGCTGGTTTTTTTGTGGTTTAAAAAGTAGGAGAAGACTCATGTATTATTTTACAAATAATCCTTATTAAGCTGAGAAGAATAAGGAAAATATAGTATTATACTAATAGAGTTATTCTTCTAATGTTCTACAAGATATGGCTTGCTAGAACTATTATAGTGATTAGCTATATAAGTGAAATTAAATATCAAACAGAAATTAGGCGTTATTTTGTTGAATTCTGTTGAAGATTACTCTCTAGAAGGTGAATTTTCTGTTCCCTATAATTTAATTAAAGTCCCTGTCGTATAAAAAGTAAAAAAATGGTTCACTTCCCCGATTAAGAGCATTTTCGCACCTTATTTCGCTTTAATATGGGGAAATAGGTAAATTAAGGTCATTTTTGTATCTTATTTTCTGAAAATTGAGCTAAAATTCCTATTATGGAATATTTAATGTACAATATTGTCGTTAATTCCCACTAACCGGTAGCTGCAGAGTATTTTAGGTACAAAAATGCCTTTAATTACACTTTAGTATAGTCATTAATGCGTTCCATATATTATTTTTAAAATTGGAGGTTTTATTTTGCAAGGAATTTTAATAGTCGTGATCATTGCCGTATTATTATTATTGGGACTTCTCTTGTTCAAATTTATCAGCCCCAACAAGCGCAAATCCAAACCATTTATCATAGAAAAAGTAACGGATTTAAAGTCAGTTACTATTGCTGATATTGATAAGATGGAGGACGGAACGGGATTTGAAATGTACCTCTACAGGCTTTTTTTAGAGTTAGGATATACGGGTGTTTATAAAACCTTAGGAAGCCGTGATTTTGGAGCTGATGTAATTTTCACAGATCGTCTTGGAATCAGAAATGTTGTCCAGGCAAAACGCTATTCTGTAGATCATACTGTGGGTGTCAGTGCTGTCCAAGAGGTCTATTCTAGTATGAGGTATTATAAAGCTAAAAAGGCTATCGTAATTACTAGCTCTAGGTTTACAGAACCGTGCGAGACGCTGGCGGGGATTAATCATGTAAAGCTCCTGGATCGTTCAGATTTGGTAAATATGATCGAAGCCTTCAAAAGAGATGATCTAAGAGAGGCTCGAAACATGATCGAAGCGGAGCCGCGAATGATACTAGAATCTTGGAGTGAGGCTAATAGCACTGAGCTGCATGAAATTCGTAAGGATTATAAGGCTGAGAAACATATTAACAAAGTAATGGGAGAATAGAATTCAATATTGTCCGGGATGGGGAACATGCCACATACATAACAATAAAATGAAGTCGAGAAATAAGAGTATTAAGCTCCGTATCACATTTGAAAAGAGGCGATTATTTCATGGCAAACCGTCGTTCATATCAGATTACCGCAAGCGCTGCACGCAAAGACTGGTCCGAAGTTCCGGCACTTTCGGTAGAACAATACCTTTGGCTGGATAACGGCTATGCGCCTAAGGTTGAAGTCAGATCGTATTACACCCCTGAGCGGCCGTACGTTCAATTCAAGGTAGATGAGGAGCATCCGCTGGTTCGCTATTATCAACCTAATGAGCCTGTGTATACAGATAGCTGTGTCGAATTCTTCGTACAGCCGCTGCCCGGCAGCGACGCCCGGTATTTGAATTTTGAACTGAATGCGGCAGGGACGCTGCTGCTTCAGCTTGGCGAGGGACGAGATCGGAAGTATCTGGAGGGTGCACTGCCTGCGCTCTTTGAGATTCAGACTTCTTATGCAAATAGGGAACAACATCCTGAAGAAAGCGGCTGGGAGCTGGAATTCTCTATTCCTTTTGAGTGGCTGACGGGAATATTCCCAGATTTCACAGCCAGTTCTGGGCAAGTCCTGCGTGGAAACTTCTACAAATGCGGGGATGAGGCAGAGCTTCCTCATTATGGTTGCTGGAACAAGATGGATTCCGTTACGCCAAATTTTCATCTGAGCACGAGCTTTGGAGAATTGATACTGGAATAGGGCTATAGAACAACGGGTACCTTCCTGAAGAGGAAGGTACCCGTTTCTTTTTGTGTGGGGAGTAGTGTAGGTGGCTGTAAGCACCGTCTGTGCTGGGATTTTTATAACGCTGGATTGTATTATGAAGTGTTCTACTAGAACATCGATTAGGCTAAGTTCGGACTTTCCAACGCGCGTGTAACTAATTGGAGTCCCGATATTTGGGGGCAAGGGGTTGAATATAAGCTCACGCGGAGCAGCGGAGGGCCCTACGGGATTCTGGAGAAACGGCAGTGTTCGCCTTTAAAGTCTGATTTCAACCGCTAATCCCTTTCCAATTCAGAAATCAGACTTTAACAGCGATCGTAAGAACCCTTCGAGCCCGTAGCGCCTTCACGTACGAGCATTCAATGAGTCACTATATAAGCACATAAGTGGCCCTCAAAGGACCATGAACCCCGACAACGAGCTGCATTTCAATATCGGCTGAATTGGAAGGCCCAGAGATGAAATTAATGGCTGAGCCCATAGGCTCACCTGCTTCAATTCGCCGGTTGAGATCTGCGGCTGCCTGAGTGGAGCGAAACACGAGCCTTTCTTTTTCAATAATCGCGATATAGTGGGTAGGCAGAAAATGGAGGGAGCGGCCTTGATCGGGGCGGCTCTCTACGACAATTGTACCTGATTCGGCCAATGCATAGTCAGCGAAAACAATAGCCGTATTGGCCGCTTCGGAGCGGAGGAGATTATCCTCCCGTCCTGCGGCTTCTTTCCAGACGAACGAATTCGGGAAGCTTAGCCCGTAATGTAGGAAGCGGTCATCTCCAGATGTGATTACAGCGCCTCCGCCATTCGCGCGAATTAGATCATCCAATGTTGTTTGCAAAATCTCTGGGGCCGATTCAATTAACTGCGTGTGGATAAAATAGCACTGCTCCTTAAGAATCTCTACTAAATCGTCAGTTGTTAAACTGCCATAGCTGTCGGGGATCAACGGTCGCAGATCAGGCCGCTGTACGTTATAGACACGTTCCCGTCCAAGCTTGGCGGCGATTGTATTTAGAAAAGACTCCTTGCCCGATATCGTCATTGCTCAGCACCGCCTTTGCGTTGGTCAAGCCAAGTCCGGAAGCTATCTTGCTGCTTAACCGGCTGACTAAGGTCACGAGCGTTGATCCAGCCGCGGACTAGTCCCGGTCCTCTTATAATTCGTCCATGCCTGCTCAGCAGCTGGCTTGCCGGATTCGCAAACCGCAGAGCTTTGCCGAACAACGTCTGAGAAGACAGGAGACGGCTTGCCGTCTTCATCTGGATTCTTTCCGCACTCCCGGTTCTCTTTTCCTCCACAATTTTCTGGCGGTGCAAGATTAGCTGCTCATGAAGCGGGATTTTAACCGGACACACATCTGTACATGCTGCACACAAGCTGGAGGCAAAAGGAAGCTCTTTGTAGTCACCGTATCCGCCCAGCAGCGGGGTGATTACAGCTCCAATCGGACCTGGATAAATAGACCCGTAGGCATGACCGCCAATATGACGGTAGACCGGGCAGACATTAAGACAAGCGCCACAGCGGATACACTGCAGGGCTTCGTTGAATTCGCTTCCCAGAATCTCGGAGCGGCCGTTGTCCACTACAACTAAATGGAACTCTTCGGGCCCATCCGTCTCCCCGGTTACCGAGGGACCCATTACAGTAATATAACTGGTTAATTTCTGTCCTACAGCACTTCGACAGAGCAGATTATCCAGTATCTCCATTTCCTCAAGCGTGGGAACGATTCGTTCCATCCCCATCACAGCAATATGCGTTTTTGGTATGGCGGCTGTAAGATCGCCGTTGCCTTCATTGGTAACCAGATTAATGGCTCCCAGGTTCGCGATGGCAAAGTTGCAGCCCGTGATCCCGACATCTGCTTCCAGAAACTTTTGCCGCAGCACCGTCCGGGCGAATCTGGCGAGATTCTCGGGATTTTCATCACCTGTATAGCCTAGCTTTTCTGTGAACACCCTTTGAATTTGAGACCGGTCTTTATGCAACGCAGGGGCCACAATATGGGAAGGCGGGTCCCAATCATCAATTTGCAGAATATATTCCCCTAGATCAGTCTCAATCAGCTCGCAGCCGGCATCCATCAGGACGCGGTTCATTTCAATTTCTTCGGTAACCATCGATTTGGATTTGACAATTTTTTTAGCCTTTTTTTGCATGACGATGTCCCGGATATAGCTGCTGGCTTCCTCTTTTGTTTTGGCAAAATAGACATGCCCGCCCTTTTTCTCTACGTTATCTGCCAACTGCTCCAAGTAATAATCCAGATTCTTCAGCGTATGCTGAGGGATTTGCTGACCGATGGAACGCCACTGTTCCCAGTCTCCAAGAGCGGTGGCGGCTGACAAACGCCTGGTCTTCAGGCTGTCCTGGGCTGAACTTACCGCGCTTCTCATGAAGTGCTTCCCGAGGCCTTCTGAAGTCCGTTCGCTGAATTCCCGTTTATCTGTTTGCAGGCTCATTTCTCCCGTCCTCCTTTGACAGCAGCAGTAGCATGATGATGGTTCAGCACTTCTGCAATATGCATTATTTTCACGGGTTCTCCCTTACGTGACAGCCGGCCACCGATGTTAAGAAGGCATCCCATATCTGCACTGATCAGAATATCTGCTCCGGTGTCCACGACACAACCACATTTTTCATCGACCATTTGCTCGGAGATCTCAGGCATTTTAACAGAAAAGGTTCCACCGAATCCGCAGCAATTATCGCTGTTTTTGAGCGGTTCCAGTTGAAGTCCCCTAACCTTGCCAAGCAATTGATAGGGGGTTTCCTTCTCACCCAGCAGTCTTGTCATATGGCAGGAACGGTGGTAGGTGGCTGTCCCTTTAAGCTTTGCACCAACATCGGTAACGCCAAGCACCTTTACGATGAATTGGGTAAACTCATATGATTTTTCTTTCAGGGCAAGCGCTTTCAATTCCCAGTGTGGATCACCCTTGAAAATCTTCGGGTATTCATGAAACATAGCGATACAGGAGCCGGACGGACCCACGACATAATCGGAGTTTTCGAAGGCAAGCATCATGTTCTTCATAGCAAGCTTGGAATCTTCAAGATAGCCGCTATTATAAGTAGGTTGACCGCAGCACACTTGCGAAGCCGGATAATGTATTTCACAGCCCAGCCTTTCGAGAACTTCAACCATAGCTATTCCGACATTCGGAGTCATAAGGTCCACTAAACAAGTCGAAAAAATACTGACTTTCATGCCGATCCCTCCCATTGCAACCTTGATGTGAATAGCTTAACTCAGGAAGTCAATGAAAAACAACATAAAAACAAATAAAAAAAGTGAACTTTGTTGACAATAAATATTGATAGCGTTTACACTGAAAAAGGATAAAATGGATAATCTACCTTGAGGGGGAGAGTCAGTGGAAAAGCATTTGATGTATATCGACGGCCAGTTTGTGGAATCAGAAGGCAAAGAGTGGATGGATGTAACCAATCCAGCAACAGATGAAGTCATTTCACAGGTTCCCAAAGCTACAAGGAATGATGTGGTGCGTGCCATTAACGCAGCGGAAGCAGCCCAGTTAGCCTGGGAGGAGACGCCTGCGGTTGACAGAGGAAAGTACCTTCATGCCATTGCCGATGGGATTCGGGCAGAGGTTGATATCCTGGCCAGACTGATCTCCGAAGAAGTAGGTAAAACCTTGGAATTGTCCACGGTAGAGGTTAATTTTACAGCAGATTATATGGATTATATGGCAGAATGGGCACGTCGCTATGAAGGAGAAATTGTTCAGAGTGATCGTGATAATGAGAATATTTTTGTTTTTAAAAGAGCGATTGGGGTAACAACAGGCATTCTGCCATGGAATTTCCCTTTCTTTCTTATTGCTAGAAAAATGGCACCGGCGTTGATCACCGGCAATACGATTGTCGTCAAGCCTAGTGCCGAATCTCCCAATAACGCGGTGGCTTTTGCCAAAATTGTTGATCACATCGGTCTTCCTAAGGGTGTGTTCAACCTTGTGACCGGTAAAGGCGGAGAAGTCGGTAATGAATTGGCCAGCAACCCTAAAGTGGGCATGGTCAGTCTAACAGGCAGCGTGCCAGCAGGACAAAAAGTAATGCAAGCGGCAGCTGAAAATATCATCAAGGTGAGTCTTGAGCTTGGCGGTAAAGCCCCTGCCATTGTTATGGATGACGCTGATCTGGATTTGGCAGTCAAGGCGATTGTAGACTCCCGTGTGATCAATACAGGGCAGGTCTGTAACTGTGCGGAGAGGGTCTATGTCCATGAGAAGATCAAGGACGAATTTACTTTCCGTCTGGTTGAGGCGATGAGCGCAGTGAAGTATGGTGATCCGCTGAAAGACAAGGATATTCATATGGGGCCATTGATTAACAAGGCGGCGCAAGAATCCGTGCAGCAAAAAGTGGACCGCGCAGTAGAAGAAGGCGCCAAGATCGCCTTGGGTGGTAGTAAGGTAGAGGGAAGCGGCAGTTTTTTCGAGCCTACCGTCATTACTGATGCTACCAATGATATGGAAATCGTGCAGGAGGAGATTTTCGGACCGGTTATTCCTATCATTTCTTTCGCTAACCTGGATGAAGCGATTACGCTGGCCAATGACAGTGAGTTTGGACTGACCTCATCCCTATATACTCAAAATCTAAACGTCGCTATGAAAGTGATTAAGCGTCTAAAATACGGGGAAACCTATATTAACCGCGAGAACTTTGAAGCGATGCAAGGCTTCCATGCAGGGTGGCGGAAATCCGGCATCGGCGGTGCGGACGGCAAACATGGCTTGAACGAATATTTACAGACCCATGTAGTGTACCTGCAGTACGACAAATCTATTAACTGATCAGCTAAAAATAAGATACGCAAGTAACCGATACGGCCCGAAAGGGCCTTATCAGTGTTATTAGATCAGCCAGAAATTTCTGGCTGGTCTATTTTATTTTACTGTTACTTTCTTTTATTCATCTTATTGCTAGCAGAAAATAAAGTCCTAGATTGTCGCTGTTTTATTCGCTTGTCGGCCATCTTGCGGTTGATCCCGATTGGAATCAGAAAATATAGAAGATGAGACCTTTGCCCTCGGCTACAGTTTGGCTGTAGAAACGCCGGATTTCGTTAAAATGCTGAAGCATGTAGGCAAAGAGCTCGTCCCTGTCCTCGTTTGAAACAGTGTCAGGCTCAAGAGGATATACCTCTTCCTTGACCATGGCCGGGAAATCATACCGCAAGCAGAGCTGCGTTTCATCTAACTCAGACATAGCTTGAAGCGCTTCTGCAACCTGCTCGGCGCGTAAGGAAAATGCCCGGAATGAGCCAAAATCAATGCCTTTGCCTGACATCAGCGGAACAACATAGCCAAGAGGGGGATATCCATCGGAAATATCTCCACACAGCAAGTAGTGAAGCGCCTCCCAGGATCTATCAATGTCCAGCCCGGGATAATCGTCACCTTGCTGCTGACCGGTATTCTTTTAAAATAATAGAAAATATCAGGTCCTGTTATCCCTTGTCCCGCTGGAACTTGGTCGTTTCCCGGTCATAGTGTGAGATGGAGCCGTCGAACCCGACAAGTCGGACATAACCTTCTGAGAACTTGTTAATCCGTCCAAAGCCTACCCGGGCATACATTCCGTCAGGGTCGAGCTGCAACGCGGAGACAAAGGTCTGGGATAGGGCGGCTACGAAAAAATCAATATTTTTAACCAAAGTGTGTGGCATAACGTTCTTCCTCCGTTGAAATGGTAATTCGGCTAAACCGTGTGCTGCTTGTTCTACTATAATAGCATGAGTTGAGCCACTTTGTGATAAGGTAGGACATATTGGAAGACAAATGTCAGCAAGAGAAGGGGAACGTACATTGAACGATCAACTAGAGAACGCGAAAGCATTGTTCATGGAATACTGTGGCAGCTTGCCAGATATGCACCGGGGTGGCCGGTATGCGGAATACAAAACCTATGGCGTGGATATCGCGACAGAGCAGCTATGGTTCAAGGAAATGGTAGAGCAGTTGAGCGGAGAACTGTCCATTCGGGATTGGGAAGCCGTGTCATCTCTGAGCTTAGTCTCCAAGCATTATCAAGAGAGCAGAATCGTCGAGAATGTGGTTTCTTTTGCCGCCCGCAATATGATGAGTGCCGATAGCGTGGTCCGATTGTTGTTCGTTGAACGCTTACTGGAGATCATCCGGTTACATAAAAAAGAAATCTCCCAAGAGCTTCTGCTGCAGGCCTGCAAGACGGCTGCCGAACTGCTTGAGGCGATTATCGCTGGGCCGTTGATCGTGGACCCCGGCCATGAACTGCCACAGCTGAAGCTGAAGGATAAACGGGGACTGAACCAGCGGGCCAAGCAGAACATGGATTCTATTGAAGAGATTATGAATTGAAGCAATTCGAAGTCAACCAAGAATGGTACCTGAAGCGGCATGGTTAACCTGACATAAAGCTGTCCAGTTACGTATGCTACAATTTCTCCAATGGGCATAATGGATGGACCAAACGTTCATGCCAGAGTGCGGACAAGTTATAAATTCTATGGGGGGCAAAAGAATGGCCGAGCCTTTAAAAGCCATGTACAATAAGGAATTTCTAAGCAGCTTTGGCGTCAAAGTACAGCGCGCCTATTCGTCGTTTGACACGGAAGGTTTCATCGCCTTGGCGATGACAGAGCCGTGGGAGGAGTTGGAGTTGAAGACACGGATGAGGCGTATTACGAAGTCACTAGGAGAGTATCTACCCAAGCGCTATGAAGAAGCGTTGCGGGTTTTATATGAGATTGATAAGGATTGTGTCGGGTTTCCGTATTTGATCTTCCCCGATTTTGTCGAAGTGCATGGACAAGCCCCGGAGCATTGGGAGTTGTCCATGGCGGCGCTGGAGCGGTTCACGTCAAAATCATCGGCAGAGTTCGCTGTAAGGCCGTTTCTGCTGCGCGAGCCGGAGCGGATGATGGCGCAAATGCTGATCTGGTCCAGGGATGAGAACGAGCATGTCCGCCGTCTGGCCAGCGAGGGCTGTCGGCCGCGTCTGCCGTGGGGCCAGGCGCTTCCGATGTTCAAACGCGATCCGGCACCGGTGCTTCCTGTGCTGGAGGAGCTGAAGGCCGATCCTTCTCTCTATGTTCGCAAAAGCGTTGCAAATAATCTGAACGACATCGCCAAGGATCACCCGGCGCTGGTACTGGAGATTGCCCAGCGCTGGAAGGGTCGGCATCCCGACACGGACTGGATCGTGCGGCATGCTTGCCGCTCTCTGATCCGTAAGGCTGATCCTGGGGTGATGGCCTTGTTCGGCTATGCCGAATCGGAGGATTCAGCGCCACTTGTGGTGGGTGCCTCTCTGAGCGCTGCAGCAGAAGTGCTGAAGATTGGCGAGAGCGGCGAACTGACGTATGAGCTGCGTGTCCGCGAAGGAGAGTCTGTCCGTATTCGCATCGAATACGGGATAGACTTTGTGAAAGCGAGCGGGAAGACTTCCCGTAAGCTGTTCCTTTTGTCCGACAAGACCGTCCCCGGCGGGACAAGGCTGGCGGGGACGCGTACGCACCGCTGGGCCGACTTGACGACCCGCCGTCATTATCCGGGGGAGCATCTAATTACCCTCTTGGTGAATGGACGTGAAGCCGCCACCACTCTGATTAAGCTGGGATTGCCCGGAGAAATGGAAGGGGGCGTGTAACGATGATTATCAATAACATGATGATTCGGCTGAAAGATCGGAGTCCTGAGAACATTGCGAAGACAAGAGAGGTTCTGCTCAGTATGAGGGGACAGATCGAGACTTTACGTGACCTGAAAGTGGACATAGATATTCGTCACGAGCAGTCTTCCTATGATTTGATGTTTGTTACACAGTATGATTCCAAAGGTGATTTCGATGCTTATATTGCACATCCCGTTCATGTGGAGGTCTCCCAGTACATCGGAAGTGTAATGGATACAGGGGCCTCTGTATGTTATGAATCCTAAATCAAAAAAACCTTAATTAAATAGCAGTAAGGTGAGAGGTTCCCCCGATGCCGGTTAACGGTTGGGGGAGCCTTTTTACTGTGCTTAACTATTGGTTGCGACATGCTTGCGTCATATTTCGACAAAATATTTATTTTTGAGACTATTAATTTTAAAAGATTATGTTATAATCGTAAACATTACGATTAAAGCAAGGGGATGTGAGCGTGATGATACGCTATCTGTTTCAGCGGCTTCTGCATATCCTTCCGGTGCTGCTCGGCATCTCCTGCATTACCTTCACGCTGATGCACTTGACGCCGGGCGATCCCGCAGAGATTATGCTGCGAGCGGACGGCATCAAGCCCACGGCAGCTGCGATCGAGGTTACACGCCATACACTGGGCCTCGACGGGCCGGTATACATACAGTATGGGCATTGGCTCAGCCGTGTGCTGCATCTGGATTTGGGTTCATCCTATAGCAGTGGTCGGCCTGTCCTGACGGAGCTGCTGAACCGTTTTCCGGCTACCGCGTTGTTGGCGATTTGCGGGCTCGCTGTTGCTTTACTGCTCGCGCTGCCGTTAGGTATCCTCTCGGCACTTTATCCTAACCGCTTGATTGACCGCTTAGGTCGGATCTTCGCATTGCTCAGCGTATCTATGCCTGGCTACTGGCTTAGCCTGCTGTTGATATACTATGGCGCAGTTAAGCTGAGGCTCTTCCCGGTGATGGGAATGGAAGGGGGCTCTAGTCTGGTTCTGCCTTCATTGGCGCTGGGCTTCGGTATGGCGGGCGTCTACATCCGGCTAATCCGCGCAAGTATGCTGGAAGCGCTGAGCCAGTTGTATATTAAAGCGGCCAGAGGCAGGGGGGTGTGGGAATGGTCTGTGATTGGCAGGCATGGGCTCCGCAACGCTCTGTTGCCCAGTCTTACTTTGCTAGGTGTCCAGATTGGCGGGCTACTGGGTGGTTCGGTGATTGTGGAGACTGTATTCGCCTGGCCGGGCATCGGCCGATATGCTGTTGAGGCGATTTTTGCCAAGGATTATATCGTCATACAAGGCTATGTATTATTGATGGCGGTTGTTGTGGTGCTGGTAAATCTGGTTGTGGATGTAGGTTGTCTGCTGCTGGACCCGAGAATCAGGCTGCGTTAAAGCCGGAGAGAGGAGAAACTGCAAATGATTACTCTGCACTTGCCCAAGGGAAATCGTGTGGCCTTGGTTGGAGGCAGCATTGTACTGATATTTATTGTAATTGGAATCTTCGCGCCCTATCTGTCCCCGTCCGATCCGGTGCAGATTCATATGGATCACAGGCTGAGCCTACCCTCCTGGCAATATCCGCTGGGCACCGATCATCTGGGCCGGTGTGTCTTGTCCCGTCTGATCTATGGCACACGTACTTCTTTATACTACGCCCTGATAGTATTGGGTGTGGTATTCGCAATCAGTGTTCCTGTCGGCCTAATCGCCGGCTATGCTGGAGGGAAGCTGGATCAGCTGATTATGCGAATCATTGATGTACTACTGGCTTTTCCCAGCCTTATTCTTGCGCTGGCGGTGACAGGGATGCTGGGGCCAGGCCCCGTGAACCTGCTGATTGCATTTGCAGCCGTCTGGTGGACAGGTTATGCGCGGATTATCCGTGGCATGGTACTGCAAATCAAGGAGCGCGATTTCATAATGGCGGCAAAAGCAGCAGGTTCATCGCATCTACAGATTATGGTGCGGCATATTCTAGCGAACGCAGCCCGCCCGATTCTTGTCTTAGCCTCCATGGAGGTGGGGACGATCATTCTGTCGCTGGCCGGAATGTCCTTTCTCGGACTTGGTGCTCAGCCGCCGACACCGGAATGGGGCGTGATGCTGAATGACAGCCGAACCTATATTCAGACCGCACCACGTTTGATGCTCTTTCCCGGCCTCGTAATTTTGCTCGTTGTTGTGGGCTTCAATCTGCTGGGCGAGGGGCTGCGCAGAGCAGATGGCCGAATGCATGAATGAGTTCCGGGAGAGGAGGAAGACATTGACGAAAGAGACGTCCGCCATACTCCGGGTTGCGCAGTTAACTACCCGGTTTTATACACCGGGCCAGGTCATTACCGCGGTTGATAGCGTCAGCCTGGAGGTGAAGCCGGGGCAGATTGTTGCCCTGGTCGGTGAAAGCGGAAGCGGCAAAAGCGTCACAGCCATGTCGCTTCTTGGTCTGGTTGACCCGCCCGGCGTGGTGGAGCAGGGCGAGATTTGGCTCGGCGGCGTCAATCTCCGGGAATGCACGCCGCGCAGGCTTCGGGCGCTCCGGGGAAGTCAGATGGGGGTCATCTTCCAGGACCCCATGAACGCCCTGAACCCGGTGCTGACCATTGGTGCGCAGATGATCGAGACGATCAGGCTGCACCGCCGGGTGTCCCGGGCTGAGGCGAAGGAGCTGGCCCGGGCTCAACTCGCCCGGGTCGGCCTGCGAGACCTAGATACGCTGATGACGCAATATGCGTTCCAGATCAGCGGTGGAATGTGCCAGCGGGTGATGATCGCGCTGGCGTTAGTCTCCCGGCCTCGCCTGCTTATTGCTGATGAGCCAACAACGGCGCTTGATGTAAGAGTGCAGGCCGGTATTCTGAAGGAGTTAGACCGGATTAGGGTCGAGGAAGGTCTGGGAATTCTCTTGATTACTCACGATTGGGGCGTAGTCGCCGAATTGGCAGATGAAGTGTATGTGATGAAGTCAGGGGAGATTGTGGAGTCCGGGAATGTATTCGATATTTTCGAGAATCCCCGGCATCCGTATACCCAAGAGCTTATAAACAGCAGATAACAACTGATATTAATTATTTTTGAGATTCATAGGGGAACAGGCATGCAAGATTTGGAAAAGTAGGAATGGCCTGAAAGGAACGACAGGAACGACTAGCACGCTGGCACGCTGGAGCGACAAGAACGACAGGAACGCTAGCACGATGGCACCACCGGAAAAAGACCGCTCGATAGCTCAAAAGCTGATCGCATTTATAAATTATATGTGGTTCTGAGTAGTGGAATTGGAACTGCTGTACAGAGGAGGACATTGGGGCAATGAAACTGCTAGAGGCTGTAAGCCTTAGCAAAACCTACACTAAAGAGCGGGGCTGGTTCACCACGCAGGCCCCGGCGATGCAAGCAGTACATAATGTATCGCTAAATCTGGCACAAGGCGAAACCCTCGGGTTAGTTGGAGAGAGTGGGTCTGGCAAAAGTACGCTCTGCCGTCTGCTACTCGGTCTGGACAAGCCCACTTCCGGGAGGGTGCTGTACCGGGGGCAGAATATCACGGACCTCAGCCTAAAGCAGATGCGGAGTGTCCGGCACAGAATGCAGATGATTTTCCAGAATAGTCTGTCGGCCTTCAACCCGCTGTTTACTGTCGAACAGATTATCGGCGAACCGCTGAGAAATTATAAAGTGGGAACTGCTGAAGCACGTAGGGAAAAGGTGCTAGATAGCATGGGGCGGGTGGGCCTATCCAGCCAGTATATGAGGAGGTATCCGCATGAACTGAGCGGCGGGCAGCAGCAGCGGGTTGGGATTGCCAGAGCCATCGTGCTTGGGCCGGAGCTGCTGATCTGTGATGAACCCTTTTCCAGTCTGGATGCTTCCTTGCGGAGACAAATGCTGAATCTGTTGCTGGATCTGAAATCACAGCTGGGCCTATCCTATGTATTCATTACACACGACTTGTCACTGGTCGACCGCTTCTGTGACCATGTGGCGGTAATGCACCAGGGGCAGATGGTTGAATGGCAACGTAGTGACTGCATCCTGCAAAACGCTGTTCATCCCTATACCCGCTCTCTGCTGGAGTCCGTGCCAATTCAGGACCCGAGATTAAGACAAGTGGCTTTATTTTGAATAGAGAAGAGGAACAAATGATATGAGCAAGATGCCAAAGAGAAAAGATGCACAATGGAGCAAAGTATTTCTGGCCGCGGTGACGACGGCAGTTCTGGTTATAGCCGGCTGTAACAGCAACAACAGCATTGCCAACAAGGATAATAGCAGTAATGCTGCCAATGGAACAGCGGCGAATGCAGCAACACAACCTGTCAATAAATCCGCTGATGACAATAAATCCATTACCGTGGCAATAGCCGCAGATGCCGGGATTGATCAGTTGGACGCCGGTGCCTATAAAGGCTCAATGAATGTACATGCCATGATCTATGATGGGCTGGTTGAATACGGAGAGAAAGGCGAGATTTTACCGGCACTGGCGGAGTCTTGGGAGATTTCGGAGGATGGCAAGGTCTATACCTTCCATTTACGCAAGGGTGTCAAGTTCTCGGACGGTACGGATCTGAATGCAGCCGCGGTCAAGTTCTCCTTCGAGCGCTGGATCAAGGACCCTGGTAATTCCCTGAATATTGCAACAGCCATGCAGTCGCTTGAAGCTGTGGATGACCTGACAATCAAGATGACATTCAATAAAGCTTATTATCCGTTCCTGACGGAGCTGTCCTTCGCAAGACCGGTCCGGATCATCAGTCCGTCTGCTGTCGAGCCTGCTGGCGATCCGGGTGGAATTTTTGTTAAGGCGATTGGAACCGGGGCATGGATGGCGGAGAGCTATAAAACCGATCAGGAGGCGGTGCTCGTCAGAAACCCTTACTACTGGGGGGAGAAGCCGAAGCTGTCCAAGATTATATTGAAGGTGATTCCTGATCCACAGTCCAGAGTACTTGCGCTACAGAACGGTAGCGTGGATCTCGCTGGAGGCCAGTTAGGCAAAATCCCGGTGGAGAGTCTGCCTGTCCTGCAAAAAGATTCTACATTGAGCGTACAAGAGGCGCCGGGCACGAATTCCCACTTCCTCGCCTTCAACGGCAACAACCCTGTTCTTCAGGATGTGAACGTGCGTCAAGCGATCAATTTGGCGATCAACAAGAAGAGCATCGTTCAGGATCTTATGGGGGGAATAGGCAAGGAAGCCAAAGGATTGTTCCCGCAGACCGTTCCTTATGTGACAGAAGATAATAGCACTTGGTACGGCTTCGAGCCGGAGCAGGCCAAAACACTGCTGGCTAAAGCAGGGTATAGCGACACTGACGGTGATGGAATTGTGGACAAGGCCGGAGTTCCGCTGACACTGAACTTTGTGCTGCAAGAATCCGAATTTCCGGAATGGAAATCCATCGGGGAGCTGATACAGTCGGAGCTTAAGGTCATCGGCATTGACGTGAAGCTTCAGGTGCTGGAGCCGAATGCCTACTACGATGCGCTGTGGAAAACGAAAGATTATGACCTGATCATCTATCGTACCTATGACGATGCGTATAATCCACATGCCTTCCTTTTGTCGCTATTCCATAAGACAGGGAATGCCCCTGCTGTCGTCTGGTCCGATGCCAAGCTGGAAGCGCTTATTGACAAAGCTGTAGGTACAACTGATCTGACGGAGCGGCAGACCGCTTACGATGACATTTTTAAAACGTTGTACCAGGAGGCGATGTTCGCCGCGGTGTACTTCCCCGATGATATTTTCGTCGTCAATAACAGAGTGAAGAACTTCAAACTAGGCTACACCACCTTTACCCCGGTCTTCTGGAATCAGCTGGACGTGGGTGAATAATCAATGCTTAAAGAGATTTCTAAGTATTGGACCGTCAGCTCCGAGGGCTATGACAAGGTCATCCGTGCCCAGTTCCGCAGTGCTAAAGCAGTGTCCATTTGGAAGGAGCTGCTGGAAGAAGGGTTACAAGGCAGGCAGGAACAGCGGGTGCTCGATGTGGGTACAGGCCCTGGTTTCTTCTCCCTGCTGCTGTCGCAGATGGGGCATCAGCCGACGGCGGTGGATGCTTCGCCAGGGATGATCGAGCGGGCTTCGGCCAATTTTGATCGCTTCGGATACAAGGTCCCAGCTTTTGTTGGGGATGCAGCTAATCTAGTGCAGATCGCCGACAACAGTTTTGACGCGGTAGTCTGCCGGGATGTGGTGTGGACCCTGCCGGAGCCGCAGAAGGCGTATACCGAATGGCACCGGATTCTGAAGCCGGGCGGAGTGCTGATTGTTTTTGACGGGAATTATTTGTATCAGGAGAAGCGTTCCCTGTTCCATAAGCTGTGGTATGCCTTATCCTGGACGTTGATTCTACTCACGGAAAAAAGAGTCCGGCGTCGCAGCAGTCGTGATACAGCATTGCTAGGGGGACTGCCGTTCGTTAATGTCCTCCGGCCTGAAGCGGATGAAACGGCTCTCCGACTAGCCGGATTCAAAACTATCGGCATTCGCCGCAACTTCATTCCAGCCCGCCGGCAACCACTGAATCATTTGAAATATGGAGTTCAGAACGTACAACGTTTTATGATAACGGCCACAAAGGAGTAGAAATCCATGAGTATACAGCAAGAAGTAAAGACCTATTGGGAGGGCGAGGCTGAGCTATACAGTGAAGGCATTCGAAAGGAATTGAGTGGTTTTCAAAGAAAGGCCTGGCTGGACCTTATTCTGGAGCATGCCCCGCAGAAAGAGACCTTGAAAGTGCTGGATATCGGTTGTGGTCCCGGATTCTTCTCCGTGATCCTGTCGAGCGCGGGTCATCTCGTTACCGGGATAGACTGTACGGACAATATGCTGGAGCAAGCACGCAGTCATTCTGATCGTGAAGGTGTTACGGTTACATTCCGCAAGATGGATTCGCATGTACTGGATTTTGCGGACGACAGCTTCGATCTTCTGGTATGCCGGAACGTCACCTGGAGTCTGGCAGATCCTGAGGCGGCGTATAAGGAATGGAAAAGAGTGCTGAAGCCGGGTGGGCGTCTCCTGGTCTTCGACGCCAACTGGAACCGTCATCTAGTGGATGACGAGATGAAGGAGAAGCGTGAAGCGGATTACCGCGACTATGAAGCGAAAGGCTGGGGCAGTCCGCCGCGACACATAGACTGGGAGGAATCCGACAGACTCAGCAGACTTCTGCCACTGACCCGGGAATGCCGGCCGGCATGGGATGTGCGGACGCTGGAGAAGGAAGGCTTCACCAAGGTGTACAGCAAGGAGAACCTGTCGTCCATTGTGATGGATGAGAAGGAGCAGCTCCTGACCCGTTCCACCCCGGTCTTTATGGTACGTGCGGAGAAATAATCCCGCTGGTTTAGCCCTGACAAATTTAACGAATTCATCAGCTAAAGGAGTATTCATATCCAATGAACAAAAGCAGTTCTGCCGGACGGCTTCCGAGGGCCAAAGGAATAGACATGGCCACCTGCTATATGCCCAAGGAATGTGCCAGAAAAGTCCGCCATCTCGTCTTGCCTTCGGTGAACCAGAAGATCGTTGAAGAGTTTATTACGATTCTCGGCATGCGTGAGACCTTCGAGGAGCATGGTGTTCCTATTCCGAACAAGATTGTGATGTACGGTCCCCCCGGCACCGGAAAGACGCTGACCGCCTTTCATCTCGCGAAGATGTTGGAGCTTCCACTCATTTTGGTCCGGCTCGATGCGCTTATTCACAGCCATCTGGGTGAGACCGGCAGCAATATCCGCAAAATCTTCGAGTATGCCAAGCTGTCGCCCTGTGTCCTCTTCCTTGATGAATTTGATGCGATTGCCCGGACTCGGGAGAGCGGCGATGAAGTTAAGGAGATGGCACGGGCAGTCAATACATTGCTGCAATGTCTGGATGACTTTGGAGATAGCAGTATCTTTGTAGCAGCCACCAATCTGGAAAAAGAGTTGGACCGCGCCATTTGGCGGCGATTTGACACCAAAATGACTTATTCTCTCCCCGATAACGAGAGCAGAGAGCAATATATCAAGCTGCTCATCGGTGAATTCGGACAGGAGGAGGGTTTGGCTGAGCTTGCTTGTCAGCGGTTGACCGGCTGCAGTTTTGCCGATATCGAGCAGATTATTCTAAAAGCCAAGCGCAAAGCGATTATCGCAGGCCTTCCGCTATGCTGGCAGCATGTCTCGGTCTCCTATGACGAGTATAACCCGGCTGTCCATTAGCATCTGAACATCATCGCTAGCGGTACGGCAAAGAGGCCTTTCCAGTAAGGGTGATTCCCTTTTGGAGAGGTTTCTTTCAATTGGGTTACAGTTTATTACTGAAAAAGAATACACTTTTGTGACCTTTTCCACACTCTTCCTATTATACAATGTGAGGTAGTAGTTTAGTATAAATGAACAAAGGTGGAATTGCAGTGAAGAAAACAACTAAATACAGTAAATGGGCCGCGATGCTCTTGACCAGTGCACTTAGCCTGACCCTGACCGCGCAGGCCTTCGGCGCGCCGCTTCAAGCCGGACTGAAGCCAAGCTGGACTTCAGCGTCTCTGTTCACATCCTCGGTTCTGGTTCCGAAAGATGCAGAATCCGTTATCCATGATGTTAAGGCCGTTCCTGCGAAGAAGCAGGTGTACGTACATATGGGACAGAATGTGCCGAATACCACCAGTAAGACGAAGCAGCTCTGGTACGTCGATACGTTAAAAGCACTGGATGCCGATACTGGTAAGCAGAACTGGGAATATGTATTCCATGATTCCAAAGGGCCTTATACAACTGCTGGCAGCTCGGTCTTCAACAGCAACGGAACTGCCTATGTCTATCAGGCCTTCTCGGACAAGACCTATAATTTGTACTCGGTGAACAGCTCTGGCAAGCTGAACTGGGTTCAGTCCCTGACGGGACCTTCCACCATTTCTCTGATGAAAGACGGTACCATTCTGGCGGCATCTCCTAGTGCGCCGGACAGCAAGGGGATCGTTAAGACCACGCTTACCCAATTTGACGGCAGTGGCAAAGTGACCAAACGTCAACAGGTGCCAGGCAATTTGCTCACCGCTCAGGGAGACCGGATTATCCTGTCCACCAGTCCATTAGTCAAGAACAGTGCCGGTATTTGGCTGGACAAGCTGAATCCGCGCCTGGAAGTCTATGATTTGTCTTTCAAGTCGCTGTACAGCTACCAGGTACCGGCTGGTGCCAACATATACGGAGACGGCAGTCCCGGGCAGATGGTATTGAATGATGGTACGGTGATCCTCCGGACCAATGTTAATGGAACAGGGAACAAGCTTCAGGCGTTCAACTCGCAAGGTAGCCAATTGTGGGAGCGTAATATCCCTGGTAGTGCACTTACTCAATCGACAGGTAGCGGTTATGTCGTGTTTGCTAACGGGACGATGAACCTGTATGATTTGGAGAAAAACACAGCTACTCGTACTTTTGACGAGGAAGAAAGCAAATATACCGTAATTACTCACACAGGAGACGGGAAGCTAAGTGTTAACCTGAAAGATAATACGTATCTGCTGAATTCTACGTCGCTGGAAGAGATCCTGTCCTTCAACAGTGGCGGCCTCAATCCGCTGATGACAACCTATGGAGATAATGCTGTATATGCTTCTTCAGCGGATGGCAAGTTGACCAAATTGGCTGTAAAAGCAGGGAAATAAGCTGGCAGATGGTATGAAAAGGTGCGGCGCAAGCTGAACATTTGGAGTGCTATTCGCTTTTAGCTACGGAATAAATCGGAGTTATAGTAGTGAAACTAGTAAAGAGGGGTGAAGTACCCCTCTTTTTTGTTATGAAAAAGACATTTTTCTATGATAAGCCTCGTCAAGAACTTGTTTTAACCCTTCGGCTCGCTTCTGAATAAACGTTTCCCAGAATGTCTGACCCCGCTGGCTCAATTCCTCATCCGTATAGCTTCCTTCTTCAAATTTGCCCCAACAGCCATCTTCCGTAAGTTTATCCCAACCCATGTAATCAGCAAAGATACGATTTTCCTGAGGAACGTCTGAGCCCATAGAACTCTTTTTAACAAGATCAGGACAGAGCCACATCGCCGTGCATACAGACAATAGCCCACCATGCATCTCATTTAAACCTTGAAATCCGGCCGTATGTATAGCTTCTTCCCAAGCGCTATGAGTATTGTGATTCGGGGCAATTACAAGAATATGCGGGTATTTATAATTAATATGTTTGATAAATGCGGCTTCCCAGTAGGAGCCCCCATGCCCGGTACAAACTACAAACTTATTGAAATTTTGTCTTGTTAAGTTGACTATTATCTCTTCTAGCATTGCCGTTAAGATATTGGGGCTTACGGTCACTGTCCCTTTATAGTTGGCATGTTCTTCTGAAGTGTTGAAGGGCAGTGTCGGTAACACGTATGCATTTAATGCTTTACCGTAAGCCTCGGCGTATAGATCTGCTATAAGCGTATCCAAATGCATCGGAAGAAAAGGACCGAACTGTTCGGTAGCCCCTATGGGTATAATTACGGTGTCAATCCCGCTGCTGGCTATCTCAGCCGTTGTGTTTGTATAATTTAGCATGTACATCTCCTGATTCTATAGTTATTAATTTCTAATGTACCATAATATGGATGTATTGAGATAGTAGATTATAACCAAACACCCACCTATGGTGAGTACTTAGAAAGTTATGAATATTTACCGTTCGTTCTACAAATGTTAAAATAGTCTTAGAAAGGAGCATGATTATGGCCCGGAGCAAAGAATTTGAGATTGACGATGTTCTCGAAAAAGCGATGAATCTCTTTTGGCTGCAAGGTTATGAGAAGACCTCCATGCAAGACCTGGTGACTGGGATGGGGATTCATAAGAGAAGTATGTACGATACATTCGGAGACAAGCACTCCTTATATATGAAAGCCGTTGAACGGTATGGAAGAAGCGCCGCCGAGCGGATGAAGGAGCAGGCGGAGGCGCAGCCTACAGCGAAGGGGGCGATCCGCAGCATGTTTGAGATGGTGCTTCGGAACGACACTGGGATGCCCAAAGGCTGCTTGATGGTTAATACGGCGGTGGAACTGTCGCTGCATGATCCCGAGGTCGATTCCCTTGTACAGGATAGCTTTCTGTCTAGTGAACGGCTATTGGAGAAGTTAGTGTCAAACGGACAGGCCAGCGGGGAAATCTCGCAACGGTTGGAGGCCCCAGCCCTGGCTACTTATCTTCACAATGCGCTAATAGGTCTGCGAGTGACGGTCAAGACGGGACTAGATCCCTCGAGACTGAAGCAAATCGTGGATCTTACACTAGCTGCTTTAGATTGAGAGAAATAGCTTCAACTAAGGAAGCGAATGAATTACAATAAGGCTTTGAGCAACGTTGAAAGGAGATTCATCCAAGTGGCTAAGCAGAAATTTTATGTAGTGTGGGAAGGCAAGCAGCCTGGAGTCTATAGCACCTGGGCCGAATGTCAGGCTCAGACTGATCATTATACTGGAGCGAAATATAAATCCTATGAGTCCAGAGCGGCTGCGGACGCTGCCTACAAGGCGGGCTGGAAGGGCAATTGGGGCACAGGCGCTTCAGCAGGTGGAGCGAAGCCAAAGGCGGGTAATTCATTCAGACGCAGCGCCGCTGTGGAAACCTCGGAGGAAATTGACTACGACAGTATTTCGGTGGATGTCGGTACTAGAGGCAATCCCGGTCCGGTGGAGTACAAGGGCGTGGATACACAGACTGGTGATGTTATTTTCTCCTGTGGACCGATCCGAAAGGGAACGAACAATCTCGGTGAATTTTTAGCGATTGTGCATGCCCTTGCCTACTTGAAGAAGGAAGGGAGCAATCGAACGGTTTATAGTGATTCTGTGAATGCCATCAAATGGGTGAAGCAGAAGAAGGTAGCGACGACCCTGCCGCGCGATGCTTCAACGGAAGAAATCTGGCAGCTGATTGATCGGGCGGTGCAGTGGCTGCAAAGTAACACCTATGACAACAAGCTGCTGAAGTGGCAGACCCGTGAATGGGGCGAGATTAAGGCGGATTACGGCCGGAAGTAGCAAGGGATGTATACTGTAAATGACGGTTCTTCTATCGTCGATACGTTCACGGCATTATAATAGGGTTAATAAAGAAGTAAACCATGTATCATACAGGGTAGCAGGAGGAACAACTCATGTTCGGCAACGATTGGGATAAAGTATTACAAGAGGAAGTAGAAAAACCGTATTTTGATGAACTGCGCTATGCATTGGCGCGGGAGTATAAGACTCACACTATCTATCCGCCCAAGGACGAGCTGTTCTCAGCTTTGAAGCTGACGCCTTATGAAGGGACACGTGTGGTTATTCTTGGACAGGATCCTTATCATGGAGAGGGACAAGCCCATGGACTTAGCTTCTCAGTGAAGCCAGGCGTACGGATTCCGCCGTCGCTTCGAAACATTTATGCCGAGCTGCATGAAGATATTGGGATGTCAATTCCGACCCACGGCTACCTGAAGCATTGGGCGGAGGAAGGTGTTCTGATGCTGAATGCGGTGCTGACTGTCCGGGAGAGTCAGCCCAATTCCCATAAAGGTCTGGGTTGGGAACGTTTCACGGATGCTATTATGGAGAAACTGAATGAGAGAACTGTACCGATGGTCTTTATTCTCTGGGGGAGTCATGCTCAGAAGAAGGGCGCCTTTATCGATAAGAACCGGCATCTGGTCATTCAGTCACCCCATCCGAGTCCGCTTTCGGCGCATCGCGGGTTTCTGGGCAGCCGCCCGTTCACGCAGGCAAACCGGTACCTGGAATCCCACGGATTGCAGGGGATAGATTGGACCATATCGAATCTGTAGGGATTCGGACACAGTGAAGGGGGTGGAGCCATGCGCCATTGGGTAGGCAGACCGGTCATAATGTATTGCGGCGAGAAGCCGTACACGATCATGAAGGGTATTCTCCGTAAATGGGACCCTTCCCTGCGGATTGCGATAATCGGCCATCAGGAGATTGCGGTGCCTTTTCAGGATATTGTATATATCAAAGCCTTGGCGCCCAAGGAGAGAGCACTGCCCCCTGTTCTTCATGCCGTCGGGTATGTCATGCGGGAACGACAGCAGTTCGATAATGCGGTCTATTTCAAGTCTGCGGTGACCGTCTGGAAGGGCGATAAGTTGATTGCCCTCAATACCACCATTGTGTCACATACGAAAGGCTCCGTGATGCTGGAGGATGGTCAAAATCTAATGAAGGGCAATCACATCTTTGTAGTGCGCTCCTTGCGGGGCTGAGACAAAATCGGCTCAGGCTCAAAATATAACGATAGAATCGCTCCTGGCGGATGAAGAGGACAGATGATCCTTCAATCCAGCTGGGAGCGATTTTTTAATGGGCAGACGCTTACATCTGCTCTTCTTTAATCAGTGGTTCCTTGGTGGAGCTAGCGTCGCCGGTTCGTTCTGCAATAATAATCCCATATAGCCGCCGTACAATAATCTTGAGGATCATATACACCGGTAGTGCTATTAGCACACCAATGATCCCGTAAAAATCCCCACCGATCAGCACCAGCAGCACCGTGGTTAACGGATGCACATCTAGTGACTTTCCATACACTATTGGCGAGAGCAGGTTATCCTGAATCTGCTGGGCGATTACGATCACAACCGTTGCCCAGATCGCCATCGTAGGCGATTCGATGAAACCGACGATAATGACCGGAACAGCCGAGAGTAGTGACCCGACATAGGGGATGAAATTGAGCGGAATCGCAATAACAGCCAGCAGCAAAGAGTAAGGCAGACCGATAATCAGAAATCCTATGTACAGCATGATCCCCAAAACGACATTCAGCAGGACGCGAGTCACGATAAAGCTGCTAAGGGCACCGTCGATCTCACGCAGCATTTCTTGACCGGGCTTGCGAAATCTTCGGGGAACTAGACGCAGTAGAATCGGAGCCAGCTTGTGCCCGTCTTTGAGCATATAGTAAAGAATAATAGGCAGTGTGGCGATGATAACAACAATATTGGAGATGACCCCGATAAGATTACTGACAGAATTCGATACCCAGTTTATAGCATCATTAAGATAGGAGGACAGGCGCGTTGCGAGGTCCGAATCTCCTGTGAAAAAGCGGGACCACACTGGATTCTGCTGCAAATCATGGAACTGCTCCTGCAGACCATTCACAAGCTGTGGTGTGTTGTCGATGAAGGTCTGAATCTGCTCCTGCAATGTCGGCCAGACGAGCACCGAGAACAGCACGAAGAGGCCAATGAAGACAAGATAAATCAGCAGGATAGAGATCATCCGGTTCAATTTTCGCCGTTCCAGGAAATTCACCAGCGGCCGGAGCAGATAGTACATAAAGCCGGATAGTATCATCGGCACCAGTAGCAGATTAAGAACGGAGAACAGCGGCGTGAACAGGAAGAAGACCTTGGAGCCTAAATACAAGATTAACAAAAAAGCAATAATAGCCACGCTTGTCCGAAAATACTTGCTTTGCTGCATGGCAGCACCCCCCGATTACTTTCTATTCCTATACTTGACCCGATTCTATATTTATAAACAGAAATGGTAGGGGTAAAGCACTTGGTTGTATCAAATCATTGCAAAGCGATTGTCGATAAGAGAACGTCTATATTAAAAGCAAACTATATTCGTTGTAAAGAATTGAGTTGGAGAGGTACCTGACCGGTAAAATTTGTTTATAATCAAATTTTCTATTGTTTTTTCATAAAGGGTTATGTCAAACTTTATGAATGAAATTGTATTTCAACTTTTTCCTTTAAAAGGAGATGTTTGTAATGAGTGCTTATATGGTACTGGCGGCTTTAACTTAAGCGAATATTGGGCATAGCAATTTCAAAACTTTGATTATAGCTTGGAATGGGAAAACCGGGAATATCTCCTGTGTTTTTTGCTATGCCATAAACAGTAACCTTTCATGAATACTGCTATTAGCGGGATACGATGAAAGTCGTGTCCCTTTTTGATTATAAGCCGACTTTTTGGCTTTTCGCCCGAAACAGCAGTTTCTTAGGAGGCTGCTTGTTCGAAGTATTTTTAAGTCCAGTAACAACTTTGATTTTTAAGAGAGGATTGGTTCAATGATTGATTTGGAACAATACGGTTATATCGAGGCCGAAACGCCGCCGACAGGTTTGATACCCGGAAGGGTTACGGAAATTCAGCGAGACCAATATACCGTCATCACCGAACAAGGAGAAGTGACGGCTGTATTAAAGGGCGCGTTCTACCACACTGCAGGGACTCGAGAGGATTTTCCGTGCGTTGGCGATTTTGTATTTATACATTACAACGAGAACGGCGCTTCGCGCATTGCCAAATTGCTGCCCCGCCATTCGAAATTTTCCCGCGCTGACTATTCGGGACACGCAGCAGGGCATGTCAAAACCATACTGGAGCAAGTCGTAGCAACTAATTTTGATTACGTATTTATTGTGTCGTCCCTAAACTGGGATTTCAAGGTCAGCCGCATCGTGCGCTACCTGACACAGGCACGGCAGAGCGGCGGCCAGCCTGTCGTAATCTTAACAAAAGCTGACTTGGCCCCAGATTTCGGAGCACAGTTAGCTGAGGTTCAGAGAACTGCTCCTGATGTGCCGGTACACGTAGTTTCCAGTCATACCGGGAGTGGTTTAGAGGGGTTGAGCGAATATTTGCAACTAGGAAAAACCGTGGTATTCCTCGGCATGTCCGGCGTTGGGAAATCCTCGTTGCTAAACGCCTTGATGAATCAGGAAGTGATGACTGTCAAGGGTATCCGCGAGGTCGACAGCCGGGGCCGGCACACAACAACGCATCGCCAGCTTTTCATGCTCCCTTCCGGAGCGATGGTTATTGATACGCCGGGTATGCGTGAACTTGGGCTGTTCGGTGCGGATGACGGGATCAGCGCAGGATTTAATGATGTGGAGGAATTATTCACACAGTGTCGCTTCAATGACTGCAGCCATCAGACGGAGCCCGGCTGCGCAGTTCGTGCTGCCCTAGCCAATGGATTGTTGGCGCGAGAGCATTGGAAGCGTTACCTTGTACAGAAGCGGGAAAACAAGTTTGTGGATGATAAATCAGGGTATCTCATGGATAAACGGGCGTGGCAAAAGTCGATTGCCCTGACACATAAGGGTAAAAAGGGAGGATACAAGAAATGAACAACCATGATGAAAGGTTTGTAAAGCCCGAAATACTGGTGTTTGTTCTGAGTAAAATGCTCGATTAGACGATAGCTAGCGCAGATTATCAACTCAAAGAGTTGCTAGGCGGGACAGTAGGAGATGTTCGGCTGTAGCAGACATGGTTAAAACCTCCGGAGGGGCGCGGTGATCCTCATAGCAAAAGTTACTTGAAAAAATGTAGCGAATTTGAGTGTGGAAAAATGTTTTACTTTGCTTTGGTAGCGGCTGTCCTCGAGGTCCTTTTTATTCCCCTACCCAGTGCAGAACGATCTTATTGTTTAACGCTTGTACATACATAAATGTTTGAATGTTATTCCCTAAATAAAGCCATTGTCTCACACCCAACAGGTGATAACAGCCAAGCGACACTGAGATGAAGCGGGCCGGGGATGACCGTGACGACAGGATTACGTTGTATTTAAAAGGGGAATTTGAGCTCTCCATGTAGAAGACAGATGCATATAATAGATATCCCTAATCCGTTGTCACTCCATAATGGGCATAATGCACCCAGCTAAAAGTAAAATGAGTCAGTTTATCTTCTTCTCCGAGGCCGGCCTTTTTGTCTAGCTACTGCCTTCTTATACGATCTAATAATAGCCAGCGGGGTAACATCGGTTTGCCCTCCGGTCTCTTTGGTAATCTCCCTGGCTTTGACAAGCGACAAAAAGGCGAAGAAGTCGCCCAGGGCAGTCAGTCCGGCTCCAATGATGGCATATTCTTCGGCGCTTAGCTCGTTCGCCTCTACACCGTCACCCCCGGAATTAGAGGGGCTATTCCCTTTACTATTATTGGGCATCTTCGTTCACCCGCTTTCTCTAATGTACTATAAAATATGTCGTGAGGTGCGATAGGGAAATAGGCAATTTGGACGTAATTTAATAAAAGGTGGCGCACAGAGAATATCCTGTGCGCCACCTTTTATTTAACTTATGATTCTTGTGACCGTCGTTGAATTTTGTAGAGACATTTGCGTCCGCCTTGTGCCAGGCAGTCCGGCCGGGAAATCTCCGCCTCAAGCAGCGACTCGAATAACTGAAGCTCGCACTGGCAGGCGTGGTTGTACTGATTGGCAATCTGGGAAATCGGACAATTGTATTCCACCAGTTCGTAATCGTCCTCACCAATTTGCTTCCATTCCACCATGTAGCCATTGTCATTCTGTAGTTCGGCCAGCAATGAGACTTTCTCGTGGAAGCTCTTATTCTCCATGGCAGAAGAATAACGCTTGAACAATTTTTCTTTCCGACGTTCAAACAGTCGTTCTACCATATCCTCACCAGTCTCCTGCACCAATTCATCGAGTAGATCCAGGGCGACGGTGTGATATTTATTGGGGAAAAGCACACTGGAGCGCTCTGTCAAATGATAGGTCGCTGTTGGCCTGCCCATCGGCTGCCGGATGGTCCTCGCTTCAATAAATCCATCGCGCTCCAGGGCATCAATATGGCGACGCACCGCCATAGAAGTAATGCTGAGCCGATCTGTCAGCTCTTTGGCTGTCAGCTCATCATTGGTTTTAAATAGATGTAATATCGTCTCACGGGTGGACAAATCCTCTTTGGGTTGCACGGTCAGCTCACCGCCTTTGTCTATACCTTTATTTAGCGTGCTGCACTCGTAACTGCGGCGCATTCGTCCGAGCAGTGACCACTGTGCTCTGTTTCACAGTCCTCACAGCAAATATGCTGCAGGTGGCAAGCATCGTTGGCACAGTTGATGAATCGATCAGCTGGCTTACCGCAGTGATGGCAACGTCCGACAACGATATCCTCATCGGTATGATTGATCTGAACAGAGATCCGTTCATCGAACACATAGCATTTTCCGTCGAACAGCCGGCCCTGTACGTCTTCGTCTTTACCATAGGATACGATGCCGCCGTCCAGTTGGTACACCTGCTGGAAGCCTTCATTCATCATAAACCCGCTTAATTTCTCGCAGCGGATACCACCTGTACAGTAGGTCAGGATTGGTTTATCTTTAAGATCGCTCATATTCTCGCGGATCCAGTCCGGGAATTCCTTGAAGCTGTCTACCTCCGGTCGGATCGCGCCGCGGAAATGACCGAGGTCATATTCGTAACCGGTACGACCGTCCAGAACGATAACATCGTCACGTTGTAACATTTCGTGAAAGTCCTTCGGCGCGAGGTGCTCTCCCGTGATCACATTAGGGTCCAGTTCTTCCTCGACACGGAAGGTCACGAGTTCTTTTTTATAACGTACAAAGATCTTCTTGAAGGCATGACCATCTGCCTCATCAATCTTGAAGACGATATCGCTAAACAGCGGGTTCGCGCGCAAATCCTTCATGTATTGCTCAGTTTGGGCGATCGTACCGGATAGTGTTCCGTTAATGCCCTCTTCAGAGATGAGAATCCGTCCCTTTACGTCTAGCTCTTTGCAATAAGCCAGATGCTCCTGGGCGAATTGTTCTGCATCCGGCACTTTTACAAATTTATAGTAAAGCAGAATTGCATATTCCGATTGTGGATTCATTCTTTTCACCTGTCTCATTAGAATTACACTTCACGTGCTGTTTACTTTGACTACTAAGTAAATGTTTAACTATAAAAAGTATTGTAACATATTATTTAGGCTTGACAAGAGATAGTCTTGAAGCAGTATGGCTTAAATGCGAATCTTGACGAGAAAAACAGCACAATAAATATGTCATAATCATCGCAAATATGGGGATTTATTCACTGCTTCTTGAAGAAACCATTGCGTTACGGCAAAAAAGATTATACTTAGACAATAGATGAAGGGGTTTACCTAGTTTAGAAGGAGTATGACACCATGAAATTAATCGCCAACCTTTCTCTTCAGAAAAAAATAATACTGTTAATGCTGATTTTGTACCTCCCACTTCCGCTGCTAGGTCAATTCTGGTACGAAAAAAGCCATAAGGTCATTCGGCAAAACACCATTGAATCAAGCTATCAACTGGTTGAACAGGTGAATAGATATGTGGACAGGTATTTTCAGGACATTGAGCATCAAATGTATCCCATCCTGGTTAATGATCTGACGTTGCAATTTTTAAATGATTCTGTAAGCGGTTCCTATGATCGTTTTCTGCGCTCCAATCGCATCGAGCGAGAGCTTTTGAATCCGCTAACAAGTAACCGAGAAGGCATTCGGGGAATCTCTCTAGTCAATGGGGAGGGGAGGGCGGTATCGTCTTCCAGCTTCTCGTCTGCGGAGCGGAGATATAAGGAATATAACGCAAAGATTACGAAGACCGGCGTTTTTGAAGTTATGGGGCTGGAACAGGATGAATGGAGCCCGCCCTTCCTGTCCATTGCGCTTAAATTCAACAGCACGAATTACAGTACCAACAGCGGGCTGTTAATTATTGATTTGAAACTGGACGAGTTGATCCAGATTGCCAGGAATGTGCGGATTGGAAAAACCGGGTACGTCTGGATTGCAGACAGCAAGGGGAGCGCGATTTATCGGCCTGGCAGTCATCCCAATGAGGGACTGTCTATTGACTATGCCAAAGCTATGGGCGATAAGCGTCAGGGGACGCTGACGATGCCTGGTGAATCGGGGGACAAACTTGTAATGTTCTTTCATTCTACTACCACGGGATTGTCACTGTTCGCGGAGGTACCGCTTGCTGAATTGAACGGGCCTCTACTGCAGATTAGCAGAATTTCTACCATTGTATTGCTGCTGATCTTCCTGCTGATCATGATTATTGTCAGTGGGGTGATGTACATGCTCAGCAATTCACTGTTGACACTCTTGCGATTGATGAAGCGAACCCAGCTAGGCGAGCTGGGAGTCAGAGCGCCAGAGAACCGAACCGCAGAAATAGGTAGTTTATACAGAGGCTTCAATAAGATGGTTGATGAAATTCAGAGACTCATCGATACGGTGCACCGGGCCAAGTTGAGGGAGAAGGAGCTCGAGGTGAAGCAAAAGGAAGCGCTTCTACTAGCTATGCAGGCTCAGATTCATCCTCATTTTCTATACAATACGCTGGAATTTATCAACGCCAGTGCCATTGTTGAGGGCAACCGGAAGATTAGTCGGATGATCGTTTCCCTCGGTGATATGTTTCGATACAGCGTAAGGAACCCGAATGAAACGGTCACGCTTGCCCTGGAGCTGGGGCATGTGTCTGCCTATCTCTCGATTCAGGCCGAACGTTATGAGAGTCTTTCCTACTTTATTCAAGTCTCTGAAAAGGCGGCAGCACAGACCTCAGCAATCAACTCTATGTTACAGCCGATTGTCGAGAATTGCTTCAAGCATGGATTTGATAAATATAAAATTGTCCCTAATTACATTCGCATATCGGAAATGCAGGTCGCGGCCGGTTATTTAATTTCGATTGAAGATGGGGGCGGTGGCATGCCTCCGGGTATTATGGAGAACTATAATCGACTCTTTGATCTATCCGGAGATGAACTACTGGAACTTGAAGCAGAGAACAAGCAAAAAGGGATAGGCTTGCTGAATGTCCATACCAGATTGCGGCTGTTATTTGGTGAACCGTACGGACTGTTCATCTCCACTTCTGGTCCAGATGGGACTTGTATTGATATATTGTTGCCTACGCACATCGCGGCATTAGAGCAGGAACAACAAGGAGGCATACAGGATGTATAGAATCATCCTTGTGGATGATGAATCCATGAGCAGAAAAAGTTTGGATAAAATTCTTACTTCGGCCAATTCTCAATACCAGATTGTGGGTGAAGCCACGAATGGGACTGAAGCCCTGGAGCTGATACGGCTTCAACAGCCGCATCTGGTCATTACAGACATCAGTATGCCCATAATGGATGGAATCGAGCTGATCCAGCGATTGCGCCAGGATGGCTACGATGGTGAGATTATCATTTTGTCGGGATATGGGGAGTTTGAATATGCCCAGGCCGCCCTGCGCCATGGGGTAGTGGATTATCTACTGAAGCCGCTGAAGGAGGAACTGGTTGTAGAGCTGGTTGGTCGACTGTTTGATCGCTGTGCCAGCACCCGCCAGAAGGCGATGGTAAAAAATCAGTTGTTAGCACCGGTTATCTCAGCTGCAGAACGAATTAGCACGGCACTCTGGGCCGCGAATGCACCGGTTCTTTCCCAGGAGACTGAAAATTTACTTAAACTACTTGCGCATCAGGAACTTTCTTATGAGGAACGGCGCACGCTTTTGGAGAATGCAGCCTCATTGATCCAGAATCAGTTGGAGGACCGATTGATGATCAGCCCATGGGAGATCCCATACGATGAACCAGGGTACACCACACTGGAGTCATCGTTCAGAGACTGGCTGGAACGGAAGCTGGCGGAGACCCGGGACAAACGGAATTGGGGAAGGCGCAGTGCCACTCAGCAGGCGATGGACTATATCAATCAGCATTTCTCAGACAGCGAGCTGAGTCTGGAAAAGGTGCTGGAGCCACTGGATATTTCCACGACTTATTTTTACCATCTGCTGATGGAAGAGACAGGGATGTCCTATATTGCTTACCTGACTAATGTCCGCATGGAGCACGCTAAAGCACTGCTAACGGATACATCGCTGAAGACCTATGAGGTTGGACAGCGCTGTGGCTATCCCGATTATTCCCATTTCACGAAGCGTTTCAAGCGGATGATCGGCCTTTCGCCCTCAGATTTTAGAAAACGGATGCAACAATAATGTAACCGCTAACACTCTGTGATGAAAAGAACATAGCGAAATGAAATCTCCATTTTTTTGCCCCAGGCTATCTTCTACAATAACCATGTAGACAAGAAATACAACTAAGAGGGGGAACACTGATGAGCAGAAAAGGTAGTGTCTTGGGCACGGCTATGCTGGCATCTGTAATGCTATTATCTGCCTGCGGCGGCAATTCATCCGGCAACAATAGCGGCAATGCTGCTAGCGAGGGTGATAGCACAACACCGGCGGTGGAGAAGGTTAACGAGTTCGGCTGGAAGCTGCCACAGAAAACGACGCAGATTCACTTTTTCCAAGCAGAGAAAGGAAATCCGGATAAGATCAACAAGAAACAAGCAGCGTTCCATGATTATTTGTTGAAGGAATTTAATGTAGATATGCAAAGATCGTCTCTGGATGTCGATCCTAAAGAAAAATTGAATCTGATGTTGGTATCCGGCGATTACCCAGAGGTCATTGCGGCCATGGATGAATCCCAGATTTCCCAGTGGAAGGCCCAAGGCAAAATCATCGATCTGGCCCCACTGGTAGATAAATACGGACCGAATCTCAAGAAAGAGCTGGGTTCTCGTTATGAGACCTATCTTGATGCAGATGGCAAGCTGTGGGGACTTCCTCGTGGCTGGGGGTATCTGCCTATTCCTGATTTTACCGCTCACATCCGTTGGGATTGGTATCAGGAAATTGGTGCTCCGGAGATCAAAACGCCTGATGATTATTACAATGTTCTGAAACAGATCGTAGCCAAACATCCTACCAATGCGAAGGGTGAGAAGAATTATGCTTTGTCCTGGAATAGCGACGTTAGAATTGACAGCGCTCTCGGCTTCTGGGGCTTGAAAGATGGCTATAAAGAGGACGGGGATCACAACCTGACTCACTGGCTGAACACAGCAGAGGGCAAGGAAGGTCTGCTCTACTACAACCGCTTCTTCCGTGAGGGACTGATGGATCCAGACGCATTTATCAATAAGTTCGACGACTGGAAAATCAAGTTCTCCAACGAGCGTATCGCCGGCCATATCGGCCCATGGTGGCAATCCTGGAATGCTGGCCATGAAATCTGGCAAAAAACAGATCCGGACTACAAAGAAGACAAACGCTTCGTACAAATGGCATTCAAAGCTCCTGACGCAGAGAAAGCTTATTTGTCCGCTAAGAATACCCATGGCTGGAATTACACAGTAGTCACAGATAAAGCGAAAAATGCTGAAGAAATTATCAAGTTCCTTGATTTCACGGTTTCGCCGATCGGTACGCGTCTGATGGGCTGGGGTATTCCGAACCTGCCGGAATCCTATTGGAACTATGAAGGTGACGGCAAATGGTCGTTCAATGAGACGCAGAAGCAGACGCTCCTGGACGGCAAGTTGGATTTCGAAAAGACCGAGACAGCTAACGGCAGCAATTCCTTCTGGTTGGCTTATCCGCAAGGTCTGCTGAGTGATGATAACAAGAGCACGGCTTGGTTCGATCAGAACTTCATCGCGGATGAGAAGTGGAAGAAGCTGATGAATGATAATGTCAAAGATACGATCTATGACAATACGGAGCAGCGTGTCAGCTTCACCAATGAGAACCCGCTTACGATCAAGAATCAGCAGGTCGAAGATCTCATTAAAACAGGATTTGTTAAAGTCATTATGTCCCAGTCTGAGGATGAAGCATCCCGTAACTTCGATGAGCTGCGTGACAAGGCTAACAAGCTGGGTCTGAAGGATCTCGAGCAGTACCGCACTGAGGAATATAAAAAGAACCTCGCGCTCGTGAAATAACAAGGAGAGATTTGGAGGGAAACCTACTATGAATTACCTCAAGCGATTTTCCCGCGAACGGCAGCTGTGGCTGCTAAGTTTGCCAATCATCCTATGGGTGCTTATGTTTGCCTATTATCCGATGTATGGGTTAGTCATCGCCTTTCAAAATTATATTCCAGGGCAATCCCTTTTCGGAAACTGGATCGGCTTTGACAATTTCGTCCGGTTCTTTAACGAGCCTGACTTCTGGATGATTATTAGAAATACGCTTGTCATCAGTATGCTAAATCTGCTGATTGGCTTTCCAGCGCCGATTCTGCTGGCACTGCTGCTGAGTGAAGTGAAAAGCAAGGCTTTTAAGAAAACCATTCAGTCTCTGTCTTATGTACCCTACTTCATCTCATGGGTCGTGGTAGCAAGCATCCTGTTCACCCTTCTGGGAAGTGACGGTATTATCAATGATTTGCTCGTCCGCTTCGGCTGGATCGACAAACCGATTTTGTTCCTTGGCGAAGGTAAATATTTCTGGGGAATTCTGACTTCCGCCAACCTGTGGAAGGACGTCGGTTTTAGCTCGATCATTTACCTGTCTGCTATTGCCGGGATCGACAAGGAGCAGTATGAAGCTGGCAGAGTAGATGGTCTGGGGCGCTTTGGGCTGGTATGGCATATAACACTACCAAACATTCGTGCCACAATTGTACTATTATTCATTCTTGCGCTAGGCGGTATTCTGAATGCGGGCTTTGAACAGCAGCTCTTGCTGGGAAGTCCTAACACGAGGGATTATCATGAAGTCATCGATACGTATGTATACCGGTTCGGGGTTCAACTTGGTAATTACTCCTATGGTACTGCGGTCGGCTTGATGAAGAGTTTGATCGGATTAACTTTGGTCATAACAGCCAACCGCTTGTCCCGAAAATTTATGCAAACGTCTATTTTCTAGAAAGGAGAATGCATCCGATGACTTCACGATCGGTTCCTTGGTCACAACGCTTATTTGATATTGTAAATATTCTCGTACTGTCATTATTCGGTATTGCTGTAGCCTATCCATTCTTCAATCTGCTGGCGCTGTCGCTGAATGATGGTGCAGACGCGGCGCGTGGCGGTATCTACATTTTTCCACGGGTGTTCTCATTCGATGCCTACAAGCTGTTGTTCGAGAACAGCAAGCTACTGGAGGGCTTCGGCTGGTCCGCTCTTCGTGTAGCCGTGGGTACGAGCACCAGTTTGTTCGTCACAGGTCTGCTGGCTTATATCGTCAGCGTCCGGCATTTCTCGGGACGTAAGTTCCTCCGTGTGTTGTTTCTGGTTACGATGTACTTCAACGGGGGACTGATTCCGACTTATCTGCTCATGGTAAAGCTGGGCTTAACGGATTCTTTCCATGTGTACTGGATTCCGTCTCTAATCAGCGCGTACTATATGCTACTGATGTCTTCCTATATTTCTGAGCTTCCTGAAGCCCTGTTCGAATCTGCGAGAATTGATGGTGCTACCGAGCTGAAGATTTATATCCGGCTGGTGCTGCCAATGTCGCTTCCGGTATTTGCAGCGATCTTTATCTATTCTGCGGTAGCGCACTGGAATTCGTGGTTTGATGTGGTGCTGTACAATTCCAGCGGACATTATGACACACTTCAGGTCTATCTGCGCCGATTGCTTCTGGAAGTAGAAGCTTCACAACAAATCATGGATCAGCAACTTCTACACCAGAAGTTTAACAGTCTGTCGCCACTAACGCTGCGTGCAGCTACAACAATTGTGGTAACGGCGCCGATCTTGCTAGTTTATCCGTTCTTGCAGAAGTATTTTATCGGCGGCTTGACCATCGGCTCGGTTAAGGGCTGATATACAAGATGAACAAAAGAAAGCAACAAAAAGCAACAAAAAGCGAGAAGGAACGAAGGGGAAGGTTTGGAACTGTAGGAGCGTTAGCGTTCGCCTGAAAGCTTTCCTCAGGAAAGCTCGAATCGGAAGCATGGACTGTAGCCAGATTTCAACCGCTAAGAGCGGTTTATTAAAGAAGAAATCTGGCTACAACAGCGACCGGAAGTCCAAACATTCACCGTAGTGACGCCGAGCCTTACGTTTGCTTCTTAAGTTCATTTTATACAGCTATCACTAGGAGAGAACCCAACAGGAGGAACTATGACAAATTTGATTGATGATCTTCTCCCTACCGTGAGTGTGGTAAGCGAAGAAGATTTCTTTGAAATATCCAAGACCTTTGAACGGACTGAGGAACATCTGTTGTTCATTGGCATTCGCTTAAAGGCGAAGCGAGACGGTATCCCGCCAGTATGTACAATTAGCTGGTCGATTCCAGCCCTCGATATCCATTCGATGTGGCATCCCGGCGTGGAGCGAAATCGGGCATTCCAGATTGATTGGGGCTCCGGTTTTAACAGCCGGAACTCTTCGCAGGCGCCTGTGACGGCCTTGTTAAACCTTGCCGGAAGAAACCGTATGACCTTTGCTTTCACCGATGTCTTGAACAAGATTGAGGTGAAGGCAGGTATTCATGAGGAGGATTCCTCCTTCCTTTGCTCACTGAAGCTCTTTGAAGAGCCTGTACCTAGCCTGGAGGTATACGAGGCGGTACTGCGGATTGATACCCGAGATATCCCGTATCATGAGGCATTGGCAGAGGTTAGCCGTTGGTGGGAGGGGCAGCCGGGTCTTGAGCCTGCTGGCGTTCCTGATGCTGCCCTGCTCCCGATGTACTCTACTTGGTATTCTTACCATCAGGAGCTGACTGATGTCGCACTTGAGGAAGAATGCCGTCTGGCCCGTGAAATCGGCTGCGATACGATTATCGTCGACGATGGCTGGCAGACAGATGATAACAACCGGGGATATGCGTTTACCGGGGACTGGGAGGTCTGTGAGACCAAGATCCCGGATATGAAAGCGCATGTGGATCGAGTGCATGATCTGGGTATGAAGTATATGCTGTGGTATTCCGTGCCCTTCGTCGGTCGAAAAAGCAGGGTCTGGGACATTTTCAAAGATAAGGTTCTCAAGGTAGAGGAAGGACTAGATGCTGGTGTGCTGGATCCACGCTTCCCTGAGGTGCGGGAGTACCTCCTGCACATTTACCAGCAGGCGGTGACGGAGTGGGGCATCGACGGACTGAAGCTGGATTTTGTGGACAGCTTTCAGCCGAGAGACGGTGAACTTCCGGTAGAAGGGGGCGGCCGTGATTATCGTTCCATTCCGGAAGCGGTAGACCGGCTCTTCACCGACATCATGCAGTCGCTCAAAGCGATCAAGCCGGATATTCTGATTGAGTTCCGTCAGAGCTATATCGGACCGTTAATGCGCAAGTACGGCAACATTTTCAGAGCGGGGGATTGCCCTAACGATTCTATTCAGAACCGTGTGCGCACGCTTGATCTTCGGCTGCTGTCCGGCGATACGGCTGTGCATTCCGATATGATTATGTTCAATCCGCGTGAGGACACTGCCAGCTCAGCTATGCAGTTCATCAACAGTCTCTTCTCTGTGCTGCAAATTTCTGTGAGACTCGCAGAAATTGGAGAGGAGAAGCTGGCGATGCTGCGGTTCTGGACCGACTTCAGCCGGGAATACAGTGATGTGCTCTTGCGTGGAACCTTGTCTCCGGAGCACCCGGAACTGCTGTATCCGCTGGTGACGGCGAGCAAAGACAACGTTCAGGTGATCGCTTGTTATGCTGAAATGGTTATCACGCCGGAGGGAGCGCCTGAGCGATTGGCGATTGTCAACGGAACTTATACCGATAATGTAGTCGTCAGATGGACGTCCGATCCTGCTGTGTATGTGGCCGTGATTAAGGACTGCCGCGGGCAAGTCACGGAACGGCTGACACTGGAACTACGGGAAGGGCTGCTGGAGGTGCCGGTGCCACGCGCGGGCGCAGCCATTTTGACCCGACTACAAGCATAAAAGTAAGAGGGAGTGCAGATATCTGCATTCTCTCTTTTTTACATTGGCTTAACAAACCGAAGCGTATTTCTCGAAATAATGCCATTGTTAGCGCATTTCGATGTATTTTTTAACGTTTTTTAAAATATAATGGGAGAAAAAGAGAAAGGGCGAAATGATCATTTTTACACAAAGGTGTTTAGAGTCTCTTCTTCGCGTGGTATAATGTAAACAGAACTTATCAAATTAAAGAAAGGATCAGGATACCATGTGTCCCCGAAGGACGAATCCCCAAAGGACGATTTGGAAACGTTATGATCTGTCTTATACTTAGCTTCCCTGTCGAAGATGCGCGTACCGTTAATTGACGAAGCCGCCTCTACGAGGGAAGGGAGTAGCATTATGCGAAGGAGCAATACCTCCGGTTCAACCCGTCGTAGAGGTTGGTGGGACGTTTAGCCGCCATTTACGATAAGGGGAGACCAGTATGAGGAAACACAATCACGGAGCAGAGCTTCTGCTGCGGTTGACAGTCATTTTGTTAGGAACATTGCTGCTTGCATTTACGTATTATCACATTAATTATCAGAACCATTTGACCGAGGGCGGATTCGTAGGATTATCGCTGCTTGGTAAATATGTATTGGGCATTTCGCCTTCACTTTCTATTTTGATCCTAGACATACCAGTACTTCTGATTGCCTGGTTCTTCAAAGGAAAAGCGTTTGTCTTGAACACATGTGTCTCTGTAGGAGCGTTCACACTCTTCTACGGACTGATGGAACATTACTCTGGATGGGTCATCAATCTGCATGATAATTTGCCGGTTGCGGCTCTGTTATCAGGAGTACTGACAGGTCTGGGAGCTGGAATGGTGCTTCGCGCAGGCGGGGCGAGCGGCGGTGATGATATTTTGTCGCTGCTGATCAGTGAATGGAAAGGTATTAAGGTTGGCACTGTATTTATTCTGATGGATGTTATCGTGCTGGCACTGTCCCTCTTCTATATGCCATTGAAAGAGACACTATACACGGTTATGGCTGTCGTTGTGGCAGGTTATGTAATTACCTTTACAACCTCTTTTGGCAAAGGAAAGCTGGCGAAAGCGCCAAAGCCGAAATTGCCAACACCGCTGGGCAACCCCCAGAATGTGCGATAATTGGAATGCAAGGCTGAGGATGATCAGTCAGCTATGGATATAGACTTATTAGTGAGAGACCGGTCAGAATTTCTGGCCGGTTTTTTTAATCGCTACATAAGATGAACTTAAGAATTAGGTATCGAGAACCGGCCCATACCCTGTCCCTAGCATAATTTATCGACTCATAGTGTCAGATTCTTAAGTTGACTCCGTGTATAGGTTGAACACCATAGCTTTCTGCAGAGAGTGTGATTTTAAGCGATTTAGAGGTCTTGTATTCTCTGGGAAACACATAACTTCTTCTTGCAGAAAACGGCGAAGTAGTTTCCTCTTAAAGATAGCATGTGGTAGAACAATTTGAAACTTGGATAGTTTGAGGTAAGAAGACCCATAGTCCCTTTGCCACGTCGGAAATTCACGAGAGACTGGCTAAGCACCACCGAAGCTCTACTTAAGCGCAGATTCAGATGTAAGTTCAAAAGCTTGGATTAACTTCAGCCGGTCAAACTAGGGATGTATCTGCAAAGGAAGTAGGTTTTAATCCTTTTCTCTGGACAAGAACTCGATTTCTTTGCCGAAAATGGACAAGAATATCGTAACAGCGCTGATTAAGGGATTATTTAAATACGCAGTTTTCGAGAAAATCGCTTGGAGGAAGTTAATACATTTGAGAGTACGAAATCTTAGAATCAACTATTACTTAAAAATGGACATTTAATTATGCCGGCATTTACACATTCGGCGTAGTTTTTTAATTTTGTATATATGAGTTTTGATCTAATGAGTGCTGATTAATGTAAATACAGAGCTGTTTTGAAAATTGAAATCTAAATTCGATTATATTCATGAGATATCTCATTTTGAGGTGTCTTTTTTCTTTGAAACTTACATTCCGAACAGATACGACTATGAAAATAGGTTTGTGTCATTGAATTGTAGGTCAGGTAGTGAATTGCGTTTTGATTAGATAATTGCATTAGCCCCGTCCTAATTCGCTAGTGAATGTTCGAAAATACATATACAATATCCCATTTCAATAAACGCGGATCTTTCAATTAATAGATTATATTATTATTTATTGAAAAAAATGGAATTATGACTAAAAACTATGTGAGATAACTGGAACGTGTGGTAAGAAAGTTAGTTTGCCTCAGCTAAATTGGCGGGGTGGAACCTTACAAAGATAATTTAATAACTCATACAAAAAGTGTTAATAGTTTGAAATCACATACAAGTTCGTCATAATCATCATGCAATAGCACCTTTTATGTTTCACAAGCAGTAATTGTACTGCGTATGAATAGAAAAACATCCCACCTTTGAATTTGAATGGTGGGATGTTTATTTGAAATTCTGGTTTTACATTTAATTAGTCCCCATTAAAAAGTGAAAATCATGCTTAACACTAAAACGATGAGTTGATTTTCCATATTTGTTGAATTTATATCGAATATATCTTGAAACATCCTCTTCATGTGTTGACAAGATAATTTGCTTGTCATCAAACTCATTTCTCAATAACTCTGTAAGTGAGGCCATGTTAATTTCATCCATTGCTTGAACAGGATCATCAATTAATATTAGCCCTAAGCCAGTATTTCCGTAAACCTTATTAAGAGATAGAGTAAAGGAGAGGACTAGTGCAGATAGTTGACCTGAACTGAAATAATTTACTGCGTCATGTTCACTAAAATCATGGGAAACAAACTTAATAGTTTTCGCTTCTCCATTTTTACTTTCTTTGATAAAGATACCTAGACCCTTCTGATAATATTGGATTATTTTACCACTATAAATATAAAAAGGAATTTCTATATCTTTCATAATTTTATTCCAATGTTGCTTAATTGCTCTATCGTATTCATCAATAATTTTTTTCAATTCTATGTTTTTCTTTACTATAGCATCTCTTTTATCTTGTAGTTGTTTAAGAGCTATTGTAACTTTGGATAGTTCTATGGCTCTTGACGAAAAGAATATATGATCAATATATTTGATTTTATTAGTGATATGATCTTGCTTGATTTCCAACACCTGATCGCTGTTTTCACTAAAGATGTCCTTATATATTCTTTTGAAGTCAATGTGTTGTGAGCCTTTAGAGTCATAATTATCTTCAATTTGATACCTCAATTTAAGGAGCAAATCCGTAATTTCACCGACAATGGTTTGAATATTTTCTATGAGTTGTCTGTCTTTTGAGCAAACCTCTATTATTGAGATATTTTTCTTAACGCACCATGCAACAAAATTTTCATATTTGCTTTTATTTACTATATTTTTTTTAAAACGTTCTATAAAATCATCGTCAATTAAATTTTCCTTCTTATTAAGATACTCACTAACCCAAAATAGAGCATTAGTCAAATGATTATCAAACAAAGTGTTGAATAACTCATCTAACCGATTGTTGGTGGACGTATATAAGGATATAAAAAGATCTTGTTTTTTGTTGATTTCCCCAAGTAATTCTTGATAATCAAACCAAGCTGCGCCACAAAGCGGACAGTTTTTTGCATCTATTGTATCGTGTTTATCCAAGAGTTCTTTAAATTTAAGAGAGACTTGATCTCGTGAAAGATTTAATTCTCTTATTAAGTTTTCAAGATCACTAGCATTGGATTTTTCAATTTGTATTTCCTTAAGTAATGCATTAATGGTTTCTAAATTAAGAGGAACATCAAAAAATTTAATCATATCATTTGTAATAGATTTCACAGGATTTTTTAAAAATGAATCTCGAGAAAATTTTGTTCTAAAATCTTGTAGTGATTTCTGTTTTTCATGTAACTCCTTTATCGCTTCATAGCTTTCTAAGTGATGATAAAATAAAATGGTTTCCTTAATTAAATCTTTTTGTTTTATAAGATTATCTATTTGTGTATTGCTTTTAGCTTTGATAAACATGTCGAAATGCCTCGCGAAATCGCCAATTAATTTAATTTCATCAATAATGTGATTATAGGCATCGCGGTTTGTAATTGTAGGGGACTCAAGATCCCAAGGTTTTGGGTTTTCAAGATTACTTAATAGTTTAAAATATGGTTGAAGGTTATCATTACTAGTATTAGCAGATGGGACAATTTCATTAAGTTTTGATATTTCGCTATTTTTCTCTTTTATTGATTTGTTTACCTTAGTTAATTCTTGTCGTAAAGTTAAGTGTAAATCATTAATTGACTTTCTTTGGTCTTGTTCTACTTTGGTATCAAATAGATGAGATATTGCATCCATACGATCCTTGGCCTTTTGTTTCAAAAAATAAGTATTATCTTCTTGCTGTACATAATAAAACAAATTATAAAAACGATTTATATCTTCTACACTAAATAAATCATTAATATAAGCCTGATCAATAGGAATATATTTACTTTCTTCACATTCAAATGATTCTAATAAAAATGTATCAAAGTTAAAAAGATTATCCGCCTTGTATGATTTTTCTGCTTCATTAAATTTTTTAGAAATAGTAAAACATGAGCCGTCGCTTTTGTTAACGAATTTGATTTTCAGTTCACATTTTTTACTTGGATCTTTACGTAACAAGTCCTGTTTGTATGTTATACGACCATCGTCCAACAAAATTCTTTTTATTTTCCCAGTGAGAACTAATTCAATAACATCGAAGATGGTAGTTTTACCGAATCCGTTAGGCCCATCAAGCATGATTAAATCATACCCGTTCCAACTTAAAGATTGAGTTAATTTGTCAATTAATTTAAAATTTTCAATATGGATTCTCTCTATGTGATAATTATTCATTATTTTTCACTCCAAGCCATTGAGATAACAAACGTGCTTTTTGTTCAGGTGAAAATGTTGAAGAATTCAGGCTCACTTGTAATGAAAGTGCACTTTTTCTAGTATCATTAAGTCCGAATTTATTCAAACGTTCATCTATATCATCAGATAAGAGGTTGAGTTCCTCATTAAGGCCCCTATAATTTATAAAAGGCAATTTTATGAATAATCGAGTTGTTAAGCTATACGCAGTAAGTTCAAAAGGGTATTTTTTAAAGTCATGAAAACTATCTCTGTTATTAATGAGAGAATATAAAAAAGGCAACAGGTCCTGATCTTCTCGCAATTGATTAATTTGCTCTACTTCAACATCACCATAAACTAAAACGAGTGATCTAAATTGATAGGGGTTTTCTTCAAGTTCGAAAATATTTCTGTTGAGCTTTTCATTGATTGATAAACTTGCTCTTTTCAGAGCAATAATAATAGTAAGGTTTTTATCCATTCGACGATCATAACCTTGATCTAAATTTTTCATTGCACTGTAATATTGATGTAATCGATCACTCAATTCATTAAATTTTAAATTTTCCTCATCCTCAAAAACAACTAGGAAATAATTAGCTTTATTCATTTCAGTACTGGAGGCTAAAAAACCAGACTGCTCTTCTAAAAATAAGGGCTTGATAATATTAAAGTTGCTTTTGTTAAATAACTCGGATAAAAGTTTTTCCATTATTTCAGTTCCTCCCTGGCTATGTTAAAAGGAATCATTCGAATTTGTTTGATTCTCATGAATTTTTCATACTCAAGGCCTTCGCCATTAATTTCATCGATTTCTGGGATTTCCTTTGTGTATCTGAAAGCTGTTTTTTCTAGAGATTCCATAGACAGATAAGATGAGATCATTACATCCACCTCATGTAGATCATCGATGTCTGAATTCAGTATTATTAGTGATGCAATTCTTCCTTTCTCATACTCATCAATTTCGTTGTCATCAAAAATAGTAGTTGGCCTGTCATTTAGAGTTGTAGGTAAATAAGTTATATTTTGTTGAATGCTGTTTTTTTTCATAAACATAAACTTATCATCTTGTAAAGGTTCACTAAAATTAAATAGTGATTTTAGAAAAGGATCGTTAAGTCCTTGTGTCGGGATTAAACCATGAAAAGTACTTAAATTAAGTTCAGATGCATGTACATTAGGACTCCATTTTTTACAGAGTCTTAAAAAAGACAAATCATCCATTCTCATGATTTCCTTGGAAAAACTAACTATTCTTTGATAAGAAGATAATTCTGAATATTGTTGTTGATGCTTATACAAAAATTGCTCGCAAGAAGAATAAAAAAGCTCTTTAAGGTGAGATATGTAGTAAGATTTTGAGGGCTCTTCATAATGTTTATCTAATAAATTTATAATGTGTGAAAAAGAGATCGTTCTATCTATATTGGCAATCCCTAACTGTAATGATTCATGTCTTAATGTAATATGATGATCTATAGAGGCTAACAAAACGAAGTAAGCTCTCTCTACATGTTCATTACCGCGTGAGAGGCCGCGTTTAGAATAATACAATCGTATCTGGTTTAATATCATTTGTTTAATATCACTTAGGTTACAAAATGCTTCATTATCGTATACATATAAGTCAAACTTGTTGAAAGCGTTGTCGTAACCGTTGCAATCATTAATGTATGCATAATAGTCATAAGGACTAAATAAGGTTTCTGAATTGGAAGTTGAAGGAGCAACAGCATTAGAGTATGCTTCTTTCAATTTTTCTTTAATGGGGAGTTTTTCTGAAGTATGCAGATAACATTTTTTAATACTTTCAAACATAAGACTTTTACCTAGTAGAGTCCATACTGCATCTTTGTATTCACTGGGGGCAGTTGAACTATATGTCTTTACTTGGTGAATTTGTATGGGTGATTCGTTATGTATTATAGAGAAATCCTCTAGATATTCTAGTTCTAGCATGTATTCATTTGAGTTGGTCTCGTTAAGTAAAAGATCATTAATCATTGAAAGGGTGGAATACAATGCAACTTTTCCTTGGTGACTATACCCGTTCCAACTGTTCATGGCATCGTGATAGGCTGTTTTCATAATTTAATACCTCGACTATTTGGTTTAATTGGTACTATTATACTATATGCATTCTACAAAAAATCACATTTTCCTCCCTTTATTTTGAACATTAGGGGGTTTTTCTTTATTGAGAATTCTTTGACTGGTTATAATCTAAATTTATTTATTGAGCTAACGATTATAGAGGGGAGATATTAAAAGAAAATAAACTATTAGGCCACTGAATATGTGGTTGGGAATCGACTTGGAAATCGTAGTGAATACCGGAATACATAGCTCCAAAGACGCCTGTGTAAGCCGGAAAAACCTATTCTAAAACAGCTGGGAATTGTAGTTTAGTCTGCTCATACATCTTTGAAAGAGACTCATATTGTCAAGAGTTGGTTTACTCATATTATGAAAGGGTAGGATAGTTCTAGTGTGTGATATTGTACGCATTAGTAGTGTATATATTTCTAAGTAAGAAAGATTCAATGTTTTCTGGGGACTGTGCATATGTAAAAAGTTACTTTATCGGAAATATCCGGTGAGGTCGCTCTTTTGTTTACTGTCCTTATTGATGGATGCAATCGTTTCAAATACCCGCGAGTACACATCCTTAACGTTCGTATCATTCACAATGTTATTATAAAGTCCACCCCCCAATCCTGACGCGCCATGACTGGTGGATCTCCACCGGGTTGATCCTCAGGGTGCAGCAGAAATCCGGAAATATACATACCGGTATCTATGTCTGCAAAAGTATCATATTCCACATCCTCAACGGCATAAATCGCGGTTGGCTTCTTGGATTCCACGAAGAAGATGGGAGGCCCCGTCTCCATGTACATTTTTGCATATTGACCTTTGGCGGCTTCGCGAAGATGTTCCTTTATAATGAAGACGGCGTCATAATGGGACGCAAGCTCAGCCCCTCTTTTCAAATCCTCAAAAGTAATCTCTGTGAAGGTCACATGCCTTTCTCTCAAGATCGGCGGGTCGCCAATGACTGCCAGATTTAAGCTTTGCCCACGGTATATCGGTGTATCAACCGATTGCTGAATCATCTCAAACGTACAGCCAGCCAGCAGCACAACCAGCGATGCCAAGAAAAGTATAAGTTTACTTGCTTTCATAGCATTCATATTCCTAAAAGCTCCTATCCAGTTATTGTTGTAATGATATTCCATTATTTCACTTAAGTTTATAGGATACTATAGAATGTAATTGCCGCGTATGCTATAGAGCTGAATTTGACGTACATCCCCGGTGCTGTATATATTAGGTGGCAGACCCCGAAGACTTGAGTCCATAGGGGCGATTGGAGGCACGAACTAAGGATGTTCAAAATATTCATTATTGAAGACGACCAAGGGCTGGTAGCTCTGCTCCAGGACTACTTACATAAATTCGGTTATGAGACACAGGCCGTGCACAATTTCGAGACGGTACGCGAGCAGTTTGAGGTGTTCGCTCCGCATCTGGTGCTGCTGGATGTCAACCTGCCTAAATTCGACGGGTATTACTGGTGCCGCCAGATTCGTGGCATCTCTACTTGCCCGATATTGTTCATTTCGGCAAGAGCGGGCAAGATGGATCAGGTGATGGCACTGGAGAACGGCGCGGATGACTACATTACGAAACCCTTCGATTATGAGATTGCTATGGCCAAAATAAAAAGTCAGCTTCGGCGCGCCTATGGTACTTATGCGAGCAACCTTAATGACCGGATTCTTACCGTCTCCGGTCTGACGCTGGATGTGGAACGGCTGGTATTGTCCCGGGGCGATGACCGAACGGATCTCAGCCATACGGAGGTCAAGATTTTGGACGAGTTGATGCAAAAAGCCGGAGCCATCGTCACCCGTGACCGCTTGCTGGAGAAGATATGGGATGATCAGGTGTTTGTCGATGACAACACGCTTAACGTCTACGTTACCCGGGTCCGTAAAAAACTAGCGTTGCTCGAGATCCATGACGGCCTGCAGACCGTGCGCGGTCAAGGCTACCGTCTGACGCCGAACTGGGGGAATTGGGAGTGAAGCTATTTTTACGGGAGCAAAAGACATTGATCCTCGTATATCTGACCCAACTTGCTGTCATTACACTGGTGTACAGACTGGATGGAGGCAGTGACGTCAGTGTCAGTGTATATGCTGATATCCTCAGTACTTGTCTGCTGCTTGCCTACCTCGGTTTCCGTTACATCTCCAACCGTACCTTCTACGAACGGATGACTGCACGGCCTTCCACGCTGGACGAAACGGGCGGCCCGTCACAGGATACGCCGCTGGCTGATAGCTTGCGCGGGCTGTTAACCCATCAATTCCGCCTCTATAAGAATGATCTGCATAGTTACCGCCATAAGCTGGAGGAGCATATTCATTTCATCAATCAATGGGTTCATGGCATGAAGACCCCGTTGTCCGTCATTCATCTGATTATTCAAGATAAGGATGGCCCACCTTTCACAGCGATTGGAGACGAGTTGGACCGTTTGCGGAAAGGACTAGAGACTGTGCTGTATACAGCACGACTGGATACGTTCGAGCATGATTTCTATGTCGAGCAGTTGGAACTGCAGACAGTCCTGCGACGAATTACCTCAGAGCAGAAGCGACTGTTCATTCGCAGCCGTGTGTATCCGTCTATAATGGTAGACGACAATATTGTGGTGACTTCGGACGAGAAGTGGCTGTCCTTTGTGCTGACCCAAGTTATTACCAATGCTGTCCGGTACACGGTAAAGGAGGGAGCAGTCATTCATTTTGCAGGTTATTTGCAGAATAATAGGGTAGTACTGGATATACGTGATGAAGGGGTAGGCATTCCGCCGGGCGATCTGCCGCGGGTGTTTGACCCTTATTTTACTGGCGTAAACGGCCGGAATTTTCAGGAATCCACCGGGATGGGGCTGTACCTGGTTAAGCAGATTTGTACCAAGCTCGGTTATGAGGTAAGTATCATTTCAGAGGTAGGGAAAGGCTCAACCGTACGGATAGTATTCTAACCACCTTACAATTGTGTAAGGTAACTGTAAGTTTCAGAAATAGCTGGGGCCTGTGACGTGTTTGTATAATAAAAGCATTCCAGGCCACGGAAGGAGCGGCGGCACTTGCCCATACTTGAAGTCAATAATTTATCCAAAATTTATGAGGGCCAAGTGTCCACGCATGCGCTGAATCATATCCGGTTTGCTGTGGAAAAGGGCGAATTTGTCGGTATTATGGGACCCTCAGGGAGCGGGAAAACGACCCTGCTGAACGTGATCGCCACCATCGATCAGCCTACTTCCGGTGAAGTTTCGATTGGTGGACGAGACCCTAATTTGCTCAGCAGACAAGAGAAGGCCTTGTTCCGCCGTCATGAGCTGGGTTTTGTATTTCAACAGTTCAATTTGCTCGACACGCTCACCGTGGAAGAGAACATCATTTTGCCGTTGACACTGGCTGGCGCCTCTGTCCTGGAGATGGAGAGCAGGCTGCTGCAGGTATCGGAAGCGCTCGGTATCGGACATTTGCTCAAGAAGCGGACATACGAGATTTCCGGCGGACAAATGCAACGGACAGCCATCGCCCGCGCTATGATCCACCGACCTACGCTGATTCTGGCTGATGAACCTACAGGCAACCTGGACTCCAAAACATCGGGCGAAGTAATGGGTATGCTGGAGCAGATCAATGCTTCGGAGGGAGCGACAGTACTGATGGCTACACATGATGCCGTGGCTGCGAGCTTCTGTCACCGGGTGATTTTTATCAAAGACGGACGATTCCACAGCGAGATGTACCGGGGCAGCAGCCGGGCCGCTTTCTTTCAGAATATCATTGACATGCTGTCGCTTCTGGGAGGCGCGGGCCATGACCTTTCGGCAATTCGCTTATAGAAATGTAATTCGTAATAAGCGGAAGTACGCCGCCTATTTTGTCAGCAGCTCGTTCTCGGTGATGATCTTCTTTCTGTGCGCCCTGTTTATTTATCACCCGGCTCTGTCCAAGGATCTGATTTTCAGTACCGCAACGCAAACGATGATGGTGGCTGAAGGGTCTATTTTTGTGTTTTGCTCCCTTTTTGTCCTCGTATCGGTGGGTTCGTTCCTGCAATCCCGCAAGAAGGAATTCGGTATTCTTCTGATGCACGGGATGACGAAGCGACAGCTGCACCTGATGGTCTTTTTGGAAAATATGATGATCGGCAGCGCGGCAATTTTCACCGGTACCGGGCTGGGCTTGTTGCTTGGCAAGCTGTTCCTGATGATCGGCTCCGGCTTCCTTGGCATTCATTCGCTTTCCTTTCATCTGCCCTGGCAGGCCCCGGTGCTGACCATTTGCAGCTTTGTGCTGTTGTTTGGTTTGATCTCATTGTGTACTTTTGCGCTAACCGGCCCTGAGGACCCAATGCCGCTGTTCCAGGGTGAAGGCAAGCATGAGGAAGAACCTAAGGTCTCTGTCATACTTGTGCTGCTGTCAGCAGTGTTCCTGATCGCTGGCTACGTTATGGCCGCCACAGTGCGCGCGGCGTTGGTAGATGTCATTATGTTCCCTGTCGTGGTCATTACGGTCGTTGGAACCTATCTGTTTTATACCCAACTGAGCATCTACATTGTGAAGCTGCTGAAGAGAACCCGGCGTTTGTATTGGCACCGGATTAACCTGATCGCACTCTCAGGCCTGTCCTCCCGCTGGAAAGAGAACGGACGCATGTTTTTCATCATCACGATTATTTCGGCTGTGTCTTTCACTTCTGTTGGTGTATTTGCTTCCATTCAGACGTTGACTCGGGAACTGAAGCTAAATTACCCGGCAGCTGTAGGCTATGTGGCTAAAGGTACGGAAGACGCGGCAGAAACAGAGCAGCACCTGGATAGTATTCGCAGGGAGCTCGAAGGCCGTGGTCTGACCTTTGATACACTTAGTATTCCAATTAAATATGCAGAAGTGGAATCACAGACCGGACCGGATCGGACACGGCTGCTACCCCTGATCTCATACAGTCTTTATAAGCAGGCGCTGCTGAAGGCTGGATTCCGTTCGTCCGAAAGACCGCTTGAGGGTCATGACGGGCTGGTCATGATCGCTTCCCAGCGGGATCGCAGTCTGACTAGCGAGCGAGTCAAGGCTACATATACACTGCGGCAGGGAAACTCAATTCGCGAGGTCGGCTACACGGAGGAAGTACCGATTGCGAACCATCTGCTCCCGGCACTGGACGGCGTCGACGGGGGTGACTTTAGCGGCATTGTGGTCAGTGATGAGTTGTATGCCGCTATCCGCCCCGTGCAGAATGATAAGTATACGGGATTCTATGTATCAGATTTGCTGCGGACGGTTGGGATTGCGACCGATCTTTCCGTCAAGGGTAAGAGGACATACACGGCTGATTATCCCTATGCCATTGCAGTCAGTGGCACATTGTTTGAGATTCACAAGACTCTGTACAGTACAATGCTGTTTGCTTCTTTGCTTGTGGGCACCGTCTTTTTCATTGCAGCTGGAAGTTTTCTTTACTTCCGTCTGTACATGGATCTCGATTATGATCGTCTGCAATATTCCACCCTGGCCAAGATGGGATTAACGGACCGGGAACTGGACCGGATTGTGACCGTTCAGCTGTCCCTGATGTTCTTTGTGCCGATTGGACTGGCTATGCTGCACAGCCTATTTGCTTTTATTGCCCTGCAGCGCCTGTTCTACTTATCGATCGTGATCGAGACTGGAGCGGTGCTGGCGGTTTATTTTGTCGCGCAGGTATTATACTTCTTTTTCATCCGAAGTCGTTACCTACGCAATCTGAAGAAAAATTTAAGGAGGATCTGACATGGACCTGCTCATGATTATTAAAGCAATTATTCTTGGCATCGTCGAAGGTATAACCGAGTTTGCTCCTGTATCCTCTACAGGCCATATGATTATCGTGGATGATATGTGGCTGCAATCACAGGCGTTTCTGGGCCAACATACAGCCAATACTTTTAAAGTTGTTATCCAGCTAGGCTCGATCCTGGCAGTTGTGGTTATTTTCTGGAAAAGATTTTTTGATCTGCTCGGCCTGAAGCGGTTTAGCCGTAAAGAAATGCAGCCTGTGCCGGATGGACAGCCACAGCAGCCTTCCGGTGAAGGAGGGCATCTGAAGCTTCGTATGGTGCTGATCGGTCTGATTCCTGCCGCAGTCCTGGGCTTACTGACAGAGAATTATATTGATGACCATCTGTTCTCGACGGCAACTGTATTGATTGGTCTCGTTATTGGTGCGGTATTCATGATTTGTGCCGACCGTTTCGCACCGAAGAAGGTCCAGACCGAAACGGTCGATCAAGTGACCTATAAGCAGGCGCTGGGTGTCGGGTTGATGCAGTGCTTTGCCCTCTGGCCAGGCTTTTCCCGCTCTGGTTCCACTATCTCCGGGGGCGTACTGCTGGGGATGAGCTACCGGGCAGCTGCTGACTTCACGTTTATTATGGCCGTGCCGGTCATGGCGGGAGCTACGCTGCTCTCTTTAATGAAGAACTGGCAATACTTCACGATGGAGTCCTTGCCGTTCTTTATCGCGGGCTTCATTAGCGCCTTTGTCTTCGCGTTGCTGTCGATGCGTTTCTTCCTGAAACTGATCAATCGGGTCAAGCTGATGCCCTTCGCTATCTACCGGATTGTGCTTGCGGCAGTGGTGTATATTATTTTCTTCTAACTGGCTATAAGGATTCCGTATAACTGTTACACTCATAATCTATTGCGGTTTACTTGGTATTCCAGTATGATGACGTTATATTCATTCCCGAAACTGAATAACGGATACAGGTGCCTGCCGGATGCTAGACATACCGGATGGCTTAATAGGGAAGTTCGGTGCAAGACCGACGCGGTCCCGCCACTGTAACGGAAGAGTCTTCAGCAACCCTCGTCACTGGCAGCATATGCTGTTCGGGAAGACGGCTGAAGATGTAGACGCCGCAGCCAGGAGACCTACCTGTTTCGACAGCACAGCTTTACCTACGGAAGATAGGACGGTGTTAGACCAGCTACCAGTATGTATAATACTAGGGCGTCTTTCCCTCTGACTTCTTTCAGGGAAAGACGCCTTTTTTGGGTATAAAACATGACGCATATAGATTATTAGTGAGATAAGGGAGGAACCTAGGAATGACGCAAACAGTAAAAGTAAGTAACCTCGGGTACCCGAGAATCGGGAAGAACCGTGAATGGAAAAAGAACCTGGAGACCTTCTGGTCCGGCCAAAAAGATGAAACTGAATTCCGTTCCGAAATGGAAAGAATCCAGCTTGAGCATTTGCAAACACAAAAAGAAGCCGGTATTGATCTGATTCCGGTCAATGATTTCACATTCTACGACCATGTGCTGGATGCAGCCGTAATGTTCGGCATCGTGCCTCCACGGTATGAATACGATGGCGGAGACATCGGCCTGGATCTTTACTTCGCAATGGCTCGCGGTAACGCTACTGCCACTGCATGCGAAATGACCAAATGGTTCAACACGAACTATCACTATATCGTTCCAGAGATCGGCAACCAAACGCCGCGTCTGACTGAGAACAAGCCGCTTGCCGCATACCGTTTTGCCAAAGAAAAAGCAGGGATCGAAGGGAAGCCGGTTGTCATCGGCCTTTACACCTTCCTGAAGCTGTCCAAAGGATTCCAACCCTCTGAAAAGGCTGAAATCGCGAAGCGTTTCCTGCCTGTATATGTACAACTGCTTCAAGAGCTGGAGCAAGAAGGCGTGAAGTGGGTACAAGTAGACGAGCCTGCAGTTGTAACTGGGCTTACAAATGAAGATATCAGCCTGCTTGAGACGATTTATGCAGAAATCGCTGCTGCTGTGCCAGGATTGAACATCATCCTGCAAACCTACTTCGAAGCTGCTGAACCGCTTGAAGCGCTGCTCAAACTACCTGTACAAGGTCTGGGTCTGGACTTCGTACACGATGGCGGTACGAACCTTGAATCGATCGAGCGTCTGGGCTGGCCGGAAGACAAGATCCTCGGCGTTGGTATCATCGACGGTCGTAACATCTGGCGCTCCGACTTGGATGCTAAGCTGGCACTGCTGGACAAGCTCGCGACTCATGTTAGCTTGGATCGTGTGTTCCTGCAACCATCCTCCAGCTTGCTGCATGTACCGGTAACCGTAGAAGGCGAAGACAAGGTTAAATCCGTAATCAAGAATGCTCTGGCATTCGCGAACGAGAAGCTGGTTGAACTGAAGCTGATCAGTTCTGCACTGGAAAACCGTGATGCTGTCGCTGTCGAACTGCAAGCTAGCCGTGATGCGCTTGCTACCTTCCGTGCGCTGCCTGAGCGCGGCCGTGAAGATATCGCTGCAGAAGTGCGCAAATTGGCTGAACTTCCTGCAAACCGCAACCTGCCATTCGCAGAGCGCGTGAAAGTACAACAGGAGAAATGGAACCTGCCATTGCTGCCAACAACAACGATCGGCAGCTTCCCGCAAACACCGGAAGTTCGCCAAGCACGCCTCAAATGGCGCAAAGGTGTATGGAGCCAAGAACGTTATGATCAATATGTTCGCGATCAAATCGACGAAGTCATCACATTCCAAGAGAAGCTGGGATTGGATGTACTCGTACACGGTGAATTCGAACGTACAGACATGGTTGAATTCTTCGGTGAGAAGTTGGCTGGATATCTGTTCACTCGCAACGGTTGGGTGCAATCCTACGGCTCCCGCTGCGTGAAGCCGCCAGTAATCTATGCTGACGTTGCTTTCATCGAGCCAATGACGGTTAAAGAGAGCGTTTATGCACAATCTCGCACCAAGCTTCCGGTAAAAGGCATGCTGACTGGACCGGTTACGATCCTGAACTGGTCGTTCGTCCGCGATGATCTAAGCCGTGAAGAAGTTGCGAACCAAATCGCAATTGCACTGCGTCATGAAGTGAAGGCGTTGGAAGATGCTGGTGTTGAGATGATCCAAGTGGATGAGCCAGCGATCCGTGAAGGTCTGCCGCTCAAGCCAGAAGACCGTCAGCATTACCTGGATTGGTCGGTTAAAGCGTTCCGTATCTCCACTTATGATGTCAAAGACACGACTCAAATTCATACGCATATGTGCTATAGTGAATTCAAAAACATGATCGGTTCCATTTCTGATATGGATGCCGACGTTATCTCCATTGAGACTTCCCGCAGTCATGGCGAATTGATCGTGAGCTTCGAAGAGCAGGATTACGATAAAGGCATCGGCCTTGGCGTATATGATATCCACAGCCCGCGTGTCCCAGCTGTAGAAGAAATGACAGTCAACATCGACCGCGCTCTGCGTGTATTGGAGCCAGAATTGTTCTGGATCAATCCAGACTGCGGACTCAAGACCCGCGGATGGGCAGAAACCGAAAGCGCCCTGCGCAACATGGTTGAGGCCGCTTCGATCGCAAGAGCGAAGACTAGCCCAAGCAAAGCATAAATACAGTGCTGTAAGCTATGATATTGCAGCGGAAAAAGATAACCAGCAGGTTTCCCTTCGCGGGAGACCTGCAGTTTTTTGCTATTGGGGAGTTTGAATTGGCTTAGTTCGCTCAGGCGATCTTCGCTGGCTTGAGTTAGGTCCATGTAATAGGAGAGCGAGTGCATGTAGTAGATAAGCAGGAGTATGTGTCAGGTGAGCAGGGGCATTTAGCAGACAAGCAAAAGCCTACTGTATGTTAGCAAGGACTGTACAACCGCAAAGGTGTCCCATACGCCTTCTGGCTTATGAGACACCCTCATTATTGTGGATTATTTTTTTAACGATACACTTGATAATAATTCTCATTCTTGATAGAATAAATGAGAAAAGAAGGAACCGTGGAGGGTTCCTTCCTAGTAGACTTACTTGCTCTCGAATGTTTTACAATCTGTTTCTTCCGCACGTGTTGGCTCGCTGGAGCTGTGGAAAGCAACAAAGATGGAATCAGCCTGACATTTATTCTCCTCTGCCCAGTGGGTGCAGGAGTTGACTTCACAGATTACGTCTTTTGCCATAAGGGTTTCACCTCCCCTTTTGTAAAATGACTGCATCGTTAAATGGAATGCACTGCTCGGCAAGGTGGAGCTTGTCCGAACAGAACCATGCCCTGATCCTAACGGATGTGAGGGTTTTTGGTGTTATTTGTCTGTTAAGACACCGTAATTGTACCAAACAAACGGACTGTTCGCAAACAGAAGCATCCTGATCAGGATGCTTCTGTTTTTGTTTTTACTGACTCTTATATCACTTTATGCAAAACTTTTTAATAACATGCAACTTTCCAGCTTCTGGAATCGTCTGGGTAGAAAGAAGTATTCTACTAAAATATGGGGGTATGGCGATGCGGAAATGGGGGTTGTATGGGATATGGTTATTGATTCTGGTTATTGTTGTCACGGGCTGTGGCTCGGCTGACAAAAACAGCAGTAATAATAAGGCTGCGGATTCCGGAACGACTAGCTCTGAAAGTAAATTTGACAGTGAGGCGCTGATACAAAAATCTGAGATAGCGGACAAGTCTATGTCTAATGTTTCTGCAGATTCGGACGCTAAAGCCGAGGGCGGATCAGGAGACGGTAGTCCGGACACCGCAGGAGATTCTACAGCGTTGAATACCAGCAAGGCTGGTACCGGGTTTACAGGCAGTGACGTAGTGACCGGTCTGAACAAAAAGCTGATCTATCGCGCCAATCTGAACATGGAAGTGGATAACTACGCTAAGGCCCAGACTGAGGTTCGTAACATGGTGACGCTTGCCCAAGGCTATATTATTGAGTTCAACGAAAATATGTCTGAATACGAGCAGGGTGGTACTTTTATTATGAAAGTACCGGCATCTGGCTTCTCTTCTTTTCTGAGTAATCTTGAAAAAGTGAAGCATGCGAAACTCCAGCGTAGTATCCAGGGTCAGGACGTGTCAGAAGAATACGTAGATCTTGAATCCCGGTTGAAGGCTAAGCAAATGATGGAAGCCCAATATAGCGAATTTATGAAAAAAGCGACCAAGCCCGCTGACCTCGTCGCGTTTGCCAACGAACTGGGTTCCATCCAAGAGGAGATTGAACGGATCAAAGGGAGAATGCGTTATATTGACCAGAATGTTTCGTTTTCAACTGTAGAGCTACGTTTGTACCAAACGGACGAAAGTTTAGATGTGCAAAAGAAAAAAGGTCAGGATCCACTTGGCACACGCGCATCGCAGGCCCTGGGCGGCAGTCTGAATGCGTTGTCCATTACCTTTCAGTGGATTGTGGTGATCCTGGCCGGTGCTCTGCCAATATTAATCGGTGCAGCACTTATTCTGATTATAGTCCTAACCTATCGTAGAAGAAGACAGCGCCGCCAGGGTGAACAATCTCCATTGATTCGGGAAGCGAATCGACAGTCGGTGGGGACGCGACCGAATTCGCCAGAAGTCCAGCAGCCGTCACCGCAGGTTCCGCAGAAGCAGGCGAAAGCAGATCAGTCGCAACCGGAAGATGTGCAGGCGCCACAGGGCGGTGCTGATCCTGCTGATGATCGTGAGATTGACAACCAGGATAAGAAGTAAAGTGTGCGGGTGAGAAATTTGTATCTGGAACGTGAACCTGCTTCATTTGATTGATGAAGCTAAATGGAGGTAGAAGGTAATGCGTTTATTGAAAGAACCAATAAATATATAAACAAGCAATCAAGTGTATCGAGCATAAGGATCAGTTCGTGAAGAACAATCGGATGAGAATAACCAGAGTCGTTATAAGCGAACAATGCAGTCCGAGTGGACATAGATGAGCAACCAGAATAAGTTATTTAGAGACCAAGCAGCAAAGCAAGTTAGTCGTTTGGGAGACCAAACAGCAAAGCATGCTGAGGCGATATGGCAGTGCTCACTTGAGAATTAACAGGACGGAGTCCCGTTAATTTGTCTTGGATCGCTAGGTTTTGGGAAATAACAGGAAAACATCCTGTTATTTCTCCCGATTATGCGATTAAATTCACTTTGGGCAGAATTAACAGGAGATAATCCCGTTATTGTGTGAATATCTGGAGAAATGTTTAAATTAGCAGGAGAATTTCCAGTTAGCAACCAGCGCGGGACGATATCAGCTTGTACATTTTGGGCAAAAGCCAGAAGTGAGTAACGGGAATTAGTGACGAGCATTAGTAGTGAAAATTAGGGATGAGAACTAGTAGTAGAAATTAGAAACGGGAATTAGCAGCAGGTGTTAGTAACGAGCATTCTAGTTAGATTTCATTGTTGGGCAACAGATATTCCTTATTTCTTTACTATTTCCATTAATGGTTTACACAGCAAGACCAAAAGAGCCGTCAAGTCTCACGTATTCCGTGAAGCTTGGCGGCTCTGTGCTTTGATATTATTGTAAGGAGCACAGGTGCTGGTCAGCTAAGCGTATTTGAGCTCATTTGACGGTGTTACATAACCAGCAGAATAGTTCCTGAACTTATCTTTTGAAGACTTTAGCTATTGCTGATAACTCGAACTCATTACTCGTTCTGAGACTCTTGTTCGAACCCGTATTAAGCTCCAATCCAAACTCTTACCATAACCATCCCCCGCTAATTAAGCTTGCTGAAAAAGTACCCGGTATTCCCCGTATCCTTCTTCTTCAAGGTCTTCTTTGGGCACAAATCGCAATGCTGCGGAGTTGATGCAGTAGCGCAGGCCGTTAGGGCCGGGGCCGTCGTTAAATACGTGGCCGAGGTGGGAATCGGCTTCTTTACTACGGACTTCCGTACGGACCATCAGGTGGCTGAGGTCGGTCTTTTCTTTGACGGAGTAATCGCGGATCGGCCGGGTGAAGCTCGGCCAGCCACAGCCGGAATCGAATTTGTCCTCAGAGCTGAACAACGGCTCGCCGGATACGATGTCCACATAAATGCCATCCCCGTGATGATCCCAGAATTCGTTGCGGAAAGGCGACTCTGTAGCATTATTCTGTGTCACTTCATATTGGAGTGGAGTCAGACGTCCTTTCAGGCTTTCCTTATCTTCCTTATGGGACCAGTGTTGTTCGATAAAAGCATCCCGGCCGGAGCCAGTGCGGTAGCGTTTGTAATGACCCGGGTTCTTGTGGTGATAGCCTTGATGGTATTCTTCGGCCCGGTAGAACTTGGACGCTGGAAGTATAGGAGTGACAATTGGCTTGGAGAAGCGGCCGCTCTCCTGAAGCTCGGCTTTGGAAGCTTCAGCCTCAGCCCGTTGTTCCTCGGAATGGGTGAAGATAGCTGTGCCGTACGAAGTACCCCGGTCGTAGAACTGTCCGCCATCATCGGTAGGGTCGATTTGTTGCCAGAACAGTTCTAACAGCTTGCGATATGGGAAAATATCCGGATTGAACGTGATTTGCACCGCTTCTACGTGGCCCGTAGTTTCGGAGCATACTTCTTCATAGGTAGGATTCTCTGTATGGCCGCCGGTATAACCTGAGACTACGTCGATAATGCCCGGTAGCTCCTCAAAAGGGGATACCATGCACCAGAAGCATCCGCCTGCGAAGGTGGCTTGTTCCGTCTTGGATTCTATATGATTCTTATGAACTTCACTCATTAATATCCCTCCATTCGAATAATGCAATTAAATAGATCACAATTTAATTATAAAACAAATATGGGCCGCCTGCCAGCAGTGGCCTCCATTAAGCCCCATTTGGACGCGAGCGTAATGATAGCCCTGCCAGGCCAATTACAGCCACGTACAGCAGGATAGCGATAATCGCGTTGCCCGGATTGCTCAGCCCATTTCCGCCAAGATATGCGAACAGGGCGATACCGGGGATTTTGCCTAAGCCCGATGCCAGTAGAAAGCTCCAGAAGGGCAGGCCCGCTGCTCCGGCGTAAGCGTTGACCGCAGTCTGCGGAATGATTGGCAATAGCCGGGCCAATACGACAGAGGCAAAGGGACGGCGCTCGATAGTAGCTGTGAACTTATCAAGTGCTGGAATTGAGGCAAGATAGGCTCTTGCCCTGCCATGGAACCAATACTTCACACCGATGAACATCAAGGCTGCGGCCAGGTTAGTCGCTAACCAGCAGATCAACGCACCTGCAAGACTTCCATATACATAGCCGAATAATCCGATGACAGCCTTGTAGGGCACAACGGGGAATAAGGCGAGCACGGTGGCCATTCCCACCGACAGAATCGGGTTTTGAACATTTCGCATCCAGTCGAGGATGTCATTCCTGTACATAAAAGCTGCGCCTATACCCGCAACATACAACAGAATCGGCAACCATTTTCTCATCTTAATATGCCCTTTCCTCCATCTCTTCATCTCATCATACTGAAAAAATTGAAATTATTGAAGCAAAGGTCATTTGTCGTTGCATCAGATCAAGGTATAATAGCTGGAAGAGTGCATACGTGATGAACAATCAGACTTCAAGAAGGGGAGAGCTCAAGACATGATCGTTCCTGATCGAAAAAGAGTTGCACTGGCCGGAATCGGCGGCATTGCGCGTAAAGTATATCTGCCACTGCTTGCCAACCATCCAGATGTGGAGGTGGCGGGAGTGTTGAGCCGTTCAACGACAACCGTACAAGATACGGTAGAGGCCTATCGTTTTCCCAAAGGTACAACCGATTTGAATGAATTATTGTCCTGGGATGTGGATGCCGTATTTGTGCATAGCCCAACACCCACCCATTATGATATCGTTATGAAATGTCTAGAACGCAGAGTCTCGGTCTATGTAGACAAGCCGCTCTCCTATGACTTGAAGGAGTCGCAGGAAATGACCCGTTTTGCCGAAGAGCAAGGGGTTCTGCTGGCTGTAGGCTTTAATCGCCGGTACGCTCCTTTGTATATGGGGGCGAAGGCTTGGTTAGAGCAGGCGGGTGGCATCAGCCAATGTACTGCTGTTAAGCATCGTACACAGCTTCAGTCCGGCAGCAGTCGCGAGACCGTATATGATGACCTGATTCATATGCTGGATTTGATGCTATGGCTGTGCGGCAATGACTATGAGCTGTTACGCTCCATGCTACAAAGTAACGAAGAGGGGCAACTGCTGCAATCCTCGGGTCTGCTGGATTGGAGTAGTGGAACGTCAGGGATGTTCAGCATGATTCGGGATGCCGGAACAGATCTGGAGAAGCTGGAGCTGCATGGAAACGGTAGATCAGTGGAGGTAGTGAATCTGGAGACGGCGGTATTTTATGAAAAGGGTAGCCTGCCACGTAGCCAAGGCTTTGGAAGCTGGGATACTATACTCCAGAGAAGAGGCTTTAGCGGCGCAGTGGATGATTTTCTAAGCCATATCGACTCTCCAGAGCAATGTGGCATCGCGGCCGCAGCTGTTTTGGCAAGCCACAAGTTGGCGGAAGAGCTTACGGATTGAGGAGAACAGAAAGGGGATATACATAAAAATGGATGACCAGCGTAAACAAATGGAAGAACAGATTATTGAGAGCTATAAGCGTGATGAAGAAATGATGATTCTTGTCTTTGCCCAGTGGTGTGTGAACAATAAGCTGGACCCGCATGCTTTGTATTTGCAGGCTTACCCGCAACAGGAGAACAATGCAGCTCTGCATCATGCGCTCTCCTTGACGGTATCCGAGGAGGAAGCCGGATTTATCTCTAATGATACGGTGCTAGGCGTGTTGTCGCTGTACAGTAATGATGATTTGGCCTTTGTAGTCACCGAGGCAATAGCGGAACGCGCGTCTTTAGAGGGGAATAACGAGTAGCCAATACCGGTCATTGTTATGTCAGTATTAACTTTTTTTTGGCAAACGATGTTCATCGGGGTTGAAGTGTGGTAAAATTTTATATACTAACTAATAGTAAGTTTTATTAGTGAGAGGTGAAAACAATGGAACAACATCAACTGACAATGTGTCCGAGATTTGAGACAGCTTTTTCTTTCCTCGGCAAGCGGTGGAATGGCCTTATTATTCAGACTTTGATGAGCGGGCCGAAACGCTTTAAAGATATTTCGGGTCTGATCCCTTCGATGAGTGACAAGATGCTGTCGGAGCGGATGAAGGATCTGGAATGCGAAGGCATTCTGGTACGTCATGTTTACCCGGAAACTCCGGTACGTATTGAGTATGAATTGACAGACAAAGGCCGTGCGCTTGAGCCTGTCATGAAACAAATTTCTGTATGGGCCGAGAGCTGGGTCGAGTAGCTTGTATCCGGTCAATGCCTTGTAGATAGCCTCTTTCTCCTGTATTGGAGAGGGGCTTTTTTCAACCTCTGATATCTCAGCTATGATGTTCAGGTATTTTTGACTATTAAATTGCTTATTTACTTTAAATTGGATAGTAAATGGTTGCACAAAGTCGAGATTTGTGTAATATAATAGAAAAAAACATTGCCCAGCCTTTGTGGGGATGATTTCCAATCGCTTGTTTTGTCCTGTTGTCCGGCCTAAGTATTCTCTAGCCAGCCCGGGTACCTGGTTGCTGCTTGAGATGCATGTTTTAGATTCAGCACAACTAACAGGAGGCGAGAAGATGAAGACTACCCTGTTTTCCCGGGAAATAATGTATGGAAAAAAGGATGTTGCCGAGCTGGAGGCTGCTTCGATTAAGGTGCAGCTTATTTATGATAAGACACTGTATATGCTTCACAGCCATCTTCCTAAGTCCTTGTGGGATGCGTGGATCGGTGTGCCTTACAATATTATATCTTCCCTTTATAAGGGTGATAATGATGGTGGAACTGTGTTTCAAAAGTGGATTCAAGGTCCGTCAGGCTTTAAATGTATCGGTTGTGAACGTCATTGTCTGGAATCTACGTCACCTCCTGCTGAGCTTCGGCCACCGGGTGTACAGCGGAAGTACAAATTCCACAATGGCATCAGACAAAGCATGGTACTTCAGGCTGTAATCTGGTCCCTGTATGAGAATACGATATTGTTCGAACCTTTTTTGGGCGGGGAACCCTTTTTGACTGAAGAGGATTTGGATACGATCTCCTCTTATTTCGTGCCAACTTATTTGAACCAATTCCCTTTGCTAGAGCTTTCCAAGCCTTGTAAAGAGTATAAGGATCAGCATATTCGCGTGTACCAGGAATGGATATCGGCACCGGATGTGGTCCTGCAATGGGATGGCGGGTTGACGGAAGGTCGATGGATGACTGGTGTTTATATGGATCATGCCCGGTTTGCCGGACTTGGTCCTTACGTGAAGGATGCCAAGGGCAAGCGTACGTATATGCAGGCCTTTGTTCAATAAAAAGAATCAAGTTTACCTGCTGTCTCATAGGCTGAAGGACGAGCCTGGTATCTCTAGGTGATATTCCTAAGTGTGAATAGAAGCAGTGTTTGTAAAGAGTTCCTTAGGGGACTCTTTTTTATCCTATCAGTAGGAATAATCTCCTGATTTTGCATTGAGAACGTGACTGGCTTCGGTTATTCTAAAGGGAGAGGTAATACGAAGTGACTACAGCCTAAGATACTGCTAACGGTTGTTGTCGGGAAGATAAGGCGGTGCCGGGGTTGGGGCGTTTGTTGCTAGGATTGATTATTATTGTGACCTTGGGTGGATGTTCCTCTGCTCTTGGTACCAAAGCAGAAGTGGTTACAGGGCCTGAGGGGCCGACATTTTCCTTAATGGTTGGTGGCAAAGAGCTGGCTGACAGTACGGAAAGGCTGTTAAGCGGGACTTATAGAAAAGGAATCACGATTCTTGAACTGTTGCAGGGCAGCGGTGTTGCTGTATTTGCGGAAGACAGACAGAAGCTTCTGTCTGTAAGCAATGTGTCCCTGGGGCCAGCAATGGAATGGGAAGTACAGATGGACGGCAAGGTAATCAGTAATACGCATTGGAAGAGCAGTCCTGTTAATTCAAGTGCACGTATTGTGATTATGGCAAAGTCGGATGCCGGAGGCAAAGACCCGGATTCAGTCATCCTATACGTGAACGGTGGAAGTGAGCAGGAGACCCTGACACATATGTACGTAATGAGCTTTACGAGCGATCTCTCTGTGAGAAACCTGCTGAAGAGCTGTGGAATGGTTCAACTGTCGGAAGACAACCAGAGAATCAGAACGGTGAAGGGATATACGCCTCTGACCAGTGAAATATGGAATTTGCGAGTGAATGGTAAAAAACTGCTGGACAACGGAATGGATATGAAGCTTCGGCCGATGGATGAGTTGGAGATTTCCTTAGGAATGCGATATTAACAATACATAGCGGCCAGATCACCTATTAGAAAATGGGGGGTCTGGCTATTTTATTTGCGTTCAATTGGGATTTTTATATGGATGATTAATTGCCAATTATATTGTGAAAGTATTCACAATTTCTGTGACTGCAATCACAATCTCGGTTTAAATTTGAAATGTATACTTTCACTAGAAGGAAGTAACATGAGAGCACGCAGAAGCATTGAGGAGGTACCTAACTATGACCGCAAACAGAGAAAAGTTGGTTTTAATCGGCAACGGGATGGCCGGAATTGGCACTGTGGAGCAGATTTTAAAGCTTGGTGGTGCGTATGAGATTACCGTGATCGGTAGTGAACCTCACCCTAATTACAACCGTATCATGCTTTCTTATGTTCTGGAGGGCAGCAAGACTACTGAGGATATTATCCTAAACAATTGGAACTGGTATGAGGACAATCAGATAACGTTGCATACGGGAACAACGGTTACTCGCATGGATACGGCCTCACAGCAAATCTTCACGGATAGCGGATTGATAATTTCATACGACAAAGCGATCATCGCAACTGGATCGAATTCGTTCATTCTGCCAGTACCGGGCAGCGACAAGGAAGGTGTAGTGGGCTTCCGTGATATTGCGGATTGTGAGGCTATGTTGGCAGCAGCCCAGCAGTACAGCAAAGCAGCTATAATTGGCGGGGGACTGCTCGGACTGGAAGCGGCCAAAGGGCTGGTCAACCTTGGCATGGATGTCACTGTTGTTCATCTGATGGAAGATTTGATGGAGCGCCAGCTTGACCGAAGCGCCTCTTCAATGCTGCAAGCAGAACTGGAGCGCCAAGGCGTGAAATTTGAGATGGGCATGCAGACGGTAGAACTGACCGGCGGGCAGAGGGTAAGTGGGCTGCGGTTCAGCGATGGCAGCGAACTGGGTGCTGATTTTGTCGTCATGGCTGTCGGGATTAAGCCGAACGTGCAATTGGCGAAGGATAGTGGCCTTGAAGTTAACCGCGGAATTGTTGTGAATGACTACCTTCAAACCTCTGCAGAGGGCGTATATTCTGTAGGCGAGTGTACGGAGCACCGGGGCGTATGTTATGGTCTCGTCGCGCCGTTGTTTGAGCAGGGGATGGTACTTGCTAAGCATTTGTGCGGTGTGGACACGAAGCCATATGAAGGTTCTGTCGTGTCGACGAAGCTGAAGATTTCCGGTGTGGATGTATTTTCTGCAGGCGAATTCATTGATACCCCCGAACATACAGTGATCTCTTCCAAAAATGAATGGAAACGGACATACAAGAAGATTTTGCTGAAAAATAATATCATCGTCGGTGCAGTCCTGTTCGGAGATGTGATGGAGTCAGCTAATCTTCAGAAGCTTGTGAAGCAGGGTGCGGAGATGACGGATGAGATCTATGCAGAGGTTATGGGAACCGGCTGCTGCGGAAACGGTGAGGCCAAAAAGGGCTTATCTGTGGAGTCCATGACCGATGAAGAAATTGTTTGCGGCTGCAACGGTGTGACGAAGAAAGCCATTGTAGATGCTGTAACCGAGAATGGCTTCACGACGGTGGACGAGATTAAGGCCTGCACAGGTGCAACCCGTTCCTGCGGCGGCTGCAAGCCAGTAGTTGAGCAGATTCTGCAATTTGTACTTGGTGACAGTTTCCAGCAAAGTGCCAAACATGGCATTTGCACCTGTACATCCCTGAGCCGGGATGAGATCGTGGCAGAGATTCACGCTAAAAGTCTAAAGACCAGCAAAGAGGTCATGCATGTGCTGGGCTGGGCCCAGGAGGAGGGTTGCTCCAAGTGCCGTCCCGCTATTAACTATTATTTGGGTATGACATATCCCGACACCTATGAGGATGAGAAGGAATCACGCTTTGTCAATGAGAGAATGGGAGCCAACATCCAGAAGGACGGCACCTACACTGTAATTCCGCGTATGTACGGCGGGGTGACTACACCAGAGGATTTGAAAAAAATCGCCGACGTTTCCCTCAAGTACGATGTTAAAGTGGTCAAAGTCACCGGTGGACAACGTCTCGATCTGATCGGTGTGAAGAAGGAGGATCTGCCCAAGGTGTGGGAAGAGCTGGATATGCCTTCCGGCTATGGGTATGCCAAATCGTTGCGTACCGTCAAGACCTGTGTAGGATCGCAGTTCTGCCGTTTCGGCACCCAGGACTCTATGGGCATGGGCGCTTTGATGGAGCGCAAGTACGAACGACTGGACTTCCCGGCTAAATTTAAAATGGCGGTCAACGGCTGCCCGCGCAACTGTGCGGAATCCTGCACGAAGGATATCGGCATCGTCGGCAATGATGGTGGTTGGGAGGTCTTCATCGGGGGCAATGGCGGGATTATGCCACGAATTGCAGATTCATTCTGCAAGGTCAAGACCGATGAGGAATTGATTGAAGTATGCTCAGCCGTGATGCAGTACTACCGCGAAACCGGCAATTATTTGGAGAGAACCTCGGATTGGGTGGAACGAATGGGGCTTGCAGACATTCAGAACGTCATTCTGAACAATGAGAGCAACCGTAAGGAACTGGCGGCACGAATTGATTTTGCCCTGGCCCAGGTTAGCGATCCTTGGAAAAAAATCCTGAACGACGACAGCACCCGTTCGGCTCTGTTCGAGACAGCAAAGGTCTAGCCGAGCGCATGCTGGCCGGAATAAGGAATGAATAATCTTAAAGGAGCGAGAACGATGGAAATGACGAAGCGGGAATATATGATCGGCGCAGTGCAGGATTTTCTACCACAAATCGGTCGGGCAGTTAGGGTGGGAGAGACTGAGTTGGCTGTTTTCTGCACCTCTGGCGGGACTTTCTATGCTGTGGGGAACCGCAGCCCTCATCCAAAGGGCGGACCGCTCGCAGAAGGAATCGTATCGGGCTATTATCTCTATGATCCCTTGTACGATTGGAAGATTGACCTACGCTCCGGCGAGGTCCAGGCACCGGATCAGGGCAGAGTGGTGACCTACTCCGTTCAGATTGAAGAGAATCAGGTGAAGGTTAGCGTGTAGCCTGATCAATTAAGATTTATAAGCATGGTGAACCAGAAACAGCGGGGTGAATGTTAATGTTTACGCAAAATGTGGAGAACATCGTTGAAGCAGCTGTTCACAAAAGGGACAAAATGAATGAAAGCCTGCCCAAATACTTTCTGGCAGCACTGCTGGCAGGGGCCTATGTAGGTATTGGCATTATCCTTATCTTTTCACTTGGAGCGCCGCTGGCAGCACTTAAGTCGCCATTTCAATCGCTAATTATGGGGGCTTCCTTCGGAATTGCCCTAACACTTGTTGTCTTTGCGGGGTCGGAGCTGTTTACAGGAAATAATATGTTTTTTACAACAAGCACGCTTGCAGGCAGAACTAGCATTGGTGATACGCTAAAGAATTGGGTGATCGTCTTTCTTGGCAATTTGGCAGGTGCGGTTGTTCTTGCTCTTCTAATTCAAGGAACTGGGCTGTTCAAGGCGGCTCCGGCGGAACATCTGATTTTCACGGCTGCAGCTAAAAAAATGAGTCTGCCGTTCTCAGAGCTGTTCTTCCGTGGCATTCTTTGTAATTGGCTAGTCTGTCTGGCCCTGTGGATGTCCTCTCGGGCCAAGAGTGAGACAGCCAAGCTGGTGCTGATCTGGTGGTGCCTGTTCGCGTTCATTGCCAGTGGTTATGAGCACAGTGTAGCGAATATGACGCTGCTGAGCCTGGCGTTGTTGCTTCCAGGTCATCCCGAAACGATCTCGCTGGCAGGCTGGCTGCACAACATGATTCCTGTAACACTCGGCAATATTATTGGCGGCGGCGTCTTTGTCGGCATGGCCTACTGGTTGATTTCACCTGTGCGCAGTGCCGGTGTGAAAAGCTAAAGGGCGTCTTTTGCTGAGCACAGCGTTACTCCACAAAGCTAAACTTTTCTAAACCAGGATCTCTCTCGCAGGACGGGGCTTCCTGGTTTTTGACGTTCGAACTGTCCAGCTCGCGCAGCCATAAAAAAGACGCCCCGCAAGGCGTCTTGACCACTCTATTAAGTTCCGTAAAATTTCTTGGGTCAGGTATGATTCAATGAGGTAAATAGAGGGTATTAGATTAGGGCGTTAGATTCGGCAAATTTCTCCCGGGCACATTTCGCAATGGCAAATTTCCTGAAGCATGCCCAGATCCTTGATGACGATCATGCCGTTCTCATATTCCACAGCGTCTTTCTTCCGAAGATCGCTCAGCATCCGGTTAACGCTCTCACGGGTGGCGCCGATCATATTGGATAGATCTGTGTGCGTAATTTTTTTGTTAATCAGAATGTTCTCGCCGCTCTTCTCACCATAGGTGTTGCCCAGACGGATCAGCGTAGAGCAGAGTGCGCCAGGTTTACCATACATCATTAGATCTCGGAATTTAGTTTGTGTCAGACGATGATGAATACCCATCCACTTCATGAAGTCAATGGCAAAGTCGCAGTGCTGGCAGATGAGAATCTCCAGATCTTTGTGTTCTATGACGCCTACTTCGCTGTCTTCAATGACTTCGGCTGTAAAGCTATGTTTCGTGCTGAAGAAAGGATCGGCTTGACCGACCATATCGCCGGCTTGATACATATAGAGAATGAGTTCTTTACCTTCATCGGTAGATTTGGTTAATTTCACACGTCCACGTTTGATGTAAAATAGTTTATCCGAATAGTCGCCTTCCCAGAACAGGTGCGATCCTTCAGGGACTGTACGTTCTTTCATTGTGACGAGAAGTCTGTTGAAGTTCTGCTCGGAGAAACATTTTGTATTGCCATGGGCTTCGATAGCATTTTGGTATTCCTTGATCATAATCGACATCCCCTTTATTCCCTCAGTTTTTCAGTAAATTTTAAATTAATTATACCTTGAAATTGGCCAGATATGGGTGAAAAAAAGCCTTTAAAAGTGTCAAATTTTTAACATTGTGATTATTTTCACTTCAAATGTGTGAGATTTAATATGATTTTCGCGACATTAGGAGTATAAAGGGTAACTAAGGCCCATAGCAAAACAACCATTACCAGTATACACATATAGTGGGATTTGGTTGTTTTTTTGTTGTCTTTTTTGCAAATGAGGTTGGTTTGTACACTGGTTTCACATAATTTCGTATAAATGCACATAACTCTGTTACAGCCGGACATTGGCGATAATAAAGCCGGACGATATCCTAGAGTTGAGCGTCTGGAGCTCTGTGTTTATGAGGGCGGGCGGACAAAACTCAGGAGAAGGAGAAATCATACATGGCTAAAGTGGCGGACAAATATCTAAAAGTAGACCCGTGGGCAATTATCGAAGAGGGCTTCGACACGGAGCGGAACCGGGTTTCCGAATCTATCTTTTCATTAGGTAACGAATATATGGGCGTACGTGGATACGCTGAAGAAGGATACAGCGGTGACAGTCTTATCGGGAGTTATTTCAACGGTTTAAATGAACAGCTGGACATCGGCAATCATTATAAAGGGATTATTCGCTCCCTGCGGTATATGGTCAATTCCGTGGACTGGCTGCATACACGTATCGCTGTAGACGGCGAACAGCTTGATTTGGCCAAGAGCAAGATTTCGGATTATGTACGCAAACTGGATTTCCGTACGGGCACCTACCGCCGGGAATTTGTATGGCACCTGGAGAATGGGAAAAGCCTGAAGCTTGTTTTCACCCGGCTTGTCAGTATGACTATGTCTCACCTTGGTTTGCAGCAAGTTGAATTTGAGCCGCTAAACTTCTCCGGAAGTGTGGATATCATTTCGGGGCTTGATTTCAATATCATTCATGAAGAGCGCGGGGTGAGCATGTGGAACCCTGTTCGCAGCGGAGAGCAAGATGGAATCTCTGCAATTTTGGCGAGTACCGTAAATACCGGTAACAAGTTGTTCTCCAGCTTCACATTGAAAGCTTCCCAACCGCTTGAAACGGCACGTGTTGAACGGGAGAAATTCATTGGACAGAGCTTCTCATTGGAATTGACCCAAGGTGAAACTGCACACTTTACGAAGTTTGCTATCAACTGCGCAGACAGCACATCCGCAAGAAGTGCCGAAGAACTGTGGAGTGAAGGACTAGGTCTAGCTGTGGCGTCATTAAGTCTGGAAGAGAAGGCTGTACTTGCGGAGCAAGAAGCTTACTGGAACGGAATCTGGGAGACCAGTGATATTAGCATCGAAGGCGATCCAGAGAACCAACAGGGTATCCGGTTCTGTATTTTCCAACTGTATCAGACCTACCATGGCGACCATCCGGGCTTCAATATCGGAGCTAAGGGTCTAACGGGTGAAGTATACCGCGGACTGGCTTTCTGGGATACAGAGTCTTACTGTCTTCCATTCTATATGTTCAACAATCCTAAAGCGGCCAAGAGCTTGTTGGAGTTCCGCTACAGAACGCTTCCTGAAGCTATTCAGCGCGCTAAAGATGTGGATTGCGAAGGTGCATGCTACCCGATCGCTACCATTGACGGAACGGAAAGCTGTGATCTGTGGCAGCACTCCAACCTGCAGTTGCATGTAGGTACGGCGGTATCCTTTGGTATTTGGCACTACGTCAAGAATACTGGAGATAAAGAGTTCCTCTTCAGCAAAGGGGTAGAAATGTTGATCCAAATCAGTCGTTTCTATGCTACGCGCGGTCAATGGGGACAACGTACCGGTGAATACGGTTATTTTGGAGTTATGGGACCTGACGAATTCCAACTGATGGTTAACAATAACTGCTATATCAACCTAATGGCCAAAAAATCCTTCGAATTTGCCCTGGAAGCGATTCAGGAAATGAAGGAAAAGGCTCCGTCCGAGTTCGCTGAACTGTCAGCTAAAGTGGAACTGCGTGAGGAAGAACTAGGCGACTGGAGCAACAAGGCAGAAAAAATGAAGATTCCTGTAGATAAGGAAACTGGAGTATATGAGGAGCATGACGGATTCTTCGATATGCCTCACATTGATATTCACTCCATTCCAGTGACAGAATTCCCGCTGTATTCGAACTGGTCGTACGATCGTTTGTACCGCTATGACATGATCAAACAGCCGGATGTGCTGATGTTCATGTTCTTGTATAGTGAGCAGTTCACCAAGGAAGAGAAGCTCGCCAACTATGAATACTATGAGTCAAGATGTATCCATGAGTCTTCGTTGTCGCCATCAATCCACTCCATTCTTGCCAGCGAAATCGGCAAGCATGAGGAAGCGTACAACTTCTTTGAATTCGCGACTCGCCTTGACCTTGATAACTATAACCGCAATACCCGCGAAGGACTTCACACGACTTCCATTGCTGCGGCATGGATGAACATTGTGTACGGATTTGGCGGCATGCGTTCCGACGGCGAACGTCTGTCATTCCAACCATCGCTACCTGAGCGTTGGACCTCCTACAGCTTCCAGGTGATGTACGAGGGAGTGCTGCTGAAGATTATTGTGAATAAGGATTCGGTTAGTCTGAAAGCCATCAGCGGCGGTAGCACAGAGATTGTTGTATACGGGCAACGAATTAAAGTGGATGCCTCCGGTACGGTGCTTCCGCTGGGCGAAGGGATGATTGCAGGTTGAGCTGGACAGTCAAAGAACAGAGCTTCGACAAGAACCTGATAACGACCAATGGGAACAAATATATGACCGGCAACGGCTATATGGGATATCGCGGCACCCTTGAAGAATTCGGCAAGGAGCAGCTGTCTGCAGTGACTCTGGCTGGTCTCTATGACAGGGCTGGGGACAAGTGGCGTGAGCCTGTGAACGCTCCTAACGGACTATTTACGGTCATCTCCTACAACGGCCAGCCGCTCAGTGTGCTGGATACCGAACCGGTCTCTCACATACAGGAGCTGGATTTCCGCAGTGCAATCCACCGTCGTGAGACTGTATACCGTACGCCTGAGGGAGGCACGGTGACCTTTACGGCTGAACGTTTTGCAAGCATGGATAACCTGCATCTGCTTCTCAGCAAACTAACTGTCAGCAGTACGATCGATTGCCGGATAGATATTGAAACGGGAATCGACGGAGAGGTGTGGGATATCAATGGTCCTCACCTCTTCGAGAAAAAAGAATATGCCGAGGGTGATGTGCTGATCTCTAGTGCGGTTTCCGGCGAATTGAACGTTCCGGTTGCCGTGGCAGAGATCGCTGATTTTGGCTTTGGAGAGCAGCAAATTGTGGATGGCCTGGCCATCCGCAAGCTCTTGCTGGATGCCAAGGCTGGCGAAACCTACGAATGGCATAAGTATGTGTCAGTTTACACTGGCCTTGATGCCGGTAAGGCACCGGTAGACAATGCTGTAGAGGCTGTTAAAGCTGCGGCAAAGCTGGGATATGATGAACTGCTTACGGCACATCGTAAGCGTTGGGAAGATCGTTGGCTTAGCAGTGATGTGATCATTGAAGGTGACGATGAAGCGCAAATGGCACTCAGATACAGCATCTATCAGCTGCTGATCATTGCCCCGACGGAATCGGAGAAGGTCTCCATTCCAGCACGCGGCTTGTCCGGGCAAGTCTATAAGGGAGCAGTGTTCTGGGATACAGAGATGTTCATGCTGCCGTTCTTCCTGCACAGTGATCCAAGCACCGCTCGCAATCTGATGATGTACCGCATCCATACCCTGGATGGGGCCCGCCGCAAGGCAGCGGAATATGGCTTCCTTGGTGCATTCTATGCTTGGGAGAGTCAGGATACGGGTGACGATGCCTGTACCCTGTTCAATGTGAACGATGTGTTCACTGGACGGCCTATGCGTACTTATTTCCGGGATAAACAGGTGCATATCAGTGCGGATGTTGTCCACGGTATTTGGCAGTATGTGCAGTTTACCGGTGATGACAGCTTGCTGGTGGATGGTGGAGCAGAGGTGATCTGGGAGTGTGCCAGATTCTTCTATTCTTACGCCTTCTACAATCCAGTCAAGAAGCGCTATGAAATTCTGGATGTGACCGGACCGGATGAATATCATGAACGTGTCAACAACAACGCATTCACGAATGCACTGGTCAAGGAAAGTCTGGAGATTGCGCTACGGACCGCAGAGTTGCTGAAAGAGAAACATCCTGCTGAGTTTGAAAAGCTGACAACTCAGTTTACAGACGGTCCATTCCTGACCGAGATCGGTTCGATGCTGGAGAGCTTCTATGTTCCACAGCCAGATGAAGAGACACTTGTCATTGAACAATTTGACCGTTATCATACGCTTGAAGAAGTTACGCTGGCCGACCTGAAATCGCGTGTTTTGAACAAAAACGAATATTGGGGCGGCGGCAACGGTTTGGCAACAACAACCAAAATTTTGAAGCAAGCAGATGTTGTACTCATGCTGAACCTGTTTAAGCATTCTTTCTCCAAAGAAGTCAAGAAGGCGAACTGGGAATTCTACGAGCCCCGCACCGAGCATGGCTCCAGTCTCAGCCCGTGCATCTATGCGCTGGTCGCTGCTGATATCGGCTCTCCCGACTGGGGATATCCGTACTTCATGCGGACTGCTACAGTGGATTTGACCGGTGAATCGAAACAATACGTAGGCGATCTTTATATCGGCGGAACGCATCCGGCTGCGAACGGCGGTGCGTGGATGGCAGCGGTGCTTGGTTTTGCCGGCGTGCATTTCGACGGCGATACCGTGCATATCAAACCTTCCTTGCCACAGAAATGGGAGGCAGTTGAGCTTCCTGTGGTACTGCGCGGAGGAAGCTATACGCTGCGAATCAGCCGCGGAGAAGTAACCATTACGGCTGCAGCAGGCAACAGCGGAGCATTATCCTTTGTTGTGGATGGCGCAGAGTCGCAGTTATGCCGGCCGGGTGTGCAGCTGAAGCTTCAGACCGCAGGGGCTGCGGTATAGCTCGATCAGCTTGCAATTATATTTTCGTATACAATAATAGATATATGATTAACCCATAGAGAGGACAGAATATCATGCTGCAAAATATGAAAGGTGCCATCTTCGATTTGGACGGTGTCATCGTAGATACGGCGAAATACCATTTCCTGGCCTGGGCAGAGCTTGCCCGTGAGCTTGGCTTCGAATTCACAGAGGCAGATAACGAACGACTCAAGGGCGTAAGCCGGATGAGATCGCTGGATATCCTGCTGGAGATAGGTGGGCTGGACTTTCCAGAGGAAGAGAAGCTGGCGATGGCGGATAAGAAGAACCGCCTGTATGTAGAGTTCATCACCAAGCTGGATGAGTCCGAGCTGCTGCCGGGCGTGAAGGAATATCTTACAGGTCTTAGAGAACGTGGGGTTGGTATCGCGCTTGGTTCAGCTAGCAAGAATGCGATGTTCATTCTTGACAAGCTAAACATTACCGAACTGTTCGATGCAGTTGTTGATGGCAATAAGGTGTCCAACGCTAAGCCTGACCCTGAAGTGTTCCTTATCGGGGCGGTAGAGCTTAAATTGCAGCCGGAGGAATGCGTTGTGTTTGAAGACGCAGAAGCGGGTGTGGAAGCAGGTAAAGCAGCAGGAATGAAGGTAGTCGGAATCGGCAAGCCGGAAATTCTGAAGGAAGCAGATCTTGTCGTTGCCGGATTGCATGAACTCCTCTAACTTGATAGACTGATGTCATTATGAGGGAGTTCTCTCATGAATGCCAAGTCTACGAAGGAAGTTTGAGGGATGAGAAATGGAGACCACTCTTTTATGGCCTGACGGTGCTCCCGGAGCTGCTGGTACTAGTGACGAGGATTGTCCGGCTATTACACCTTATCTAGTTGATGGAGACGGCAATGCCGCAGTTGTGATCTGTCCCGGTGGTGCTTACGGAATGCGCGCAGATCATGAAGGGGAGCCTATCGCCTTTTGGCTCAACAGCCTAGGCATTTCAGCCTTTGTGCTGCGCTACCGTGTAGCGCCCTACCAATATCCCAGCGCGCTTCTGGATGCTAAGCGGGCGTTGCGTACAGTACGGTTGCAAGCTGAGGAATTCAGAATTGATCCCGCCCGAATCGGGATTCTTGGATTCTCCGCAGGGGGTCATCTGGCCTCCACGGCAGGCGTGTTGTTTGACAAGGGCAATGCAGAGGACCCTGATCCGATAGAACGGGTATCCAGCCGTCCGGATCTCATGATTCTATGTTATCCGGTAATTACTATGGATGATCAGGTGGTACACAAGGGGTCCAAGGAAAATTTGCTGGGTTCTTCCCCGCAAGGTGATCTGGTGGATCTTATGAGTAGCGAGCTTCAAGTAGGAGCAGACACACCACCGACCTTTTTGTGGCATACGTCGGATGACGAAGGTGTGTCGGTTGAGAACAGCCTTCTTTTCGCCACAGCGCTGAGACGTCATGGTATTCCGTTCGATCTGCATGTCTATGCACATGGAAGACACGGCTTAGGTTTGGCTACAGAAGAGCAGCATACGAGTGGCTGGACGGAGACTTGCGCTTCATGGCTTGACTTAAACGGATATTCGCAATAATAATGTACTAATAAGAGTTCAGAGAAGACTGGAGCCGTACTGACGGGCTGTTCCAGTCTTTTTTTGTGCTGTAGCTGTATAACTAAGACTTTCAAATATACTCCATAAATTAATGAATAACTGTAAATTTAGCGTTTTATTTCCTCTGGCTAAATCATGGCGTAGCATATATTTTGCCTGCAGTAGAAAAAAAGATACAAATACTCCTAAAAAACTTTAGAATAGACATATATGACGCATATAGCGTTTGTTATAGTATTGAAGCTGGAGGTGTGCCTAATGTGGTCAAAGCTTGTTAAACCACTTGTGAAACTGAACGTCAAGCAGCAGTTGATCCTGTTGTTCCTGATTATGATCTCTCCCATTCTGATTCTGAACAGCTACGGTAATTTGAAGGCCGAGGGCATTCTCAAGCGCCACGTTACGAATGCATATGTGGAGCTGAACAAACAAAATTTTACCATTATCAACCGAGATATTGAGACCGTTAACAAAATTTCCACCACTATCATTCAGAACCCGCTGATTCAACAGCTCAGTACAACAAACAATGAAATTGTGATGGATTCATTCAAACGTTATGAGGCTATAGAAAAGCTGCTGGTCAGCTACTCCCAGGGGACAGGGAAGGATGATGTTATTTATTACTCGCTCTATGTTTACGATCCGGAGGATAAATATTTCTTTGCCCCGAACTTCCCACAGGTCAAGAAGGCGGGAGTTTATTTTTTTTCCAAGGAAGAGGAGCCTAGCTGGTTCCAATCGGTGGTACAACAGAAGGGTCGTGGCTATCTGCAGTTTATGGACAGGCTCAGTGCTCAAGCCGAGAATAACAAGACACTAACCTATGTCAGGGCGGTCAATAATATTTACCGGGGAGAAGGGACAATTGGGGTATTGGTTGTGAGCAAAATGGAGTCCAAGATCAGTGAATCGCTGAAATCGATATCGCTGCCTGATGGTGAGATCTATCTCACAGATATGAACAATCTTGTGCTTGCTTCTACGATTAGCAATTTAGGTGACCATATTAAACTGCCCGAAGGGGCAGAGGCCGGAGATCCAGAAGGCATTGTGGATGTTATCACGAGCGATTTTATTTATGTGGTCAATAGTAACCATGCCCTGGGGCAGAAGCTTGTCTACAAGGTTCCTGTAAAAGCGCTTTTGCAGCAGCAAAATGAAATGAAGCGGGTCATACAGTATATCACCATCGCCTATGCGGTATTCGGGCTGATCATTCTTACATATTTCTGGCGTTCTCTGATGACGCCTTTGCAGAAGCTGGCTTTTTTTGTACGCAAATACGAGCCCGGCAACCGTGTCCCAGAGACGCCTAGATGGGGCAGCAATGATGAGGTCAGTGTGCTAATCACATCCACCTATGACATGGCCCGAAGGCTTAACGGCCTAATTACTTATAAATATCAGATGGAATTGAAGCAAAAAGAATCGCAACTGCAGCTACTTTACCAACAAATCAATCCCCATCTGCTATATAATACACTTGAGAGCATATATTGGAAAATATCGCTAGAGGGTAATGCCGAATCTGCCGAGATGGTCAAGCAGTTGTCCAAGCTGATGAAGATCAGTCTCAGCCGTGGCAGAGAGTTGATTACACTGGAGGAAGAATTGGAACATGTGTCTGCTTATATCAAGCTCCAGCAGCACCGGCATGATTATGTTTTTCGGGTTGAGATGAATATTGATCCGGATATCAAGAGTAACTTGATTCCGAAGATCACTTTGCAGCCGCTGATCGAGAATGCCATCATCCATGGCGTCAAAAATATGGGGGAAGACGGCGAGATTATTATTACAGCCTGGCTAGAGGAGGATTCTATACTTATCTCCATAGAAGATAACGGTTACAAACTGGTTGATTTTGAGGCAATTATGTGGATTCTCAATGAAGAAAATCCTAACCCTACCAGCGGTTACGGCATCCGCAATGTCAACCAACGTATACATCTGCATTTTGGACCTGAGTATGGCATTAGCTATGCTGCCCGCACAGGTGGCGGAACCCAGGTGATAGTCAAGCTGCCAAAATCGGAGAATCAAGAAATAAAAGGAGATTAACGATATGTTTAATATATTGGTAGTGGATGATGAGCCGTTGATTGTTAAAGGATTGAGCAGCCTACTCGCTTCATCTGGTCTGGATATCGATCATATTTATACGGCAAATAGCGGTTTTGAGGCGCTAGATTGTATTCGTATGGAAGATATCGACCTGCTGGTTACGGATATTCAGATGGGAGCCATGAGTGGCATTGATCTGATGCAGCATGCGAAACTGACTAAGCCCTGGGTTCAGACCATTGTCATCTCAGCTCATGAGACGTTTCAGTATGCCCAAATGGCTGTACGCCTAGGGGCCAAGGATTATTTGATCAAGCCCTTGAACAGCGAACATTTTCTGGATTCTGTGCGCAATGTGCTACTGAAGCTGGATAAGCCTTCACCGGAGCTGGATACGTTCATGTCCGGCATCAGCGAGAGCTTTCGCTTGGAAGAGACGCAGCCAGAGTATAGCCAACTGTTGACTGAATTGCTGGCGAATCCGGATACGGTGCTGGCTGACCCGCGCAGTCTGCAAAAAATAGATGCCTTAAACCTTCAGGGTCCTTTCTTCTCAGTCATAAAGATCAAACTTCCCTTGTCTGATCCGGGGTCAGAGAAGAAATATGGTGCCAATGATAGGCGTCTTCTATGTTATGCGGCCCTGAATATTGCCAAGGAACTGATGGATCAGGAGTGGAACTCTATTGCATTTTACTCTCCGGACGGAGAAATAACGATCATTATCCAGTGGAATGAGAAAAGCTATGAAGAATCTTCTTCCGGCCAGATTAACCGGCTCGATGTTCTGGGTCGCAGTCTGCATTTCAATATTCATAAATATCTGCACCTGCATGCTGTTATCGGCATCAGCCAGATTCTGAAGGGTCTACCTTTTATGAATGTCTTGAACCGTCAGGCTTCGAAGGCCATTCTCTGGAACAAGGAGCATAGTGATCACTATGTGTTCTACTATGGTGATTTTAACTGGAATAATTACGCAATAGACCCTTCTGCCGAAGAATTACATACGCGAAGTAACCTCATTGTCCAGAAGGCCAAGGAATATATCGACGAGAATTATGCACAAAAAGGTCTGACCATTCACGAGGTAGCGAAGAAAAATCATGTGAGTCCCAACTATCTGAGCTACCTGTTCAAGAAGAACACAGGATTTAATCTGTGGGAGTATGTGATCAAGCTGCGGATGGAAGAGAGCCGGGAGATGATTCTGAACACGGATCTGCGAAGATATGAAATTGCAGAGCGGGTGGGCTATGAATCGCCGGAACATTTTAGCAAAATATTCAAAAAATACTATGGAATCAGCCCCAGCGAATTGAAGAAGTAAGAACACTCATGACTTCGATAGATATACACATGTTCAGTACAAGCCTGATTTTCTACAATTTAAGGTAGGAAGCATTTTGTGAAAAAATGCCGAACGAACCATAGGAATGAGGGAGCTTGATGAACCAAACTGTAGTAGTAAACGAAAACCCGGGGGCACAGATGGAGCGTAAATCATCCACGCCACAACGGAATGGCCGCTGGAAGAAAAACTTCTGGGGCTACATGTTCCTTGTACCCGCATTTGTTATTTTCATCCTATTCATGTGGGTTCCCATTTTGAAGGGCTTAGTGTACAGCTTTTATCATGTCGATTTCGTAGCAGGCAATACTTTTGTTGGCTTTGGCAACTATGCAAGAGCGCTCAGTGATCCCGACGTATTAACGGCTATAAAGAACACTCTGTATTATATGGCATTATGTTTTGTTCTTGGATTCTGGGTTCCAATTGCATTCGCGATCGCGATCTCCGAGTTGCGCAGATTTGGAGGCTTTGTGCGGGTAGCTGCTTACTTGCCTTTCGTTGTACCGGGTGTTGTATTGTATGGGTTATGGAGATGGTTGTATGATCCGGTTGGACCTATCAATGCTGTACTAGGTAGTTTTGGGGTTGACCAAATTTCGTTTTTGACCGACACGAAGTGGTCTATGATTTCACTCGTCTTTATGGAGACCTGGCAGCAATTTGGTTCAGGGATGCTAATATATCTGGCAGCGGTGCTGAGCATTCCGCGTGATTGGTATGAAGCGGCAGAAATTGACGGTGCTGGTGTATGGGCACGTATTCGTCATATTACATTGCCTTCAATACGCAATCTGATTATCCTGATGCTTATTTTGCAGGTTATCGGCACATCGCAAGGGTATCAATCACAGATGGCTTTGCTTGATGGTGGACCTAACAACACCACGTTGACCTATGCTCTGCTGATGGTGAAATATGCGTTTACAAGACTTGATTATGGAACGGCTACTGCGCTAGGCATGCTTATGTTCATCGTCCTGGGCGGTTTGGGCGTCTTGCAGTTCAAGCTCAACAAGGAGGACAACTAAGATGAAAAGCGGAGACAGAGGCATATTATCGGAACACGATCTAAAGCAGACCAGTAATAAAATAGCATATGGAATAATGGTTTTGGTTATATGCGCCATGGTGTTTAGCATGTTGTATCCCATACTCATGATGATGTTCAATGGACTCAAGTCCAATACGGAAGTGAACTCGTTCCCGCCACACTTTTTCCCGCAGGAATGGCACTTTAGCAACTTGAAGGATGCTATGAACTACATCGATTTGTTTTCTTACTTAAGAAACACTATCTATATCTTTTTGGGTAACATGCTTATGACCCTGGTGGTACTGGGTATGGCATCGTTCAGTATCTCCCGGATGAATGTGCCTTATAAGAAAGCTATCTATTTCTTCTTCCTGATGACCTTGTTTATTCCGGCGAGCAGTTACATGGTTCCGAACTTTGTCAACCTGAAGGAACTGGGCTTGCTGAACCAATACGCGGCTTTCTGGCTGCCAGCAGGTGCCAATACATTCTATTTCTTGTTGCTTAAGAACTTCTTTGATGGTATTCACCCGGAAATCTTCGAAGCCGCTCGGATCGACGGCGCCTCAGAGCCAAGAAGTTTCTTCTCCATCGCGGTGCCGCTGTCGGTTCCAATTTTTGCAACACTGGCCATTTTTATTTTCTCCACAGCATGGAATGACTGGTTCTGGCCGTCACTCGTTATGCACAGTGATGACAAGTACACACTAGCTACGGCAATTTATAAATATGTTATTGATGTTAAAGCACTTAATACCAATATCAAATTTGCGATTCTCTTCCTTGTCAGTTTGCCGCCGATTGTCGTATTCTTGATCTTCCAGAAGTTCATTATGCGCGGTGTGGCTTTATCGGCTGTCAAAGGTTAATTTTAATATCTGATTCTACTATCAATCGTAAACTTACACATAAAAGGAATATAAATGCACCTCGTTTGTAAACGATTTCTCTTTTATGATCAATGTGTAAGATAATTATGAAATTGAAAAGGGGAGTTTCAATGCGCAAGTATTCCACTATGCTACTAAGCCTCCTGATGGCCGGTTCGTTGCTTTCCGCTTGTGGCGGCAACAACGCTAATACAGCCAGTGACAAGGGCGGGGAAGCAACTACAGCCCCAACGAATGCCGCAACAGACAATTCGAGTGGCACCGATGCAGCTAAGGATGACATCACCCAAAGAAAAATTACGATCAAGATTCACTATCCAACACCTGACCTTACGGAGATAAGAGCTAAGGAAGATGACAAAATTAAGCGTTTCCAAGAGGAATATCCGAATGTAGAAATCATCAAAGACGACTGGCAATACAAGGTCAATGAAATCGGAATTAAGATGGCTGCGAATGAAGCACCAACGTTCTATAATACCTTTGCTACAGAAGCTAAATTTCTGGTTGAAAAGGGCTGGGTAGCCGATATTACTGATCTCTGGAACAAATATGAGCACAAAGACGAAATCAACTCCGTCCTGCAGAATCAGTTCATCATTGATGGAAAAGTATATGGCGTAACACAAAAAGGTTATGTCACCACTACAATGATCAATAAAAAGATGCTTGATGAAAAAGGCGTTGCGGTTCCTCCACTTGACTGGACTTGGGACGATATGCTGAACACTGCCAAGGGCGTAGCAGATACTAAAAAAGGTATCTCCGGTATTGCCCCAATGGGTAAAGGTAATGAAGCAGGCTGGAACTGGACCAACTTCTTATTCGAAGCCGGTGGTGATATCCAAAAAGTTGAAGGTGGAAAGGTTGTAGCTACATTCAACTCCGACGCTGGTGTCAAAGCTTTGGACTTCTACAAGCAGCTTAGATGGGAAGCTAATGCTATTCCTCAAGACTGGGCACTTGGCTGGGGTGATGCTGTAGGCGCGTTCCAACAAAGCCGCACTGCAATGGTTATGGCCGGTTCTGACGGCGTTATCGAGCAAGCTCTGAACCAAGGTGGTCTGAAGCCTGAAGACGTATTGACATATCCAATGCCTGCTGCTGAAAAAGGTGGCAAACACACTGGCGTACTGGGTGGCGACTATCTCGTAATCAACCCGAATGCAACGAAAGACGAGCAAGAAATGGCTTTCCGTTACATCACATTTGACTACTTCTCCGACAAGGGTCTGGAGGCGCTTGATTTGGTCCTCCAACAACGTACACAAGACGGTAAGTACTTCATCCCGCCGCTTCTTGACTACTACTCTGCTGATTCTGAGTTCGGTAAGAAGACCAAAGCTGTCTATGATAAGTACAATAACGTGTACCAATACAATCCTGAAATCATGAACCTGGTGGACGGTAAGCCGGAAGCTCAATACAATACTCAGGACTACTATGCAACGGTATCCAACGTCATTCAAGAACTGTTCTCCAAAAAAGGAACAGATTCCAAAGCTCAGCTTGATGCTGCTGCTAAAACGGTCCAAGAGAAATTCTTCGACGGCATTAAAGTTGAATAATTAGGCGCCATGATCAATCTTTAAGTAATGAAACGATCAAGAGGATGTCCCTACAAGCCATGAAGATGGCGGGGGCATCCTTTTTTTATTGTGTATGTATAGAATTGAAAAAAGTGAGTCGGAGTGTATCGAGGGAGAGAGTGATTTGTGAATCTTCTATGATTCATGGAATGTTGAATGGAAGCGCTTTGAAACACGTCAAAAAAACTTTATACTTTGTGAAAGATTTCACTATACAAGACGGAAAGTATGTGATAATATGAACATGTAGAGAAAAACAACTCAAAAATTGACAGGAGGACGAGGGACATGGCAGTGAAAAATGAAGTGCCCGCCCAAGTGAAGCAACCAACAGCTGAGGAATATATTCAGACTTTGGTAGATAAAGCCAAGAAGGCTCAAGAAGCGTACATGCAATTGGATCAAGAGCAAGTCAACACAATCGTTCATGCAATGGCGTTGGCAGGACTCGACAAGCACATGTATCTGGCGAAACTGGCCGTAGAAGAAACAGGTCGCGGGGTCTATGAAGACAAAATCACGAAGAACATTTTCGCAACAGAATATATCTGGCACGGAATTAAATATGATAAGACCGTAGGGGTCATCGAAGACAACTCCTACGAAAGTTTCCAAAAGATCGCCGAACCGGTCGGGATCGTTATGGGTATCACGCCGGTAACCAATCCAACATCCACCACGATGTTTAAAGCTCTGATCGCCGCAAAGACACGTAACCCTATTATATTCGGTTTTCATCCATCTGCGCAAGAGTGTAGTGCAGCATCCGCCAAAATTCTACATGACGCAGCAGTTAAAGCAGGCGCACCTGAGAACTGTATCCAATGGATCGAATTGCCGACAATGGACAAAACCAACGCACTCATGAACAATCCTGATGTTGCACTGATTCTGGCAACAGGCGGATCGGCGATGGTTAAAGCAGCTTATAGCTGTGGTAAACCGGCTTTGGGTGTAGGTCCTGGTAACGTGCCTGCCTTTATCGAAAAGAGTGCCGATATCGACCAAGCGGTCACTGACATCATTCTTTCCAAGACATTCGATAATGGTATGATCTGCGCATCCGAGCAAGCCGTAATTATTGAAGAAGCTATCTTCGATCAAGTGAAGAAGAAAATGATTGCGAACGGTTGTTACTTTGTTAACAAAGAAGAAGCTGGCAAGCTGACTTCCGGTGCAATGAACGTTGAAAAATGTGCAGTGAATCCGGCAATAGTTGGTCAATCTGCAACGAAGATCGCGGAAATGTGTGGTATTCAAGTTCCAGCAGGCACCAAAATCCTGGTAGCTGAACTTGAAGGTGTAGGAACAAAATTCCCGTTGTCTGCAGAAAAGCTGAGCCCGGTATTGGCTTGTTATAAAGTTAAAAATGCCGATCAAGGTATCGAACGTGCTGCCGAGATCGTTGAGTTCGGGGGCATGGGCCACAGCTCGGCTATCCACTCGAACAATGAAGAAGTCATCATGAAATTCTCGAATCGTCTGCAAACCGGACGTATTCTGGTAAACTCGCCATCGACACATGGTGCCATCGGCGATATTTACAACACTAATATCCCTTCGCTGACCCTGGGCTGTGGATCTTACGGACGCAACTCGGTATCGCAAAACGTGACTGCCATCAATCTGATCAACGTGAAAAGGGTGAATCGTCGTACCGTGAATATGCAATGGTTTAAAGTACCCGACAAGATCTATTTCGAAAAAGGTGCAACTCAATACCTTGCCAAAATGCCTGATATTACACGCATTGCGATTATCACTGACCCTATGATGGTGAAATTGGGCTATGTGGAAAGAGTTGAACACTACCTGCGTCAACGTCAAACACCAGTAGCCATCGAAGTGTTCTCGGAAGTAGAACCAGATCCATCGACAACTACTGTAGAAAAAGGTACGGCTATGATGAACAGATTCCAGCCGGACTGCATCATTGCACTTGGTGGCGGTTCCCCTATGGACGCAGCCAAAGGTATGTGGTTGTTCTATGAACACCCAGACGCTGACTTTAACGGTCTGAAACAAAAATTCATGGATATCCGCAAACGGGTTTACAAGTTCCCTAAACTGGGTAACAAAGCTAAATTCGTTGCCATTCCTACAACTTCGGGTACTGGTTCGGAAGTTACTTCTTTCGCGGTTATCACTGACAAAACAACTGAAACACATACTAAATATCCTTTGGCTGACTATGAGCTCACGCCTGATGTAGCTATCATAGATCCAGAGTTCGTATACAGCTTGCCAAAAACTGCTGTTGCTGACACAGGGATGGATGTATTGACACATGCGATTGAAGCCTATGTATCGGTTATGGCTAGTGACTACTCTGATGGTCTTGCCATCAAAGCTATCCAACTCGTATTCCAATACTTGGAGAAGTCCGCACTGGAAGCTGATCCACTAGCTCGTGAGAAAATGCATAATGCTTCCACACTTGCTGGTATGGCGTTCGCTAACGCATTCCTGGGCATCAACCATAGCTTGGCGCACAAATGGGGTGGTCAATATCATACGGCTCATGGTCGTACCAATGCGATTCTTATGCCGCACGTTATCCGCTACAATGCCAAGAAACCAACGAAGTTTGCTTCGTTCCCTAAATATTCGCACTTCGTTGCGGATGAGCGTTATGCAGAAATCGCTCGTATTCTGGGACTGCCAGCTCGTACCACTGAAGAAGGGGTTACTAGCTTGATCAATGCTATCCGCGACATGAACAAGAAGCTGGGTATTGAGGAGTCGTTCCAACAACTTGGCTTTGATCCTAAGGATTTCGAATCGCGTGTTGACTATCTGGCTGACCGTGCATTCGAAGATCAATGTACAACTGCCAATCCAAAAATGCCGCTTGTCAGCGAACTTGCAGACGTATACCGCAATGCTTTCTACGGCAAATTCGATAACTAATACCACAGTTGTAAGCTAAGGATTCCGTTCCTTGAGAAACTGGATGGTAGTGACAAATATCACCGGAAAGGTGATATTTGTCACAGTCCTTTTTCAGAAAATAAACTAAAATATTTATATAAACAAACAACGATCCCACCTATAAAATCACTTTTGTGAATTTTATAACAACCATTATGATGGGGTCGCGAGACACGGGATTAACCTTCAAGCCCGCGATCTCTACAATACTATAAATATAAATGGAGGGATTTAGCATGTCGGTGATTGAAAAAGATGTACAAGAAGTGAAGTCGGGTTGGCACGGTTTTACAAAAGGTAAATGGTCTAGAAAAGTTAATGTGAATGACTTTATTGAGAAGAACATTACCCCCTACCTGGGTAAGGAAGATTTCCTAGCCGGAGCTACTGAGAATACCAAGGAACTGTGGAAAATTGTTTCTGAAATGACCAAACGGGAAATTGCCAATGGCGGTGTGCTTGACGTAGATGTGAACACCGTATCTACGATCGTATCGCACAATCCTGGTTACATTGACAAGGACAAGGAACAAATTGTCGGCGTTCAGACTGACGCGCCTTTTAAACGTTCCATTCAACCGTTCGGTGGTATTAAAATGATGATTGATGCCTGTAATGCATACGGATTTGAACTTCCGCAAGGCATTGTCGACATGTTCACGAACATTCGCAAAACGCATAACCAAGGCGTATTTGATGCATATACAGATGATATGAGAGCAGCGCGCAGAGCAGGTATTATTACCGGTCTTCCAGATGCTTACGGCCGCGGTCGGATCATTGGCGACTACCGCCGTGTAGCGCTTTACGGAATTGACTTCCTGGTCAATGAAAAGAAACAAGACCTCAAAAATCTTGAAGTGGATGCTATGAGCGAATCTGTAATTCGTCTTCGGGAAGAGGTCTCCGAACAGATCCGCGCACTGGGCGAACTGAAGAAAATGGCGGCTATGCACGGCTTTGATATCTCCAAGCCAGCTAACACTGCCAAAGAAGCTTTCCAATGGGTGTACTTCGGATATCTTGCAGCGATCAAAGAACAAAACGGTGCGGCAATGTCCCTTGGACGCGTATCCTCTTTCCTTGATATCTATGTTGAGCGCGATATCGCAGAAGGCATTTTGACCGAAGAACAAGCACAAGAGTTAACAGACCATTTCGTGATGAAATTGCGTATCGTTAAATTCCTGCGCACTCCTGACTACAATGAACTGTTCAGTGGTGACCCTACCTGGGTTACTGAATCCATTGGTGGTATGTCCGTAGATGGTACAACACGCGTAACCAAGAACAGCTTCCGTTTCCTGCACACCCTGTACAATCTGGGACCAGCACCGGAACCGAACTTGACTGTACTATGGTCCGAGAAATTGCCTGAAGGCTTCAAGAAATATTGTGCCAAGGTATCCATCGAGACTAGTTCCATTCAATACGAGAATGATGATCTGATGCGTCCGATCTATGGCGATGATTACGGTATTGCATGTTGCGTATCAGCAATGCGCATCGGTAAACAAATGCAATTCTTTGGCGCACGTGCCAACTTGGCAAAAGCATTGTTGTATGCTATCAATGGTGGTGTGGACGAGAAATCCGGCGTACAAGTCGGACCTGAGCTTCCGCGCATCACTTCCGAAGTTCTCGATTATGAAGAAGTAATGAAACGTTTCAAACCAATGATGGAGTGGTTGGCTAAGCTGTACATGAACACGCTGAACGTTATCCACTACATGCACGATAAATATTCCTACGAGCGTATTGAAATGGCCTTGCATGACCGCGATATTCTGCGGACTATGGCTTGTGGTATCGCCGGTTTGTCTGTTGCAGCCGACTCCCTAAGCGCCATCAAATATGCCAAGGTTAGACCAGTACGCAACGAACAAGGTATTGCCATTGATTTTGAAATCGAAGGTGAATTCCCTTGCTACGGTAACAATGACGATGCCGTAGACAGCATCGCTGTAGATTTGGTTGAATCTTTCATGACAATGATTCGCAAGAACACTGCATACCGTGATGCTTTGCCGACACAATCCGTACTGACGATCACTTCTAACGTGGTATACGGTAAGAAGACAGGTACTACACCAGACGGACGTAAAAAAGGCGAGCCATTCGCACCGGGTGCGAACCCAATGCACGGCCGTGATAAGAAGGGCGCCCTGGCATCCCTGAGCTCTGTTGCCAAACTGCCTTACGAGGATAGCCTGGACGGAATCTCCAATACCTTCTCCATCGTGCCTAAGGCATTGGGCAAGGAAGAAGAAGGACGTAAATCCAACCTGGTATCCATGCTTGACGGATACTTCGGCAGCAAGGGTCACCACCTGAACGTTAACGTGTTCGCCCGTGAGCAATTGATGGATGCTATGGAACATCCAGAGAACTACCCACAATTGACCATTCGCGTATCCGGCTATGCTGTTAACTTCATCAAGCTGACTCGCGAACAACAATTGGATGTAATCAACCGTACGTTCCATGGTTCGATGTAAGCTGATAACGGAATTACTTTGACTTTAGCTATATCATTATGATATTCGCAAGGAGATGCCGCCCTTGTCACAAGGGCGGCAAAATCTTGCTTCAAATTAGTTTAAATTTTAAATTTCAGGGCCGCGATGTAAGACACAACAGTCTCAGGGGTAGGAATCTTCTTCGTGAAGGAGAGGCTGTTAGTCAGTCGTGGAGAAAGGATGACTCCTAATGATTAAAGGTCGCATACACTCCTTGGAAACCTTTGGAACCGTTGACGGGCCTGGCATTCGATTTGTTTTGTTCATGCAAGGCTGCCTGTTGAAATGCCAATATTGTCATAATCCAGATACATGGGCATTAGATGAGGGAAAGGAAATGAGCCTGGAAGAGGTTCTCGCCGAGATAGAGCCTTACCTGAACTATTACCGTACCTCTGGGGGCGGTTTGACCGTATCCGGCGGAGAGCCAACGCTGCAGGCCCATTTCGTCAAGCAATTGTTTACGGAAGTGAAAAAACGCTGGAATCTGCACACCACGCTGGATACCAACGGCTACAATGAAGGGGACAAGATTAATGATTTGCTGGATGTGACAGATCTCGTGATGCTGGATCTTAAGCATATTGATGACGAAGCCCACATGAAGCTGACGGGCAAATCCAATGAGCGGACACTGAAGCTCGCTCGCTGGTTGTCAGATCACGATCGTAAAATGTGGATCCGGCACGTCTATGTTCCTGGCATTCATGACCGGGAAGAAGATTTGTTGAATCTTGGTCGCTTCATCGGCAGCCTGAATGGGGTAGAGAAGTTCGAGATCCTGCCGTATCACCAGATGGGCGTATACAAATGGGAGATGTTAGGCAAGGCATATGAGCTTGAGGGTGTTCCCAGCCCAACTGAAGAGGAAGTACAGCGGGCTTACCAACTGGTTGAAGAAGGTCGCAAGCAAGTCGAACTGGTATAATATCTTGTCATAAGAACATAAGAAGCCGTCCCAAAATAGCTGCTGCTAAAGGGGCGGCTTCTGTTATGATATAAGAATAATCCGCTTACAAACTCATTGTAGAAGAGTCGCTCCTCTTAGTTTATGTTAAAATACATAACATTAAATTGTTATACGATCAATAAACAGAGCATTTCTTATTGTTTTATGATGATTATTCAAGTTTGTAATTAGCTTTCAGAAACTTTAATGTTATATATACTAACGTTAAAAGTTAAAAAATAACAATGATTTCGCTTACATTAGACAATTTTATCCCTGTTGTAGATGAATCTTAACCTTACGTTAACAATCACCTTTTTTTATAATAGAAACTGTAAACGAAATCATTAAATAGGGAGGGTCACAAAAATGAAAAAAAGTATGACTTTGCTGTTGTCCCTGATTTTCGTAAGCTCTGCGCTGCTTGCCGGTTGTGGAGGAAATAACAACAATAGCACTACCAATGGTGGGGGCAACAAAACTGGAACAAACACGGTGGAAGCTACGAACGCGCCTGCTACTGAGGAACCGGTAAGTGAGGAGCCGTTCGAAATGACGATCCGTCACACACAAGTAGGGGCAGACAAACAAAAACGCTTGGCTATTTTGGAGGATGTAGTTAAGAAAGTAGAAGGGGATGTTCCTGGTTTAACCTTTAAGCTCGACGGCGTTGAATCAGACGTTAACCGCAAAGAAAAACTTCGTGGTGAAATGGCGGCAGGCAATCCACCGCAGGTATTCGATCTGTTCGGTAGCCCTGACTCCAAGATTTATGCAAAAGAAAACAAGCTCCTTGATTTGACGCCTATTCTGGAAGAACTGGGCATCAAAGATAAGTTCTCCAACCTTGATCCGTTTACTTATGAAGGCAAGATCTACGGATTGCCAATCGGCGGTTCCGGCGAAGGATTCTTCTATAACAAAGAGTACTATAACAGCAAGGGTTGGAAGGCTCCTACGACTTTTGCCGAACTGGAACAACAATTGGCAGATATCAAAGCTGACGGCAAAGTGCCATTGGCTGGTGCCTCCAAAGCAGGTTGGGTACCGTTGATGCTGGCTAACCACTTGTGGTCCCGTTATGCTGGACCGGAAGTTACTGCTAAGTTCGCTACTGGCGAAGCTAAATGGACGGATCCACAAGTCGTTGCAGGCTTTGCCAAGTACAAAGACTGGGTAGACAAAGGGTACTTCAAAAAAGGCGAACTGGGCTTCGAGTACGCTGAATATACAACACAATTCACAAGTGGTGAAGCCATCCTGTTGTATGACGGAACATGGAAGTCTTCCGTTTTCAAACCAGGTCAATCTGGTGAAGGCCTGATCGGTAAAGTTGGATTCTTCAATATTCCTCCGGTTGAAGGTGGCGTGGGTGACCAAACTGCTCTGATGCGTGATGTGAATAATGGTTACGGCTTCTCTGCTGCGGTAGCTAATGATCCTCGTCAATTGGCTGCAGTGAAGTCCTTCATCAAAAATCTGTTTAATGAAGAAATGCAGCTTCGCGGACTTGTAGAAGATGGCGTGCTGCCTGCAATGAAGATTGACCAAAACGTATTGAATGAGAATATTACAGACGATCTGATGAGCGAGATCGTGGCTGTACTGAACAACTCCCAATCCTCATTCCCGGCCTTTGACTCTCTTGTGCAAGCGGATGTAACCACCGAGATCAGTAACATTCAAATTCAAAAGCTGATCGGCGGACAGACCACACCTGAGAAGATGGGCGAAGCGCTGCAAAAGGTTCAGGAAGAAGCCAACGCGGCAGTGGAATAAGAAGCAGGAAACTGAATGTACCCTGGCGCTTGTTCCAGGGTACATTTTTTAAAATACTTCCTTAAATCGTTCTCTGATGTCTAAGCAATTGGAGGTAGCCATGAATAAAGCATTAAGAAACCCTGTGGTTTTCACGCTGTTTGTTATTCCTGCTTTAATTCTGTTCCTGATGTTCTTCATTTATCCAATCTTCAGTTCCATCTATTACAGCTTTACCAGTTGGAATGGTGTATCATCGACAGTTAAATTTACTGGCTTAAGTAATTATTCGAAGGCTTTTGGGGATGAAAGGTTCTGGATTTCGGTGAAAAACAACGGTTGGTTCATTCTGTTCTCCGTATTTATCCAAGTTCCTTTGATCGTGATCTTCTCTCTTCTGATCGCAAATGTGAAAAAGCTGAAGGGTCTGTACAAGACAGCGGTATTTATGCCATCGATTATGTCAACGGCGGTTATCGGAATCCTGTGGGGCTTTATCTACGAGCCAAACATTGGACTCCTTAACAAACTGCTGAGTTTGGTCGGAATCAACCCGGTATACTGGCTGTCGGATGAACGGTTCGCGATGCTGTCCATCCTGATCACCAATGCGTGGCAGTGGACCGGATTTTATATTGTCATGGTGCTGGCGGCTATTCTGTCCATTCCAGGCGAACTGGATGAAGCTGCGGCAATTGATGGCGCTACCCGCTTCCAGCGGGCGACCCGGATTACTCTTCCTTTGATTGTCCCTATTATTTCAGTAGTCATCATGCTGTCCATCGCGGGTGCGATGAAGGCGGCGGATATCGTTATCGTCATGACGAAGGGCGGACCAGCAGGTTCTACCGAGGTTATGGCAACTTATATGATTAAATATGCGATTACCAACTTCAAATATGGCTACGGCAATGCCATTGCAGTTCTGATCTTTGCGTTCACGCTGGTGGTCACGGTACTGTATCAAGTGCTTATTGCCCGGCGTACAGAAAGGGTGGAATACTGATGCGCACCCTGAAAAAGAGTCTGCCCCATGTGATCCTGCTGGGTTATCTGCTGGTCATCCTGTTTCCCTTCCTATTCGTGCTGTTCTCGTCTGTGAAGAAGGATAACAACGCGATTGCGCTCAATCCTTTTGGCATTCCGAAAGAGTTTGTCTTCAATAACTATGTTGAGGCATGGGTCAATGCGAAAATAAGCACCTATTTCTTCAACAGCTTGTACATTTCTATCTTATCTTCGGTAGTATCTATCCTGCTGGCCTCGATGTTTGCGTTTGCAATCACGCGTATGCGCCAGGGCAAATGGAATACGATATTGTTCTCTCTGGTTCTGGTAGGGATGCTGATTCCTAACAACGCACTGATGCTGCCAATCTACAACATTGTGCGCAAGCTGGGAATTCTGAACACGCACTGGGCTTTGATCATTCCTTATATTGCGAATGCGATTCCTTTTACCATCATTATTTTGGCTGCTTTTATGCGATCTTTGCCCTCCGAAATTGAGGAAGCAGCCGTTATGGATGGCTTGAATGCCCCTGGTATCTTTGCTAGAATTATTGTACCTCTAACGGTTCCCGCTATGGTTACAGTATTCATTGTGAATTTCCTGGGAAATTGGAATGAATTCTTGCTAGCCAACTACTTCCTTTCCAATGATGAACTGCGTACGCTTCCAGTGGGCATGGTCCAATTCCGCGATCAATATCAGATGAACTATGCACAGATGTCCGCGGGGATTGTCTACAGCGTATTGCCAGTGGTTGTTATCTATGCGATTTTGCAGGAGAAAATCATTGAAGGCGTTACAGCGGGTAGTGTGAAAGGATAATCCCTTAGGGTCAGGAGCATGGCCGATGAATTTGCGTTATAAACTCTTTACGGCATTTGTGGGCCTGATTATCATTCCATTATTTATTCTTGGTATGATCATGTTCTTCGTGACTTATAATTCTATTGAGAAAAAATATAGCCAGCAGTCGGAATATTCCCTGAAGGCGATCAGCTACAGTATCTCCAATGTCTTCAAAGACATGGACAATGTAACAGACAACGGAATTGCCACCTCGGTATTCCATATGGCGCTAAGTGCTGATGATCCATCCAAACAGGATCTGACGGATGCCGAGCAACTGAACCTGAATGCCAGCCAGCGCAATTTCCGGAGTCTGTTATACAATCATCCTTCGATTAGTTATGCGTTTTTGTACAATTTTAATGGAAAAGGCAGCTCGGAGATTGTCTCGGTTTTCACCAAAGAGAATTTCCGCACGATGCCTTATGACAAATTCAAAGAGAGCGACTTGTACAAGCAAGTAATGTCGCTCAATGGTGTGCCCAAATGGCTGGCTCCTCACGAATACCCGGAACTCACGGGGACTGAACCCGTGTTTACGCAAATTCGGCTCGTGAAGGAGCTAAGCTTTTTCCAGAATATAGGCATACTGGTTGTTCAAATTAAAAACTGGGAGTTCGAGTCGATCTTCCGCAATTTGAAGATAGGCGATAGTGATCAGAATGTATCCTTCATGCTGGTCAATGATGACGGTATGATCTTGTTTGATCCGGACCGTAAGCTGGATGGGCAGAATTTTGAATCTTTTACCACTAAGCAAGTAGCCTTCAAAAAAGGATTTCAGAGCTTTAAAACCGAGTTCGACGGCGAGAAAAGTATTCTCTCGGTATACCACCTGAAGGATTATCCGTGGAGTCTTGTATCCGTGACCTCTTGGGAGACATTATCCCGTGAAGTGACAGTGTTTGCGCGCTGGTTCGTGATTGTTGTATTTATCTGTTTCTTGGCAGCCGTTTTCTTCAATCTGTTCTTTATGAACCGGATTACCGGGGCCATTGCGGTCATTGTCCGTTTCATGCGTCGTGTGGAAGATGGAGATCTGACTACCCGTGTCGAGGAAAAAGGGAACGATGAGCTGACCCTGCTGGCGAAGGGCTTCAACGATCTGATGAATAAGATCAATGGTCTGTTCAATCGAATTCAGGTCGAGCAGCGGCGCAAGAATCAGGCCGAAATGCGTGTGCTGCAGGCACAGATCAAGCCTCATTTCTTGTTTAACACGCTGGAGTCAATTAATGTGCTGGCGGTACAGAATGAAGGGCGAAAAGTAAGCGAAATGGTCTACAGGCTGGCCAGTATTTTACGGATCAGCATTCAGGGCAGGGATGAAATTACCGTTGGGGAAGAGACGAAGCATCTGCGCAATTATTTGGATATCCAGAAGTTCCGTTTTGAGGATCTATTCGACTATGAGATCGACATTCCTGAGGAGCTAATGAGCTGCGGGATACTAAAGCTTACGCTACAGCCGCTTGTGGAGAACAGTATTCAACACGGCTTTGAGGGGATTGATTATACAGGCAAGTTGATCATTCAGGGCTGGGAAGAACGAGGGAATCTGATCCTGAGAATCTCAGACAACGGTATCGGCATGACGCCGGCTCAGTTATCACTGTTTCAGTACATGGTGAACGAGAACGCGGAGCAGGAAGTTAAGGACCAACCGGAGAATCGGATGTACCATGAGCGACGGGGACTTGGTGTCCGCAGTGTGGCCGACCGTATTCGTATTGAGTATGGGGACTTATACGGTGTCTTTATCTGCTCCAGCCCGGGTCTGGGAACGATCATACAATGCGTCATACCTAAATACGAGCAGGGGGAAGATCATTATGCTAAAAGTATTATTGGTTGATGACGAGGCGCCGATTCTCAACAATTTGAACCGTGTGCTGCCCTGGGAAGAAATGGGCATGACTGTGTCGGGTATGGCCCGCAGCGGTATGGATGCTTTGCGTATCGCCGAGGAGATACATCCTGATCTTGTGTTGTGTGACATTCGCATGCCCGTCATGGACGGTCTGACATTCGTCGGTAAGCTGCGCGAGCTTGGCAATGAGTGCGAGGTACTGCTGCTCACCGGCTATCAGGAATTTGATTATGCGCGTGAAGCGATCCGACTTGGGGTGAGGGAGTACATCTGCAAGCCGATACACTATGAGGAATTGGGCAACAAGGTGCGTGAGATCGGGGCCCATATTCGCAGCAGAAAATACAAAGATAAATTGTTTAATAGTCTCCCTTTGTTCCAGGAAGTGCCGGATAACGGAAGTGAGAACTCGAAAAAATCATCGGATCAGCTCATGAACATGGCAGTACAGTACATTACAGAAAAGTTGAGTTCCGATATTGGTATTGAAGAGGTAGCTGGCAAGCTTGGTATTAGCAGCAGCTACTTCTGCTTGTTGTTTAAGAATCGCTTCTCTATGACATTTGTCGAATATGTAACGCAGCAGCGGGTCGATGCCGCCAAGTTCATGCTGGCCCACAGCGAGAAAAGTATTGCGGTAATTGGCTCGGGAGTCGGCTATCAGGAACGGCGTTATTTCACCAAAGTATTCCAGAAACAGACGGGAATGTCGCCTAAGGAGTATCGTGAGGCCTGGAAGCGTAGTGCCGAGTAAGCCAAGTAATCATTTGGTGGGGCTTCCAAGAAATCTTAATCCTATAAAAAATGCGTAATGACATACTATAAACACCTCCTGGATCAAGGTTAGCGATTCAGGGAGGTGTTTTCCCATGTTTATGGGAACTAGCGTTAATCTTTTCTTTACATTTCTGAAACTTTTTAAGACCTTATGCGTCTAATACTATGTTTTGTTAAAAAGGTTCGTGGCAGATCTGACCGCCGTCCTTATGGATGGCTGCATTTTTGCAGGGAATGTGGCTGCTGTATATCTAACAAGATCGTAGTGCGCTAATATTCCGTCAAATAGGAGCAGAAGGAGTCATACAATGAATTTTAGAAAACTCGCATTAGTTGCTGTACTGGCCGTTTCCCAGGTCGCTGCAGCCGTTCCGGCATTTGCGTCCTCCGTAAGTGGTACGGTGATCGGCACAGTTGGTGCCGCTGTCACGGATACTGCGCCACAGAGCACGGTCAATCCGGCGGGAGCAACAGACGCATTGCCGCATCAGCCAGAGGCCACAGAACAGCCTCTTAACAACGGAGCGCCTGGAGCAGATCAAGCTTCACCCACGCCACCACCAAGTGACGTACCCGTAACGACAGAAACACCTGTATCTACAACGTTGCCAACAGCAACACCAGTACCGAGTGCAACTCCGACGCCAACCGTTACTCCGGGCTCAGGCGTACAGCCTATTCCTACTGGTGGTCCCAATCAGCTTATTCTGATGATGAACAGCAACAAGATGTATGTTAATGGTGTTCTGTATCTGGCTAACCAGCCAATGGCAGTCAAGAATGGTGTATCCTATGTTTCAATCCGCGCCATGGTGGAGCGGGTAGGGGTCAAATTCGTTTTTGACAACAAAACAAAGGAAACAGTCGTAACTAAAGGTACTGACGTTATGCGGTTCAAGACGGACAGTAATGTCTACACTGTCAATGGTAAGAAGGTAACGATGAAAGGTCCAGCTTACCTGTTCAATGGTACCTTTATGATCCCGCTAACCTCCATTACTGCGGCACTGGGCATTCCTTATACCGTAGATAATGTACAAAAAAGTGTCACTCTGACACTGGATACCAAGCCTAAAGCTTCCTTCACGATTCAGCCGACCGAGATCTATGCAGGCCAGCCTGTAGCCTTTACTACAACCAGCTCTTCCCCGAATGGCACGGCCATCGTTGAAGAACGCTGGGATGGCAAGCAGGATGTATATGATCGACCAGGTTCCTATACCGTTAGCTACTCCGTTAGAGACGCGAATGGAGAATGGAGTAATCCTTACTCTGTAACCATTAATGTCCTGCAGCCCAACCAGCCGCCGGTAGCCAACTTCACGACAGATAAAGATGAATATAAAATGGGTGAGCCAGTGACCATTACTGATCACAGCTACGATCCTGAAGGCGAAGAATTGACGGTCGAATGGTCGAATCGCGCACTTGCCTATTTCAACCCGGGTCCAGTCTCCATTCAATTGAAGGTTACGGACAAACACGGACTCAGCGGAACTTTTGAAAAGACGATTAATATTACAAGTGAGCAGTTGTATACGCAGGACGAAGTAGCCAAGTTGTTCACGCAACCGGGTGATGTTCTGACCATCGATGGAGGTTCTATCCCAAGCTATCCTAATGTGGCGTACAACACCTCTTCCGAGCCATACACACTGATCCGCAGTAACAGTCCTGAGACAGTGAACACCGAAGGGGTGCTGTACCGCGAGACGGCCCTTGGTTCGACACGTTTCCTGGTTCACCATAAGAACAACATGAGCACAAGACAGAAAGTGTATATCATTGCAACCAATAACAATCCGGAACCAGCAACGATTACGACCCAATTTGTCGGATTTGCGGGTCCAGCAGCATCACCTGAGTATACAGGCAAAATTTCTGTTATGAAGTACTATAATTCAATTGTGACTGGTCAGAATTATAGCACGATCACACTACAGCCGGGACAAAGCGTTCCAATCCTGACGGATACTAGCAAAGTCGCTATGAAGCCGGGTGACATCATCTCACTGAGTGCTGACCTGATGAGCGATTATGCCATCCAATATAACGTAATCATGATCGAGCAGACCAAGGATCCGTTGGCTACATTGCCGCTGCTACCTATTCTTGACCGCGACGGTGTGCACAACCGTGGTACGTATCCTGATTCCACCCGCATCATCACTGTGCCGGATGTAGTAGGAACAGTGCCGTCCAGACTTGTTTTGGGAGATAACAAGAACGATTTGAACCTTATCGGTACGGATCCAATGAATGGAACGGAGGCTTCCAATGCGGGAAACTTTGGCGTATTGTACAAGATCAAGATTGATCGCGTAGCACCAAACACTCTGATCACTTTCAACCCGCGCGGAGGCAACTACCTGGGTTCTGTTCTTGTAAATGGTGTGATTGTGAATCTGGCCAATAAAGGAAGCTTGTCGAATTCTGACATGAACGCGGTGCTCTTCCGTACCGGTGAATATGAGGGCTCGGTTGAGATGCTCTTCACCGTTGCATCCGGAAGTAATCTTCCTGTAAACTTTGTCTTCACTCCGCTTCCAGCTAAAAAGTAAGGATATTCACAGTTTAAAGCACTTATAAATAGATTTTCTTATCCAGCCCGAGGGCGTTCTGATATTGAACGTCCTCGGGTTTTTGTATGAATTGAATACATATGGACTGATATTTGATTAGGCAAGGATGAAGCTTCATTGACGGAGCATTTATTTTGGGGCATTATAAAGAGAGTGTTATTGAAATGAACAATTATTATGGGAGATGAGCGTATGCTGTCGACAGATCAAATATTGGAAGTCATGTCGGGGCAGGGACTGCGAATCACCGATCAGCGCAAAACGCTTGCCAAGTTATTCGGCGAGAATACAGGATATTTGTCAGCGAAGGATGTCTATGATCATATGGGTCGCAAGTATAGCGGTCTCAGCTTTGATACCGTCTACCGTAACCTCCGGGTCATGGAGGAGCTGGGTGTGCTTGAGCAGGTCGTCTTTGAAGATGGCGTGAAGTTCAAAGCAAGCTGCGTACACGATCATCATCACCATCATATGATTTGCCTTCAATGCATGAAGACTTATCCAATCCATTTCTGTCCGATGAATTTGACTGATACGCCGGACCAGTTCCGGGTCGTCAAGCATAAATTTGAGGTGTTCGGTTACTGCAAAGATTGTGAAGAGACCCGAGAAGAAGAGTCAGTGTCGGCAAATCTTAGTAAAGCAGGGCATTAAGATGGGAGTCGGACGCAGAACGATTCAGGCGCCAATCCGGGTATACCGCAAGTATATTTCTCCGCTTAAACCAGCTACTTGCCGCTTTTACCCGACCTGCTCAGCTTATGCACTGGAAGCGGTAGAAGTTCATGGTCCTTTGAAGGGTTCATGGCTCGCTGCGAAGCGCATTGCACGCTGCCACCCGTTCCATCCGGGAGGCTTGGACCCGGTCCCTCCACTTAAGGAGGAGCCTCCAAAGGGAGGAACGTCTCAGGTTACTTGACATGACGGCGTCTTTTTGGGTATATTTTGGATAATAACTTGATTTCCGAGGAACGGATGAGTAGATCGGGACACCTGTACAGAGAACCGGGGAAGCTGAGAACCGGCAGGAGACGCCAGATTGAATATGGTCCGGGAGGAACTGTGTTCGAGCGAAGAACCGCATGACCGGGTTCACGTAAGATCACGGCGTGTTCCAGCGTTAATGGGCAGTTCCCGGCAAGGGAACTGGAGAAGCCTGTTCTCTGTGAGGAGACAGGGAATTTTGGGTGGTAACGCGTGAGTTTACTCTCGCCCCATAAAGGGGGCGGGAGTTTTTTGTTTTTTTATGGAGAAGAAAGGGTGACGACAATTGAGCGACAAGAAAACTTTTTATCTGACAACACCAATCTATTATCCGAGTGACAAGCTGCATATCGGGCATGCCTACTCAACGGTAGCTGGAGATGCTATGGCCCGCTACAAGCGCCTTCGTGGCTACGAGGTTCATTACTTGACCGGTACAGATGAGCATGGGCAGAAGATCGAACAAAAGGCCGGAGAAGCTGGCAAGACCCCACAGAAATTCGTTGATGATATTGTTGTTGGCATCAAGGACCTGTGGCGCAAGCTGGACATTTCCAATGATGATTTCATTCGTACAACAGAAGAACGCCACAAAACGGTCGTTCAGGATATTTTTGACCGACTGCTGAAGCAGGGTGACATCTACAAAGGGGAATACGAAGGTTGGTATAGCATTCCTGACGAGACGTTCTACACCGAGACGCAACTCGTTGATGTGGAGCGCGATGGAGATGGTGTCATTATTCGGGCCAAAAGCCCGGACAGTGGTCATGCAGTAGAGCTGGTTAAGGAAGAAAGCTACTTCTTCCGGATGAGCAAATATGCGGACCGTCTGCTGAAATACTATGAGGAGAACCCGGAGTTTATTTTGCCGGAATCCCGCAAGAATGAGATGATTAACAACTTTATCAAGCCGGGTCTGGAAGATTTGGCTGTATCCCGTACGACTTTCGACTGGGGCGTTAAGGTAAAAGGCGATCCGAAGCATGTCGTGTATGTATGGATTGACGCGCTCACCAACTACATTACTGCACTGGGCTATGGCTCGGAAGACCGTAGTCTGTATGATAAATACTGGCCTGCAGATGTGCATATTGTGGGTAAAGAGATCGTCCGTTTCCACACCATCTACTGGCCAATTATTCTGATGGCACTGGGAGAGCCGCTGCCGAAGAAGGTTTTTGCACATGGATGGTTGCTGATGAAGGATGGAAAAATGTCTAAATCCAAGGGCAACGTAGTTGATCCGGTGACCCTGATTGACCGCTACGGCCTGGATGCTCTGCGTTACTATCTGCTGCGCGAAGTGCCATTCGGCTCTGACGGTACTTTCACACCGGAAAGCTTTGTAGACCGTGTTAACTACGATCTCGCGAACGACTTAGGCAACTTGTTGAACCGTACAGGTGCAATGGTTGAGAAGTATTTTGACGGCGTGCTTCCGGCTTATGAGGGTAACGTAACAGCATTCGACGGCGAATTGCAGGCTGCGGCGCAGACCACCTATGCCAAAGTAGAAGAAGCGATGGAAAAAATGGAGTTCTCCGTAGCACTGACTGCCATTGGGGCGTTCATTAGCCGGACGAACAAGTATATTGATGAGACACAGCCTTGGGTGCTTGCCAAGGATGAGAGCAGAACTTCGGAGCTGGCTTCCGTGATGAGACATCTTGTTGAAGGTTTGCGGACGGCTTCCATACTGCTACAGCCGTTCCTTACCGGCGCACCAGCGAAGATCTGGGAGCAGCTTGGTATTGCGTCAGGCGAGCTGACTACATGGGACAGCGGCAAGGTGTTTGGTCTGATTCCAGCCGGCACGAAGCTGGCGAAGGGAGATCCAATCTTCCCGCGTCTCGATGTGGAACAAGAGGTGGCTTACATCGCTGAGGCGATGGGAGGAGGCAAGGCAGCAGCGGCTCAGCAGGCTGAGGCGGCTCCTGTAGCGGAGGCTTCCGAGGTGGAAGAAGAGCACAAGGAAGAAATCGGCATCGACGATTTCGCCAAAGCAGAGCTGCGGGTGGCGCAAGTCATCGCCGCTGAACCTGTGAAGAAGGCTGACAAGCTGCTGAAGCTCCAGCTGGATCTCGGTTACGAGCAACGCCAGGTGGTATCGGGAATTGCTAAATTCTACACACCTGAAGAGCTGGTAGGGCAAAAGGTGATCTGTATTGTGAACCTGAAGCCGGTTAAGCTGCGTGGTGAGTTGTCGCAGGGTATGATTTTGGCAGCTTCCAAAGGCGATCAGCTGACGCTGGCTACAGTGCCGGAGAGCATGCCTAACGGAGCGATTGTGAAGTAGGATGGCACATTATTAAAAAAAAGTGATTGAGGGCAGTGCGGAGCAACAATTTGGAATAATTCCAGTTACTGCAGAGCACAGCGGAGTACAACAAAGTACATCAAAGGGAACATCCTTACAGCTATGAGAGCTGAGGGGATGTTCCTTTTTTTATATACGATAAGAAAGAGGACAAGGAAGAGAAAAGAAAAAAGGATAGTAAGACTATGCTTCGGCAACAGCGTTATTCTATTATCTGCTATAGAAGGGTAAGCTAAAGAAAGAGAAAAGACAATTGAAATATCGAATTAACGATGGGGGTAAAGAGGATAAAGAGTTGACTTATCGTAACCATTACTATTATAATTCGCATAGTAAATATTACGATCTGAGGAGTCGATAGTTATTATGGTTTCACGCATGTCACGCAAAGGGTGGTTCATGGTTGCCCTGATGCTGGTTCTGGTACTCGCCGGATGCGGCGCTAAGAGTGGTGGAAATATTGTGGAGGGCAAGGTAAACGTGGTCACCACATTTTATCCTATATATGAATTTGCCAAAGAAATTGGCGGGGATGACGTTCATGCCATCAATCTATTGCCGGTCGGTGTAGAACCGCATGACTGGACGCCTCGCAGTCAGGATATTATTAATACCTCCAAAGCGCAGCTATTTTTGTATAATGGTGCCGGGCTAGAAGGCTGGGTTCCGAACTTCCTGAAGGGGTTGGATCGCGGAAGCAAAGTGCAGGCGGTGGAAGTGAGCCAAGGTATTAATTTGATCAAAACGAATGAAGATGATGGTCATAACCATGGCGGCAGCGGGAATGCTGATCATGAGAGCGGAGCGGAGGATCATGGTGCGGAGAATGGAAATCCAGGCGGCGATAGCCTGCACACAGACCCGCATACTTGGGTAAGTCCGAAGTCGGCGCTGATTATGGCCGGAAATATTAAAAATAGTCTGCAAACCGCTGATCCTGAGCATAAAGCTGGCTACGAGGAGCGTTACAATAAGCTGGCAGAGCGTCTCAAGGCACTTGACGCCAAGTTCGAAACCGAACTTGCCAAGGTACCGGGTAAAGAAATCGTGGTTTCCCATCAGGCCTTCGGCTATTTGGCTCGTGATTACGGTCTCGATCAACATGCGATCATGGGCTTGTCACCGGATGCAGAGCCCCGCGGGCAGGATATGGTTAAGTTGGCGAAGCTGGTGAAGGATGAAGGGATTAAGTATATTTTCTTCGAGGAATTGGTCTCCGATCGTCTGGCTAAGACACTAGCTAATGAAGCTGGAGTATCGACGCTTGTGCTGAACCCGGTAGAGGGGCTGACTCAGGAACAGGAGAAGAATAACGATAATTATTTCACCCTGATGGAGAAAAATTTGCAAAATCTAATTCTAGCCTTACAATAATAAGGAAAGTATACGTGAAAGGTGGTACTACGCATGCAACCGGTATCCCTGGACTGTCATCAACATATGATTGAGATACAGGATCTTTCCTTTTCCTATGGAGAGCAAAAAGTTATATCCGGACTTAGCTATACTGTAAAAGAGCGTGATTTTCTCGGTATCATTGGCTCCAATGGCGCTGGTAAAACCACGTTGATGAAAATGATCGTTGGTCTGTTGCCTCCGAGTAGCGGCGATATCAAGTTGTTCGGCCAATCCGTGCGCAAGTTTAAGGACTGGGAGCGGATCGGCTATGTTCCGCAGAAAAATGCTTTTAACCCGTTGTTCCCGGCTACCGTACGTGAGGTAGTGCTGTCCGGCCTTTACAACAATAAGAACCTGATCCGCAGAGTATCCAAGGCACAGCATCGGCAGTGTGATGATGCACTCGAAGTGATGGGTATACAGGATATTGCGGATAAAAGAGTGGGTCAGCTTTCCGGTGGTCAGCAGCAGCGTGTGTTCCTGGCGCGGGCGCTGATCAATCACCCGGATCTGCTGATTTTGGACGAACCTACCGTTGGGATCGACGCCGAGACACAGGCCGGATTCTTCGATCTGATCACGCATATGCATGCTCATCATCATATGACCTTCCTGATGGTGTCGCATGATATTGATATGATCCGCAATTATTTGGGGCAGGAGCCTGTCCAGCGCAACGGTAAAATCAATTTCTACTCCCGCCATTCACATGATGTGCAGGATTGTGTCGAGGATAATCTTCAGCACACGATTAGTTGATGGATGCTGTGGTAATCCTCGGCCTGAAAGAAGACATTCAGCAACCGCTGACTAGTACGTGAGAATAACGGGATTTTCTCCCGGTAATCTGATGAATTTCTTACCTAGTGTTAGAATAACAGGAGAAGTTCCTGTTATTTCTTGGCTATCGAGCTCTAATCCATTTAAAATGCTAGATTAACAGGAACAATTCCAGCTAATTTGAGAAAAAGGGGCTTTTATTCTTAAATAACTGGAGTTTTTCCAGTTATGCACCCCAAGTGTTCTAGTATCGGAGAGTTATCGGCGGTGCAGCGTCAGATAACCCGATATGTTTGTCTTGAAGTAAGTTATCCATTGTATAACATAGGATAACCAAGCGCATTGGATCTTGTGGTTATCCATGGTGAAACATAGGATAACCAAAGCATTGGATCTTGTGGTTATCCATGGTGAAACATAGGATAACGAGAGGCACTGGATCTTGTTGTAGTTATCCATTGTATAACATAGGATAATGAGAGGCACCGGATCTTGTTGTAGTTATCCATTGTATAACATAGGATAACATCAGGTCTTTGCCCTTGTTTTTGACCTTATGTCTTGATCTTGTCAGTAGATCATTCAAGTCCCTAAGTCCCGTCCACCGAAAAGCGTGTCCCGTCAGGGACGGAAGCGATCATGCGTCAAACGGTTCTAGTCACAGCAATCCCTTCCACCTACGTCAGTTGCACTTAGCGGTGTCCAGAGGGTGCAGCCCTTTGGGGCCCTCCCTTCGGGAAGGGAGGGTTTGGGAGGGATCGAAAAAAAAGGAGAATTGATTTTGGAAATTCTATTCAGCGATTTTTTCCAGCGGGCGCTTGCGGGCGGTCTGCTGATTGGTATTACTGCGCCGCTTATAGGCGTTTTTCTTGTTCTTAGACGTCTGTCGATGATCGGGGACACGCTGGCGCATGTCACGATTGCCGGTGTGGCGTTGGGCTTTTTGGCGGGATTTTATCCCCTTGGTGCGGGGCTGATATTTGCTGTTGCCGCCTCCTTTGCCATTGAGAAGCTCCGCAAGGCGTACAAAAGCTACGCCGAGTTGTCGATCGCGATCATCATGTCTGGCGGTGTAGCACTGGCCTCGCTTTTCTTCACATTGGGCAAAGGATACAATGCAGATGTTATGAGCTATCTGTTCGGTAGCATCTATACGCTCGATAATACGGATTTGCTCGTTGTTGGACTGGTTACGATAGCCGTTGTGATTGTGGTTGCGCTATTCTTCAAAGAGTTCTTTCTACTCAGCTTTGAAGAGGATGCTGCGAGCGTCAGCGGACTGCCGGTGAAGCTGTTGAACATGTTAATAACGATTCTGACTGCACTCGTAATCAGCACAGCGATCAAAATCGTTGGTTCCCTGCTGGTATCCGCACTGCTGACCATACCTGTAGCCATTAGTCTGCTATTATCTCGAAGCTTTAAGTCATCAGTCATTGTATCGGTGGTTATCGCGGAAATTGCAGTAGTGGGTGGTCTTGTCGTAGCTGGAATCTGGAATCTTGCGCCAGGGGCTACGATTGTCCTGTTACTTATTGCGATGCTGGCTCTGACGCTGATCGGCAAGAAGGGCTTGCCGACATAAGCAAAGCAGGGAGTACGCAGGTAAATACGTCAGGTAGCCCTGCGTAGGCTGATGTTGAACGTGTGAATGCAGCCATGAATGTGTGAAAGTAACAATGAACGTATGAAGGCATTCGTGAACATATGGACGCTCTATGAAAGTGTGGGCGAACAATGACAGTGTGAGAATGAGCATCTTAGCATATACAACGGGAAATCAGAAGTCACCGTACTGAAGATGGTTTGCGGAAGAGACATTAATCGGGAAGGAGCGCTGCTGCTTTGTCCAACATTAATGCAGGGATTGCTTTTGCTGCGGGTCTGGCCTCATTTATCTCTCCATGCTGCCTGCCTTTGTATCCTTCATATTTGTCTTACATAACCGGATTATCTGTTCAGCAATTGAAGAGTGGCGGCAACACCAAAGAGGTCCGTTTCCGGACCTTGAGTCATACTTTGGCTTTTATCCTTGGGTTTTCAGCGGTCTTTTACACATTGGGCTTTGGCGCGGGGTTGTTCGGGCAGTTCTTCAACGGCCAGCGTGATTTGATCCGCCAGTTGTCGGCAATCCTTATTATTGTTATGGGGCTGTTTCTGCTTGGTATTTTTCAGCCGCAATTTCTGATGCGTGAACGAAAGCTGGATCTAAAATGGAAGCCGGCAGGCTATGCCGGATCTTTTATCTTCGGCATTGGTTTTTCTGCCGGCTGGTCACCGTGTATTGGTCCTATTCTGACTGCCATTATTGCGCTTTCAGCCAGCGATCCCGGCACATGGTTCACCCTAATTACGGCATATAGTATCGGATTCGCATTGCCTTTCTTTGCTCTGGCTTTTTTCCTAGGCGGAGCCAGACGCATCTTGAAATACTCCAACGTGCTGATGAAGATCGGTGGCATTCTGATGGTGCTTATGGGCCTGTTGCTCTTTACGGATCAGATGTTCCGCATCACGATTTGGTTGCAAGGACTGACCCCTAATTGGCTTAAATTTTAAGCTGTATTTGTCTGGAATTTATATGGTGCAATGGCTGTGATCCGTTCTGCTGCTTTAGCTAGAAGGTACGCCCTATGCTGCCTATTTCATCAGGTGAAATAATCAATCTTACCTTCTGGAAAATGTTCGAAAATCCGCTCTGTGATGAATTCTCGCAGGGCGGTTTGTTGTTCATCGGGGTAGACGTATTTGTTCTGACCCCACCGTCCCCATTTCTTTTTTCGCTTTTCGATGTCCATCTCCAGCTTCGACTTTGGATATCGCTTCTCAATCACCGTCTTTGCCGTCTTGGTGAAGCGATGCTGAATCATTTCAAAGGTCAAGCCTTTTCCCGCCTCAGGAGGCAGTGCTTCTGCGAGCTTGGATAATAGCTCTGCGTAGCCCTCCTGCCAGCCGTCATGCCAGATGATAGGGGCAATAATGAAGCCCAAGGGATAGCCGGCCCTAGCGACCTTACCAGCGGCCTCTATACGTTCCTCGAACCGGGCGGTGGCCGGCTCAAAATTCTTGATGACATAATCGGCGTTGATACTGAAGCGGATGCGCGTATGACCATTATGCTGGAGCTTTAGCAGCGGGTCCACATGCTGATACTTAGTGACAAATCGCAGCCGTCCCAGAGGCTCCTGGGCCATGAAATTAATCAGTTCCTCTAGGGAACCGGTAATATGCTCCAGACCTAGCGGATCAGAGGTACACGCGGCTTCGAACGTTGTGATTTCGGGTGAGCGCTCTTCGATATATTTTTTGGCGGCATCCATCACATCATTCGTATTAACATATACCCGAATATAAGGCTTGGCTCCAAGGGTGGTTTGAAGATAACAATAATGGCAGTGCCCCATACATCCGGTCGCGATGGGAATAGCATAATCGGCAGAAGGCTTGGACTGATCGAAGGTTAGTGTTTTGCGCAAGCCGACGACAAGTGTTCGTTTGGCAATTTTATATTGTTCGGATTCCGTTTCGCCGGGGAGATTGGTGATACGATTATGCGATGTTGTCATGCGGTAAGGGAGGTTATTGCTCTTGACCCACTCCATAATCCGCTCCCCCTTGGGGTAATTCAGGGCGTTCGGCTCGAAAAAAACAAGCTCAGGCATGAAGGGGGCTGTAGGTCTTTTTTGCCGCCTGACTGCAGGGCGTTTCGGTGTCACGGTTGACATGTATACACGCTCCTTCATATAGGGGATGTCCTTAGTGTGCAGGTTTAGTGGTCATTGAAACCGTGGTAATCCTGTGCAATTTGGGCTGCAAAATGTGGCGGGACTTGCCAAGGAGCGGGAGAAACATGTATCATTGTTAGAGCAAGGTTTGGCCTTATGCGCCACGCTCATTATAGAAAAGAGGTAAAGTTGAATGCCAACACCCAGCATGGAGGATTATTTGGAGCGCATATACAAGCTCATCGATGAGAAGGGATATGCGCGGGTCTCGGATATCGCCGAGGGATTGGAAGTCCACCCTTCATCTGTGACCAAGATGATCCAAAAACTGGATAAGGACGAATATCTCATCTATGAGAAATATCGTGGGCTTGTCCTGACCAATAAAGGAAAAAAAGTGGGAAAACGTTTGGTTGACCGCCATCAGCTTCTGGAGCAATTTCTTGAATTGATCGGTGTGCAGCAGGAGAATATCTATAAGGATGTTGAAGGCATCGAGCATCACTTGAGCTGGGACTCCATCACGCGTATTGAGACACTGGTGGAATATTTCCGCCGGGACCAGGAACGAGTGCAGACACTTTATAATATTCATGATGAACTGGTTAGCGATTCTTAGAAAAAGGGACCCGGATGTTTCTTTTCTGCGAATTTACCGCAACCTTTCCCAGTTTTTTACGTCAAAACGGATACCGTCCTTTTTAGGATGACTCCGTTTTTTTGTTTTTTTACCACACTTTTTGGAATTGGGGAGGAATTATGAAATACCGTAAATGGATGCTTGGACTACTGGTAATCATCCTGAGTCTGCCGTTGTTTTCTGTAGGGGTACGTGCGGCGGGGCTTCAGATTACGATCGAACTGGACGGGCAGGCGCTGGTTAGTGATGTGCCCCCTTATATTACACCGAAGAATGTGACCATGGTGCCCATCAGTGTGATCAGTAAAGGACTAAGCGCAGGTGTTGAATGGAATCAGAACAGCAAGTCGGCTACGATCACGCAAGGAGACACGCTTATCAAGCTGACCAGCGGCCAGAAGAACGCCCTGGTGAATGGAACAGCAGTCACCCTTGAATCCACTGTAGAGGTGAAGCAGGGCCGGGTAATGGTACCGCTGCGTTTTGTAAGTGAACAGCTCGGGTTGCAGGTGGTATGGGATCAAGCAACGAAGCATATCTCCTTGTATACAGGGGTAGAGCCGCCGCAATCCTCAGGTCCGCAGCAGCCGACACCATCGACTGGACCTACCTCTACGCCAGCACCAACGGCGACACCAACACCAATGACGACGCCAACACCAACACCAACAGTAACACCGACGCCAACAGTACCGACAGTTCCGTTTCCTGGTACGGGTGTCAGTAAAGCGATGAAAGGTGCATGGATATCCTCTGTCTTCAATCTGGACTGGCCATCGGTGTCATCTGCCGGGAAAATTGATAAGCAGAAACAGGAGTTCGATAATCTGCTGGACAAGCTGAAGGCAGTAGGCTTCAATGCGGTCTTTGTGCAGGTTAGACCGTCTGCAGATAGCCTGTATCCATCGTCCTTGGTGCCATGGTCGAAGGTGTTGACCGGAACGCAGGGCAAGGACCCGGGCTACGACCCGCTCGCATATATGGTCAGCGCAGCCCACGCTCGGGGTATGCAATTTCATGCTTGGTTCAACCCGTTCCGGGCTACCACAGATGCGTCTACTACAGGCCTCGCTAACAATCATGTGGCAAAAGCCCACCCAGAATGGATTGTAAATGCCGGAGGCAAGCTGTACATAAATCCAGGGGTACCTGAGGCGCGCCAGCATATTATTGACACGGTAATGGAGGTCGTCAACGGTTATGATATTGATGGCGTTCATCTGGACGATTATTTCTATCCATCGAATACTACCTTTGCAGATGATGGCACCTTCAAGACCTATAATGCCAAGGGAATCGTATCTAAGGATGACTGGCGCCGGGACAACATTAATGAGTTCGTTCGTCAGCTCGGATCACAGATTCATAGCGCCAAGCCATCGGTATCGTATGGCATCAGTCCGTTCGGCGTCTGGCGCAACATCAAGATGGACAGCACAGGCTCAGACACCACAGCAGGCGTAACCGCCTATGACAGCATGTATGCCGATGTGCGGACATGGGTCAAGCAGGGCTGGATCGACTATGTCGCTCCGCAGATTTACTGGAGCCTGTCTTTCAATGCCGCGCGGTATGACAAGCTGGTGGATTGGTGGGTGAATGAAGTAGCGAACACTAAGGTGAAGCTCTACATCGGCCTGGCAGCTTATAAAGTAGGGGCCAGCGACCAGAGTGCGGAATGGCAGAGTGGTCAGCAGATCATCAATCAATTGAAATACAATGAGAAATATAATGAAGTGGCGGGAAGCATCATGTTCCGCGCTAATGATATTGTTGTCAGAGATCCGTTTGGGCTTTCAAGTCTACTGACCTTTTATTTTAAGCCCTGATCCTTTAGTTATCCCTTATAGGTCATGAATTTACCCCCGTGCTCATAGATAAGCAGTAAGATCTATGGGAACGGAGGTAATTCTATGGTTATGGCCATTAATGCTGTATTTGAAGGCGGGGGAGTAAAGGGAATTGCACTTGCGGGTGCTGTAGCAGCAACGGAAAGGGCAGGACGTACTTTTAAAAAAGTGGCAGGGACGTCTTCCGGCTCCATTGTAGCCAGCCTGATCGCTGCAGGCTATAACGGGGAAGAGATGAGCAGGATTATTCGGGAGACCACCTTTACTTCGTTCCTGAAACGGGCTCCTGTCTTCAATACCGCGATTGTCGGCCCTGCGCTACGGGTGATGCTGAAGAAAGGGTTGTATTCCGGCGAAGCGCTAGAAGCATGGATGCGTGGCATTCTGGAGCAAAAGGGAGTCCGTACATTCGGCGATCTGCCTCCTGGGAAATTGTTCATTGTCGCTTCGGATATTACGAATGGCCGGATTGTCGTGCTTCCTGATGGGCTCAAGGACTACGGCATATCACCGGAACAGTTTAGTGTGGCGAGGGCGGTGCGCATGAGCTGCAGCATTCCCTATTTCTTCGATCCTGTTATGTTGCGATTAAGTGGAGAGGTTGCGAAAGGCAAGCGATTTGGAGAGCAATTCGTGTACATCGTGGATGGTGGTTTACTCAGCAATTTTCCGTTATGGCTGTTTCAGGAAAATAGCGGTCCGTCTTCAAGTCCGCTGGCCCCTGTTGTCGGCTATAGAATGATAGGCAGGGCAGAGCCTCAGCCGAACCGGATTACCGGTCCCTTCACGATGTTGCAGGCGATGGTATCCACCATGCTATCTGCCCATGATGAGCGGTATATTGAGAAGCAGAAGTTTGACCGCACCGTAAGTATTCCCACACTGGGGGTCGGTACGACCCAATTTGACATTACGCCGGAACTAAGTGACAAGCTGTACGATTCTGGATTCAAGGCAGGCGAGGCATTCTTCAAGGGCTGGCGGCCGCACTGAAGTACAGATTCAATGAAAAAGGCATCCCACACGTGAAATGCTAACGTGGAGATGCCTTTTTACATTAATGATATTTGGGGAGGTGATCGTCGTTCTTGCCCTTGCTACCTTCGATGACCTGGAATGGATAGCTTTTGCGTTTGCCGGGCGAGGTCTGGCTCTTGCGAATGCCAGCTACCTTGGCCATCGTTTTCTGGGAAGGCTTTACCTTGATCTTAGATCCACGTGGACTTCCGCCAAAAGCACGTTTTTTGAAGAAATAATAGATCACAGCGATCAAGAGAACCGGGATGATCAGTTCAGATAACGCCCCCCAATTACTATCAATGATCGCGTGCACCAGTCCGAATGCTGCCAGCAGTATTGCACTCCAAAAAATCAAAGCATGCCTGTTCATAGGCCACTCATCCTTTCGCCGGATCCAATATCCCTGACACACTTGCTTCCGTATATCCCTTTGCTTCGATCTCTGCGTCCAACTCCCGCATGCGGTTGAAGGAAGCGATAGATACCTCTACCTGTTCGTCCTTAGGCTCTTTGGTTGTGAGCAATTGAAGCCACAGACCCGGATAGCCCAGGTACTTCAGTCCCGGTACGTCGCGTACCGCGTTTGTTCCTTTCAATACTTCAAAGGAGACTCCGATAACCACAGGCAGCAAAATAATCCGCTGAATCACACGTTCCCACAGACTATCCCATGGAACTACAGAATAAATAATTACGCCAAGCACAATCGTCAGCATCATGAAGCTGCTTCCGCAGCGGTAATGCAGGCGGCTGTACTTCTGTACGTTACGCACGGTCAATTCCTCACCGGCTTCAAAAGCGCTGATTACCTTATGTTCTGCACCGTGATACTGGAAGAGCCGCTTGATAACCGGTGTCTGAGAAATTGCCCACAGATAGACCAGCAGCAGAATCAGCTTAATAGCGCCTTCTATGATGTTGTGCAAAACATAGTTATCGAATGCATTTTTAAATAAAAAACTTTCAACGAAAACCGGTACGAGGGTGAAAATTACCTTACCAAAGATAAACGAAAGAATACCCATTACAGCGACGCCAAAGATCATTCCAAGGCTCCAGCCCTCTTCCTTATCCTTCTTCTTGGGTTTGGCAGCTTCTTCTGGATCTACCTCATCCTCGGCATAAGATTCTGCGGAATAGTTAAGGTGTTTGGAGCCCTTGGCGCTGGCATCTATAATACTGACAAGGCCGCGAAGCAGCGGAATCTTGCGGAGTTTGACGACCCAGCTTTTGTCGCTTTTCGGCACCTCCAAAAATGTGATTTCCTGATTCTTGCGCCGTACGGCTGTTACGTTGACATGCTTTCCGCCGAACATGACGCCTTCAATGACGGCTTGGCCGCCGTAGCTTGGAGTATCCTGGGACAACCCATTCACCTTCCCGTTTGTAATATATTTGTATATCCCTCATTGTAACTAATTTTTACGGACATTACTAGTTGGATCGGCTTTTACTGTACATACTATCCATTAGAGAGAGGATAAGGATGTTAAGGCCGCATTAAACCATTGAGGAAAGGGTGTACAGCGAAGATGAGCAAGCCGCAACAACAGAGAACAGTACATACAAATCCGTTTGGGTTTGCCTTGGAGCTCGGCTTTTTTGCCGGATTGTTCTGGGGAGGTGCCCGGTGGATCATGTATACACTGCATTTTACGAAGGTCATTCCCGCATTTTTGGCAGAGCCTTTCTTTAAGCATGAGTTTTTGCTGAAGCCGGCCGGACATTTGATCGGTTACTTGTCCTTTATTCTCCTGTCGGTGATCGCTGCCCTGATTTATGTATTCGCGTTCCGCTGGTTAAAGGGCCCGTGGCCGGGGATGATTTATGGCGTTCTCTGGTGGGCAGGCCTCTTTCTGGGGGGTTCTTGGCTCTTCCTGTTGCAGCGTCCGTTCCGACTGCCTTGGAATTCAGTGATCAGTGAATTTTGCGTTTTTTTACTCTGGGGATTGTTTATCGGCTATACCGCTGCGATGGAGTACACGGACGAGCGCAAGCGGGAGCGGAAAAGCATACTTACTTAAACGCCTCAAAAAAACTTCTCAAGGGCATAACCCTATGTTAAAATACAATGTGGCTATTTTGAGAGGAGAATGAAAATGGGCAACAAGCGTGTCTCCAAGCTGCGCAAGGCTTTGCTGGATCAAGGTTTGGATGCGATGTTAATTACCAGCGACATCAACCGTCGCTATTTGAGCGGATTTACCGGGTCGTCAGGATATGTGCTCGTCACAGGTGATGAAGCGTATTTGCTAACAGACTTCAGGTATATGACACAGGCAGCGGATCAATCAAACGGATTAAAAGTGGTAGAGCACGCTTCCAAGTTTCTAGATACAGTACGTGAATTGCTGCCAGCAGGCAACAATGTGCGTATTGGCTTTGAACAGGATCAAGTGGCTTACAGCGCTTATACAGCTTATGCGGAAGCCTTAAAGCCGGCTGAGCTGGTTCCGGTATCCAAAATTGTTGAGAACCTGCGCACCTACAAGGATGAAGAAGAGCTGGCTGTCATGAGACGGGCCGGCGCGCTCGCGGATGATACCTTCCGCCATATTCTGAATGTGATCAAACCGGGCATGACTGAACGTGATGTGGATCTGGAGATGGAGTTCTACATGCGTACCCATGGAGCAACGTCTTCGTCTTTCGATACGATCGTCGCTTCCGGTGAACGTTCGTCGATGCCGCATGGTGTGGCGAGCAGCCGTGTGATCAAGGGTAACGAGTTCATAACCTTGGACTTCGGCGCTTTGCTTGACGGCTACTGCTCCGACCTGACGCGGACCATTGCGCTGGGATCGCCTGATCCGAAGCTGAAAGAGATCTATGATATTGTGCTTGAGGCTCAGCTACATACGCTGGCAAATATCAAACCGGGCATGACCGGACGTGAATGCGACGCACTGGCGCGTGATATTATTACGCGTTATGGCTACGGCGAGCAGTTCGGACACAGCACTGGCCATGGCCTTGGCATGGAAGTGCATGAATGGCCACGTCTCTCCAAGCTCAGTGATGAGATTATGGAGCCAGGCATGGTAGTTACTGTAGAGCCGGGAATTTATCTGCCGGGCCTCGGCGGCGTACGTATTGAAGATGATGTAGTGATTACGGAAAGCGGCATTTCGCTGCTGACGCATTCGTCCAAAGAGTACACAATTTTGTAAGCTGGCTTTAAGCCCATGAGTAGCTTTCGAACGGGAAGACTATATTTTCTCATCAGGGTTCCATTATAATTATTGATTTCAGGAGGGGTATTTGTGATTTCAGTTAACGATTTCAAAACAGGTTTGACCGTAGAGGTGGACGGCGATATCTTCACCGTCATTGATTTCCAGCATGTTAAGCCAGGTAAAGGTGCGGCATTCGTTCGCTCCAAGCTTAAAAACCTGCGTAACGGTAACACCGTTGAGCGCACTTTCCGTGCAGGAGAAACCATCGGTCGTGCCATCATCGAAAACCGTGGTGTGCAGTATCTGTATGCCAGTGGTTCGGATCATGCATTCATGGACAACGAAACTTACGATCAATTCGAACTGTCCAGCAAACAGCTTGAGTGGGAACTTCACTTCCTGAAAGAGAACATGACTGTGAACATCGTAAGTTACCAAGGCGAGATCCTTGGGATCAACCTGCCTACCAGCGTAGAGCTGAAGGTTACAGAAACTGAGCCAGGCGTGAAAGGAAACACCGCTCAAGGTGCTACCAAATCCGCTAAGCTGGAGACTGGCCACTCTGTACAAGTGCCACTGTTCATCAACGAGGGCGATGTTCTTCTGATCGATACCCGCGAAGGTAAATACATCTCCCGCGCGTAGTTGTAAGGCAAGAATATTGTTCCATATCAAACTTTATTGCGTACGAGCCCCCCGCATTAGCGGTGGGGCTTGTACGTGTTTGGGTTTCCCAAACAACTATATTCCTGTTAAAATCCCCTCGTGAGGGGCGTGTTTCCGGACAATCCAAGAATTGCCCGGATATTTTTTTGTGAAACCATTAACGCATAACACTAATTTCGTATTATACTGATTTAAAGCGGGAAACTGAAAGCAAGATACTACATAGACCGAAATAGGGAGTGAATGGGACTTTGTCACTTTATGTTATGAAATTCGGGGGCAGCTCCGTCGGCGACATCGAACGCATGAAGCGGGTCGCAGGACGTATTGCACAGAAGCAGGATGAGGGCCACCGCTGTGTTGTAGTTGTATCCGCCATGGGGGATACAACAGATGATTTAATTGATCAGGCGAAGGCGCTGAACGCTCAGCCACCGGCGCGTGAAATGGATATGCTGATGACTACAGGGGAGCAAATCTCTGTCGCTCTGTTGTCTATCGCGCTGCATGGAATTGGCCGGGATGCCGTGTCTTATACAGGCTGGCAGGCCGGATTCCGCACGGATGAGACGCACGGACGTGCTCGCATTAACGAAATTTTGCCTAGCCGTGTGCTGGAGTCTCTGGAGAAGAATCAGGTTGTCATCGTTGCCGGATTCCAGGGGATGACTGTGGACGGAGAGATCACTACGCTGGGACGTGGCGGTTCCGACACAACGGCTGTTGCGCTTGCAGCCGCGATCAAAGCGGATGTGTGTGAGATCTACACTGATGTCGACGGGATCTATTCAACCGACCCCCGGATCGTGAAGACGGCGCGCAAACTGAAGGAAATCTCTTACGACGAGATGCTGGAGCTCGCCAATCTGGGCGCTGCTGTTCTGCATCCACGTGCCGTGGAGTATGCCAAACGTCATCAAGTCAAGCTGGTCGTCAGATCAAGCTTTAACCATAATGAAGGTACTGTTGTGAAGGAGGAAACAAACATGGAGCAGGGAGTAGTGGTAAGCGGTATTGCCTACGATAAGAACGTGGCACGGATCAGCATTTTGGGAGTGCCTGATGTGCCGGGCGTACTCGCACAAGTCTTCGGCACGCTGGCTGGTGAAGGCATCGATGTGGATATTATTGTACAGAGCGGCGTGCAAGGGGAGCATGCAGATTTCTCCTTTACAGTCTCGCTAGATGATCTGGACCGTGCCAAGGAAGTGATCAAGGGGCTGCATAGCGCACTGCCTTACCGTGAAGTGACCTCCGAGGATAATCTTATTAAAGTATCCATTGTCGGCGCTGGCATGGTCAGCCATCCTGGCGTGGCGGCTCAAATGTTCGAGGTTATCTCCAATCAGGGCGTCAGCATCAAGATGGTAAGCACGTCCGAGATCAAGGTATCCTGTGTAATTGAATCCGGCAATCTGCAAAATATCATTCAGGCGCTTCACACTGCCTATAATTTGGATACCACCGAGCAAGCTTTTGTTGGCGGACCACAAGATCGCCGTTAAGCAAGACGTGAGCGTACAAAAGGGATGTCAGCAGCCATTAAGGCTGTTGGCATCCTTTTTCTATGGGAAGCAGCCTTCCATAGGAAGGCTAGCGCCGGAATATAGACTGTCGACAGATTACACGTTGATCTTTCTTATATGAGCTCTCTATTTCTTGGCTATGTTTGTTTTTTTAATACATTCTATATAGTAGCTATATTCTCTAAAAAAAAGAGAAGAGGTAGACTGCCCGAATCTGAATCTATCGGATCACTCTGCCGCTGCTAAGCAAGTCTTCTGAATCTGCCCAGAATCTCTACCGTCTCTAGCACATTGACGAAGGCTTTGGGATCGGTCTCCAGGATCGTCTTCCTAAGCTCCGACAGCTCGTAACGGGTTGTGACCGTCATCAGCATGGTGTTTCCCTCATGACTGTAGCCACCCTCCGCATTCACTACGGTAACCCCATGGGGCAGGAGCGTGAGTCGATTCAGCATCTTCTCCCGTTCCTTGGTGACGATGAAGCAGGTCAGTTTGACATGGCGGATATGGATCATATCTACGACCCGGCTCTTGACGAAGATGCATAGCATGGCATAGAGGGCCGAATCCCAGCTTTTGAAGAAGCCGAGACTCAGAATCACGATTCCGTCCATTACGAACAGGATCGACCCCATCGGAATATCGTGCTTACGGGTAATAATGGAGCCAAGAATATCAAATCCCCCGGATGAACCGCCCACTCGTAGCGCAAAGCCAACACCACAGGCAATAATCACCCCACCGAAAATACTGGCCAGAATCGGGTCTTTGGTCAATTTCACCACCGGAATAATCGTCATAAACCAGGTAGTAGCCACCACCGAGAGCATGCTTAGACAGATATATTTCTTTCCCACAGCGATAAAACCCCACACTAGAATCGGTAAGTTCATCGCAAAATAAATTATGGAGATATATTTCGGATTGGTTAGATAACCCACTACGGATGCTGCCCCGGCTATTCCTCCGCTTAATAGCTGGTGTGGAATCAGAAACAGACGTAGCCCACTGGCGACCATAAAGGCCGAAATAATAATAATAACTACTTCTCGCGCCCGCTTCACAGCAACTGCGCCAGTTAGCCCTGTCCATAAATTCCGAACGTACATCATGATATCCCCTCTTTTTTTCTCGTATAAAAAATAAATTTATCATACCGATGATATTTTCTTATCAGGATGAGCACTATGATTTGTTTCACAGTCTTCCCCTTAATCTTCCCTTTCTTTCCTGTCTAATCCGGGCCCGTCCCGCATATCCATGAATAATGGCTGGAAGTAGAGAATTCAAAGGGAGCAAGCGTGTTTTAATTTTGTCAAAAGGAGATGAGCGGATTTGGACAAGTATGTAAGCTGGATGGCTGTACTGAGAATGCTGTCCGGCAGTGCCGAGATTATAGCTGCGCTGCTTATGCTGAGGTTTAATCAGGTGGATAAGGCACTGGCCGTCAATTCTACACTGGCTTTGGTTGGACCCACCATATTGATTCTGACCACGGCTATCGGGCTTACCGGGATGGCGCAGGAACTGTCCTGGGGCAAGCTAGGCTGGATTGGCTGCGGTGTTGCCTTTCTCTTAATTGGAATTCTAAAAAAATGATAGATGATAGTCATATTTGACCGGTACAAGCATAAATATGAACTAAAGCAGAAGAAGTAGAGGACAACTTGGGGGTAGCTTGTATGGCAAATGACTGGCTTCACTTATTCCCTGAAAAAGTAAGAATGCTGCTAAAAAGTCTTCCCTTGCAACTTTTATCAGCGGTAGAGGAAATACGGGTCCGCGAAGGCCGACCGCTCGAAATCAACTATTCCGGCAAGTACCACTTTCTAAGCGCCGATGGTAGCCTCACACAAAAGCCAGAAGAAGCTTATCGGCCGGACCGAGAGGATAGCCACCGGCTGCTGGATCTGATCAGTAACCATTCCTTGTATACGATGGAAGAAGAGCTGCGGAAAGGGTTCATTACGATTCCTGGAGGCCATCGAATTGGACTGGCCGGAAGAACTGTGCTGAGCGGGGGCGGTGTCGAACATCTGCGCGACATCACCGGATTCAATGTACGCATCGCACGTGAGGTACCGGGTGTGGCTGACGGTGTACTGCCCTATCTGCTGGACAAAGGTCGAATGCGGGTGCTGCATACGCTGATCCTTTCGCCGCCCCAGCATGGCAAGACCACACTGCTGCGCGATCTCGCCAGACAGATCTCTGGCGGCAGCCAGAACAGGCAAGGCGGGAACCGGCAGGGTCTCAAGGTTGGTATTGTCGACGAGCGATCCGAGATTGCAGGAAGCAGACGCGGGATACCTGCTTTCGATGTAGGCCCACGCACCGACATTTTGGACGGCTGCCCCAAAGCGGAAGGAATGATGATGATGATTCGCTCGCTCTCCCCAGACGTCATTATTGCCGACGAGATCGGCCGCCCCGAGGATGCTGATGCGGTAACTGAAGCACTGCACGCAGGCATCACAGTCGTGGCTTCCGCACACGGTAAGGAAGTGGCCGAGCTGGCCCGCAGACCGGGCCTGGGTAGTCTGCTCGAACACAAGATGTTCGAGCGCTATGTGATTCTGCACCGCAGTGAGGCGGGATTATCCTTCCGCATTCTGGACAGTCAGAAGCGCGCGCTGCTGCCCGGCTCACCGGGAGAGCGGACAGGTGGTGAACGCCATGCTTAAACTGTTCGGCGCCGTGCTGGTTGTGCTAGCCGGCACACTGGCCGGGTTCCAACGGGCCAGGCAGTATGCGGACCGCCCCCGGAACATCCGTGGCCTGATCGCTGCTCTGCAGCGGCTGGAGACGGAGATCATGTACGGCTTCACACCGCTGCCGGAAGCGCTGCGGCGGATCGGACAGCAGTGCAAGGAGCCGCTGCGAGCCTTGTTTGTCCAAGCCGCCGAGGAAATGTCTCCGCCGCATGATCGAAGTGCCGAAGAGGCCTTCGGCCGGGCTATCGAGGTTCACTGGAAGGCCGCAGCGCTGAAAGCTGCGGAGAAAGAGGTTATGAGGCAGCTAAGCTGTACGCTTGGCACCAGCGACAGGTCGAACCAGAGCAACCATATCGCGCTGGCTTTGCAGCAATTGAAGCAGGAAGAGACGGCGGCCAGAGAGGATCAAGGCAAATACGAAACTATGAGCAAAAGCCTGGGTCTGCTGCTTGGAGCATTGATCGTCATTTTGATCTTTTAGCGAGGTGCCAGGAATGAATATTGAAGTGAATGCCATCTTCCAAATTGCCGGCATTGGCATCATCATCGCCATGATTCATACCGTGCTTAAGCAGATGGGCAAAGAGGATATCGCCCATTGGGTCACAGTCATTGGGTTCGTCGTCGTGCTGTTCATGGTCATCCGCATGCTGGACGGACTGCTCCAGGAAATCAAAACGATCTTTCTTTTTCAATAGGCGCGGCGTGTCATGGAAATCATTCAAGTTGTAGGGATTGGGCTCATGTCGACCATATTGATACTCGTCCTGAAGGAACAAAAGCCGATGTTCGCCTTCCTGCTCACAGCTGCTACAGGAGTTCTGATCTTTCTGCTCCTGATTGGCAAAATCGGGATGGTCCTCTCCACGCTGGAGCGGATCGCCGAATCCTCTGGGATGGAAATGATCTACCTGAAGACCATATTTAAAATTATCGGGATTTCCTACATCGCTGAATTCGGCGCCCAGGTGGTGCGTGATGCAGGCCAGGAGTCGATTGCTTCAAAGATTGAGCTAGCTGGAAAAATACTGATCATGGTGCTGGCCGTTCCCATCATCAGCATTATTATTGAAACGGTCATGAAGCTTCTGCCCGCATAGGGCCTGAAAGAACTACGAACGCGAAAGTGGAGCAGGGAGGAGAAGCCATGTCGGAGCGCCGCAAGTTTCGCCCTCCGCCGTTCAAAATCATACTGCTTCTGCTCCCCTGCCTCCTGATGCTGTGGTGTGCCGGGAGCGTCGCTGCTTCGCCAGCGCCCACTCCTGAAGGAAGCTCATCACCGGTGGATCAATGGGTGAAAAGCCAGGTGGAGAGCCTTCCCAAAGATAAAGTGGACAAATACTGGGATCAGCTGATGAAGGATTACGGCGGATTTTTCCCGGACGGGGCCACCCCTACCCTCATGGATATGCTGTTGCCAGGCGACAAGGGACTCAGCATGAAAGGGGTGCTGTCAGGTCTGGGAGCGTACATGTGGCACGAGGTAATGTATAACGGCAAGCTCCTCGTCACCATTGTCATGATCAGTGTGATGAGTATGATCCTGGAGACGCTACAGACTGCTTTTGAACGTAAAACCGTCAGTAAAGTCGCGTATACCCTCTGTTATATGGTAGTGCTCGTCATTGCCGTTAACAGTTTCAATATTGCTATCGGTTATGCCAAGGATGCGATCGACAGGATGATTGATTTCATGATGGCGATGATTCCTCTGCTCTTCGCGCTTCTCGCTTCCATGGGGAATATCATCACGGTCTCGGTCACTCATCCACTGATCGTGTTCATGATCCATACGGTCGGTACCCTAATTCACACCATGGTTTTCCCGCTGCTATTCTTCTCAGCCGTGCTGCATCTGGTCAGTTCATTGTCCGAGAAATACAAGCTTACTCAATTGGCCAATCTGCTGCGTAATATCGGTGCCGGGCTGCTGGGGGTACTGCTGACTGTGTTTCTGGGCGTCATATCCGTCAGGGGCATTACCAGCTCGGTCACTGACGGGGTTACGATCAGGGCTGCAAAGTATATAACGGGAAATTTTGTTCCGGTCATCGGTAAAATGTTCGCGGATGCTACAGACACCGTCATCTCTGCCTCGCTGCTGGTGAAGAACGCCATTGGGTTGTCTGGGGTCATCATCATTTTGTTCCTCTGTGCATTCCCGGCGATCAAAATCCTGGTACTTGCTCTTATCTATAATGTTGCTGCCGCAGTGATGCAACCGCTCGGTGAGACACCGATCGTAACCTGCCTGCAGACGATTGGAAAAAGTATGGTGTATGTGTTCGCCGCTTTGGCTGCAGTCTCGCTGATGTTCTTCCTGGCCGTCACGATTATGCTGACCGCAGGCAATGTCACGGTAATGATGAGGTGAGTGCAGGCGGTGCTTCTGAAGCCGAATTGCAGCAGAGGATTCCGGGATGCAGAATCAGCAACACACTTTTGGGAGGGAGACGATGACTTGGTTAAGCGATTGGCTGCGTGAGATCATCCTTGTAGTCCTGCTGGCGGCTTTCGTGGAGTTGCTGCTTCCTAGTAAGTCCATGGAGCGTTATGCCAGACTGGTGCTCAGCTTGTTGATCTTGCTTACCCTGTTGAACCCCGTCGTCTCCTTGCTGAAGGGAGACGCTGCTAAGGAGCTTAGCTTGGCGATGAGTCAGCAAGAGAAGACAGGCGGAATGTTCACAAGCACTGGCAAGGGGACGGATTCGCTGGAAAAGATTTTGGCGGACGGACAGAAGTTAGCTCAAGGCCGTCAGGAGCAGAGTCTCAAGCTGGCGGCGGAGGAAGTAGCGGGACAGATGAGAGATCAAATCGCAAGTGAAGCGGGCGTCCGAGGTGTCCGGGTAACTGTCTCGCTGGCGATGGGCAAGCCGACTGGGGGCAGCGGTGGAGAAGAAGTCCCGATGATCTCAGGTGTAACAGTAGCACTGCCCGCGGCCCAGTCCCCTTCAGGGGCAGAGGAAGGTTCCTCCGGCGCAGCAGTCTCCCAGCCGATTGTCATCGTCCCTGTGGAAGCCGTAGAGGTGACTATAGGGGGCACGCCAAGTGCAGCACCATCCCAAACCGGACATACGGGAATAAAGGGCAGTACCGACGAGAGCGGGGAGTCATCGAAAGAAGCAAAGTCAATCACTGAGCTGCTGAAGCAAAAATGGGATCTCAATCCGGAGGCCATCCACATACAAGATCAAAGTGTAAGCGACAAGAAGATGTGAGACCAGCAATCGAAAGTACGCCAAACAATGAAGGAGGGATATAGGGATGGGCAACTGGTTGAAAAAACTGGAACAGTGGGCCGGGGGCGGACAGGGAAGCCCAAAGCGGAGCCATACGTTCCGCTGGTTGATTATTCTGGGCTTACTGGGCGCGGCGATCATGCTGTTTAATTCTTTTGTGAATGTGAAGAAGCTCGACAGCGAGAATACGGGGCGGGAGCCGCCTAGCTCCGGCAGTTCGCAGGCTGCAATCCAGCAGGCTGATCCGGCGGTCAGTAATTCTTTTTCCAGCATAGAACAGGCCATGGAGGACCGCACGAAGGAAATTCTGGAGAAAATCGTCGGCGTGGGGACAGTGGATATTATGGTCACCGTTGACTCCACTGAGGAAATCGTCGTGCAAAGAGATGTAAAGGACTCTCAGCAGAGTAGTGAAGAGACGGATGCCAACGGGGGAAAGCGTCATACGACGCAGTACACAAGAGACGGTGAGATCGTAACCTACACCCAGTCCGGGGACCAGACCCCGATCATAACCAAACGGGTCAAACCTCAGGTGCGAGGTGTGCTGGTCGTAGCCAAAGGGGCAGAGAACAAGGTTGTCCGCAGCCTGATTGAACAGGCAGTTCAGAAGGGCCTGAATGTACCAAGCTATAGGATCTCCGTAGTGCCGCGCAAGCAGGAATAGAAGAAGGAAAGCATAAAAGGAGGAATAAGGAATGAACGGCAAAAGACAAACGATTTGGTTAGTATCGATGCTCAGCTTGATGGTGGTCTTATCCGCATATTATTTATTCACAGAAGACTCTGGTGCTTCAGTTCCGAAGGAGACGGCGGGCAGCATGCAGGTGGATGGCGCAGCTAAGGGAACCTCCGCCAATAATGCTCTTGATAAAGGCTTCGAGGTCAATGAAGTTGTGACCCAAGGTGATGTTACGGGCGATGTAGATGCTACCGCTCAAAAAACTGCACAAGACCCTGCAACATTAGATGACAGCACAGCAGCAACTACTGAGGACAGCAGCAAGGCTACCGATAACAGTAATAATTCAGCAGCCGTCACTGAAACTTCAGACAAGGCAGCCGATAAAACAGTTGCGGGGGATAAAAAAACTGACAGTAACAAAACAACTGCTGATAGCAAGAGTAGCGGTGACAAGAGTGCCGATAAGAAAACCACAGCAGCAGGTGAGAAAACACCAGCCAAGAAGGATGCTGATGTTCTGGACGAAGTCGCTTCCCAAAGCGTCTCGGCAAGCAGTCTCTTCACCAATTATTTATACGAGCGTGAGCAAAATAATCAGAAGCAATACCGCGATCTTATGGCTCTGATTAACGATATGGATAAGACGCCAGCTGAGAATGCCGTAGCGCAAGAACAATTGCACGCGCTGGAAGACAAAGAGTCCAAAATCAATAACATCGAAGAGCAGCTTCAGCAAAAATACGGGGAAGCCATTGTCAAGGAAGACAGTAATAATTTCTATAAAGTGGTTGTGCTGAGTGACAAGCTGGATGTGAAGCAGGCAGTGGGCATTGTGGACCTGGTCATGAAGGAACTTAGCGTCACTCAGGACAAGGTTAGTGTACAATACGTCTCTCAGCAATAATCGGATGTGAAAAAACAAAGAAAATAGCGAAAGTGCTCGGGTTATCCCGGGCTCTTTCCATTTCTAGCGTTTATGATATAATACTTAAAGTTATCTTGTCCGCGAAGAAGAGCGGTTTCGAGAGAAAGCTGAAGGAGTGAACTGATTTTATGTTCAAATTAAGCGAAATTAAGGAATTGATCAAATTGCTGGACCAGACATCCTCCGTACATGAGCTGGAGATTGAGAGCGAAGGAATGAAACTGGCTATCCGCAAACCGGACCGCCCTGAGGCCGACGGAACAGCGGTTCCTTATGCCTACCCTCTGACGCAGCCTGTTCTGCAACAGCCTGTTCCGCAGCAACCAGCGGTGCAGCCAACTGTAATTGAGACACCTGTTCAGGTGCAGACTCCGTCTACTCCTGCAGAAAGTACATTACATACAATCGTGTCTCCGATGGTCGGTACCTTCTATGGTGCCGCATCTCCTGAAGCGCCGGCGTTCGTATCAGTCGGCGACCGTGTCAATGCCAAGACAACAGTGTGCATTATCGAAGCTATGAAGCTGATGAATGAGCTTGAAGCGGAAGTGAAAGGCGAAATCGTATCCGTCTTGGTCGAGAACGGCCAGCTTGTGGAATACGGCCAGCCACTGTTCTTGGTCAAACCGGAATAATATGCCGTAAATCATGCGGAGCTTAAAGCTCCGCAATACTTTTGGGAGGAAACGCATGAACATTCAAAAAGTGCTGATTGCCAACCGTGGAGAAATAGCGGTCCGCATTATCCGGGCCTGTCGTGAACTCGGCATTTCCACCGTAGCGGTCTATTCCGAGCCCGACAGGGACTCACTGCATGTCCGTCTGGCAGATGAGGCCTACTGCATTGGACCTATGCTATCCAAGGACAGCTATCTGAACTTTACCAATATTATGAGTGTTGCCACGTTGACCGAATGCGATGCTATCCATCCGGGATACGGATTTCTCGCGGAGAACGCAGATTTTGCGGAGATTTGCGAGTCTTGCAATATTACCTTTATCGGGCCTTCCCCGGAAGCGATTACGCGAATGGGTGACAAGGCTGTGGCGAAAGACACCATGAAGCAGGCCGGAGTCCCGGTTATCCCGGGTTCTGATGGCCTTGTGGGTGATGTAGAAGAAGCGATAACGCTGGGCCGTGAGATCGGGTATCCGATCATCGTTAAGGCAACAGCGGGCGGCGGAGGCAAGGGCATCCGGATTGCCGAGGATGAAGAATCTCTGGTGAAGCAGATTATTGCAGCCCAGCAGGAAGCACAGAAAGCTTTCGGCAATGCCGGAGTCTATCTGGAGAAGTTCCTGACGGGAATGAAGCATGTCGAGATACAGATTATTGCTGACAAGCATGGCAACGTAGTCCATCTGGGCGAACGGGACTGTTCTGTGCAGCGCCGCCGCCAGAAATTGGTGGAGGAAGCGCCTTGTGCCGTACTGACACCGGAAATTCGTGAGGCCATGGGGGATGCGGCCGTACGTGCGGCGCTTGCCGTGAACTATTCTGGAGCAGGTACACTGGAATTTCTACTAGGTCCGGATGGTAATTTCTATTTCATGGAAATGAATACTCGGATTCAAGTCGAACATCCGGTTACAGAAATGGTTACCGGTGTTGACCTTATCAAAGAAATGATCTCCGTAGCTGAAGGCAATCCGCTTTCCTTCAAGCAAGAGGATATTGTCATTAACGGTTGGTCCATTGAATGCCGGATCAATGCCGAAGATCCTGAGAAGAATTTCATGCCTTCCCCGGGCAAAATCGGCTTTTATCTGCCACCGGGTGGTCTTGGTGTTCGCGTAGATAGTGGCGCTTATCCTGGGTATACTATTTCGCCTTTCTATGATTCCATGATTGCGAAGCTGATCGTCTGGGCACCGACCCGTCAAGAAGCTATTGCGAAGATGAAGCGTGCCCTGGGCGAGTTCGCGGTGGAGGGAATTCATACGACTATTCCGTTCCATCAAAAACTGCTTGAACATCCTGTGTTCTTGGACGGGAATTTTGATATTAAATTCCTGGAAGAGTATGAAGTTTAGGACGACTTTGCTTTGTTTGTCATAAAGTTCGCCAAATGATATAGTATGTTTAATAAGAGACGTGCTTTAAGCTTGAAATCATGAACAACATGTTGAAAGGTGTGAAGGCTAAGATGAGTACATTGCCGACGGAATTCGAACGGACGGAAATCGGTGAAATCCAAATTGCCCCGGAAGTCATCGAGGTAATCGCAGGTTTGGCTACCGTAGAAGTTAAAGGTGTGGCCGGCATGAGCGGTGGATTTGCTGGAGGAATTGTAGAGCTTCTCGGACGCAAGAACTTGTCCAAAGGTGTGAAAGTAGAGGTTGGACAACGTGAGGCTGCGGTGGATGTATCCGTAATTATCGAGTACGGCAACCGGCTTCCTGAAGTAGCGGCGGAGATTCAGCGCAATGTTAAGCGTTCCATCGAGACCATGACGGGGCTTACCGTTGTGGAAGTCAATGTTCATATTCATGATGTGCAGTTCAAGAGTGCCACTGTAGAAAAGAACGAGGATGCCGAAGCCGTGCTTCGTGTGAAATAATAGCCACCCGTTCTTCTATAAACCCCCGACAGCAACGTCGAGGGTTTACTCTAATTTAAGGAGGTTATGAGACTCGTGGCAAAAATTTTGGACAGGCTTCTGCTGTTCATCTACAGCCTTAGCATCGGAATATTATCTGCAATAGCCATCCTCCTCTTGAGCGGGGCCATCCCCAGAACAGTGGAAATTAAGGATGGGCCGGCAGTCTACATTGTTGCGATCACGATCTCCGTGATCCTGTTCTTGCTCAGCATTCGTTTCTTCTACATCTCCATGCGACGTGACCGGGCAACGCTGCCTTCGGTAGATCAGCGCACAGAGTATGGGGATATCCAGATCTCCATGGAAACGATTGAGAACCTCAGCCTCAAGGCTGCCGGCAAGGTCAAAGGCATCCGCGATCTGAAGTCGCGTATTCGCGTCTCTCAGGCGGGTCTGGAAATTATGATCCGCGCGGTCGTGGACGGAGAGCATTCGCTCCCGCTACTGACCACGGAAGTTCAGCGTCAGGTGCACGATTTCGTGCAGGAAACGACTGGCATACCGGTTGCGGATGTGTCCGTATATATAGCCAACCTGTCACAGTCTCCAAGCTTCAAAAGTCGAGTGGAATAGAGGTGGGTTTCCCCTATGTCCTGGAGAGAAGTATGGGAAAGTCACGGGGGTAGGATCGCCGGAGTCTCCTTCGGGGTCATTCTCGGTTTGATTTATTTGTTTAGTGGTTTTTGGGATATGCTGTTCTTTGCACTGGTAGTGTTCATCGGATATACGCTTGGCAAAAGGAAGGACGATCACGCGCAGTCTCCTATGGTTAGATGGCAGGAGCTGGTGGAGTGGTTGTCTGGACGCTGGCGTCCTTTCAAATGAACCGCGATAGTCTTTCTCCCGAAGCAGGAATTGTAGGTTTGTTGTTGTTCGTTGCCCCGGAAGAAAGATCACGCGGTTTTTTTGTGGAGAGAAGGCTTTTGACGCAGCTGCCATAATATCTGTGTCCTATATATAAGACGAATAAAAGAAATCAACAAAAAAGCGGGAAGGAATGAAGGGGAGGTTTGGAACTGAAGGAGCGAACGCGTTCGCCTTTGTTCCCGGATTTCAACCGCTAAAAGCGGTTAATAAAGAAGAAATCTGGGGACAACAGCGACCGGAAGTCCAAACATCACCGCAATGACGACTGAGCCTTAAGTTAGGATCTTAAGTTCGTCTTATATAGGGATAAAAAGTGCTGAATTTGGGCTTAAAATAAAGATATGAGAAACAAGATTTTAGGAGGAACACATGAAGAGACGTTTAGCTAGAGAAATTATTGTACAAAGCCTGTACCAAATGGAAATGAATGATGTGGACAGTGCAGAGGCGGTGGAAATGCTGCTGGAAGAGGCTTCGGAGGAGAATGAGACAGAGCGTGTCATTACCGATGAGATTGAACTGAAGCACTATGTAGTAGACCATGTGAATGGTGTTTGGGAACATAAGGTAGCAATTGATGACATGCTGGAATATTACTTGAAGGGCTGGCAAATGAGCCGTCTGTCGCGAGTAGACCGTCAGATTTTGCGTCTGGCGACTTTTGAAATGGTATTCGCAAGCGATGTTCCTGCCAAGGTCTCCGTCAACGAAGCCATTGATCTGGCCAAGCATTTTGGAACCGAGGATTCCGGCAAGTTCGTGAACGGCGTGCTGGGTAAGATGATTCAGGAATTGGACACGCTCAAAGCGGATCATCTCCAATAAGTGAGTTAACCTTGAGGAGGCTGTGGGGGGACCATGGGTGTGCGAAAGTCACTAGCTATGGAGAAATAACTAGCTGTGGGAAAAAGCGCAGAAGTGCTCCTTAATTTAGCAAAAAACAGGTGAATGTATGGTTTAGGAGCATTATCGTATGCTAAAATGGTTCATTTTAGTTTCAGAGAAGCGAGTCTTTTAGATTAGATACGGTTATTGCTCTTAATGTACATTACACACGAAATTCCCAACTTTTAAGGTGTAATATTACCTCTATATGTATCGGCAGATTCAGATTCAGGGGACAACCCTGCACTTGCAGCGCTTTGCAAGCCTAAGTTTTGAGAGCACGCCATGTTTTGCGTAGAGCTATTAACTTTTTAAAATAAATTAAGCTGGAAGTAGGAGTTATCGTAGAATCAGGAATGAACTTTAACGTTGACCTCTGATTTTGACTTGAGCCCCAAAACAGGTTCAATTTATAATATAAAATCAACCAAAGCCTACCAAAGAGGAGAGATTTTCATGACAGCAGCAATCATCAGTGGTAAACAAGTATCCGACGAAATTCGCATCGACATTGCCCGGGAGGTTGCTGGGCTCTTGGAACGTGGGGTAAAACCTGGCCTTGCCGTTGTACTTGTTGGGGAAGACCCAGCTTCGCAGGTCTATGTTCGCAATAAGGAGAAATCCTGCATTAGTCTGGGCTTCCATTCCGAAGTACATAGACTGGATGCTTCGACTTCGCAGGAAGAGCTGCTGGCACTGGTAGAACAGTTGAATCAACGTGACGACATTGACGGGATTCTGGTGCAATTGCCGTTGCCGGGACATATTGAAGAAAAGGCCGTTATTGATGCGATTGCTGTAGAAAAGGATGTTGATGGTTTCCATCCGGTGAATGTGGGTAATCTGGTTATTGGCGACGACAGCCTTCTTCCATGTACACCTGCTGGTGTCATAGAGTTGATCAAGCGTACAGGAACAGAGATTTCCGGTAAGCATGCTGTGGTCATCGGTCGCAGTAATATTGTCGGTAAGCCGGTATCCCTGCTATTGCAACGTGAGAATGCTACCGTTACTATGTGTCATTCCCGCACAGCTAACATTGCGGAGCTCAGCCGTCAGGCGGATATCCTGGTAGTCGCAATTGGACGTGCTAATTTCATTGATGCATCCTTTGTGAAGCCGGGCGCTATCGTCATTGATGTGGGCATGAACCGCTTGGATTCTGGCAAACTTGCCGGTGATGTGGACTATGAAAGCGCGAAAGAAGTTGCCGGCCATATTACTCCTGTACCGGGCGGCGTGGGCCCTATGACGATTACGATGCTGATGGGGAACACGCTGATTGCAGCGAAACGCCGTCACGGACTGGAGTAGGTAGAAATCATGGCGGCAGAGCGGCAAGTCTATTCCATTAAGGAACTTAACCGTTACATCCGCATGAAGCTGGACTCGGATCATCTTCTGTCGGATGTATGGATACGTGGTGAAATCTCCAACTTTACACATCACGGCAGCGGACATATGTATTTCACACTGAAGGATGAGAGCAGCCGGATCAAGGCGATCATGTTCGCGTCCCACAATCAGCGGCTTCCCTTTGTGCCGAAGGAAGGCTCTCGGATCATTGCTAGAGGCAATGTGACTGTATATGAGCGGGATGGGCAATACCAGTTCTATGCAACACATATGCAGCCGGATGGCATTGGGAGTCTGTATCTTGCTTATGAACAGCTGAAGGCGAAGCTGGAGCAAGAGGGGTTATTCGCGGCGGAACGTAAGTCTCCACTGCCGAGGCTGCCGCGTTGTATTGGGGTCGTGACTTCCCCGACCGGCGCAGCTGTGCGGGACATTATGATCACACTTCAGCGGAGATATCCGCAAGCTGCGGTTGTGCTGTACCCGGTGACGGTGCAGGGCAAGGGCGCTGCGCCCTCCATCGTAAAGGCGATCAAAACGCTGAACGCTATGGGCGAAGCTGATGTCTTGATCGTTGGTCGCGGCGGAGGCTCTCTGGAGGAGCTCTGGGCGTTCAACGAGGAGATCGTTGCCCGTGCGATTGCAGCATCGGACATCCCGGTCATCTCGGCCGTTGGCCACGAGACCGATTTCACGATTGCCGACTTCGCCGCCGATCTTCGGGCGGCGACGCCTACCGCTGCGGCGGAGCTAGCGGTACCGCATGCCGCCGAGCTGGCGACGCAGCTTCGCCAGCAGCAGCGCAGGCTGCGCCAGGGGCTGCAGCGGCGTGCCCAGCGTGGACGCGAGCGGTTGGCTTCGCTGCAGCGGTCGCCGGTGCTGGTCAACCCGCGCCGGTATCTGCTGCAGCATACGCAGCAGCTCGACATGCTGCGCCAGCGGCTTGCAAGCGCGGCAGATGCGCGCCTGCGGCGCGCGCGCGAGCGTGAAGCGGTGCTGCGGCATAGCCTGCAGCGCTTCCATCCGCGTGATGGCGTGATCGCCGCCAGGCAGCGCGCTGAAGGCTTGCGCCGCGAACTGATCGGCGCTATAGGGGCAAGGCTGCGGGACAAGCGTTCGAGCTTTGTGGCGGAGATGCGCCACCTCGACGCGCTAAGCCCGCTCAAAGTCATGTCGAGAGGCTACAGCCTCGTCTACGACGAAGGACAACAGCGATTAGTCAAGTCGCTGAATGATGTAGCACTCGGTGACCTTGTGGTGGTCAAGTTGAATGATGGTGAATTGAATTGCCAGGTATGGGGAATGAAGGAGGATGGCAAAGACGATGACAAAGGAAGCGGAACTGGATTTTGAAGGAGCGATGGACCGTCTGGAGGAAATCGTGCGGGAGCTTGAGCACGGCGATGTCCCCCTGGAAAAGGCCATCGATTTATTTCAGCAGGGGATGAAGCTGTCCCAGCTGTGCGGTAACAAGCTGGAGCAGGTAGAACGCAAGATTGAGATGATAGTAGAAGAAGACGGCGAGCTGCGCAAGAAGCCGTTTGGCGGTCTGGAAGGGGTCGGCGATGAGTCCTTTTGACAGCAGCCCCGAAGGAACCGCCGGAGAGCCTCTGCGGGAACCCATTGAGTCTTATATTGCGATAGTTAATGATCTGGTCACTACTGAACTGGAGACAACCCTCCCTGAAGCATGGTTTGTCCCTGATAACTTGCACAAGGCGATGCAGTATTCGCTAATGGCCGGGGGCAAACGCCTGCGGCCACTGCTTGTCGTCGCAGCTTGTGAAGCACTGGGTGGGTCACGGGCTGCTGCGCTGCCTGTAGCCGGAGCCATCGAAATGGTACATACGTATTCGCTGGTGCATGATGACCTGCCAGCCATGGACAATGATGATTACCGGCGCGGCAAGTTAACGAATCACAAAGTGTTCGGCGAAGCGACAGCCATTTTGGCTGGAGACGCGCTACTGACCCATGCGTTCTACAGCATTGTACAAGCCACACGGCGCCATGGCATTCCGGCGGAGAGCTCGCTTGCTATCGTGGAGGAACTGGCTGAAATGGCTGGTCCGCGCGGAATGGTCGGCGGTCAAGTCGCCGACATGGAAGGCGAACAGGGCTTGACCAGTCTGGAGCAGCTTCGCTACATCCATGAACACAAGACCGGCGATCTGTTTATCTTCTCGCTCCTAGCAGGAGGACGGATCGCGGGGGCGAATGAGCAGCAGTTGGCTGCCCTACGGGAGTTCGGCACAAATATTGGACTGGCCTTCCAGGTTCAGGACGATATTCTGGATCTGATCGGCGATGAAGGCAAGCTTGGTAAAAAAACAGGCAGTGACATCCAGCAGCAAAAAGTCACCTATCCGTTTTTTATCGGAATTGAGGCTTCGAAATCCGAGGTGGAACGATTGACGCTGGCAGCCCGAAAAGCCGTGCTGGACGGCGGTTTCACCGACGTTAGTCGGCTGCTGGAGATCGCGGATTATCTCATGAAACGGGATCATTAGAATCAAATACGGAAACGGCTGTACTTCGACAGCCGTTTCGTTTGTGTTATAATGGGATTTATATTTTACAACAACTAGGAAAGCGGGGAATACACGTGCTGCTTCCACAAATAAATGAGCCTGCGCAGTTGAAAATGCTATCAATCGAAGAACTCGGTGTTCTTGCGGAGGAGATTCGTCATTTCCTGATTGAAAAGCTGTCTGTAACCGGAGGGCATCTTGCATCTAACTTGGGAGTCGTGGAGCTCACGCTGGCCCTGCATTACTGCTATGACAGTCCCTGGGACAAAATGATATACGACGTTGGGCATCAGGCATACGTTCACAAAATATTGACCGGACGCAAGGACCGCTTTGATTCCCTGCGTAAGCACGAGGGGCTCTGCGGTTTCGTCAAGCGTTCTGAAAGTGTGCATGATGTCTGGGAAGCCGGACATAGCAGCACCTCGTTATCAGCAGCTATGGGCATGGCGATGGCCCGGGATTTGAAGGGCGAAGACAACAAGGTTATTGCAGTGATCGGCGACGGTGCTTTGACGGGTGGTATGGCATTCGAAGCGCTTAATCATATTGGACACGAGAAGCGTAAACTGATGGTAATTCTGAACGACAATGAAATGTCCATCGCACCGAATGTAGGGGCTATGCACAATTATTTGAGTAAGATTCGTTCAGACCGTCACTATTTGCGCGCCAAAGACGAAGTTGAAGGACTGCTCAAGAAAATCCCCGCGATCGGGGATCGCCTCGCCAAAACGGCGGAGTGGGTGAAAGACAGCCTTAAATATATGATGGTTCCCGGTGTTCTTTTTGAAGAGCTGGGCTTTACGTATCTTGGACCTGTAGATGGCCACGATCTGGAGAAAGTGATCGAAACCTTCCATCAGGCCGACAATGTGAACGGTCCTGTGCTTGTGCATGTGCTGACAACGAAAGGTAAGGGTTATAAGCCGGCGGAAGTCGATTCTTATAAGTGGCACGGGATTTCCCCTTACAAAATCGAATCCGGCCAGGTGCTTAAAGCGGTCGGAAATCCGATGTACACCGAAGTATTTGGCAAAACGCTGATCGAGCTGGGCCGTGAGGATAAGCGTCTGATTGCTGTTACACCTGCAATGCCAGGCGGGTCGGGACTGTTCCCGTTCGCCAAGGAATTCCCGGACCGAATGATTGATGTCGGTATTGCTGAGCAACATGCCGCTACTCTTTGCGCCGCATTGGCGATGGAGGGCATGAAGCCGGTATTCGCGGTCTACTCCACCTTTATGCAGCGGGCCTATGACCAGATTGTGCATGATATTTGCCGTCATAATGCTAATGTCATGTTCGCGATTGACCGGGCCGGATTTGTCGGTGCCGATGGAGAGACGCATCAAGGGGTATACGATATTGCCTTTATGCGCCATATCCCGAACATCGTGCTGATGATGCCGAAGGATGAGAATGAACTGCGTCATATGATGAAGACGGCGATAGATTATAATGATGGCCCCATTGCTTATCGTTATCCACGAATTAATGGCACAGGTGTTCCGCTTGACGAAGAGCTGCACACCATACCGATTGGTACCTGGGAACGGGTACGTCCGGGCGATGAATACGCGGTTGTGGCCTGTGGACCAATGGTTCAGCTTGCAGAGGAAGCAGCGGAGCTGCTGAAGCGTGAAGGTATTCAAGTCGGCGTGGTCAATGCACGTTTCTTAAAACCGATGGATAACTCAATGCTTCTGGACCTTGCTCATGCCGGAACCAGCATGGTTGTACTGGAAGAAGCAAGTCAAGCCGGCAGCTTGGGCAGCGCTGTGCTGGAATTCTACGCGGAGCATGAGCTCTACGATGTCAGGGTTCATCCAATGGGCGTGCCGGATATCTTCGTGGAGCATGGCTCGATCAAGGAGCAGCGTCAAGTGGCGGGTCTTACCGTTGAAGCACTGTGCAAACGTATCAAGTCGATGATCGCTCTGCGCGCCTTTTCATATAAGAGCACTTCGTCTTCCTGAGAAGACCAGAAGCTGTAATTGCATCCTTTGAACAATTGGAGATGACCATGGAACACCGTAAAGAACGGATAGATGTACTGCTCGTGGAGCAGGGGTATTTTGAAAGTCGTGAAAAAGCCAAGGCCGCCATTATGGCTGGCCTAATTCTCGCGGATGAAGAGCGGATCGAGAAACCGGGCATGAAGGTGCCACGCGAATCCGTCTTGAAAGTCAAAGGCGCTGTTCATCCATATGTTAGTAGAGGTGGATTGAAACTGGAGAAAGCGCTCCGTACCTTTGGGATCGATCTTACCGGACGGAATATGCTTGACATTGGCTCTTCTACCGGCGGATTTACGGACTGTGCGTTGCAGAATGGCGCCAGTCATGTCTATGCTATTGATGTCGGCTACAACCAGTTAGACTGGTCGCTGCGCAACGATGAACGGGTGAGTGTCATGGAGCGGACCAACTTCCGTTATATGACCCCGCCGGACCTTAAGGGGCCTGTGCCCGATTTTGCCAGCATTGATGTATCATTCATTTCCCTCAAAATTATTCTGCCGCCACTGATGGCGCTGCTGAAGCGTCCGGCAGATATTGCCGCGCTGATCAAGCCGCAGTTTGAAGCGGGCCGGGAGAAGGTTGGGAAGTCAGGCGTAGTACGTGAACCTGCTGTACATAAGGAAGTGCTGGTCAATGTGCTTTCGATGGCGGCCGGGCTCGGCTACAGTCTTCAGAACCTGACCTTCTCACCGATTACTGGTGGTGAGGGTAATGTGGAGTTCCTGGCTCATTGGCGGCTTGAGCCGGTTGAAGAGTCTGCGGTAGTTGAAACCGAAGAGCACTCTGATCGTGCGGAAGCTTCGTCTGCGGCTGTCAACTTTGCTGGGTTGGCCGATAAGGTCATTAAGGAGGCTAACGCCACATTTAGCGTCAATACAACTCATGGAAACTCACGGCGGTGAGTTTCTTTTGTCATTGGGGAGGATTTTGCGGGGGTTCGCACGAATAAATCTCCGAGGTGATTGATAATGGCAGGTAGCTCTGACAAGATCGTCATGACGGTGATTGGGATCGCGGTTGCCATTGGCTTGTTATACAGATTGTATATATGGCTGGAGGGATCTCCGCGTTCATTAATAAAAGATAAGATTCCGATAAATAAGGATATTCTCCCGCACCCGGCTATCGATGTTCTGGAAGAGGCTGGGTACGAGGTGATTGGTGGCAAATTGAAGATTCCTCTGTCATTTCGGGTCAATGGAGCGGCGATGTACAGTAGGATATTCATAGATTATGTTGCTGCCAAAGAGGACGGGTCCTTCTATATGGTGATTCTTGCCCGCCCCCGCAAGCCGCTGGATTTCACCGGCAGCGGGCTGCGTGATTATTTGCTGCCTTATCTGCTGATCTACCCCGAATGCAGCGGTGTGCTGTATGTCAATATGGCGGCTGCGGCAATCCATGTGATTGAGCTCGGTAAAGACGATGGTGAATCCAATTAAGCTTAATTTTTTTAAAATACGGGAGGCAACAATGAAGGGACAACGACATATCAAGATTCGCGAGATTATTACGCAAAAAGAAATAGAAACACAGGATGAGCTAGTTGAAGCACTGCGGGATTCCGGTTTTCAGGTAACCCAGGCTACAGTGTCTCGTGATATCAAGGAGCTCCTGCTAATCAAGGTACCGATGGATGACGGCAGATATAAATATTCACTTCCAACAGACCAGCGTTACAATCCGGTTCAGAAGCTCAAGCGTGTATTGGTGGACAATTTCGTGCAGATTGATTTTTCCGGTAATCTGGTTGTAATGAAATGTCTGCCGGGTACGGCAAATTCCGTCGCTGCTTTGATTGACAATATTGATTGGCCGCAGATTATGGGAACCATTTCCGGAGATGACACCATCCTTATTATTTGCCGCCAGCCCGAAGATAGCAAAACGGTGATTTCGCAGATTATGGGTTATATTTCGTAATCGTAAAGCATTAATCAACAGCCAATGGCATGACTTTTCGGAGGTGTTTCTTTTCGTGTTAGAAACGTTATCAATCCGCAATTTGGCCGTCGTGGAGGCGGTGGATGTTCATTTTTTTCCTGGATTTCATGTGCTCACCGGTGAGACCGGTGCAGGTAAATCCATTATCATTGATGCGCTGGGGCTGATTGCCGGCGGACGCGGGTCCGGTGATTCCATTCGTTACGGCTGTGAGAAGGCCGAGATGGAAGCCCTGTTCAGCCTGCCGAACAGTCATCCAGTGTGGGAAACTCTGGAGAGACTGGGCATCGCGGCACAGAAGGAGGAGCACCTCATCATCCGACGTGAGATCACTTTGCAGGGCAAGAGTACTTCACGCGTAAATGGACAGATGGTGAATCTCAGCATGCTGCGGGAAATCGGGGAACAACTGGTCAACATCCACGGCCAGCACGAGCATCAGAATCTGCTGAAGGCGGAACGCCATCTCGGACTGCTGGATACTTACGGCGATGCGATTATTGGGCCGCTTAAAGCGGTGTATCAGGAGCGGTATACCGCTTTTGCTAAGGTGGAGAGAGAACTACGCGAATTACAGGAATCCAGTCAAAAGGCATACCAGATGTTGGACTTGTATCGTTTTCAACTGGAGGAGATTTCTTCGGCAGCCTTAAAACCGGGAGAAGATGAATTACTTTCCGAAGAAAGGGTCAAACTATCCCACAGTGAGAAAATGATGGATTCCGTATCGGGTGCATACGAACTGCTGTATGATCGTCAGGGACTGGAATCGATTGGAAAAGTCATTTCAAGGCTGGAAGATGCCGTTCGTTATGATGAAAAAGGTCTGAAGAGTATTCTGGAGCAACTGCAGTCTTCCTATTATCAATTGGAGGATGCGGCGTTTCAGCTTCGCGACTACCGTGAAGATATCGAATTCAACCCGCAGCGGCTGGAGGATATCGAGAACCGGCTGGACCTGATTACCGGCTTGCGCCGCAAGTATGGGGACAGTGTGGAGCAGATTCTGGCTTATTATGAACAAATTCACCGGGAAACCGATTTATTGGAGAATAAAGACGAGTATCTTGAGAAATTGACTACGAAGCGCGATGAGCTGCTTGCAGTCTTAATGGATGCTGCTGTTGAACTAACCGAGGCACGACGGATCTGTGCGGACGATCTGGCAACCCAGGTGGAAGGCGAACTGAAGGATCTTCAGATGGAACGTACCTCGCTCAAGGTCAGATTGGAGGCGCTGGTGGACCCACGTGGCATTGAATATCAAGGCCAGCGTATTCGTTTAACAAGACAGGGGATCGACAGCGCGGAGTTCATGATCTCTCCAAACCCCGGAGAGCCACTGCGTCCGCTGGGTAAAATCGCCTCTGGCGGTGAGCTGTCGCGTATTATGCTGGCGATGAAGAGTATTTTTGCCCGGACCGACGCCATTCCTGTATTGATCTTTGACGAGGTGGATACCGGTGTCAGCGGCCGTGCAGCACAGTCCATAGCGGACAAGCTGTTTAAGCTGTCTTCTTCTTGCCAAGTGTTCTCCATTACTCACTTGCCGCAGGTCGCCTGCATGGCCGATCATCAGTATCTGATTCGTAAGAAGGTGGAGGATGAACGAACCATGACCGAGGTGGAAGCCTTGACAGAGGATGGACGTGTGAAGGAGCTAGCCCGGATGCTGGGTGGCGTGGAAATTACCGAAAAGACGCTGCATCATGCGCAGGAAATGCTTAATCTGGCGGGAGCCAGCAAGGCTACACAGGGGTAAGCGGGACAATGATTGACAGTAATAAAAGCCTGGGGGCAAGGTTATCTTATAGGTACGCAATTGGCGACCACCTTTTTCGTCAAGCGAAAGAAGCAAAAGGGAGCGTGACAGCCATTGAAGCCGAACCTCAGGAAGTTAATGCCCGGCCTTTTATTTGCCTTCTTTCTCAGTTTATCAGGCATAACGGGACCCGTCACAAGCTTTGCCTCTTCACCAGAGCGTGAGCCTAACCAGGCCGAGATGGTGCAGAAGGGGATTGATCCGGAGCTGAAGGTTATTCCGGGGGGACAGACGATTGGTGTGAAGGTGAAATCTGCAGGCGTGCTGGTTGTCGGGCATCACATGGTCCAGACTGAACAAGCCTCCAAGATTTCACCTGGCGAGAACAGCGGGCTGCTGCCCGGGGATCTGATGACCTCGATTGACGGTGTGAAGCTGGATGAAGTGTCCAAGGTAGCCAAACTTGTGGAGCGTGCCGGTAAAGCAGGCGAATTCCTCAACATTGTGTTTAAACGGGGTGGCAAGGAGCATACCGCCAAGCTTAAGCCCGCCTACGACCGCAATGACAAGGTATGGCGCCTTGGACTTTACATCCGGGATTCAGCAGCAGGGGTAGGTACCTTGACCTTTTATGCTCCGCAGCAAGGGGTGTATGGTGCGCTCGGGCATGTCATCACCGATATGAACACAGGAACACCCATTGTTGTTGGCAGCGGTCACATAGTGCAGTCCAGTGTAACCTCGATATCCAAGAGCCAGGACGGCGATCCCGGTGAGAAAAGAGCTCATTTTCTTAAGGAAAGCCAGGTTCTAGGAAATGTGGAGAGCAATACGGATTTTGGCATCTTCGGCAAAATGGACCGTAACCCGGAACACAGCCTCTACAAAGAGCCGATTCCGATTGCACTTAGCAATGATGTGAAAGAAGGACCGGCGCAGATCCTGACCGTTGTAGATGGCCAGCAGGTGGAGCGTTTTGATGTAGAGATCATTCATGTAGCTAAGCAGCAGGTTCCAGCCACAAAAGGTTTGATTCTGCGGATTACCGATCCGCGTCTGCTCGATAAGACCGGGGGGATTGTACAAGGGATGAGCGGTAGCCCTATTGTGCAGAAAGGCCGTCTGATCGGCGCAGTCACTCACGTATTCGTGAACGATCCTAAATCCGGCTACGGCTGCTTTATCGAATGGATGCTTAGGGACTCTGGAGTAGCCAGCCAACAAAATAGCTTCCCACAATATCTTAAGGCCATCTAGCCTTAAGATTTTTTTGTCGAAGCTGACCGAACTACATCGAACCTTGCAATAAAATATTCAATTATAATCTAACCCCGAAAAAAAATAAAGAAAAATAATTTTCGACAGAAGGAAATTCAATCCAGATGTCGAAAACTTAAGGGAGAGAAGATGATATTATTATTTTCGAATAGCAGGTATAAATAAGGAGGAAGCAGCCAGTGCAGAATATTGAAGTATTGTTGGCCGATGATAACCGGGAATTTACGAACTTGCTAGCCGAATACATTACAGAACAGGAAGACATGACTGTAACGGGCATCGCGTACAATGGGGAAGAAGTGTTGCATATGCTTAGCGAAACACGTAAAGTTCCCGATGTCCTTATTCTTGATATCATTATGCCTCATTTGGACGGTCTGGGTGTACTTGAGCGTCTGCGCGAAATGGACCTGAATCCGCAGCCCAAGATCATTATGCTGACGGCTTTTGGGCAGGAGAACATTACTCAAAGAGCTGTGCAACTGGGGGCATCTTATTATATTTTGAAACCGTTCGATATGGAAGTTCTTGCGAACCGGGTACGTCAGTTGGTGGGAGTACAATCCAATATAACCTCTTCCTCTTCCGGCATGATGGGCTTCACGGCTTCAAGATCTAATGTGGTGCCATTGTCCAAAGGCAAGAACCTGGACGCCAACATCACCTCCATTATCCATGAGATTGGCGTACCGGCCCATATCAAGGGATATCAGTACCTGCGTGAGGCGATCACCATGGTGTACAATAACATCGAAATTCTGGGTGCTATCACCAAAACGCTGTACCCGGCCATCGCTGAAAAATTCAAAACGACACCTTCCCGCGTTGAACGCGCCATCCGCCACGCCATTGAAGTGGCCTGGACCCGTGGCAACATTGACAGCATCAGCCACTTGTTCGGCTACACGATTAATATCTCCAAATCCAAGCCCACTAACTCGGAATTTATTGCCATGGTAGCTGATAAGCTGCGGATTGAGCATAAGGTTTCTTGAAAGGGTAAGGAGGAGTGAGGGGTACGGGATTTTAGGATAGTTTACTGAAAATATTTAAAAGACGATAAACTTGCTCCATCTCACCCGATAAACCATTTTGGTTTATCGGGTTTTATTTTTGTAGAAAAGAGATACAGGATTAGATGAATAAAATAAACATGTTGTGGAAAAAGTGAAAGAAGTTCGAGTAGGGCATATTAAGGTAACAGAGGCAGCATATATGGATGTAACCCGTGAAGAAATATTGAGGATGTATATTGAAATGAATAAAAGTATGGGATTGTAAGTCTAATATAGGATTAAGCAGCTATTGCTTAGTCCTTTTCTGTTTCTTATGGACTAAATTATAGATACTCATGTACTATTTGATGTAGTGAAATAATCCTATATTGTTGAAATGGCTATTTAATCAAAGAGGAAGAGATGTGAACCAATGATTGCATATTTTATATTAGCTCACCAGAAACCAACAATGTTACAACGTTTATTGTCCGCTATCTATGATCCTAATAATTTATATTTAATACACGTTGACTTAAAAGCTAAAGATTTGATCGAATTCGCGCATCAAATTTCAAAAAATTATGATAATATTCGAATTATGCCATCTCGTCATATTACATATGCTTCCTGGTCAATGGTTCAAGTTGAATTAGACGCGATTAAAGAATTACTATATTGGAGTTCAGATTGGACACATTTTATTAATCTAAGTGGTCAAGATATGCCACTTGTTAATCAGGATAAGGTAAAAAACTTCCTAAAAGAAAATCCAAATAAAAATTTTATTAATCTTGAAATAGCCTCAGAATCAGACAGAAGAATTCACTTTAATGGTTACTTTATTGAAGACTGTGGATATTTAAAACGATTAGGAGAAAGAAATCCTTTTGAGTCTTATTTTGATAGCGGTATTAAAGCTTATAGGGGATCTCAATGGAAGATGATAACAAGGGAATTCGCTGAATATGTGATAGCATCTTCACTCTCCTTTGAAATGCAGGATTATTTTAAATTTGTATTAATACCAGATGAAACATTTTTCCCAACATTAATTATGAATTCAAATGAATTTGTGGGAACAGTTGTTAATAATAACTTGAGGTATATTGTTTATGAAAGAAAAGAGACTGGATTTTCCAGTGCGGCTGAACTGACAATGAAGGACATAATTAGTATTTATAGTTCAGACGTTTTATTTGCAAGAAAGTTCGATGATGCTATAGATTCTTCTGTTATTGATTTAATAGAAAGTACATTGTAATGAGAAGTGTAAATGAAGTTGTTTTATAGCAGTTTTCTACTGAAAGTGCATTTAAATGATTGTAATAACGCTGTGCTCAAGTAATTTAAATAGAAAAATAAAGAAACTCTATTAGACGCTTCAACTAGCACGATGTTAGAGTTAAGTATGTAAATAATCAAACTAATCACATGTGAATATGTTCAAGTCTTTCATAGATCAGTAGTGTAAATCTTGTGAAAAAGTGGGTTGATCAACGCAGGAAATACGAACTCGATATGCTGCCCGGTAATTGAGGATGCCAAGACCGCCAAAACGTTAGATCCGCAGCAAACATCAGCATAACAAACTTAGGAAAAGGACGGAGGGTTAACAACTATGATCATTGATTTTCGTATGAAAGCGCCGATTCCCAAATGGGAGAAGCTGTTTGCGGACGGGAAAGATGTTGTCAGAGACAGTAGCAAGCTGCGCAACGTCGTCTCAGTACCGTCAAACACGCTTGACGAGGTGATTGGTGAACTCGACTTTCACGGCATAGATTACGCGGTCATTATGGGACGTGGCAATGAGCCGGGTTCCTCAAATGAGGAGCTTGCAGATTTTCTGAAAAGTCCTCTGTCCACACGCTTCATTGGCTTTATTGGTGTAGATACTCCCAACGTCGACGAAGCGGTAAGAACGATTGAAACCTACGCCGCTACAGGGCTGTTCCGCGGGGTGGCTCTCAACGCATCCGTGTTGCTGCCTCATTTACCCGTGGGCGATTCTGCGTGGGACCCTATATTCATAGCCTGCGCAAAGCATAAGTTGCCGCTTGCGCTGACATTGAGTATTTATCTGGGTATAACCGGACCGCGGCAGAACTATGATTTCGCTAGGCCAAGCCAACTGGTTAGAGCTGCCCAAGCGTTCCCGGATTTAAACTTTATTATCAACCACGGAGCTTGGCCATTCGTAAATGAAGCGATCGGCACCGCTTCTTACCTTCGTAATATTTATATCTTGCCCGACTTGTTTGTTCGATTCCCAGACGGTGAAAAGTATCTGGAAGCTGCGAATTTCCATTTATCGAACCAGATCCTGTATGGAAGTAATTATCCCAATGTTCCGTATGAGTTCACACTAGATAAAGTGAAGAATTGGAATTGGGATGAAGGCGTACAACAGAAGTTTTTTTATGAAAATGCTGCTAAACTGCTGGGATTGCCTGTTCAGGAGTAAGGATTGGCGCCATCCAGAACAAGTTTAACGGAAAGATGCCGTCAGGAAAAGCCGAAATTGCAACAAGTGTCGATTGATTATTTTGTAGACGGTCACTCTCCACTCTAATCCCATAATTGAATTACTATTCGAGCGACTATTATCCTCACTAATTGTATGGTACAATTTTCCTACATTTAAATAAGGGGTTGTATTATGAAGAAAGTTTTTATTTCTCTAGTAATCATTGCATCTTTGTTGTCACCACAAACTGTGACGGTTGATGCAGCAACAAGCCAAAAAACTGTAGAAAAAACGGAGGCTCAAAAATTAGATTCTATACGCTACTTACAAAAACAAATAGCTGAACTAAAAAAGCAGGTTGATAGGATAGATTCTGAAAATAAGAGGCTACAAAAGTCTTCAAAAGAATATCAAGACAATCTTAGGAAGAAAATAACTCTAACGAAAAAACAGATATATTATTATGAGGAAATGGATAAATACCTCAATTAATTTCAAGTAATTTTCGAATCCTTAATTAGATCTCCAGGCGAACTGCTAACCAAGAAAAGTGTCACACAAAGAAGCGATCCTCTCACTCCGAGAATCGCATCTTTGCTTTACCCCCCAAGTTATAACCATCTTCACAACACCCGCCACTCAATCCCCCAACGGCAAATAAATCTCAATAACACTCTCTTCATGTTCCGGTAAACTCATGTCTGCCCAGTATTCAAAGTCAAACATCCGGTCACCACCGACACCCGCCTCATGGATGGCATCATACGTTTCGCCGATTTGCGATTCGGGTCCTGTGTGGGTGATCTTCGTGTAGGTTCCAGCCGGTAGGGCATGACTAATGAATCCATCGTTCAATGTGGAGAATTCACTGACTGCTACAGCAACGATGCTTTCGAAAGGTACATCTGGTGTCCATTCAGCGTCCGGATACACTTGTACCAGGTAGACGCCAGCATCGTCTAATTGGTTGGCAATTTCATGACGTCTAGCTATCAATGCTTCGCGTAGATGTACGACAACTTCATTTTCCAAATCTTGATTTAATGATGCTGTTGCGGCATATCCCACAAGTTTGGTTTCATTACGCTGTATTTGTAGTGATTTTATCGACACGAATTACACAGCTCCTTTTACTTTTTTCTTGCAGATCCAAAGACTTCCTCTACCAGATTATACCTGGTTAGCTGGGCAGAATTCAAAAACCAGAACTACCTATGCTGTATTTCTATCTGTCTCATTGGGCTCGTCTTCTGTAGTCGGACTTTTCTTCCGTTTCCCTGGGACAAGTAGGATCACAAAGCACAACAGCGGTAAAACGAGGCAGAAAATGAGATCGAACCAAGGATAGTAAAAGAGCAGAATTTGGTTGTACACGGTGATGTTTGGCGTGCTGGTGATGGTGCATACGATTAATATAATACCGAGCGGGATCGTAAGCATACGGCTTTCTTTTAGGCGAAGGAACTGAGCTAACCCGGTGGTTAGGGCGTAGAAGATCATGGTGGTTTTGTAGTAGACGGTGATAATCCATAAAAAGGTGAGAATCACCTCAAGGCGCTCCAGGAATTTGCCGATAGTTATTTTTTGGGCCAGCACAAAGGCGGGATAATACTTGGTTTCCATAAGCGCGGGACCCAGCACCAGCACGCAAAGTGTCACCACAATGAGCAGAATAAATCCTCCGACGGCATAGCCAGTCAGAATGGGCTTGGTCAGCTTGGTCTTGCTACTCACATGCTGTACCAGCATAAGAATAAACACCACTTCCGTAAAAGCTTGGGTGAAGGCGGGGAACATCCCTTTAAAAGACGGCCCCAGGCCATGAGCCAATATGGGTTTCACATTGGTGATTTCAATTTGTGGGATCAGAAAAAGAACCAGGCAGAGGAACAACACTAAAAAAACGGGAAAGAGGAGTTCTCCCATGCGGGCAAACGCCTCTATTCCGTAACGGTAGGCAATGATAACAACGGCTACAAACAATACAAGTATCGCATTGATAGGCGTTTCCGGCATCATCTGCGTAGTCATGAACTGGCTCATTTCACTCATGAGGGTCAGAGAACACATGAAAAATTGGAACAATAGCAGCAGTGTAATTACACCACCCGTAACGATCCCCAGCTTGCTTTGAACTGCCCCTATAAGACTTTTCCCTTTAAGCCGATTGGCAATTCCTGCGAATAAACAGCCGACGACCAGACCCAAGATGCCAGCCACAATCATTGAAATCCAGGAATCCTGTTTAGCGAAAGAGGCGATCATGGTCGGTAGCACTAGAATGGAATCCCCGATGATTCCTAGGATGATCAGTATGGTGAATTGTCGTGCAGATATTTTGTCCGTAGCATTTGTGTGCATGTGTTTCCTTTCTCCCGTATCCCTTCATAGAACTGCTACGAGAAGCGGATTTTGATAAGCATGAGCAGATTAGGGAGGGGGGCATTTAATACCAGGGCTATATATAGTGAGGTGCCGATCAGCAGCAGTCCAAGGAACACTACAATTTCCTTCTTCCTCTTCCTTTGCAGCAGTCCGGGCATTTCCAGCCCAAAGGCCGCTGCCGCCAATGCCAGCACGCCAATAACTGAAGCGATGTTCATGCTCTAACTCCCTCTATGGATTTAAGGTTGTATTGCCCGTTGTACCCGTTTTACGTATTAACATTTGGATTTTGTAAGAAATCTTGGTTTTCGCTAAATATTCTTCAGTCCAGCGATCTTTGATTGTATCCCAGTAATGAGGATGGTTCTGAGCGATCAATTCACCGAAGCCCAGATAATCAGATTTCATCGTTTTTGAGCGTTTGACAGCTGCCACGGCATTGCTTCGTATAATTTCTACCGTCTGTTTCTGCAATTGTGTGATGGTAGCTGGGTTCATTAAATTGATCTCGCGGCATGATCGTTGATTCACACTTCCTTCAGAACGAATAGAGATGATCATCTCGGGGATATCCCCAACAATTTTGGACTCTACTTTCGATTCCGAGGAGGAAACTTCAATTCCTGTATAAGAGGTTCCCTTGCCGCATGGAACTTCGATAGAAGTGCTCTCTAATTTATTCGATATATCGGTGTAGCCCTTGCTCTCCTGTTCGTTCAGCCAACCCACCAGCTTGTCCCCTTTGAACGCGGCAATCCCGTTGTATCGGAAGCGGCTGCTAGGGAGAAACGTTTCGACGTTACTTTTATGTTCCGCCTGCTCCAGACTGCCGATCAGCCGGATCCCGGTCAACGCCAAATCTACGCCGTCACTGGATAAGCGTTTGAGCACCTGATCCATTGTAATGGATACCGTGGGCGCCCAGTTTTTCTCCGATGTTTCCAAGGAATGAAGCATACTGTATGTGGGCAGTTTTTCAAGTGGCGTATAAATCTTTAGAATATCTTCGGCTTTGGTTCCCCGTGCAACAACCACATTGAAATCCATCCGATGTTCATTGTCGCGAAGCGCATTATCTATGAAATCACTGATGCCTTTCTTGGCAAGCTCCTCACCGATGACATAAAACTGCAGATGTCCCATATAAACTTTGCGCGGCGCCTCAGCCGTTAAAAAACGGGCAGCATCCAGCATGGTTTTACCCCGGCCTTGATACAAAGTGGTTGGCGGACGATCCCCGCTCTTATTTTGCGCAGAGATTTCACTTGGGTTGACCACCTGGAAGGAGACGAGATATTCTCCATCTTGCCAATCGATCCCGATGCCAAGCACAATCAGCAGTTCATTCAGCTCGCGTCGGCTCCAGCAACCGGTGAGCGAGAGAAAGCAAAGCATGATGATTATTATTTTTATAAGGGTACCTTTGTATCTATCCATGTTTACGCAGCCTTTCCTTGCCGCTATCCGTTGAAGTATCCGATCGTCTGAACATCAGCCATCTAGGCATCCGCAGCAATGAATCCTGCATTTCGTTGTCCCGGTAGGGAGCAATGGGGGATAAATAAGGCTCCCCGAAGGAACGAAGCGCGCAAAGGTGAAGCAGCAGTACGAAGATGGCCATAAATATACCAAGAAGACCAAAGCTGGCGGCTAAAATCATGAAAAGAAATCGCAAAATTCGGATCGGAATCGACATGCTGTATGCAGGAACCGTGAATGTGGAGATCGCCGTAATTGCAACGACAATAACCATAGCAGCAGAGACAATACCCGCTTCTACAGCGGCTTGACCGATGACCAGGGTACCTACTACGGATACCGCTTGTCCGGTTGCCTTAGGCATGCGGAGACCGGCTTCACGCAGGATTTCAAAGGTCACTTCCATCAAAAAAGCTTCAACAAACGCCGGAAATGGCACGGCCTCCCGCTGCGCAGCCAAACTGATGAGTAGGGGAGCTGGGAGCATGTCGCGGTGAAAAGTCGTAATAGCGATATACAGGGAAGGGAAGAGCAAGGATATGAAAAAACCGATGAAACGCAAAACCCGAAGCAAGCTCGCATAAACCGAGCGCTGGTAGTAATCTTCTGTAGATTGAAAAAAAGTAATCATTTGTGTAGGGACAAGCAGTGCGTTGGGTGTTCCGTCCACCAGAATGGCTACCTTACCTTCCAGTAGCTGCGAGGCGACGCTATCAGGCAGCTCTGTATTGTAAACGGTGGGAAACAGCGAGTACTTGCCATCTTCTATGAGTTCCTCGATATATCCGCTGTCGAGAATACTGTCGATATTAATGGATTGCAAGCGTGATCTGACCGTATCTACGATCGATGGCTTGGCAATGCCGTTGATAAACATCATCGTTACATCTGTTTTGGTGATAGAACCAATGGAATAAGTCTCAAGCCAAAGACGGGGATCTTTGATTCTTCTACGGACCAATGAAGTATTGGTACGAAGCGTCTCGTTGAAGCTCTCTCTCGGCCCACGTATGGAGGTCTGATTGGTGGACTCGCCGATTTCACGGCCTTTCCACTGCCGGACATCGGCGGAGTAGGCTTGAGCGGAGCCATCCAGTATAATAATAGCTTCACCAGATAGCAGTTTTTTATATAAGTAACTGAACTCTGTGATGGTTTGAATCGAACCCACACCAATTAGAAGCTCTTTGGCAAGCAAGACAGGGTCATCGTCTGTTACTACCATCTCCTCATGGTGATGATGGCTCAGCCTTTTCATGTTCGCAATTAATACATCGGTTATGAACTGATTAATAATGTTTGCGTCCGACATGCCATCCACATAAATGATTGCTGCAGCCGCCTTGTCCGTATTCTCGTAAAAAACCTGGCGAATAATTAAGTCATCGCTTTCTCCCATGTCTTGACGGATGCGCTGCGTATTCGGCCTAACCTCTTTATGAATCAGGAGTTGGTCATCCTCCGGCAGAGTCTGCGCATCATTTTGACGATAGGAGCTGGGTGATGGATTTCGCTGCATGAATAGAACCTTCTCTCCGGTGCGCATTTCTTTCCTATTATGACCAGTGCCAAAACAGTCTATGCACAGCGGGAGAGAGGCTCCATAGAACCGTGATCGCTTTGTTAGTATTGTATCTCCCAGTCTCCGTATTTTGAAATTAGATTTACATAAAGTCCCAAGTTTAATATACTTTAAGGTGGGGGTTCTAATGGTATGGAGGGAGGACGATGTGTGAAGTACTTTTTTAGAATTCTCGGCATTCTGTTTTCATTAGCAACTATTGCCCTGATTTTGCCTTTATTAATTAATGATTATAATCCCGCTGATCAAGCCATGCGTACATGGTCAATGGTAACGATGTGTGGTGCGGTGATATTTAATGGGGCACATTTTTATAGAAGAAGAAAAGATAAACGGGGATTAATATCGGTGATTGTTGGAATAATAATCTTATTGGTGGTTGTTCTTAAATTTCCTTTCTAAATGGCAAGCAAGCCGAAGAATTTGGACGGGGAAAAGCTCATGTAATATTTGGATAAAATCTTCTCTGAGCGAACCCTTTACCATCCCTTGTCCTGATGTGTTATGATTAGAGATAGGATCGTACTGAAAGAAATGAATCTGTTGCCCTTTCTTACAGCCATCTATTTTAATTTGAATCAGAGCATACATTACCAATGGGGAAGAGAAAAGGGGATAAGCTATTGAAGATTACCATGAAATTCACCAGCAAAGGAAAGGCAGCCATTGAATACTTTAACAACGAGGAACTGCTGGAGATCTTTACGCGATATATCAGAACTCTAACTAAAAAGTATGATATTGAAGTAGACATACCTGCGGAGAGCAACACGAACATCGTTGGAGATGGTGTGCTGACTGCGTTGGCCAAGAACGTTAACTGTGATGCGGATACCTTCTTTAAAGAGTTAGGCCGTGATGTTAAAGTCCCTTTGAAGAAAAGAATTGGCGTCAAATTAGACAATGTTTTCAAGACAGAGATTGTTGAATAGTATTGCGGTGAGCAATATGATTTAAAAAGAAACCAGGCATCGCCCGAGTGGGGTGCCTGGTTTTTTTATGTTCAGGTCTGCTGAACAACGAATTGTCATAGTAGACAATTGGTCATTAGGTTATCTGAAATATTCAAGCTTAAGGTGCTTCTTGCTTAGAAAAGGATTTATTAAGAAGGTTTCGATTTATTAAGAAGGTTTCTGCGACTCATGACATTTTCAATAATATCGATAAATTCTGGAGAGGCATTGGCTTCGATCGCGAGTTCATAGATATCTACCAATTGTTCGTCGGATAGCATATCGAGTGATGAAGGGCGCGGAATGGGATGAAAATGATAATCCATAGGATTCCTCCAAAGAGTAGTAAGAATAGGATCAGGATCCCGATATAAATGGTACCATTTGGAATTGAATCCGTCTCCTGCCATTCGCGCTGCGAATTTATCTTTACTTATTATAGACTTTAAGGGATAATTAGCTTTTTGTTTAAAATATGTATTCTAAGAAACAAAACGGCGACCTATCCCATATGGAGGACAGTCGCCGTTTTTGTTTTTAATCCCGTGTTTCGTTGCGGTTATACAGATACTTTTTGATTCGGGCTTCGTTAGATTCCGAGACGTTAGTAAATTGCTCCCCTTGATTGAAAAAAACGATCTTCCGTTCGGAATCATAACCGTCAATATTGTTGATGTTCACGACGTTGCTGCGGTCCAGACGTTCAAAGCCCTTGCTACCATAAGCGGCGAAAAGATCGGAAAGCGTGGTGGGGAGAACAAATTCGCCTTCTTTCGTATGGACGAATATCGTATTTTTGTAATTGGAGAAATACAATATTTCTTCCTCCAGAACTTCCTGGGAGGAACCGTCATTTAGCAAGACACGCATGTTTTCCCCATCCTTGTTCAACTACTTCCGCAGTTCTTTTGGGATTTCTGGGCTGTGAATTACAACTTTCATGACAGAAGTGAAAAAACGAGCAGATGAAGCTAAGATTGAAGAGGCAAACTTAGCGAGATTCTTCTTCATATATATCCTTCCTCCTAACTAAAGTGAAAATTATTGTTATAGACTGTGCTAAGAAAGCTAGTCCGATAACCGGTGATTGCAGCCAATAATTAAGTAGAACTAAACTAATTGAAGCTGCTTTTAAATATGGGTACCATCGAATTGGAATTTGTGTGTTTCTATCTGGTGTAGGTGAAAATAAAATCATAATGATTAGACAAAACACATTAATTATTAATAGGGTATGGTTTGAATAGTTGGATAGATGAGGAGTAATGGTGAAGATCAATATCGAAACGATGTTGCAAGAACGTGCAGTTTGAAAATGATAGCCGCCTGAGCAAAGCCTTAAGGTAATAAAAGCAAAAAACAGCACCAGGGTTTCTGTAAATCTTCCTGATAAATAACCTAGTAACATGGACACTAAAAAAACAAATGAAGTATTGAGTATTATACCTAATGAATATTTCATTACATCTACAGAATAGGTTTCTTCGGGATTTGAGTTCTTAATCTTGATTGCTATTTTGGTTGCTAATGATTCCATGATTCCCCACGGTCCTTCTTATAAGATAAGTATAAATATCCGTATAAAATTAATGCATAAGCAGTAGGAATTACGATGAAAAATCTAGTTAAATGACTGGCGAAAAATAGGGTGGACATTACTACCAGGATAGAAGGCAGGGAGAGAGCAAATAGAATCTTCTCTTTGAACGTGATATCTATTCTCCCATTTGGTTTATCTGGAATAAAATCAAAACCTTTTCGTTTGTTTGCAATCATAGCTCCTATGATGACGGTGATCAAAGACGAAAGGAACTGCAACAGATAGGAAATCGAAGAGAATTCTTTAAACGGTAATGAATAAATACCTAATTGATTCATGAATAAAAATAGCAGAGATTGAATCAACATATACGATTGGTAAGCAATTCCTGTGATAATTACTGCATAAAAAACCTGAATTCTAAAAAGCATCCAGAAAAAACAAAATGTTAGAAAGTATTGAGTAGCAATATCGATGATAGGAAAACTATAGTCATGTCTAAGTACATAAGATATAAAAGCCATAATAATACTAGCGAAAAGCATTTCAACAATATATAGATCAATTTTAAATAATCGAAATGAAAGTAAAAACATAGAGAAGCTCTCTATAACAGAAAAAAACATAAAAAGCACAAAGTCCAACATGCTGACACTCCCGGTAATCAGACTAATCAATCCTTAATCTACCAAACAGTATACAGAATATGCTAAAATACAACAACGATAAATGACACTTTCCGGCAAAATATTCTTGAAAATGTATTTGGAGAAGACAAGGAGGGGAAATATTGAGTCTGTTGCGGAGTAAACTGTACCCTATGTAAAGGACATTTTAAAAAAAGTCTAGGCAGATTGAAGAAGATGATCTCTGTATTGAACAGGGGTCATCTTTTTTAAATCCCATTGATACCTGTAGTGGTTATAGTAGGTCATGTAATCCTTAATCTCCTGTTTTAACTCCATTAAAGTCAAACAAGGCTTAATGGAAGCCTGATCTTTAAAGTGACCAAAAAAGGATTCCTGAGGGGCGTTATCCCAGCAGTTTCCCCGCCTTGACATGGATTGTTTCAATTTCATTTTCTTAACCATTTTTTGAAAATAAGGATGTGTATAATGAGATCCCTGATCAGAGTGAATGAAGGCACCATCAGCTCTCTTAAATCTTCGGTTTTTCTTAAGCTTCAGGAGAGTATCTGTCGCAAGATCCATTGTCATTCGATCTGACACGTGATATGCCAAGATTTCATTGGTTGAACTATCTTTGATTGTGGATAAATAGGCTTTTTTACCCGATCCGTAAAATAAATAAGTGATATCCGTCAGTAACACCTTACCTGGGATGTTCTGCTTAAACTCCCTGTTCAGCAGGTTAGGAACGACCCTGTGCTCCTGAGTAGCCTTCATCATCCGTTTATAGGGATTAGCTCTCCTGAAGGGGCATACAATGCTATATTTCTTCATAATCCTCCTAATCCTTTTCAAATTGTAGATCACCTTAAACTGACCTTCCAAGGTCATCTTGATGGAACGGGCGCCTTTCTTTCGTCTTTTGAAATGAAAAGCTTTTAGAATGACTTCTCTTAGTTGCTCATCTTGCTGTTTCTTCTGGATTCTCTTTTGCTTTGCTTCGGAAGACCAATACCTGTAATATCCACTTCTGGAAACCCCGGATACTTTACATAAATAGTTGACCATACGGTAGACTTGATACTTCTCGATGATGGTATGAATAAGCACAAATTTCTGGCTAGATGAAAGTGTTATCCTTTGTTCTGCCTCCTTTCCATGGAACGAATCTTTTTTAACAATTCATTCTCCGCCCGCAGCAAGGCATTCTGAGCTTCTAACTTGGCATACTTCTCTTCGAGCGTCAGCTCCCGTTTAAGGGGTCTTCCTGAGGCATGGCTTCTAGTATCCTGCAAACCTAAGATTCCGTTCTCTTGGTAGCTCGCACGCCATCTCTTTCCTGAGGATTCGACTCTTTGGAGCCCAACGACAGTTACGTCAAAACCACTTTCTTCAAATATTTCTCTCGGCAGCTTCCCCTTATTATTCTCTGAGATAAACAATTGCTTAAACGCATCCGTATACGTAATTGCCTTTGAAGATACAGACCTCACATAAGGATTGTTAGATAACTGCTTGATCTCTTTATCTGTGAATATTTTCTTGCTCATACCATTCCTCTTCCCTATCTTCTTCGTTATAAACAAAAATACCCTACCGAGAGACTTTTTAAAAGTGTCTACTCGATAGGGTACAGTTTAGAGTATGCTAGATTTCTTTTTTCCAAGGGAACGTTTCTTGCTGTATACCACATTCGATCAAATGCAATATTTCAAGGTTAAGAATCATCTGCTTGCTGAAAGCATACCGCATCGTTCCAAGATTGATGGAGGAAGCAGAGACTTGAATCGGCGCACGGCGGCTGGAGGAAGACCCAATCCTATCTATGAGCTGTATGTCCGGAAGGAAGACGAGCACAGGGCACTACAAGGCATACGCTAACTTTGATTTTAAAAAAAAGCATTCCAACCGATGATCCGGTTCGGAATGCTTTATCGTTACAAGGGAGGATTCTTGTGGCATCTGCGGCACACGGGATAGTATGCTTCATTGCCGCCGATCTGAATCTGCTTGCCGCTGTAGACGGGTTTGCCGTTCTCCACGCGGAGGGCCATGGTTGCCTTGCGTTCACAGAACCAGCAGATCGTCTTCATCTCCTCGATTTTGTCTGCATAGATCAGCATATATTTACTACCTTCGAAGAGGTTGTTCTGAAAATCATTTTTGAGCCCGAACGCCATCACCGGAATATCCAGCTCATCGACAATTCGTACAAGCTGCAGAATGCCGTCCTTATTCAGAAACTGGCATTCGTCAATTAATACACAGTGAGGCTTGGGCAGATTTCTGCTGACAATTCCGAAGATATCGGTGTTATCGTCAATCGGAATGGCTTGTTTGCGTAACCCTATACGTGAGGTGATATAGCCCACTTCGTCCCGGTTATCAATGGAGGGCGTGAACATCAGCACCGATTTTCCCTGCTCCTCGTAGTTATGTGCGACTTTCAATATCTCTATAGATTTTCCACTGTTCATTGCCCCGTATCTAAAAAACAACTGTGCCACGTCCATCTATCCTTTCGTTAGTACCCGCTCGATTATAATCCCGAAAATTGCGACCTTAACAGAGTATCATATTCGGCCCCGGAGAAGCCAGTGTCAATAATGCTTCATCAGTCTTCTTGCGCTCAGGTTATCGTAAAGATCATTCTGACAGGATATGCTATAATTAATTCTATTGCAGTAAAACATGAGTTCGTATGACAGCCACGGTTTCAACCGTGTGAAGAAAGGAGGGAATGACATGGCTGAGCAACACGATGACTACAAGGAACGGATAGCGGCTCTTGAGGCGAACGGGGATTTATCCGGGGCGGCTAAGCTTCTTATGGAAGAGATGCTTGCGGATCTGACCGAGAGTAATCGCAGTAACAAGGCATTGAGACGGGTGATTTTGAAAAATGGCCAGTCATCCACCATGTCTACCCGCTTGCGGGAAGCATTGTATGAATAAGCAGAATAACGGGTAATGGAATATTACGGAGGAAATGCTTATGGACATCATTTTTTCTTTTCTCAAAAAATACAGAGTTGCCTCCATTGCTGCACTTGTTATGATGGTCATTGAGCTAGCTGTGGAATTGTCTCAGCCCCTCCTGATTTCCAAGATTATTGATGATGGAATCAGGCAGCAGAATGCATCGGTGGTATGGCTATGGGGTGGGGTGCTCATTGGGAGCGCAGTTGTAGCATTTATAGCTGGTGTACTTAGTTCTTTTCTCGCTTCACATGCCAGTCAAAGCTTTGCCTTCGATCTGCGGGACCGGTTGTATGAGAAGGTACAAGGCTTCACTTATGAAGTGTTTAACCGCTTTGCTACCTCGTCGCTGATTACCCGTCTGACCGTTGATGTGTCCCAGCTACAGGATACGGTGTTCATGAGTCTGCGTTTTATGACCCGGGTTCCGCTCGTGGTATTGGGCAGTGTTATTATGGCGCTGGTCGTGCACGTTAAGCTGGGCCTACTCCTCGCAGTAACGTTGCCCATTCTGATCGTGTTTTTGTATTGGGTGATGAAAAAAGCCTCGGCGCTATTCCGTACGGTTCAGAACCGGCTTGATGGTGTAAACAGTGTCATTCAGGAAAATCTGACAGGTATTCGCCTGATTCGGGTCTTCGTACGGATGGGCCATGAGATTGGCCGTTTTGCTACCTTTAGCGGCAATTTGATGAAAACAACGATTTCTGCACTTCGTCTCACAGAGACGACGATGCCGTTCATTCTATTGATTGTAAACGCAGCGATTGTGGCTGTTCTGTGGTTCGGGCGTGTGGATATTTCTACGGGAAGTGCCACCTTGGGAGAGACGGTTGCGGTGATCAATTACTCACTGCGGACGATCGGAGCATTATCCGCACTGTCGTGGATTGTGGTGACCTTCTCCCGCGCCCGCGCGTCCTCACAGCGGATTGGGGAGGTCATGGCCGCCGGCAATCACTCTTCGGACGAGACGGCAGGAGTACCGGGCTTTCCATCGTTTGCGACACCAAACCCAGAGAATGCCGGTGTACCTGTGGCAGCAATCAAGGGCAGTGTCGTTTTTGACCGAGTGAGCTTCCGCTATCCCGGTAGCGAAATCGCTGTACTGGAGGATGTGTCCTTTGCGGTGCAGTCTGGGCAGCGGGTGGCTATTATGGGCGCTACCGGTTCCGGAAAATCCTCGCTCGTTGGACTGATCCCCCGTCTCTATGAAGAGAGTGGCGGAATGATCACAGTGGATGGAGCGAACTCCGCGAAGTTGGATCTCACGCAGCTTCGCGGCGCCATCGGCTATGTTCCGCAGGAGGTGCTGCTCTTCAGCGGCACGGTGCGGGAGAACATCGCCTGGGGCAATGAGCATGCCACTCAGGAGGAGATTGAGCAGGCGGCAGCAGCGGCCCAGATTCATGAGACGATCGCTAATCTGCCGAAGGGGTACGATACGCTACTGGGACAACGGGGCGTTAATTTGTCCGGAGGTCAGAAGCAGCGGCTGACGATTGCCCGGGCCCTTGTCCGCAAGCCAGCAATCCTCATTCTTGATGACAGTACAAGTGCACTGGACGCAGTGACCGAAGGTTTGCTGCTTCAGGCTCTGAAGGAAATGTCCTGCACAACATTCCTGATTACTCAGAAGATCAGCTCTACGGTATCTGCAGATTTGATTCTGCTGTTGGATGAAGGCCGCCTGATTGGGCATGGCTCGCATGATGGGCTGATGGCCAGTTCGAAGCTGTACCGGACCATTCTTGAATCACAGACAGGGGAGGCGGAGCAACATGTTGAAAGCCTTACTTGAAGCGTTCCGCCATCCGAAGCCGGACATCGAGCTAGGGGCGGGAAGCGGATTCGGCACACCTTCCGGACGCAAGCCCAAGGGTAAAGCCAAGGACTGGTCCGGTACGCTAAAACGGCTATGGAGCTACCTTGCTGTGCGCAAAGCCAAGCTGGGACTGGTGTTATTCATGGTGATCCTCAGTTCGGGCTTGTCGCTGCTAGGTCCTTATATGATCGGGATGGCAGTAGATGATTATCTGGAAGGAGCAGGGGGCCGGTCTTGGGGGATCTTCCTCGGTGCACTGTCGCTGGTATATATCCTCTATTCACTAACCTCTTGGCTGCAAAATATCTGGATGATCGAGGTGGCCCAGGAGACCATCTACCGGATGCGCACCGAACTGTTCGCTTATCTCCACAGGCTGCCGATTTCGTTCTTTAACCGCAGACAGCAGGGTGAGATTATGAGCCGGCTGACCAATGATATCGAAAATGTCAGTTCTACGCTGAACAGTTCGGCGATCCAGATTTTCTCCAGCGTACTTACACTAGTAGGAACAGTGGTGGTTATGCTGTGGCTCAGCCCGCTGCTCACCTTGCTGACGTTCATTGTGGTGCCATTGATGTTATTTGGCATGCGCTGGATAACGCGGCGCACAGGTCCGCTCTTCAAGGAACGGCAGCGCAATATGGGTGAACTGAACGGCTATATTGAAGAAACCTTGTCCGGCCAACGGATTATTAAGGCCTTCTCCCAGGAAACCAGAGTGATCCAGGGCTTTCGTGAACGGAATAACCGGATCATGCTCTCCGGGTACTGGGCGCAGTCGATCTCCGGTTTCATTCCGAAGCTGATGAACGGGCTCAACAACCTGAGCTTTGCCATTGTCGCCGGAGTCGGCGGATTGCTGGCGATCCATGGCTCCATTTCGGTTGGTGTCATTCTCGTATTCGTGGAATACACCCGCCAATTCACCCGGCCGCTTAACGATCTGGCGAACCAGTGGAATACGCTGCTGTCCGCAGTGGCTGGGGCTGAACGGGTATTTGAGGTGCTGGACGAGGAGACCGAGGCTAGCGATGAAGGGACGGCTATCGCACTGGACCATGTAGCAGGCTCCGTTCAATTCAGCAAGGTGGCGTTCTCCTATGACGGAGAACGGGATACGCTTGAGAATATCAGCTTCGAGGCGAAGCCTGGCGAGATGATTGCCTTGGTGGGTCCGACAGGGGCTGGCAAAACAACGTTAATCGGCCTGTTATCCCGCTTCTACGATCCGAGCGAAGGCCGGATTATGATAGACGGCCGGGATATCACTTCGATTAAGCGCGAGAGTCTGCGGGGGCATATGGCTTTTGTTTTGCAGGATTCTTTCCTCTTCAGAGGCAGCATTCGGGATAATATCCGCTACGGCAAGCTTGATGCTACCGATGAGGAAGTGGAGCAGGCTGCGAAGCTGGCCAATGCGCATTCCTTCATCATGCGGATGCCTGGCGGATATGACCGGATGCTGTCGGCAGATGGCAGTGGAATCAGTCAAGGCCAGAAGCAGCTGCTGGCGATTGCGAGAGCCATTCTGGCCGATCCAGCCATGCTTATCCTGGATGAAGCGACTAGTAGCATTGATACGGTAACGGAGGTCAAAATTCAGGAAGGCTTGCAGGCCCTAATGAAGGGCAGAACCAGCTTCGTTATCGCCCACCGCTTGAACACGATCCGTGCAGCGGACCGTATTCTTGTCTTGCGGGGCGGGAGGTTGATCCAGCAGGGGTCCCACGAGAAGCTTCTTCAGGAAGAGGGACTGTACCAGGAATTGGTGCAGGGTCAGCGTAAAGCAGCAGTTAACTGACCTGGGATCAGCGGACGAAAGTCCAAACACTCACCGTTGGGGCGGCTGAGCCTTACGTTGGGATCTCAAGCTCGTCATATATAACAACAGAGGCTCTCCGAAGGCGCATTTGCGCAGTCACGGGGAGCCTCTTGTTTGATGTGCCAGCGATCCAGAGTTTTTTTAAAAAAATCAAATATATAAATCGCATGAAATAACAAACAAAGCCAAGAAAAAAAGAGAGGTTATACTGCGATTTACGAAGTGTGGTTAACGATTTACGAAGTGTTGATTAATGATTTACGAAGTGTTGATTAATGATTTATGAAGTGTGATTAACAAGTTACGAAGTGTGATTAACGGCATTTTTGTACCTTAAATCGTCTCCAGTTAAGGCTTAGTGGGAATTAAGGGCAATATTGTACCTTAGATCTTCCAGAAACCCCCGTTTAGCATGCTTTTTTGAAAATTAAGATACAAAAATGCACCTATTTCCTCCTTTTCTCTAAATTGAAGAGGAATAAGATACAAAAATGCACCTAATTGGGCGGTAGACCATTTTTCACTGTTAAGCCTATTGGTAAAGGGGAGGAACTTGCGTACTAAAGCTCTAACCTCACTAGTAGAAAAACGCCTGATCTTTTGTGAGTATCTAATTTCGCTAGTAATATGTTCAAGAAATTTAAAATACAAAAATGCTGTTAGTTAGGCTGATTATTTATTAATTCACGGTGTTGATTCTTCAGCCTTCTGTTTCTCCCGAAAACGGGGGCCGACGTAATTGCGCTTGCGGTCACGGGTGAGAATCCAGCCGCCGAGGAAAGTCATGCCTGCTGCGAACAGCACCAGTCCTCCGCCAAAATGAAGCCAGGCGAATACCGGAGTGAGGCTATCGTCTCCATGCATGGAGTAATAGTCGAAGATATCATCCTTCATCATGAGAAAGCCCTTCATGGCGACAAGGCCGGGAAACACAAGGATAAGGATGGCAATAAAGCGTGAAATGAGCAGTCTCATAAGTGTCTCCTACCCTTCTAGGCGCTATAACATCACCACTATGATAACGCTTTAATCTCTAAAAGTCCATTGACAATGACGTTTATACATTTTGTAATAGGCCGAAAAGGGAGTACAATGTAGTAGATTAACATTCAAAGCTAAGTGTAATGACTGGAGGATACATATCATGACAATTTCATGCGACGTGGCAGTACTAGGCGGGGGAACCGGAGGTTATGTAGCGGCAATCCGTGCTGCACAATTGGGGAAATCTGTTGTCGTCATCGAAATGGACAAACTGGGCGGAACCTGCCTGCATCGTGGCTGTATTCCAAGCAAATCGCTCTTGCGCAGCGCTGAAGTGTACGCGGAGATACAGGAAAGCGAAAACTACGGCATTGAGACTAACGGCGTAAAGCTTGTGTTCCCTAAAGTACAGCAGCGCAAGGAATCCGTAGTAGATCAACTTCATCAAGGCGTACAGTATCTGATGCGTAAAAATAAAATACAAGTCATCAAAGGGAAAGGGCGCGTGACAGGCCCTTCTATTTTTTCTCCACGTAGTGGTGCTGTGGCGGTGGAACTGGAAGATGGCGAAATGGAGACCGTTGTCTCAGAGCATCTCATTATCGCTACCGGTTCCCGTCCGCGTGTTCTGCCAGGACTTCAGCCTGACGGCAAGATAATCCTCAGTAGTGAAGAAGCCTTGACGCTGGAGGAGCTCCCTGCTTCGATGATCATCGTCGGCGGCGGAGTTATTGGTGTAGAGTGGGCTTCCATGCTGGCTGATTTCGGTGTGGAGGTGACAGTGGTGGAAGCCGCAAACCAGCTTCTGCCGCAGGAAGATGAGGAAGTGGCACGTGAACTGCAGCGTCTTCTGAAGAAAAGAGGCGTTAAGATTCTGACAGGTACGACTGTAGATGCAGAGAGCTTCAGCAGCAGCGGGGATACGCTGTCCATCGAAGCGACTAAAGAGGAGCAGCGGCAGGTTCTGACGGCTGAGAAGCTGCTCGTATCCGTAGGACGGGTAGCCAATGTGGAGAATATTGGCCTGGAGAACACGGATATCCGCGTAGAGAAGGGTGTCATCTCCGTCAACGCCAACATGCAGACCAGTGAGCCGCATATCTATGCGATTGGTGATTGTATTGGCGGACTGCAGCTGGCCCATGCAGCCAGCCATGAAGGCATTCGGGCTGTGAATCATCTAGCCGGGGAGCCGCTTCATCCGTATCATACCCACCTTGTTCCCCGTTGTGTATACACACGGCCTGAGGTTGCAAGTGTCGGTTATACGGAGAAGGAAGCCAAGGCTCTGGGGCATGATGTCGTTACCGGGAAGTTTCCGTTCTCGGCTATTGGCAAAGCTATTGTATATGGCCTGAAGGACGGGTTCGTTAAGGTAGTGGCTGATCGCAACAGCCGTGACATCCTGGGTGTGCAGATGATCGGGCCGCATGTGACTGATCTGATCGGGGAAGCGGCGCTGGCCCAACTGCTGGACGCGACGCCATGGGAAGTTGGCGAGGCGATCCATGCGCATCCGACGTTGTCGGAGATCGTGGGCGAAGCCATGTTGGCTGTGGATGGCAACGCAATTGGCTTATAAAATGGGCTGCGGGGGACTTGAGGGACAGCAGAGAATAGGTTCTGCTGTCCAAATGACTTCAAAAGGGCTGTCAAACGTTTATTTCCGGCTTTTCTTTTTGAGTAAGTTGGGATTATAATAGACTCAAGCCAAGTCTTAGTACCTGGTTTTAAGATCAGACTATAGGTGATCCTAAAACAGTCTAAGATTTGAGGCTATATAAACAAGCGTATGCTTCCAAAGCCGCTTCGTGTGAAGGCGCTCGAAGAGGTTGCGCTTACCAAACTTTAGGAGGTACCTCATTTATGGAATTGCAAGGTACTGTTGAAACGGTTAACCGACATAAGCAGCTTGGACTCAGCGACGGCCAGGTCATTGATATGTACAGATATATGCAGCTCTCTCGCAAATACGATGAGCGCAGCTTGCTGCTGCAGCGAGCCGGGAAGATCAACTTCCATGTCTCCGGTATCGGCCAGGAGGCGGCCCAGGTGGCTGCCGCTTTTGCACTGGACCGGCAGAACGATTATTTTTTGCCATATTACCGTGATTATGCTTTCGTGCTTTCTGTGGGTATGACGGTGCGTGAATTGATGTTGTCTGTCTTCGCTAAGGCAGAAGACCCTAATAGTGGTGGCCGGCAGATGCCAGGCCACTTCGGCAGCAAACGACTGCGGATCGTAACCGGCTCAAGCCCGGTAACAACTCAGGTGCCGCATGCGGTTGGCTTTGCGCTGGCTGCCAAGATGCAGAAGAAGCCCTTTGTTTCTTTTGTTACCTTTGGCGAAGGCTCCAGTAACCAAGGGGATTTTCATGAAGCGTGCAACTTTGCTGGGGTCAACAAGCTTCCAGTTATTATTATGTGCGAGAACAACCAGTACGCCATCTCTATTCCGGCCCACCGTCAGCTTGGCGGGAAGGTCAGCGACCGCGCGCTAGGTTACGGATTCCCGGGTATTCGTGTTGACGGCAATGATCCGCTGGAAGTGTACCGTGTGGTGAAGGAAGCCCGCGAACGTGCGCTCGCGGGTGAAGGTCCTACCTTGATTGAAGCGATGATGTATCGTCTCGGACCACACTCGACTTCTGACAACGACCTGGCTTACCGGACGAAGGAAGAGGTTGACGAGAACTGGAAAAAGGACGGCGTAGCCGGTTTCCGTGATTATTTGACAGCTCTGGGACTTTGGAGCGAAGAGCAGGAACGCGATCTCGTTGCAGAGTACAATCTGGAGCTGAAAGAAGCTATTGAATACGCCGACAATGCACCGTTCCCGAAACCGGAAGAGACGCTGCTGCATGTGTACAGCGATTCCCAGTCACAAGGAGGGGTATAAGCGATGGCTATGATGGAATATATTGACGCTATTCGGCTGGCAATGAAAGAAGAGATGGAGCGTGATGACTCCGTCTTTGTGCTTGGTGAGGATGTAGGCGTGAAGGGCGGCGTGTTCACAACGACCAAAGGACTTCAGGCACAGTTCGGAGAAGAGCGTGTGCTGGATACACCACTTGCGGAATCTGCGATTGCCGGGGTTGCCATCGGTGCAGCTATGTACGGCATGAAGCCGATTGCCGAGATGCAGTATTCAGATTTCATGCTGCCAGCCACCAACCAAATTATTAGCGAAGCGGCTAAAATCCGTTACCGTTCCAATAATGATTGGGACTGTCCACTGGTGATCCGTGCGCCTATCGGTGGCGGCATCTTCGGGGGGCTGTACCATTCACAGTGTGCTGAATCCATTTTCTTCGGTACACCAGGCCTGAAGATTGTAGCTCCTTATTCGGCATATGATGCCAAAGGACTGCTGAAGGCTGCAGTACGTGACCCTGATCCGGTATTGTTCTTCGAGCATAAAAAATGCTACAAGCTGATCAAGGGGGACGTTCCTGAGGGTGATTACACCGTGCCTATCGGTGAAGCGAACCTGCTGCGTGAGGGCAGTGATATTACGGTTATTGGCTATAGCCTCCCGATGCACTTTGCCATGCAGGCGGCGGAAGAGCTGGAACGCGAGGAAGGTATCAGAGCACATATTCTCGATCTGCGTACGTTGCAGCCGCTGGATACCGCGGCGATTATCGCTGCTGTTCGGCAAACGGGCAAGGTGCTAATCGTCCATGAGGACAACAAATTCGGCGGTGTGGGCGGCGAGGTCGCGGCCATTATTGCCGAGCATTGCCTGTTCGACCTGGATGCGCCAATCTTCAGACTCTGCGGTCCGGATGTACCTGCTATGCCAATTAGCCCTCCAATGGAGAAGTTCTTCATGCTCAGTAAGGATAAAGTGAAGGCGGAAATGCTTCGACTGGCGCAATACTAACATTTATAAGTTTGCGGAGCGGCTGCTTTCGGAGCTAAGTTTTACTGCGGAGTAGACCCAAGAAGCCTCGCTCCGTAAAACTAAGTGTATGCTTTCGAAGCAAGTTTTACTGCGGATTAACCCTAGGAAGCATAGCTTCGTAAAACTAAGTGTATGCTTCCGAAGCTAACTTTTACTGCGGAGTAGACTCGAGAAGTATAGCTCCGTAAAACTAAGTGTATGCTTTCGAAGCTAAGTTTTACTGCGTAGTAGACCCAGGGAGTATAGCTCCGTAAAACTTTTAAGGAGTGAAATTATGTCTGACAATCAAAAGTTGACCGACGTGGTTATGCCCCAACTCGCGGAATCGCTTGTGTCGGCAACCATCGGCAAATGGCTGAAGAAGCCGGGTGATCCGGTCGAGCAGTATGAGCCGTTGTGTGAACTTATTACGGATAAAGTAAACGCTGAGCTGCCATCCACTGTGGATGGAATTATGGGCGAGCTTCTGGCTGAGGAAGGCCAGACGATTAGCGTAGGCGAAGTGATTTGTCGTATTGCTGTACCTGTATCGCCTTCTGAAGTCGCTTCAGCCGCGGCTAGCGCAGCTCCACAATCACCTGGTGCAACTGCAGGAGTACCGGCATCTCCGGTAGCTACGACTGCTGGCAGAACTGCGCTATCTGCCTCATCTGCTGACGCTCCAATGCGTGCCCGCTATTCTCCGGCTGTTCAGACGCTGGCAGCGGAGCATAACATTGATTTGACTGCGGTTGCTGGTACAGGCATGGGCGGACGAATTACCCGCAAAGATGTGCTGTCGTATTTGGAAGCTGGAGGTGCCGCTAATGCTGGGCAAAATATAGCACAAGCTCCGGCTCCGACTACTGTACAGGCACCAACATACGCACAGGCACCCACACCGACAGTTCCAACAGCATCGTCAATGGTGGAAGGATCATCAGCATTGTTTGAACCAGTTCGCCAATCTGGATTGCATCTGAGTGAATCCCCGCGTATTCCGTCGGTTGAAGTTGAAGGGGCGCAAAATGGCGCTTCCGAATACTTGATCGATGTTACACCGATCCGCAATACCATTGCGACCAGAATGCGCCAGAGTGTGGCGGAGATTCCACATGCTTGGACCATGATTGAAGTGGATGTCACCAATCTCGTGGCTCTGCGCAACAAGCTAAAGGATGAGTTCAAGCGCAAGGAAGGCATTAATCTGACTTACCTGGCTTTCCTGATGAAAGCAGTGGTTAGTGCAATTAAGGATTATCCGATCATGAACTCGGTCTGGGCGGTTAACAAAATCATCGTGAAGCGTGATATTAACATTTCGCTGGCCGTCGGTACAGAAGATTCTGTAATGACTCCGGTGATCAAGAAGGCTGATCAAAAGAACATCGCGGGACTGGCCCGCGAAATCGACGAGCTGGCTCAGAAGACTCGGGAAGGCAAGCTGCGCCTCGATGACATGCAGGGTGGCACCTTTACCGTCAACAATACCGGCTCATTTGGTTCAATTCTGTCTTATCCAATAATTAACTATCCGCAGGCGGCGATTCTGACCTTTGAATCCATCGTGAAAAAGCCCGTTGTCATCAACGACATGATTGCCGTGCGTTCCATGGCAAACATCTGTCTGTCGTTGGATCACCGGATTCTCGACGGTGTGATTTGTGGACGCTTCTTGCAGCGTGTAAAAGATAATATTGAAGGCTATACGCCGGAAACGAAGCTTTACTGATCCATACCCGGCCCATCACAGGAAACAGAGACTCGCTAAAGGGGACCTGACGCATGGAGAACTTAAATGACCACAGGCTACGTATTTCCTATGCACCATTGATAGAATATGGTGCAGCCTGGGAGCTGCAGAAGGAGCTTGTGCAAGGGATTGATCGCGGAGAGCATCCGGAGCAGTTGATCCTTTTGCAGCACCCGCCCACCTACACCATCGGATCGCAGAATCATCCTGAACATCTTCTTCTGGACAGCGTACAGCTGCAGGAACAGGGGATTGCTTTGTTTGAAATCGACCGCGGCGGGGATATTACATATCATGGTCCTGGACAACTGGTAGGTTATCCGCTGTTGAAGCTGGGGGAACAGGGCAGAGTAGATCTTCATGGCTATTTGCGCACTCTGGAGGCGGTAATTATTGATTATCTTGCTTCCCATGGCATTGTTGGGAGTCGCAAGCCGGAATATACAGGGGTCTGGGTAGGCGATGATAAGATTTGCGCGATCGGTGTGAAGTTTAATAAAAGCAAGCACCGCAGGGGCTTTATTACTAGCCACGGCTTTGCTTTTAACATCTCTGCCGGAATTGCCCGCCAAGGCTTTCAGGGCATTGTTCCATGCGGTATTACGGAGTACGGGGTGACCTCCTTGGAGGCATGCGTTGGCCGCGTAATGGAAGTAGAGGAAGTCGCACAGTCGTTGGTTCCTTATTTTCTGCAGCATTTTCCTTTTGATAGTGAAGCCATATCTTCCTGGAATGAACTTTAAGTATGATGGTCCTGGGAAAATGGCAAGTCCAAATAGCGGCCGGGAGAACCCTGGCCGCTATTATTATCGTTGCCTGTGAAGGAGATTAGCCGGCAAGGAAGGGCTCGATGACAACCAGCAAGGTGGATGCGATCATGGCGATCAGCATAACGTAGATAATGATGCGGAACCATTTTTGACGTTGCATGAGTGACTCCTTTTGAATTAGTTTAAGTTATGAACATATCACAATTACAACTATTGTAACGTATCCGTGAAAGAGAGGGAAGTCCAGTGATTGTACAGGACCGATTGATTGAGGAATTTATGGAGCTTGTCCGTGTGGACAGCGAGACGGGAAATGAACGGGAAATCGCCGATGTATTGACGAGCAAGTTCAAAGCGCTAGGTCTGGAAGTTGTCGAAGATGATTCTCAGGAGCGGACAGGACATGGAGCGGGCAATTTGTTTGTCACATGGCCTGCAGAGCAAGGGGTTACGGCGCCTAAGCTGCTGTTTACCTGCCACATGGACACCGTCGTGCCCGGTAAAGGAATTAAGCCAACCCTTCATGAAGACGGCTGGATTACAAGCGACGGAAGTACGATTCTGGGAGCTGATGATAAAGCTGGGTTAGCGGCGCTATTTGAAGCAATTCGGGCGATTCAAGAGCAAGGTCTGCCGCATGGACAGATTCAGTTCGTGATCACAGCCGGTGAGGAGTCCGGTCTGTTGGGCGCACGAGCTATGGACGCTAAGCATCTGGATGCTGAGATTGGCTTTGCACTGGACTCCAATGGTGAAGTGGGTTCGATTGCGGTGTCTGCACCGACTCAGGCGAGAATTACAATGCAAATCTACGGAAAATCGGCGCATGCCGGGGTCAATCCGGAAGATGGCATCAGCGCCATTCAGGTGGCCAGCAAAGCGATCTCGGCGATGAAGCTGGGTCGAATTGACAACGAAACTACTGCCAACATCGGCAAATTCGCGGGCGGTGGCCCGACGAATGTGGTCTGTGACCATGTGCAACTTGATGCGGAAGCTCGCAGTATTGTGCAGGAGAAGGTAGATCGGCAGATCGAATCCATGCGCGAAGCGCTGGAAACAACAGTCCGTGAATATAACGCGGAATGTGAATTCCGCAGTGAAGTAATCTATCCGGCATTCAGCTTCAACCAGCATGATCCCGTTGTACAGCTTGCAGATCGCGCGATCACGTCGCTTGGCCTGACGACACGCCTGTTCGCTTCCGGCGGTGGCAGCGATGCCAACGTGTTCAATGGTCTGAAGGTGCCGACAGTCAATCTTGCCATTGGCTACGAGCATATTCATACGACCCAAGAGCGGATCAAGGCTGCGGACATCGCCAAGGCCGCCGAACTGGTGGTTGCAATCATTCAGGAAAACGTTAAGGGATAGGCTCCGTGAAGCCTCCTCTCAGCGCTTAACATAAGGAGCTGTTATCTGACCGGCATTCTGCCAGTAAAGGTGACAGCTCTTTTTTTGTAAGGAGGTAAGGAGACAGCGAAGTGCGCGCGTAAGGTGCAAAGGTAGGGTAGATCGGGTACATGAAGTGCTGGGGTAGTTGTGAGTTGTGTGAAGAGGTGGAGAAGATGAGGGTTACATGAGTTAGTGATGTGGATGTAAGTTGCATGAAAAAATGAAGTAGAAGCGGCTTACATGAAGTAGCCAAGTAGGAGTGAGTTTCATGAAGAGAGGTAGTGGATGAGAACTGCACAGAGAAGTGAAGTAAATGCAGGCTACATGGAAAGTTGAGTCACTGGTGTAGTGTTCACAAGCAGGGAAGATACATGTTAAGCAAAAAAACTGGAAAAAGTCCCGCTAATTTCTGCGAAATCGTTACATTACAAAAAATAACAGGAATCACTCCTGTTATTTCAGACCAAATTCTAGTTTGTTAGTTGAAACCCAGGGAATAGCGGGAGCTATTCCCGTTAATTAGTTCAGAATGAGCAAATGAGTTAAATTAACGGGAAGAATTCCAGTTACGTGCCTAGCTACTCATACTGATCTTGCTACTCATACTGTTGTTGCTACTTTTCCGTTTCCAGTGTTGTCTATAGCGTCTATATCTTTGCTGTTACGTTAGCTGATGAATGCCGTATACCATTCGTTGGTTCACCAAACGCTATATCGAATGCATAGAGTTTCTTTATATAACTTGGGAATTATTTGCGGATTATTTGAAAGTGGTTTGAAGTTAATTTTAAAAGCTAATTTAGAAATTAATTAAGAGGTTAATTCAAGAAGTTCATTAGTGTTTGATGAATTAAAGGGTTATTTATCCAGCCTTGGGCGAGTGGGCCCGCGCTTCGTCATGCAGAGAGAGGACGTAAGCCAGTGGCATATCCCTCCCGTACCGCTCGATCCATTCGGCCAGCATGGCCTTAATTTGCGCTGGTGACCCTGCCATCATGACGGCGGCTGAGCTTGTACGGCTGAAGAACTTGTTCATGTCCGTTACCTTCTTTCCTGATAAGTTTGCTATAATACACCGTATGCAGAACAGAGACAAAGGAGACCAGAATGTGATGAAAAATCAAAAACGACACAGCAATCCGGCCTTGGATGAAGTAACCTTGTCCACTCAGCCGATTTTTGATGGGAAGATTATTACCCTGCAGGTGGATACGGTCCAACTGCCGGACGGAAATAGCGCGACCCGTGAGGTTGTGAAGCATCCTGGCGCTGTCGCGGTGCTGGCGCTGAACAACAACAAACTGTTGGTGGTGGAACAGTATCGGCAGCCGATGCTTCGGACTGAGGTAGAGATTCCTGCTGGCAAGCTGGACCCGGGCGAAGATCCGCTGACAGCAGCTCATCGGGAGCTGCAAGAAGAGACAGGCTTTCATAGCGGCGATCTGAAGCATCTGAAATCGTTCTACACTTCACCCGGCTTTGCCGACGAAATCATTCATTTGTATGTCACAGAGAATGCTCAGGTTGGAGAGATGGCTTTGGATGAGGATGAGTTCCTGGAGGTATCGGAGCTGACACTGGAGGAAGCGTATCAATATATTGCGGACGGGCGTATTGCCGACGCCAAAACCATGATGGCTGTGTACGCCTGGCATCTGTATACGCTGACCGGACAATGGCACTAACACCGGAACTAAAGACCTATTACGGTGACTTGCATGTCCATATCGGGAGGACTTCGGAAGGTCAGCCTGTCAAAATAAGCGGTAGCCGCAACCTCACATTTGCGAATATTGCGAAGGAGGCCGCTGAACGCAAGGGCATCGAACTGATCGGAATCATCGATTGCCACTCTCCTGGTGTGCAGCATGACATCCGAAGTGCTCTGGACTCAGGCGAGATGACAGAAGCTGAGGGTGGAGGGATCGCTTACCGCGGGACGACCATCCTGCTGGGTTCAGAGATCGAAATTCGTGAGCCGGGGCGAAAAGAATGCCATGTCCTGGCCTTTATGCCAGACATAGAGACCATGGCGGATTTTAGTAACTGGATGAGCCGACACATGACCAATGTAAATCTCAGCTCCCAGCGTTTGTATGCACCGGCACAGGTGCTGCAGGACGAGATTTACGAACGGGGCGGAATCTTGATTCCGGCCCATATTTTCACACCTCACAAAGGGTTATATGGATGCTCTGCCGAGCGGATGACCGACATTTTCGATTTGGAGCGCATTGCGGCCGTGGAGCTGGGGCTGAGCTCAGACTCGGAGATGGCTGGTTATCTATCGGAGCTAGACCCGTACACCTTTCTGACCAACTCTGACGCTCACTCTTTGGGCAAAATCGGCCGGGAGTACAACGCTCTGGAGCTGGCCAAGCCCTCGTTTGCAGAGCTGCGGCTGGCCTTGGAACGGAAGGACGGGCGAAGAGTGAGCGCCAATTACGGGCTTAACCCACGGCTCGGTAAGTACCACCGGACGTACTGCGGCGGCTGTGGCAGTATCATTGATGAAGCCTTTGCCACTTCGGAGCGCTGTCCGTACTGCGGGAGTCCCAAACTGGTGAAGGGTGTACTGGACCGGATAATGGACATTGCCGACCGCCAGGCACCGCAGGTGCCAGAATATCGGCCATCGTATCATTATCAGGTGCCGCTTGAATTTATTCCGGGGCTCGGCAAGGCCAAGATGAAGCTTTTGCTGGACGCGTTCGGGACGGAAATGAATATTTTGCATGCCGCCCGGGAGGATGAGATTGCCGCAGTGGCGGGGACGGATTTGGCGTCAAGCATTGTCGCCGCCCGCTCGGGTACGCTTGCACTGACAGCAGGTGGCGGAGGAACCTACGGCAAGGTTGTCCGGGAAGGCAAGTAGCTTAAGTGCGCTGGCCCCCCGATCCCGAAGGAACCTGTGTTGTGATGAATCGCCAGGCCCGAAGGAGCGTACGCTGTGATGAACCCCCGAGCCCAGAAGGAGCGTACGTTGTGGTGAACCCCCAAGCCGAGAAGAAGCGTGCGTTGTCATGTCCCCCGGGCCTGAAGGAGCATGCTTTGTGTTAAACGCTATACCGTCATGCCCACCGTGAACGTTGTATCTCTGTGCGCATATCACGCAGTAGGGTCTAGTCAGACGGCGAAGACTTCCCCCGGCTACTCCGGGCCATCACAGCCCAAGGACAAGTCATAGAAGTGGATGTTGTCTCATATGGTGTAACATACACCGGAAAGGAGCACATCCCGATGCGTAATTTAAGGCTGATGATGAAGGAGCAGACGCCTCTTTATATTTTTGTCGCCGTACTGTTTCTAGTGGGGGTGGTCTTTGGCGCTCTGATTGTGAGTGCACTGACCATGGACCAGCAGCAGGAACTGGGTGACTATCTAGGGAACTTCTTTGTCACTGTTGACCAGCAAGGGCTACCGGGCGCAGAGGAGTCGTTCTGGAATATCGCTGCCCTGCATCTCAAATGGGTGGGGCTGATCTGGATTCTAGGCTTGTCCGTCATCGGCCTGCCGGGCATTCTTATTCTTGATTTTCTCAAAGGGGTGCTGATTGGTTTCACGGTAGGCTGTCTGGTGAGTCAATACTCCTGGCATGGTCTATTGTTCGCGCTGGTCTCAGTCGCTCCGCACAACTTGGTGCTGATTCCAGTCCTGCTGGTAACCAGTGCCGCCGCGATCGCTTTCTCTCTACTGATGATCCGGAGCAGAGTGTTAGGTCGGACCCGGACGCCCATTACCCGTCCTTTTGCCATGTACACGTTGCTGTCCTTCGCTATGGCTGTGCTGATTCTGGGTGTTGCTTCCTTTGAGACTTGGGTCACCCCTGTGATGATGCGCTGGGTCACTCCTATGCTGTTGTAGAAATGCCTGAAATCATTGGTATTAGTGGGTTTATAGAATGAAGTGTAGATCATAAAATCACGCAAAAATCACATTTCTTGCAAAATCACTCCGGGTTCAAGATTTTATCGAAGTGAATCTTGATTTTTTGGTTAGCATTTTCTCTCATGCGTTCAGTCACATGTGTATATACTTTCAACGTCGTCTTTGCATCATCGTGACCTACACGGCGCATAATTACAGTAAGATCGACTCCTGCTTCGGCCAGCATACTTACGTGAGTATGCCGGAAGATGTGAGGGGTCGCTTTTTTTGTGATGGAAGTTCTTTTGAGCAAACGATCCATACGCGATAACAATGTCTTTTGAGTTATTGGGCGACCATTGGGACGAGTGAAAATATAATTGTTTTTTTGGAAATCATCAAAGCCCTTTTGATATCGTTCATTTCGCAGCTTCTGTACTTCTTTTAAATTACGCAACTTTTCAATGATAACTTCATCGAGATCGAACGTCCGAATAGAACCTTCAGTTTTAGGTGGTGTGATTTCAACTTCACCATCGGATCGATCTGGAACGTACAATGTCTTCGTGACTCGTAGTTCGTTGGTTTTAAAGTTTATATCCGGCCAAGTCAGAGCGCATAATTCTCCTGGTCTCAATCCCGAGTAAGTTAATAGATAAAACACTTCCTCGTCATTATCTAACCCCCGTGTTTCAACAGCTGCTAGAAATTCTTGTAGTTCTGTACGTTCTAAATATTTCTCCCTAATTACATCTCGTTCAATATCTTCCACGGTTAATTTTTTCTTAGGCATAGTTGCACCTTTAGCAGGGTTATCTGATCGTAAGCGATTCAATATAGACCATTCAAAAACCATGCTCGCTGTGATGTGCACGTTTCGAATATATGTCTCAGCATATCCTTCGTCGAAGAGTGAATACAAAATCTTTTGGTATTGAGTTGGAGTAATTGTTTCAGTTGATTGTTTGTCTATGTATCGCAACAATACTAATAACGACTTTGATCTTGCACGAATCGTACTGTTTTTGACCTGGCGTTTAGTGTAATCTTCCATCCAACCTTTTGTCGCTTCTCGGAAGGACGTTCGTTTGGCTTTCTTTAAATCAATACCAGATTGCAGGATGTTAACGGCTTCTTGTGCAGCATCAATAGCTTCTTGCTTGGTGTCCCGTACTCGAGGGATTTGACGACGTTCGCCAGTGACTGGATCTGGAGGCCCCTCCATCACACAGCGCCATTTGTAGCCTTGTTTATTTTTTGCGGGTATCTTCTTTATGCTGGCCATGTGGAGCGCCCCCCTTAAAGTAATTTTGTTGCTTTATGATTCCATCCATTGATTCTGGAGTTTCTTCTCTAACCTAACTAATCTTGAGGCGTATCCACCGGCTGTGTGGTCATTCACGCCATAATGGAGAGCAGCGTAACAAATGTCCATAGCATCCCAAAGCATTCCTCTATTCTCGTAATAGAGGGTAAGTTCCTTGAATGCAACAGGATCTACTGGAGGTCTTTCATTAGGGCGTTGAACACTCCAAGTGCTCAAGAACCGGAAGTAAAGTTCAATATCTTTACGGCAGATAAGGACGAACTTTTTTGCTGCATCCGGCTGTGTATACATATGCTGGAGGTAAAAGTGAGCTAAGCTTTCAAGCTTGAAATGTAACTTATACGGATCGTGGGCGATCTTTTTAGATTCTTCAATGAGGTGTTTTTCTCGGAACGGATACCCGTATTGATAAGGATCGTCCATCACGTTTGAGAGAGCAGTTCCTCTTTTCTTTTCAAATTCTTCCACTGTGATTATAATTTTCTCTTTGAGACTTGCTAACTTTTCAATCTTCGCTAAAACATCGTCAGATGGAGTGGTAGATTCTGCTTCTACTACTGCTGGTTGAAGGGCTTTGTCTCTGAACTTGTATATCAATTGTTTGAGTCTTGTGAAATGATCGTAACTGGGTGCCTTGAAAGTAATGGTGTGCTCATCTTTGGCACAGTAGAAAGCAATTCTGAATCGTTTTGTCCGTTCGCTATTACCGCTAGTGATGATCTGAAAATGCCCATTTGTTATCATATTAGGCTTTCGGAGTCCAACAGAGATGATGGACTTTATAGTATACGTTTTAATAGTTTTTTTCTCGAACAATCCACCCCTCACCAAATAAACCATGTTTTCAGTTACTGCAACCAATCCGTTTACACCCTCACAGAAATCAGATACTTCTCTTTTGTTCACATTCTCAAATAACAGGGCTTGAAACTTTGATATTATAATCACCTTTTTGTGATCCCATCGGTTGGGAGATTTGTCTAAGGTCTTCTGTAATATTTTATGTAATGATAGCTAGTCGATTTTTGTCGTATTATATTTTGTAATCATCCAAGTTCAATCCACACACTCCATACAAAGTACGACAACATCCAGAATCGGCAGGTGCGTTCATGATAAGACGAATGAAGAGACTACAAATCAAGAAAAAAGACATATTTGAGTACAGGGACATTGATCTCAAAGATGTGAATTACATTGATCTATGGCAAAGGACTAAACATGCTAATTCGAAACTTGCCTATCATACGACAGAAGGGTCGTATCAAGACCTTGAAACTTTGACTGCAGCTGCTGAGGCCTATAAGGATCAGGGTTTTGTCTTAGTAGGAAGGACTGCACTTGTTCAAGAATCCAGGATCGAAAATGTTAAAGCCATTGAGAACAACGGATCTTTGATTACTTTTAAGGATGGTACTGAACTGTATGTGATGAAGCAAATATGAACGTCAAAGTCAACCCCTTCAATGGTGTTTAGGGGGTGCTTTCGTTCGCCCTTTTTCGACAGCGTTTTCCATGTTTATGTGATAATGTGTTTGTAATACATCAGGAGATACACATTTGTGAGGTGATGGCAATGTAAAAAGTACGTACTCAGGTGTACTTATTCCCTACGAGCAGCGGAAGCTACTCGGCTATCGCCATTCCCAAACAAACAGATCATCAACTAAGCAATCTAGGTGATATGCAATCATCTGTGCTCTTTGCAATCTCATGTTTTTACTTCTGAGGTGTATATAATCAGAGAGCTGCTGCTTACTCATGCTGACCTTGTCTGCCAGCCATTGTTGATTTATTTTGATTCTACTTGTGGACGACTCCATCTTGGCGCGCCGTACAAGCAACTCGGGAATGCGACAGCGCACGGGAACAAGTTCCATCGCACTGCCACCTTAGTATACTATTTTTTTGGATCATTTACGAACATTTGTTCGTATGTTAATATGATAAATAATCCATCTAGAACTGGACGGTGACTACTATGAAAAAAAATAAAGTAAATGTGGACATAAAAGTAATCCTACAAAAACTTGGACTCACTGAATCTGAAATCGAGATGACGCTTAGGAACGTATTGACCGAACGAAAGCGATGAAAGCCTTAGCCTCCTCAGGAGTTAGTGTTTCTCCATCTACTTTTAAATTATACTTTTCAACTAATTGTTGATCGGTAAGTTCTAAATCTTTAATGTAATAATCTTCGTTAGCATATTTGTGTCTTGGGGTTTTCGTTCGATCTAGTAAATAATCGGTGTCAATGTCTAATGCATCCGCAAGGGCGGCTAGGGTATCACCAGAAGGTAGGCTATGCCCGTTTTCATAATTACTTATCGCTGCCTTTGTCATGTTTATTTTCTTCGCTAAATCCTCTTGAGTGAACTTCCGCATTTTCCTCCATTTTTCAAGTCGTTCTGGTTTAAACAACTTTACACCTCCAATCCAAAAGTACACTTATATTGTACATATTTAAGTTATTAATTGAAATGAAGTACATGAATCGTGTATATATGTGTTGACATACACTTATGGTGTACATATAATAAGGATATCAAGTACAAGAATAGTGTACTGAGAGGTGAGAAACATGAAAAACCAATCCTTGACACATGCTCGTAAGAAAATGGGATTGACACAAGAAAAACTTGCAGGAATGCTGGGATACCAGAAAGCAGCAGTCAGCAACTGGGAAAACGGCTACTCTAATCCTTCTCTCACGGATGCGTTCAAGGTGTCAGAAATTCTCGGTAAAGATATCAACGAAATTTTTTCAGATCTAAAAGTACAAGATCAGTGTATAAATGAAAGGAAAGAGGTGATCTAATTGGCAGTAATCGTCATGGAAGAAGCTGATCTTGAACGCCTGCTTGATAAAGTTGTATCCCGAGCAATTGAAGCCTACGCCGTGCAAGTTCCTTCGTCTATACCGCCAGTACTTACCAGAACACAGTTTATGGATCTTCTGGACATTAGTGCCCCTGTAGCAACTGCATTATTCAAGCGGCCAGACTTCCCAGTGAACCGAGAATTCGGTAATCCTAGAATACCAACTGGCCTACTGCTCCGCTGGATCGATCAACATACCGATTGGGTTGAGGCAAACGCTGGTGAAGAATTTAAAGCCAGGCGTAATTATGCAACAGGATAAAACAAACCCGCCGAGCTGTACCGGCAGCGGCGGGCAGGGAATGCGGCAAGGGGAATTGCTTAAGACAATCATACATCAGGCCTCTGTCCGATATAACCCACTTAACCGGACAAAGGAGGGGATTAGAACTTGGCAATCGGACAATTCGGACCAGCATTAGAACAAGCGTTAAAGCGCTCAGGCGATACGAGGGAGAAGGCAGGGCTAATCGTTCATGCTGATGCTTCCCTGGTAGGGAAAATCGCAAAAGGAACTCGCAAGCCATCCAAGCCGGTCATGAAAGCGGCAGCTGAGCATTACGATGATGGTCAATTATATCTGGCAGCGGCCGCGGAAGTAACCGGTGGTGCTTCTGCTCCTTGGCTGGACAATGTGGACCTACATAGGGCAAGTGTGCTGTTTAAGACCGTGGAAGAAGTCAAGGAGGTGCTCAAAGCTTCCAATGATGCGCCGATCAGTAAGACGAACAAGCAACTTAATGAATCGGAGCGTAAGCAAATCAAGGCGTTGCTCATGGAAACGGTGGAGGCGATAACGGCTCTGACTCATCTGGCCGCAGTGCTTTGTAAGGAGTATTCATTCAGCTGGCTGGCGACCTGGAAGGAACACCGTGCAGAGCTTAAGGCAAAACAATATATGAAATGAGGGTTTGGAATGATATCACTCGAAGATTTGGAAGCAGAAGCGCGTTTCGTGGCAAAGAACGCAAAGCACAACTTGAAGCTCGTAAAACAGCAATCTGCAGTTATTGATCCCGCAAAGCTGGAGAGCAACATCAAGTGGCTCGAAATGATGATCGATCTGCATCAGAGGGATCTGGCAGCAGCAAAGGAACAAATGAAAAAAGCCCGCCTGGCAGGGCGGACCTCGTTGAGAACCCGTTTAAAGTATCTCGTTGCGTCCATTTTACGTGAAGATCGCCCCAAACGCAAGGGGGAAGCGGTGTGACGGAGCAGGATAAGGCTGAATTCGCGGCGGCGCTTGCTGAGCTATACATTAAACGGCGAACCGAATGGTTTGCGGCTGTTGATAGGGTCAAGAAGATCAGAGCGGCCATTAAGGATTACAGCCAAGCATTCCTCTTGCAGCAGGATCGGATTAAACAGATTGCTACTGCAAAGTGGGATCAGTTGGTTGAAGTCATTGAGCTTCTGCCGGCGGACATCAAGGAAGCAACCATGCAGGAAGTAGCAAGGATTGAATGAGCAGAGGCTTCGGCCCCTGTCTCCAAGCGTCGACCCTTAGAAATAACCTTTTCCTCCGGGTTGGCGTTTGGAGATGCGGCTGACGCATCCAAGGTGGTGGCGGAAAATGGAACGCAACGCCTGAGAGTCTTGAAGTAGGGTGTAAATCCCGGCGTTTAAGTTATCGGCAGAAGCCGGATATAAAATCCAATGCGGCTTTGCGGTGAAGTCGGTCTGAGACAGGCGACCCTGATAAATTAAGTGCAAACCGTAGCGAGGTGCAAATCCTCGCCCACCTTGATTCTACATAGGAAGGAGGAACTGAATTGGCAGTCAGAGGCTCTAAATCAAATGTAATGAGGCAACTTGAGAGCACACTTGATGAATATGAAGAGTACATTCCATCCAAAGCGTGGGATGCACTGGAAAAGTGCTTCGAAGATTCAGATGTTGAGGCTGAGGAGTTGGAATCTCAGCTGGAAGAAGCTAATGAACGGATCAAGGATCTCGAAAAGCAACTCGAAGAAATCGAGCAATAAAAAAACGACCCGTTGCACCGGGCCGCCTGTTCTTTGAAAACTTAATATTCACTTGCCTCCATCTTAGCAGGTGGGGGCGCACTATACAAGAGGGAGTGAATGTAATGTCAACTGCCTTTTCTGCTGACATTAGCGGTCAGCGCATTGAGGTTGAAATTCAGCCTCCAACACATTATGCACCGCCTGTACTTTCTATCCGGCAGCAAACCGGAACCTTTCAGCTGCATGCTGATCCGGATCAATTAGCTGAAGTCGAATATGCCATTCGGACTTATCTGGAAGGCATTCGCTACCATGAAACACCTGATCAACAAATTATCTTACATGCCGAATGCAATGCGGCAATCGAGGAGGGGATCGCTTGAAGCGTATCGAGTTGGAGCGCTTAGGGCTCCGTAATTTCAAAGGGATCAAAGAATTCACCCTAACCGTAAACGGTGGTTACGCCGCTGTATATGGCGACAACGCTACTGGTAAGACAACAATTTTCGATGGGTTCTTATGGGGCCTATTCGGAAAGGACAGCCAGAACAAAGCTGACTTTGAAATTAAAGGCCTGGACGGAACGGGAAAGGTCCTGCAACACAAACTGGAACATGAAGCGGAGGTAACCTTGCTAGTCAATGGCCTCCGCCGAACTTTCCGCCGTGTATTCTCTGAAAAGTGGACGAAGAAGCGCGGTTCCGCAACGGATGCCTTCGAAGGACATGAAACGAATTACTTCATTGATGGTGTTCCCGTGAAAAAAGGAGAGTACACCGCCGAAGTGGATTCTCTCATTAAAGAAGATCTCTTCAAACTCCTGACTTCGCCTTCTTACTTCAATGAACAATTGAAGAAAGAGGATCGCCGGAAGACGTTGCTGGAAGTGTGCGGTGATCTGACGGATGCTGAGGTGATTCACGGTAATAAGGAGCTTGCATCGCTGCCTGGCATCCTCAGCGGGCGTGACCTTGATTCCCATAAGAAGGTGATCTCATCACGCTGCAGCGTGATCAATAAAGAGATCAAGGAGCTGCCGGTGAGAATCAGCGAAGTACAGCGTCAGATGCCAGATGTTGCCGAGCTGGATGAAGAGCTTCTTAAGGAAGACATCGCCATCCTGCGCAGCCGAGTTGAGTCGTGTGAAGCTGAACTGTCCCGTATCCTCTCCGGTGGCGAAATTGCAGTACAGGAGAAGCGGTTGAGAGAGATCGAAGGCGAACTGATAGACATCAAGAGCCGGATGCACTCGGATGTTCTGGATCAGTTGGCTCTCAAGCGAGATGAAGTAAACCGGATGCACATTGAGGTCAATCGGTACCGTCGTGAGCTTGAGGACAAACAGCAGCGCGTTCAGCATAATGAGAGGCTGGCAGTGGGGCGTCAGCAAGAAGCGGATCGGCTACGGACGGAGTTTGCTGAACTGAAGGGTATCGTTTTCGAACACTCAGAAGGTCATGATTCTCATTGCTCAGCCTGCGGACAGTCATTACCTGAAGACCAGGTAAAGGCAGCTCACGATAAGGCAGAGGCTGACTTTAACCGTAGGCTCGCTGAACGGAAGGAACGTATCAATACCTCTGGTAAAGCAGCAGTGGCAGAAGCTCAGAAATTTGAGCAAGAGATCGTCAGGTTCCAGGGAGACATTGAGAACCTGAACAGTGCTTTGCAGTTGCTTCAAGTAGAATTATCGGCTGCTGAGGCTGAACTGACTGATCTGAGAGCAGGCGTTAAAGACCCTACAGATGATCCAGCCTATGCCAGTAAACAAGCCGAGGCAGTTGCAGTACAGCAGCAGATCAGAGAACTGAAAGCTTCCTCAAATGATGCTGCCGCAACTGTCCGCACTGATATCCGCGGGCAACGTTCCGAGATTGAGGAAATGGAGCGTGATCTTGCCAAGTTCGATGGAATCCGTCGTGCAGAGCTCAGGGTTACTGAGCTGGAGAATCAGGAGCGGGGCCTCGCAGCTGAATACGAACGGCTGCAACATGAATTGTTCCTCTGCGAGGAGTTCACCAAGACTAAAGTCAGCATGCTGGATGCCAAGATCAACAGTAAATTCAAGCTTGCTAGATTCCGCCTCTTCGAAGAACAGATCAATGGCGGAATCAAGGAAGTCTGCGACACACTCTATAAGGGCGTTCCATATGACGGCGGGCTGAACAACGCGGCTCGGATCAATGTAGGCCTGGACATCATCAATACGCTAGGGGAGCATTACGGCTTCTCGGCTCCTATTTTTATTGACAATGCAGAGGGAGTTACAAAATTGGTCAAAACAGAGGGACAGATGATCCAATTGATAGTTCCTCCATCTTTTGAAAAGCTGCCCGATGAAGTGCAAGCACATTTAGTTTCAATTTATGGTAGTTCGGAGAACGCCGAGAAGAACTGGATCAAGCGAAACAGTACATTGCGTGTAGAGACGGATCAGCAGATACAGGAGGCGATTTAATGACCTTTTCAACAGGGTTGGTAAAAGTAACGGAAACCTATGCACCAATGATTGAGCGACAGCTTAGTGGCAATGGGGTTAATTTGGACCCCTATTCTCGCCAATGTGTAATCAATGCAATTTCAGCTATTAATACTGTTCTTGATTCCAAGGCAATCTCTTGGAACGATGAGAAACTCGATAGAAATAACATCACTCAGGTTCTAATGAACATCGCGGCCTTGAAACTGAACGCTGCAGCGAGTCCACGGGAAGTTTACTTCCAGATTCGGAATGTCAATGTAAAAGCGAAACAGTCCGACCCGGACAATTGGCGTAAACAGATCGAGATGGGTATTGAGGGCGACGGTAACGATGCGATTCTATCCAACTTTGGCCGGAACGTTGAGAAGGTTTACCCTTACTGGCTTGTTCGGGAAGAGGACCATTTTGTATATCCTAAATTCCGCGGTGTTGAATACGAACCGCCAGAGTGGTCACCTACGGGACGTGGTGAGGTGGTTAGGGTGGTATATCCTATACTGCACACAGACAAGACCCTGCATTATTACATTTCTGAACGAGATGATGTTGTGAAAAACCTGATAGCTCACATGAGCAATAACATGATGAACGAAACATTCAGTATCTGTGCAGACCGTTACAAGGCTACTTCTGACCAGAAGAAACAGATTGCGGCCAAGAAGGCGGAAGTTCTCAAACGTGCAAAAGATCTAGGCATTGGCGCTCTTGACGATGTGGATCTTCAACAATTTATCAGCCCGGCATGGAGCGAGTATCAAAGCCGTGAATCGATGCTAATCCGCAAGATGAGGAACAACGTCGTTAAGAAAATACCGAAGGACTTCAATAGTGCCTATGTTGAAATGCTGCATGACGAGGTTAATGACCCGGATTACGCAGAAGTTCGCCGGGAAATAAACGAGAACGCAAATACTGAACTTCTTGATGTTACATCTGCATCGCCAACTCAACCGTTGAAAGAAGAGGTTCCACTTTCAAATGCATCTGAAAGCCAACCATCAGACGCTAAACCTACAGGCAGCGCTGATCCAAATGATTTTTCCGGTGATGTTCCTCCGCAGGATTCGTCGGCGACCACCAATCCAAATGACGATGTTCTCTTTTAGCCCATGATCGACATCCAATGCCTCGGCTCCAGCAGCGCCGGTAATGCCTACAGAATTTCTGATGGCTACACCGTGCTTCTGCTGGAAGCTGGTTTTCCTTATAAGTCTATTCAACGGGCTCTTAACTTCCGCATGACGGACATTGCCGGCTGCCTGATCACTCACGAGCACTTGGATCATAGCAAGGCTGCTCCTGACATCATGCGAGCAGGCATCAACATTTACACCAGTGCAGGTACGGCAGCTGCCAGAGGTCTTTCAGGTCATCGCCTGAAGGTGATTAAGGCGATGAAGCAATTCACGATTGGTACCTGGACGATTATGCCGTTTGATATCCAGCACGACGTTGAGGAGCCGTTGGGCTTCCTGCTAGCCAATACTGCAGGTGATAAGTTGGTCTTCCTTACTGATACCTACTACTGCCGACATCGCTTTCGAGATCTTACTCACATCATGGTGGAGTGCAATTACTCACTGGATATCGTCAATGAGCGTGTTGCTTCTGGCCATCTACATCCTGCCCAGAAGAAGCGGTTACTGCGTTCGCACTTCGGACTGGAGCATGTGAAAGACTTCTTGAAAGCCAATGATACCCGGAATGTCGAAGAGATTTGGCTTCTGCACTTGTCGGATGGCAACAGCGATGCTGATCGGTTCAAACGGGAGATACAGGAGACAACAGGCGCATTGGTTAGGGTAGCAGATCGATGAACGGCCCAATGGGAGAACGGATTTGGACCAGCATGATCGCAGATCATATTTGGGAGCTGAGATCCACTGACCCAGAGGCGTTCAAGATGAGGGTTAAAGAGTACTTTGCTCGCGGACATCCTGGCTTTACAGTGATCCGGGCGAAGTACCCGCACATTTACATTCAGGACGATAGAGCAAGCAATAAATAATGGCTGCTGCGGGAGGGGGGAGTGCATGACGGAGTCAGCCAGAGAACCAACAATGGCCGGCCTCCTTAACCAGTATGAAGCGATAGGCGGGCCAGAGGAATACGGTCCCGAAGGAATAGCAATCATGGTTGCCTTATGGCGTAAATCCAGCAAGCTAGGCTGGAGGCAGGCATTCCAGATGACGAACACAGAGCTTACACTTCAGACCGGAATTAAGAGCCGGGATACGTTAAATACACATCGAAGTAAACTCGTCAAAGCCGGGTTAATCGGCTACTCTCCCCCACCGCGGGGGAGTTCGAAAGGAGATTATCAGGTACGTTTTGATCTAATTGTTGTCGGAGAAGTGGTCCGAAAACCGGACAGCTTTTCTGAAGTATCCGAAAAAGTGGTCCAAAATCCGGACCACTTTAACCAAGTTGTCGGCGAACCTGTCCGAAAATTGGACCACTTTCCCGACACTGTATTAAAAGATCTTATTACTACTACTCCTACTACTGCCGCGGGCAGTGATTGGATTGAGCCAGAGGTTGATCCTGAGGCAAACGGAATGATCGCTATTTTAAACGCTTATTGCAAATTGAATCGCAAGCTAGACTTCCATGTTAAACCAAAAGAGCGCGATGCCATGGGTCGGATGGTCGCCGGGGGGATGCCGGTACCCTTTACCATCTCAACTATGGAGAGCCTGCTACAGGCCAAGCGCGAAAGAGAAGGTAATGATTTTGAGTACCCAACAAGCTTTTTTTATTACGACAAGGCAATAAACGAAGCCTGGCGTAACTCCCAAACTACCAACCCACCGATGGATGGAGTCGCCCCGGGAGAAGCGCTAGGCCAACAAACTAAGAAGACAAGGCAACAGCAGGAAATTGATGATCTGGACCGCTTTATCAGAGAGGAGGAAGCCCGTGAACAAGCTGGAAGTCGCTAAGCTCTACAAGGAAATCAAGAAGCGCTATGCAAATTTCGACGCCAGCCTGCAGGCGGTGGAGGAAGATCTGGGGATGCTCAAAGATATTCCCTATGATGTTGCTTATTCCAATGTCCGCCAACATATCATGACCAGTGATTTCCCTCCGAAAATCTCGCAGATCCGGGGCCGACTGGGAGAGCAAATTGAGCGGGAGCGCATGAAGGCAGCGACGACTCAGCATTTCGAAAACCTTGATACATGGAGTACGGAGAGTAAGCCGCCACCTGCAGGTTATTGGGATGATGTAAGGCGGAAAATCAGAGGTGAAGCAAATGCTTAATCGTGAAGAGATGCTTGAGCAGATGGGCATTCAGTCTCCGATTGATTTGGAGGCGGAGCAGGCGGTACTCGGTGCAGCACTTCTGGATCAGACAGCTTACGATGCCGTGGCTGACATCCTTCAAGGCGGGGAATTCAGTGACAAAAGCCACGCCCGCATATTTCGGGCAATGCGCAAGCTCAATGATGCTGAACTGCCAATCGATATGGTCAGCTTAACCTCACACCTCAAGGACAGTGAAGAGCTTGAAAAAGTGGGTGGAGTCAGTTATCTGGCACGGATGGCTGGAGCTGTTCCGACCGTTGCGAACGCCGGTTATTATGCCGAGCGGGTACAGGAAATGTTTCTCCGACGCCAGGCCATAGACACTGCAATGGACCTCTTGCAAAATGCTGGCGAGGAACAGGACGTGAAGGGCTTCATCTCGATGGCGGAACACGCTGTTTCGAAGTTATCCGATCAGTCGGTTCCAGTTCGGGAGTTTGCCACCATGAAGGACGTGCTGATGCAGGTCTGGGAAGATGCCGAACAGCGATATAGCGTGCGGGAAACGTCACGAGGGATCACCGGAATCCGATCTGGGTTTGATGATCTCGACAAGATGACGTCCGGATTCCAGCGCAATGATCTGATCATCGTTGCTGCCCGGCCTTCAGTGGGGAAGACGGCATTTGCTCTGAACATTGCTCAGAATGTTGCGGTGAGGGCTAAGGAAACCGTCGCTGTATTCAGTCTTGAGATGTCCAACGCTCAGCTCGTGCAGCGCATGGTCTGTGCTGAAGGTAATATCGATGCCAGCCGGATGCGGACCGGTCACTTCGAAGGAGATGACTGGCAGAGGATGTCCGAGGCTATGGGGTATCTGGCCGAAGCAGACATCTACATCGACGATACTCCTGGCATCACCGTCAACGAGATCCGTTCCAAGTGCCGTAGGCTCAAGAAGGATAAAGGTTTGGGCATGATTGTCATCGACTACCTGCAGCTCATTCAGGGTAGAGGGCAGCGGGGAGTGAGCCGGCAGGAAGAGGTATCTCAGATCAGCCGGACGTTGAAGCAGCTTGCGCGGGAACTTGAAGTGCCGGTAATTGCACTGTCACAGCTCAGTCGGGGTGTAGAACAACGTCAGGACAAACGGCCAATGATGAGTGACCTTCGGGAGTCCGGTTCCATTGAGCAGGATGCTGATATCGTCGCCTTCTTGTACCGTGATGATTACTACAATCAGGATACCGAAAAGAAGAACATCATCGAGATCATCATCTCGAAGCAGAGAAACGGCCCAGTGGGCACGGTGGAGTTAGTGTTCCTGAAACAATTCAATAAATTCGTTAACTACGAGCGTTCGCAGCATGATGCTGCAGCGCCTCCAGATGACATGGATAAACGCAAATGGGCTTAAGAAAGGGGAATTGCGATGAAGCAGGGGAAGCGGCCGACACGTCGGCAGAAGCAAGAAATTAAAGCGGCAGGCTTAGTTATGGATAACTGGCTGGTTGAGCGTGATACGCACACCCAATTAGTACTGATTAATCGGTACTCTGGAAAGGCGCGGACGATTCGGAGAGCTGTATCATGAGTGCCTGGAATTACTGGCATGTGCATCACTTCATGGTTACTCACTATCAGAATACGGGACTTGTTCCAGAGCGATCGGTTCTGTTGGTAGAGTTTGCTGATCTGGATCCGGAACAGGTGGACGAAGGTATCGCCGAGTTTGATCTGGTGATGGGGAACCATAGGGGAGGAGTTGATCACAATGCCTACAAAGAAGCGTAAAGCGATCGACCCATTCTTCCAGCAACGGAATTACTTTGCGGTGAAAGACGAGACTGGGGCAATGGTCGGCATGGTGTATGTGTTGGATACAGCGATGATGCCACCAAAGCAGCGGGGAGGGAAGCAAAGTGATCCAATTCACCGTTTATGGGGAACCCGTCGCTCAGGGAAGGCCTAAATTTAGCACTGCTGGAGGATTCCCAAGGGCCTATGATCCGGCAAAGTCGCGGGACTATAAAGACTATGTCCGATTGGCTGCGAGGGAGTTTGCACCGGCTGCTTTGCTCGACGGTCCTCTTGGAATTGTGGTTACTGCTTATCGTTCTACACCTAAGAGCTTTAGTCAAAAGAAGGCAGCAGCAGCTGAGCGCGGAGAGATCCTTCCTGTCACTAAGCCGGATGCTGACAACTACTTGAAGGGCGTCAAGGATGCTCTAAAGGGCATCATCTGGAAGGATGATAGCCAGGTGGTCGATGCTTTTGTACGGAAGCGGTACAGCAACCGACCGCGCATTGAAGTGAAGATCAAGGAATTATCTTAATCCAAACTTGAAGGGAATGGGGAATTGTGGGATATCTCGATTTTAAAGGTTTAGTCAAGAAGGTAGATCTTAAGGCTGACGGTGATGTAAACATTTTGCTGACTGTGGCTGGTGAAGAACTTCGCGGAAAGATTGAATGGCTGCATGAAATGATCGGGGATAAAGTGACGGCATCCCTTGATTCCGCTGTTGTTAATTACAACATCGAGATTAATGCCCGCACGGAGAAACCGATCAAGACCTATCGGGTGGATAACGGTGTTGTCTCCGAGGTGAAACCAGAAGGGGAACAGCTTTCCATGGACCTCGGGCTGCCAAAGGAGAAGATCGAGATCAAGCAACAGCCGGCTGAGATTGAATTGGCCATTATCGAGGAGTTCATTCAGTCTGGCCTGGCGCCGACCTATGAGGATCTGGACTATGACTTCGTTTCCTTCTCTCAGAGGCTGGCTAACGGTGAGACATACATGAAGCTCGCTTCCGAGCTCGGGATCAGCAGCGGGAAAATCGTTGAGAAGATTGATGAATACCGCAAGCGTGTAGCCCCTTCCGCAGCAGCATGGCATGAGTGGATGGAAAGTCAGGGTGTAGCCCCTTCCGCAGCAGCGGAGCCGGAACCAGCATCTGAGGAAGGAAGTGCTGGTGAGGTGGACGGTATCAAAGGACAATCGGAGGGCAGCAAATCTGCGCAAGACGGCAATGGCGATGGTTTCACGCCAGAGTGGGAAGCAGAAGGCGGCCAGCCTGCGGGTGAATCTCCAACCGGTGAAGGCCAACTGTCAGCAGACCAAGAGGAATCTGAAGAAGTTGATAAGGAACAGCTCGATGCCTTCATTCTTGCTAATCGACCGATCTTCGCTGAAGTCGAGTATAACGGCCAGCCAGTTCCTTTCCCAGATTTGCTGGAGAAGCGACTCAAGGAAAACAAGGTTTGGCGTGAGATAGCTAACGAGAATGGCATGACCAGTGGACAACTTTCTGCAAGGTACAACACTTACCGTAAGTTGGCAGCAAAGAAAATGAAGGACGGGGGAGGGGCAGCGTAAGCTGCTTCTTCTCTTACAAGGAGGTGACCGGCGTGCGATTCTCCATTCTATATGCACTTGCCTTGGACACTTACATTCAAATGGTTTGGGAGAGGGCAGTCCGTAAATACCGGATCGAGCAGTTGCAGCAACAGGTTGACCAAGCGCTGGATAATCAGGATCTTGAAGCATTTTACCAACACTCGGCAGAGCTGGCTGAGCTGAGTGCGGTGCAGGTCCGCGGGATTACTGCTGAGAGATATAACGGGAGGGATATATATGAAGGAACAAATTAAGGCGGCGTTGGCCAACTTGGAGCCACAGCTGAAGCGCGTATCGAAATTGATTCATGATGCGGAGAACGATGCCATCTATAGCAGCGAAGAACCGGAAGAACTGTATCTGCGGAACATGTTTTACAGAGTCGGTGAAGATCTGGATAAAGCACGGCGGTATATCCGCCAGGTTTCAGCACGCATCTCTTCAGAAGGAACAATTAGTAAACTGTCAGATGGGCGGTATGGAAATGAGAGAGTTTATTACACTTCTGGATCGTCAATTGAATTCTTGTACAGTGATCCTGACGGAGATGATCGCTGGATTTACTCCAGTGTGGAACACAATGGCGTTGATTATTACATCGTTGTTAAACCAGAACTCTCACTTAATGGTCTGCGGGTCCGTGTTAAGGATCTTCCTTTCTGGGATTAGAAAGCTGTCTTGAACTGGCGTGCTGCTTCTTTTAAGGAACTGAAGATGGTTCTCAGAGATAGCGGCACGCATCCAGTTCATTGGCAGGAGACAGCGGCTGATTCTGATGTGCCGTCGACGCATATGGCGCATCAGAAGGAAGGGGAAAGGGATGAACTTACCACATGAAATAAGAGACTTGATAGAGGCGGGGGCAATCTTCTTCTGTTCTCATTCCGGTGGCAAGGATAGCCAGGCAATGTATGCGTATCTTCGCACCGTTGTACCTGATCACCAGATCGTTGTTGTACATGCCGATCTAGGCGAAGTTGAATGGCAGGGTGTACAGGATCATATCTGGGCAACAATCAAACACGGTTTAAATGTTGTGCGAGCTAACAAAACACTGTTAGGTATGGTTGAGCAACGGGGGATGTGGCCATCGGCAAAACATCGTCAATGCACTAGCGATCTTAAGAGAGGACCAATTTTCAAATTTATTCGCCAGTACCTCAAAGACCGTGGCTTGCGGTTCGCTGTGAACTGCATGGGCATAAGAGCAGAGGAATCAACCGCGCGGGCCAAGAAAGAGCCATTTCGTTTCAACAAGGCCGAAAGCTGTGGGCACCGGGATGTATGGGACTGGATGCCGATTTTCAATTGGACAACGGCCGAGGTATTCCAGTACATCGCTGACGCTGGACAAGAGCCGTTTTGGGCCTACGCGGACGGCAACCAGCGATTATCATGCGTGTTTTGCATCATGGGCAGCGTCAACGATTTAAGGCACGGAGCAATCTGCAACCCTGATTTATACCGCAGGTATGTTGAGCTGGAGAAACAGATTGGACACACCATGTTCATGAAGGGAAAAGAGCCAATCAGTCTGGAGGATCATGTAGGAATCAAGATTAGTTAATGTGCAGTACGAAGATACCGAACAGTAGAACCCAACGCTGGAGCAAGATGAATCAAAAGATTAGGAAGGTGTATCCCAAATGAGTTATCACGAATATGATCATGAATTTTACCGGGAACCGAGCGAGTTCGAAGAGCAGATCGATGTTCTGAAGGAATCTCTAATGAACGCTATCAAAGATGAGCACAAAACAGAGATCGAGCGGCTGCAGAAAGAGAATGCTGAACTTCAAGGAGTTAAACGCGATTTCGAGAAAATCCAGCAGGATTATCGGGCGAAGGAGCGGGAGCTTGAACAGAAAATGAGTCAGGCCCAGATGGATGCTCGTCGGATACGACTGTCTACACTTCTCGAATCATTCGGCGTTTCCCTTTTTAGAGCAAATTACGAATATGTCAAAGTGCCAAAGTGCAATAAATGCGATGAAAATCGGCGTATTAACTATAAGACTCCATCTGGGAAAGACGCTTATGAACCGTGTGAATGTGATGTGTCAGATACCATTTACATTCCGAAGGAAATGATTTGCTGTGAATTCAGGATTGATCGGCGCGGAAGTGACAAGATGACCGCTTGGTACAAGTCCGTACCTAAAAAAGATGAAGATGATGATTATGCGAGCTATGAATCCAGCACCCACTTAGATCAACTTTATGTTCCTGGTTTGGAATACGAGAAATTGAATAAGTGGAGCACATTCTTTAAAGACATGGATGATTGCCAACGATACTGCGACTGGCTGACTGAGCAGGAAGCTGCCAAGAAGAAGGAGAGTTAATCCCATGAAAACAGTCATTCGCTTCAGAGACGATCAGGGAAATATCATCGGCACAATACGGGAAGAGAAACTTTCGAGTCCTATCCGGGTGCTTTCCCAGTTTAGCGTGGCAATGTTCATTCTCGATTTGCTGTTGAGTTGGCTTCTATAGAAAGGACTCTATAGGACAATCATTCCACTTGCGGTGTAAGGTAGATGACGCCGATTGTGCTTGCACCGCTAGGGCCTTAGCTCATCCGGTCTACCGCATTAATGGCACTGATAGACCGGACCACCTGTACCAGTACCGTTAGGACAGCCGCCTTAGGCGTCAAGGTGGTGGACGAGGAAAGGGGAAGTTCATTTTAACCCCACCCGTTCAGTAGCATAAGCGAATGTAACTTATGAGCTAATTTATGCTCAAGTTTTGGGTCATCTGCAATTAATAGCTTAGCGATAAGCCATTCAATATACAGATCGGTGTATTCCGGGAACTCCATGATAAAGGCATAGAAGTAGCGGCGAGAAAGATTGTTTGATTGATTCATTTGAGGTAACCTCCGGGATTTTTATTTGCCATTTTGGCTTGGTTTCTTTATACGAGAAATTAATAGATTTCTTAAATAAGACCAAGAAAAATATTGATTTACCGTTGTTCACACTAACTATCGCTTTATGGGTCCAAATTGATGCGATTTTTTTTGGAAGGAGAATAATTTATGATCCTACAAGGCGACAACATGCAAATCATGCCGCAGCTTCCCGCCGAGAGCTTTCACACATGCGTGACTAGCCCGCCTTACTGGGGCCTGCGGGATTATGGAATACCACCTACTGAGTGGCCGGAGACAACATACACGCCAATGCCCGGGTTGCCGCCGGTAACTGTACCGGCATGGACGGGATGCCTGGGGCTGGAGCCGACGCCAGAAATATTTGTTGCCCATAGCGTGGCAGTGTTCCGGGAAGTGTGGAGGATGCTGAGGCCGGACGGTACGCTTTGGCTCAATTATGGGGACAGCTACGCAAAGGCAGGGATATCGGGGATGGGGGATCCGACTATAGGCGAACGCAACCTGGGTGGAATGAAATCAATGAAAAAGGTCATTCCACAGGGACTGAAGCCCAAGGACCTGATCGGTATTCCGTGGCGAGTAGCCTTCGCTCTCCAGGCAGATGGCTGGTATCTCCGGATGGATAACGTCTGGAGCAAAACCAACCCAATGCCGGAGAGTGTGACAGACCGGCCGACCAAGGCACATGAGTATTTCTTTCTGCTTACCAAGTCAGAGCGTTATTACTACGACAAGGATTCGATTATGGAGAAATTGGCCAATTCCAGCATCGCACGGTTATCTCAGGATCTCGAGGGTCAGCAGGGCAGCCGGCGGGCAAACGGGGGGGGCAAATCTAACGGGACTATGAAGGCTGTTTTCTCAGTGCGGGGCTCAAAAGGAATTATCCGAAATCCATTAAATGCAGCGTTAAGAGAGGAAGATAGAGCTTTTATTCCTCCAAAGATGAGGAATAAGCGGTCTGTATGGTCGGGGCCGACAGCATCTTTCTCTGAAGCACATTTTGCAACCTTTCCGGAATGGCTGATAAAACCCTGCATCCTTGCCGGAGCTCCGCCCGGCGGTCATGTGCTTGATCCCTTCGGAGGTAGTGGCACTACCCGCAAGGTCGCGCTGGAAAACAACCGGGAATGCACTATTATCGAAATGGGTCCGCAGTATGTAGAGATTGCAGAACGGCGGACAGCGGCTATACAGCAGCAATTATTCTAAGGGGCATAGCCCCATAAGGGAGGCCTACGATGAAAAAAGCAATATTCCGTGACAGTGGTTGGAAGGCAGAAGTTATTATCCTGGAGGACAAATCTAACGAGGAAGAAGAAAAATACGTGTTGGCAGTAGTAAAGACGATCCGCCCAAGTCCATATTTCGGAGCACGGCCAGATGGCGATGTGTTCACGGTATCTGCAGTTCGGAAATATCGATTCTATTCTGACTGGTCGTTAAGCGACATTACAGAGTTATAAGGAGAGGATAACGGATGGAAAACCTGCAGGGTATGGATCACAAGTTTTTTATCGCCAAAAAAGAGGATGTTGAGAATCTAGACCAAGGTAACAGGAATTTATTCCGGTACATTTTGAATGAAATTCATAAGCAGAGACAGGCGGCCGGAAAGAAGGAGAACACATACATCATGATCAACACTGACGAGCCATATGCAGATGAAGTGATTGAGATACTCAAGCGCAACGGCCACTGGGGCGAAGAACTAAAGGAGGTACAGCCATGAAATCCATAACCATAATACAGCCATGGGCCACGCTTATAGCGGTCGGCGAAAAGGGTTTTGAAACACGGAGTTGGGCGACAAAGTACCGTGGAGAGTTGGCGATCCACGCCGGAAAAAAGGTAGACCGGGAAGCCTGCCAAGAGCCGGAGATCCGCGCAGCATTGGAGCGACACGGATTCACGGCTGATAATCTGCCTACCGGTGGTGTACTCGCCATTGTGAATCTAGCAGAGGTCTATCGGATAACTGATGTTAGTGAGAACAATAGCTCTGCATATGTAATAAATGATACCGGCAAGGTAGATGCTGTTATCGATACAAAAGAGTACGCCTTTGGGTGGTACGAAGAAGGCCGTTACGCCTGGGAACTGACAGATGTTAAGCAGTTACCGGAGCCGATCCCAGCCAAGGGACAGCAAGGACTCTGGAATTGGGAGGTACAGCCATGAGCGAAGAAAAAGTTTTAACACCGGAGCGGATCGCAGAGATCAAACAGCAGATTGAATCAAAGCTTTTTGATCACTTAGGATTCAATGGGTGTGACGGAACATACATCTACATTCTGACCAGAGTTAAAGAAGCATTCGGGTATGGAACAATGACATTGGATGACTTCGTGGAAATAGACGGTGATTTTGTTGGAGAATTGGCGGACATGATTATGGAATTTCACTCTCCAGTGCTGGCTGCTCTGGAAGAGGCTCGGCAGACCATTGCTAAGGCAAGACATATTGTTGAAGTGCCGCCGGCTGTCTTTGGAGAAGGATTCGATTGGGAGTTCCACTATAAAGCTCGCAGAAATTCGCTTCTAAAGGTTTTAGGAAATAAGGAAGGGGAGAAGACAGGTGGGAAGACTCAAATTTGAGATGTGGAAAACACCTAACGAAGAGAGAGCTCTCACCTTCGCCTTTACTGACGGCAAGGGGCTACGGTGTGAATGGACCTTCTTTGGTCCGCCGGAATCTATAAGCCACGTTGGACCGGAATATCTGAAAGACAGGCTTCCTAACGTTAAGACCGATCGGCATGTCGTTTTTATTAAAAAGCAATACAGCCTTGAAATGAAACGGCGTATGGCTGAGGAAGGGAGCAGCAAACCATGACAAACCCACTACAAGAAATTGTTAGTTTAACGCATCTATTGCCCCTATCAGTTCTGCAAGATGTCAATGGAAGGATTGGAGATTGGCTGGCTATGGGTGGTAAAGATGATGATCCTTATATTGAACAGCAATTACGTTTTGTAAAAAGAGTTGCAGAGAGGGGAAAGTCATGACAGTAGACTATACCAAAGTAACTAATGTTGAGTGGACGCCAGAGCAGCTAGCTGAGCATTTACGACGTATCGGAGCGGATAAAGCTCCAGTCAAGCCAAAGACTAACACAAGTATTACGGCTCCACAGCAACATCAGGGCAGCAGCCATTATTCCCGCCGTGGTGGGGAATGGTAGTAGACATGCAAAGACCCCCATATCCTTGGTCGGGGCGGGGGTCCTTAGCGGTAAAACATTCCTCTTGACATTATAACATGACAAAGGGGAATGAGGGGAATGGCGATGGCATACGAACAAGGGGAATTGTTTGCAGAAGCATCAGAGGAGGAGATTGCACAGACCGAGTTCTACCTCGAACGATATAGGGACATGATCCTGTTCATTGCTGATTTTGAGGGGAACGAAGCCGATATGGCTCAGGTTGCCGTGGATGGAGAATCTGCTCGTCGGTTAAGCGTGGATGATTTGCATGCTGATAAGACAGCCAATGCAGTTATTTTGAATGAGAAGCAGAAGTGGATGTATGAGCGGTACCGCGTTTATACGTTCATGATCTTTAGGGCATATAACCTAATACGAGATCCGGACGTGAAGGAAGTGATCCGAGTTCGCTTTATCCAGGGGCATAGCCGCAAGGAAACGATACTTTTCACGCGTCGGGGTACTGCTGCTAGTACAGTGGACCGTTATATTGAAAAAGGCATTAAGATGGTTGCCAATTCTTTGAATCAGATGGGCTTCTTCGACGAAATTTTGAAGAGAAACTGACGACAAGATGAGGACAAAACGGGGAATGTTGACGATCACATGGGTATTTTACCGTGCTATATTGGTAATGTGGAAATCAGGCGAGAGTGACACGCACGGCTGCAGTGATGCAGCATTAACCGAGGCGTACCTCCTCTCGCTTTTCTTTATACTCCGTTCTTGAGAGGGTTTGTCATTCCCTTGTCCCCCTAGAGCCGTGACCACAGCGGTTAAAGTTCGGATCGTGGAGGTTGCCGGCCGCCTGAGTAAGTGCCGGATTATCAAATAAGTGAGAAAATAGTAGAGAATCTATGATTTATAGGGGCGTAATTGCTTTGATCGGGTCCAGTGGTTTTGACTCCGATTTCTCCAGATTAGTAAAATGGTTTTGTTCTCCTTTGTAACCTGGGAGGTAAAGATTTTAAGCAAAGAGCGTAGCGCATTTGCTGCGGACGCTTTGCGGACGCCATGATCTGGTCCGGCTTCTAGCACAAAGTAACTATATACATATTCCAAGGTCGCTCATTATTGGGCGGCTTTTTTGTTTGGAGGAATTGCTTTTGAAGAAGAAACAACAGCAGCAGCGGTTAAAAGGACTTCCTCAGCAGCCAATGAAGTGTAAAGGCTGTATATGGGGACGATGGGAGCAATCAGCACAGTTTTGTTCCAGGGTGAAATGTCAGAAGGGAAAATCTTCCTAGACGTCGAATTATGATGTCGAGGGAGGTGATTATATGTCGGATTGGAAAAAAGAGATTTCAGATAAATTCGCATCTATTGACGCGCGAAGAATGGAAATTCACAAACCATTATATGCTCTTTTGCAAGAACTAAAAAATGAACCAAGTATACGAGCGGTTGATTTTGATCTCATTAGTGAGCATCCATTGGTTTGGTCTGTTACCATTAATGGTAAGACAGAACAGATTAATGAATCAGATGTTGAATACTCGCAACGTCTTTATTCAGGCCCTTCTAATTCGGAAATATCTGAAGATAAGAGAGATGTCGCCGAAGTGTTAAAAGAGATACTGGTTCGGAAGTTTAAGTGAGATTAACATGGCACCCCCACGGGTGCTTTTTTCATGCCTATAAATGGCCTTCTGTGAGTCGATTCAAGCCATTGTTTAGTCAGACGTTTGTTTGTGAGGATAAGTCTAGAGAAGAGCAGGACGGCACGAGCCACGCAGCGTACTGACGGATTACAGCCTGACCCTACAGCGAAACCGACATAACATAAAAGTCCCCCGCGGTATAAGTAGGGGACCGTGCTATCATTTTGCATCCATTAGCAATTGAGTGATTGCTGAAAGAAGATCTGGTGCATAGTCAATTTCAAATTCTGGACCTGGTCTAAGGTGCTTCCCGTGTGGTCGAATATTAAATCGAAGGCAGGGCTTTCCTGTAAAACCATCTTCAACAAAAGTCACTCTTAGGCTTTCGACGCCATTGACCGTCTCTACTTCTATATACTTTTGATTGGATGAGTCAATTTTAATTTCATGGCTCACTTTAGCTCCTCCTAAGATATGTATTATTCGGCTTCGTTTCGCACAAAAATTACGCTGTTTCCAAGATCTACGGACTTAATCTTCCAACCGGCATTTAACCAAGAGTGGGCTTGGGTTCGGCTGGGATGCAGGGTATTGGCCCACCAAGTTCGATCGGTGTAAGAAGATTCAGGTAGCTTATCTCCGAGAACCTTCTCGATCTCAGAGTATGACATTTGTACCTCAATCTGATGTTTCAAATAATCTTCAAGACGAAAATATTTACTCATAGGCAACCTCCTTCTGTTTCCTAAATTATACATCAATCTCCGGGGGTGGTGACATGTAACATGGCGAGAGAACGCAGTCCCGAGCGGGACAAGGCTAGACGGATGTGGTTGGAAAGCGGCGGTACCATGAAGTTGGTGGACATCGCCGCCGCCCTTTCTATTGGAGAAACACAGGTCCGTAAGTGGAAGTCCCAAGATAAATGGGCTGCCGAATTGAAAAGTAACGTTACCAATGATTCGAAAGGTAACGTTACTAATCGTGGTGCGCCCAAAGGTAACAAGAACGCCGTCGGCAACCGAGGCGGTGCTCCTCCGGGAAACCAAAACGCTAAGGGCAACCGCGGCGGCCATGGCGGACCGTTCCGCAATGACAAGGCAGTGACACATGGCTTCTTTCGCAAGTTCTTTCCTGAGCGCACGCTGGAGATTATGGAACAGATTGCAGAGCGTTCACCGATCGATATGCTTTGGGATCAGATTATGATTCAGTACACGGCTATCATTTCAGCTCAGCAGATCATGTTCGTTCAAGACAAAGGCGAGATGATCAAGGAGTTGAAGAAGAGTAAGTACACTGTCGTTGACACAAGTACTAAGGAGAAGTCTTCTTTCGAACAGGTCGTAACCGAAGAGGAGTATGAATTTCAATTCTCTTGGGATCGCCAGGCCACCTTCCTGACAGCTCAATCCCGGGCGATGACGACTCTACAAGGTTTGATCAAGCAGTTCGTGGAACTCTCTAATGAAGACGACGAGCGCCGCCTGAAGTTGGAACAGATGGAGCTTAACATCAAGAAGACCCAGGCTGACGTTGATAAGGCAACGGCTGAAGCCGAGAAGGTGAAGAAGGGTACAGCAGGCAAAGAGCCGCTGCATATCGTCGTTGATTACGGGGATGATGATACCCCTGAGGATGATGCATCATGACTGCAGCAGCCGTAAAAGTCCAGTTCAACCGCCATTTCCGTGATGTAAACCGCACTCGTCGACGTTATAGGGCACTCCGTGGTAGCGCGGGCTCTGGAAAATCTGTCAACATCGCGCAGGACTACATTCTGAAGCTGGGCGACCCGAAGTATGCTGGCGCGAATCTGCTGTGCGTCCGGAAGGTAAACGAGACTAACCGGAACAGTACATATGCGGAGTTGGTCGGTGCAATCAATCGGATTTATGGCGACCGGGCCGAGGAGTATTGGGAAATCCTTCGTTCGCCGCTGACGATCCGCAGCCGAGTGACCGGAAATGAAGTCATATTCCGCGGGATGAATGATGTGCGGGACCGTGAGAAGGTCAAGTCCATCAACTTCGTTCACGGAAAGCTCGTTTGGATCTGGGTAGAGGAAGCAACGGAGCTTCAGGAATCAGACGTCGACATCCTGGATGACCGCCTACGCGGCCTGCTGTTGAATCCGAATCTCTATTATCAGATCACGTTCACCTTTAACCCAGTATCGGCACAGCACTGGATCAAGCGGAAGTACTTCGACCGTGAGAGTTCCGATGTGCTGGCGCATCATTCCACATATCGCACCAACCGCTTCATCGACCCGGCCTATTTCCGACGGATGGAGCGCCGGAAGGAAGAAGACCCGGAAGGATACGCGGTATACGGCGAGGGAAACTGGGGCGAGCTCGGTGGCTTGATATTCAAGAACTTCATTGTGCATGACTTCGATACTTCTTTCGAGATGTTCGATTCTATGCACCATGCTCAGGACTTTGGCTTTAACCATGCTAATGCCATTCTCACGGTCGGTGTCAAAGACGGTGAGTTTTTTGTGTGCGACGAAATCTATGTACACGAGCTGCCGACGGACCAGATCATTGAGATCGCGGACCGAAAGGGCCTAAGCAAGTATCTGGCCATGTATTGCGATTCAGCGGAACCGGATCGGATCCAGATGTGGCAGAATGCCGGCTACAACGCGACTGCCGTCATCAAAGAGCCCGGCAGCGTGCAGGCACAGATCGATTATCTGAAGCAGCGTAAGATTCACATTCATACCGATTGCGTCAACACCATTAAGGAGATACAGCAGTGGTCATGGCGCAAGGATAAGAAGACGGGCTTGTACCTGGATGAACCAGTCAATGTGTTCGATGATGCGATGGCTGCGCTTCGCTATTCGGCTGAACCGCTGAGACGGCCGGAGTTGCTATATGCTAATCAACGGCCTTCGGGCTGGTAAAGAGAAGGTGAGTACTTTGAATAAAGGCATCAAAGTAGGGTCATTCGTTATCGACAGTAAAGGCAATGTATCTGCACAATCTTTGAAAGTGGAAAGCAAATGATCAGCCTATTAATTACCCGGAAAGGAGGACAAACCCGTGACTATCATCTACAGCAAGAAGCGATTCCCGCCACCTCCATATGACACCGAAGTCGAGGACATGCTCTATTACAGGCTACTCTATAGCGGAGATCATGATCTGATCTTTCCAAGGGCTCGCAGCATCCAGACTACGGAGCGGGTAATCAGGCGTTCTCGTCCCGGGCTGCATAGGCGCGGTAGATCAGCAGACATCAAGGTCACCAGTGAGCATCAGTATATCGTTGTTAACTTCGCTTCTCTTGTTGCCGAAGTGCCAGCTGATCTCATTAACCGAGCGCTGGGCAATGTCTCGGCTGATGTGGAGGCGGGTCCAGAGCTGGAGTTTGTTTCCGGTGTGGTCACTGCTTCAAAACCAAATGACAAGATATGGGCTGCGGTCACGCAACATCAGGTCGATGGTCTAATTGCTTACCGGATCCGGAGAAGTGCCAATGGCAAGGTCTGGTTCGAATGGCTGCTCGGCGATCGTTACTTCCCTCACGAAGATGGAAACGGTGCTGACCTGGCTTGGGTCGAGGAGTGGGACGACGGCAAGGGCGGTAAGCTGAAGTTTCTAAGGGTGGAGCGGCAGCTTCTTAGTGATGAAGGCCTCGCTATCCAGCAGATGGTATTTAAGATGGACGGCGATGCAGTTAGTGATCAGATGGATACCCAGCAGTATGCTGCTTCCTATGAGATCGAGATACCGGATGATGAAACCCTGAAGGACGTAACTGAACTGCTCTGCGGTTTCGTAGTCAACGATGAAACCCTGCTGCACCCCCGGGGCCGTTCAGCATTGCGAAATATCGACACCATTCAGGAGGAGATCAACTGGACGATCACACGAGATTCTATCGTATTTGACAAGCATGGTAAGCCGAAGCTTGCTATTCCTCGGGCGCTATGGGATACGGTGGCCAACCAGAACCAACGTGATTACGGCGCTCGGTTTGTACGCGGGGCTGATCTTGAAGTTGTATCCTTTGACGAGAAGACTGGAGCCGTTCCTCAGTACATTGTGTGGGATGCCAAGACGGAGCAGTCCTTTGAGCACGTCAATCGGTTGATCCGGTACATGCTGGCCGTTTCTAAGACTTCTATCCAGGCCGCGGGAATGGAGAATGCCAAGGGAGATACTGGAATCGCTCTGCTGTACCTCTGGATTCAGTCGGTCATCAAGGCCGATGCGATCAAGGGAAAGTTCGATGTCGCCGTTAAGGACGCGATCCGGAAGTGCATGGTGCTGGAAAATGCGCTCGGTAGTGCTGACCTAAAGCCTGTTAACCCTGTCATTGAATGGGGTGACATGCTACCAAAAGCAGAATCTGAAAAGGATTCGGAAGAAAGCAAGAAATACACCGATGGAGTACAGTCGCTTGAAACCACGGTGCGTAAGCTGCATCCGGACTGGTCAGAGAAAGCCATTGAAGCCGAGATTCAGAAGATTCAGGATGAGAAGGCAGTTGATTCACTGAACCCAACCTATGTACAACCGCCCCGGGTAACGGTGTAGGATGGCCACTACTGAAGAATTGATTGCGCTGTTCGAAATAGCTGGGTTCAGGCTCTTGGATCTGGTTACTCAGCTGCAGGATGGTAACCTATCTAATCGCCGTAAGCAGGAATTGATGCGGCAGGTAGATTTGATCGTTGCAGAGTTAACTGGTGACGCTGGGAAAGGATTGGCCGATCTGATTGGTGCTGAGTACCGGAGCGGGGCAGCCGTGGCTGTTGAACAGATTGTTGCAGCCGGGATTGTGAGGGAAGCACTAGATGTTACCGTTAAAGCGATCGTCCATCAGGGAGCGGCACAGGCGATTTCAGACGAGGCCTTTTATTCCATACTTGAAGCAACGGAGCACATGAGCCGTGATGCCAAGCAGCGCATTGAGGATGCTGTCCGCATTGCGAATGAGCAGTCGCTTATTCAGGGGGTCAGCCGGCGACAAGCTACACAGAACGCTGTGGCTCAGGTTAATAAGCAAGGAATTACCGGCATAATTACGAAGAACGAAGCACGTATTCCAGCTGATAAGTACATGGTTGGGGTTGTGCAATACCATCAGCGTAAGGCTCACGTCACGGGTACCGAAAACATGGCTGTGCAGAACGGGCGAGACCTGGTGTATATCAATTATGTTGGTATCACCTGTTCGCTGTGTGCCAAGTATCAGGGCCGTGTCTATTCTATTAGTGGTAATGATAAGAGATTTCCGAAGCTTGATCTGCGACCGCCTTATCATAGCCATTGCGTTCACTCGATGTCTGTCTGGATAGAGGAATATACGTCTGCTGAAGAAGTTGAGCAGACCATTAAGGACAGCAATCGTCCTTTTGAGGATAATCGTACCGAAGCCAACATGAAAAGGTACAACGAGATTCAGCGGGAGAAGTCGCGGAAGAATGCCACTCGTAAGCAGTGGATTAGGTATAAGGCGGTGTTGCCGGATGATACACCTGATCTTAAGCAGTTCGCTAGCCATAAGGTGCGAGGGACAGCGAAGTATGCGGAGCTGCAGGAGCTTTATCGACAAGTGAACATTGAGATCAAGAAGGCGGGTGAGCCTAGTGGATGAGATTAAGGAGCGGCGCGATCGTCGTTCTGGAAAGGTAACGCCACTGGTTTGCGCCGAGAGTCTGGTGCAGGCAGCCGAGCAGGGACGAATAGAGGCGTTCGTCGCTGTTGTGAAGTTGGCTGACGGCACGATCCAGACGACTTGGAGTCAAATACAAAGTATTGAAGCGCTTGGTCTCTTGGAATGTGGCAAGGATGACGTTCTTCAAAAGATGAGGGAGTGATAATCGTGAAATATCGTAAAAAAGCCTGTGGTTATTAATGCGTTCAAGTGGACAGGTGACAAAACACAGGTAGAGGATCCAATTTGGATTAATGAGGCTGTAGTTACTGGGGAAGTTTGGTTTGAAAACTTCGGTACTCCTGAAGTAGTAATGTGCATTAAAACGCTTGAAGGAGTTATGAAAGCGCAGCGCGGCGACTACATCATCATGGGAGTGGCAGAGGAGATTTACCCATGTAAGCCTAACATTTTCGAAGCAACGTATGAAGCAGTCGCTGAATAGGCGGCTTTTTCTTTTGTCCAAAACGCCGTGATGACGTTATAAAAGCTGCGGCAGGCAGTCCACCCGGACTTAAACAGGAGGTCAATATCATGAAAGAATATATCGCTAAAAAAGCATTCCGGTTCCCTTTGGATTTGCAGTTCTTTGCAGCAGACCCGCCAGCCGATCCACCAGCAGACCCGCCTGCTGATCCCCCGAAGGATAAGACCTTCACCCAGGCCGAACTCGATGCTGCTGTTCAATCCCGGTTGGGCCGAGCTGAGAAGGCTGCGCAGAAGGCGTTGGCTAAGGAACTTGGCTATGATTCCGTGGAAGCGATGCAAGCTGCTTTAAAGAAACCAGAGCCGAAGCCGAATGACAAAACAACTGATCCTATTGATGTCGAGAAGCTACTGGATGAACGCTTGAAAGAGCGCGAGAAGGCACAGAACGAGAAGACCTTTCAGCGCCTGCTTACTGCCGAGGTGAAGGTTCTGGCGAACGAACTCGGGTTTGCCGATTGGGAGGATGCTTTCGCGCTCGCTGATCTAACTGCTGCTAAAGAAGATGACAAAGGTAATCTGACCGGAGTCAAGGAAGCGCTGGAGGAGTTGGCCAAGAAGAAGCCTCACTTGCTGAAGTCTAAGCAAGGTGGTGGGACGTTTGGTGCCAATATCTCTGGCAACACGGCTGATGACAAGAAGAAGCGACGTGAAGAAATCGTAAAGCTGGCTCAAAGTCGTGGCGCTGTCGGGGGTACAACAGCTCACGATCCGTGGGCCAAAAAATAAGGAGGGAATAGTTCATGAGACTTCAACCAAAACCACGATTTACAGTCCAGGATGAATATGAAATCCTGGCATCGTTCGAGGTCATCCGTGAGGTGACAAACGGTATCACCATTGATTCGGCTGCTATTACTGCAGATACGAATGGAGACAAGATCATTAAGAAAGGCATGCCGATGGCGAAGCTGACTGCAACTGGAAAGTGGGTGCCTTACAAGCCAGCTGGTACAGACGGTAGCGAGAATCCGAGCGTAATTCTCAAGCGCTCTGTCAATGTAAAAGACGGTGATCATGTTGTCGGTGGTTATGAGGTTGCGAAGATCATCGCAGCGCGTGTACCAGTCACCGTTGATGCTGCACTGCGTGGTAAAATGCCGCACATTGTTTTTGAATAATACCTATATTCAGAAAGGACTGAAATTAAATATGAAACTTATGCAGAAAAAAAGTCGCTTCAAACTTGATCTCCAGCATTTTGCTGCTGGTGATCCTATTGACCTGACGCTGGAAGAGGCATTGTCTGGAGATGACCTGCTGGTCTATTCACGCAATCTTGAAACATCTAATGAATATATCAGCCCTATTCTCTTCCCGCCTCGTGAAGTAGCTGAGCTGACGGTAGACGTTATCCAAGAAGAGTCCGCAAGACTGCCAGTGATGGCGAAGATTGCCGAACTCGGGACGGAAGTTGAATATGCATCCCGTGAAGGCATGAAGGGTAGCCGTATTGAGATTCCAAAAATTCAGCTCGGTCGCTATATGGACGAGCGGCTTGTGCGTATGGCTCTTCAGGCATCACAAAGTTACGGTCTGCGTTCCGAAGAGGTTAATCAACTTCGTAATCGGCAGTTCAACGATGCACAGTTCACTGTGGATGCTATCCGAGCGCGGCGCGAATGGACGGCACTTACAGCCGTATGGAGCGGGAAGGTCATTTATAACGAGGGTAATGTCAAGGTTGATGTTGACTACGGCTATACCGCTGAGCAAAAGCCTGTTCTAACGGGGTCTGACCTGTGGAGTGATTTTGTTCACTCCACGCCGCTGGATGACATTCAGCTTTGGGTTGATTTATGGAGAGCCAAGGGTATTCGGTTGCGCCGCGCGATGACTTCTCAGAAGATCATTACTTATTTGCGTCGTAACCTTGGAATCCGGCGGCATTACCACGGCAATCCGACCGGTGAGGCACAGCCTCCGCAGCTGACCAAGGCTCAACTGGATTCTGTTTTTGAGGAGATGGAATTCCCAACCTTAGTCGCCTACGACACTCAGGCTCGTACTGAGGATCGTGCATTGACTGGTGGCAAGCTGGCATTTACTACTGTGCGAATGGTGCCGGAGAACCGTTTTATCCTGTTGCCTGATGGTCCACTTGGTAACTATCTGTGGGCTAAAACCACTGAGGAAATGATTGCCGAGATCGAAGCAGAGCAAACGGGAGACATGGGCATTTACGTGTTCCGAGATGTGACGAAGAACCCGATCCGCATTCGTACTGCTGGTGTGGCTTTGAACTTCCCGGCATTCGCATGGGCAGACAGTGTGGTTTCTGCAACTGTAATCTAGGAGTTCCTTCGGGAGCTCCTTTCTTTTATACAAATCTGAAAGGATGAATGAAGTGGACATTAAGCTGAAAGGCGTAGTGAAGAACGGTGGCAAATGGAAACGGCCGGGCGACATTATCCGCAAGGTTGACGATGAAATTGCTGAGGAACTTATTGCCAAGGGTATCGCGGAGGAAGTTGAGCCACTGCCTGAAGATGATAACTCTGAACTGCTGGCGCTGCGGGAGCGGGCTAAGGCACTCGGCATCACTAATGCAAGCCGTCTAGGTGAAGCCAAACTGAAGGAAGCCATTGTAGAGAAAGAGTCTGATCTTCAGATGAAGGCTGCCGAGCTCGGTATTGAAGGCACGGAAGACAAAACGGCGGAGGAATTGGTTGCTGCCATCGCTGAAGCTGAGAAGAAGTAGGTGATTAATCATGTCGACTACTGAAGATATCAACCTTTGGATAGAGGAGAACGTCCTCGACACGGAAGCGTGGGACAAGAAGCCACTGAAGCAGTCGTTAGCTATCAAGCAAGCTGAGCGTAACCTTGCACGCTGGTATCCTACTGTAGCACTGACCACTGAGCTTATATCCTTACAGGCTATATGGGAAATGCAAGGGCTAGATCCAGCCCTCAAGTTCCAGAAGCACAGTGTTAAGTCAGTCAACGATAATGGCGAGGGAGTCACGTATAGCGGTATCCGAGATGTTGTAGCACCTGATGTACGGGATCTTCTGGGCAAGAGGGCCAGTGAGATTGCCGAAGAGGAAGCTGAGGGCCGTACTGACCTCCAATATGGAGGGAGTCTAGTATGAGCCTGTTTGGCTATCCGGCCACTGTCACGCACTATCATTCCGGCGTGGATGACTGGGGTCGTCCCCTGCCACCCGTTGAGACGGAGCGAGCTGCCAAAGTTGTGGAAGAGCAGCGGCTGATCAAGAATGCCAAGGGCGAGGAGATTCAGGTCACTTATGCCATCCATATCGAGGGTGCAATTCCGATTAGCTTCGCCGATTACTTTCTATATACTAATCAACTCGGTGCCGAGATCCGTATTGACGTGCGACATTATGAGATCCGGAAGTATCTCGGCACCGACGACGTGAAGAAGGTGATCGTTTATGGCTAGTGGCTTTAATTTTGAACTGGAAGGACTAGACGCCATCTTCACGTCGTTGGACGCAACGCTCAATGAAATCGATGACCGCGTAGATGAGGTGCTGCAGAATCTAGCGCTGAAGGTCATTCATGACGCCAAGAAGCTCGCACCGTTGGATCATGGTGATCTGGAGGCTGCACTCACTGTCGGGGAGGTCAAGCAGCTGATCGGCGTGTCGTATATCGATTTCGGAACGACTCCGGATGTTGATGCTTACGCTGTTATTCAGCATGAAGGATTTTACAGGGACGCCAAGGGGGCTATTAAGCCAATGGAGCCCGGCGAGAAGACGCTGTCCAAGGGTGCTTACAACGGCGAAATGCCGGGGGCTAAATTCTTGGAGCGGGCAATCAAGATGAACGAGAAGCTGATCATCGAAGAGCTGTCCAAAGTGCTGGGAGGTAGATAGGTAATGGTTGCTAATGACCTGATTGCTTACCTGACTGCTTCCGGTTATACGGTTTACCCAGACGCGAACTTCCTTCCAGCCGACCTGCCGGAAACGAAGTTACCGTGTTTGTTCGTATTTGGCACCGGCGGATATGCACCGCATGGCTACGTTCCGACGGAACGCCCTACCTTCCAGGTTATCGTCAAGGGAAAGTCATACAAGACGCTGCCAACAAACATGGCAGCTACAGAAAGACTGGCGAATGAGATTAAGAAGAAGCTGCATCGCCGAGCAAACTACCTTGCGGGCTCGGCCGATGTCTTCTCCAGCACTGCTGCACAGCCACCAATCTACTTGGGTCTGGACGACAATAACCGGCCCATGTATTCAATCAATTTCATTTTCTACACAAGGGAGGATTAGTTTATGAGTGACGTGAAAAAAATCTATGCCGGACCCGGTATCTTCGAGTGGGGAGTAGATGATAAAGGTGTTCTTGAGTCAGATGGCATTATCATCGATCTGACACAAGGGGGTATCAACTTCACCACAACAACCACTTACTTCGAGCCCACGACGGACCAGACTGGTACGGCCCCGGTAAAATCGATTTCCACCGGAACAACTGGTGCCATTAACTTTGAAACGCCGGATATGGACTTCGAGAAGGTCACGAAGTATAACCCAAATGCAACGAAGGTTGTAGATGGGGATGATGCGACCAAGGTGAAGTATCAGGTATCTGGCCTTGCAGGTAAGGAACTGCCCCAGAAGCGTGCAGTCATTAAACCGCAGGGAGTCATTGATCCTTCGCGCTACATCTACCTTGAAAGTGTAGGTATCAAGTTTGATGTGAACGCTGGATACAAGTTGGACGACAACCTTAAGATGACCATCTCTGCTATGGCGTACCCTTCCCTCGATGCAACGCCGAAGGGCTTGCTGTACACTTGGGGCGACATCACAGCTACAGCTTAATAACTGCATTATACGATCACGGAGAGGGCGCTGGCTTTCTCCTTTTTTCTTTTTACAACGATTAAGGAGGAGGCGAACGCCTTGTTAAACATAGGAGCATTGTTAGGCAAAAAGGAAGTTCTGAGGCTTGGTAGACGGCAGGTGACTGTCCCTAAGTTGACCCGTAACCGTATGAAGTTACTTACGGACCACATCGGTACCATCGGCAATTTCTTGGTGCAGCTATTCTTGACGCCGGAAACAGAACGATCAGTTTTTATCGTGGCTGGCGCGGATGTGGCCATCGACGAGATTTACGAGCTGACATCGCTGCTCAGTGATATCGACATTGAGGAGCTCAGTGAGCACGCCAGCCTAGCTGAGTGTTCGGAGTACCTGAAGCTTGCCTGGGAAAAGAACGACATGAACGCAGCCCTAAAAAACTTGACGGGCCTGATTCCGCCGGCGGCGCAGCAGTTCGTGCAGTCAATCGTCAAGCGAATGAATCAGGCCCACCAAGAACAATAACCATAGATGAATTTATGCTGCGGGCTTGTATCATCCTGGGGAAGACGCAGCGTGAAGTGGAGAACGACTATTACCAGATTGACATTCCACGGCTATTGCAGATCAAGGATCAGGTTCGGGCAGGTGAGCTGCTGCAGTATCTGGATGTAATATCATTGCCACATATCATCGACGACAAGGCGCGGGAAGAAGTACTCAGCCGGATCACCGCCGCGCTTCCGAAGCCACCTCCAGAACCAGTGAAGTCGGCAGAGGAGCAGTATCAAGCGAATCTCGCGCGTATGAAAGGAGGGCGTTAACGGGTGACGACGATGATCGGTGAACTTCAAGCCCGGTTTACCGCTGATACACAGACGCTGAAGCAGGAGGTTCAGGCGGTCAAGCGGGATCTTGCTGGCATAGGCGAGCAGGGGAAGAAGTCAGCTTCTGACCTTCAGGCGATGAATGCTTCGCTCGAGGACATTTCCTCTAAAAAGGGTAAGGTCGGCCAACTTACTGCAGTGTTGGATAACATCAACGCTAAACTAGATATCCAACGGGCAAAACTGGCGGAACTGAAGCAATCCTATGACAATACCTTCGACCAAGGGAAGAAGAATAAGCTCCAGGAGCAGATCGTAAACACTGAGAGCGCCATTTTGCGACTCACAACAGCTTCAGATAAGACAGCGCAAAAGTTATGGGATTTGGAGGACAGTTTAAATCAAGTTGGTAATCAAAGCCAGCAAGCTGTCAATCAAGTCAACCAATTGGGCGAGAGTATGAAAGTTACACATAGCCAAGCGAAAAATGTTGAAGATAGCCTCAAGGAGCTCAATACGGCGCTGAAGGATGTGGGTGCTGGCAGTGAACAGATCAATAAAATCAATGCCATAGTCCAAAAAACAAATCCTGAAATTCTTGAGAAGAAGCTTGAATCTGTGGCTAACGAACTGCGTCGGCTCGGAGTCGAGAGCAAGCAAATAGATAAAATAACAAATGAGTTACGGAACGCTGAAGGAGCGGTTAGCAAATTTTCTGCTGTATTTGCTGGTCTCGGATCAGGATTTGCACTGGCCAAGCTAACAAACATGATTACAACCTTTGCCGGGGAAGCACAGAACTTATCCAACTCTTTTCAAGGTCTTACGGCTGTATCTAAGGGTATGAACGTTAGTACTAGCGAATCTATAAGGCTAGCTGAAGAGTTATCGAATCGGTGGGGGCTAGATCAGACGGCTCTTAATAATACGGTGAAGACCTATGTATCTGCTGGTCTGACGCTAGAGCAGACAAAAGAGATTATAACGTCTACAGCAGATGCAGCGACCTATAACAGGGAAGCTCATTTGTCGTGGGCTGATGCCATACAGCAGGTGGCGCAAGGTATCAAGTCTGGTAACTCAGACCTGACTGATGCAGCCGGTATTACGACCAATCTGTCGGTTATGTACGACAGATACGCTCAATCAATTGGTACAACCGCAGATAAGCTCACGGACGCCCAAAAGGTGCAAGCAGCTTATAACGGTATCCTATCAGAATCGGCAATCTTCGCGGGAAATGCAGATGCAGCGATGACCGGCTACACTGGCGTGCAGGCTACATTCAATAAGACTCTTACTGAAGCCCGTGCTGAGCTCGGCGAAGCGTTTATACCAGCCCTGCAGCAAGTCATGACATTGGTGACTCCGCTGATCAAGGAATTTTCTCAATTTACCGAGGAGAACAAAGGGTTGGTATCTGGCATTAGCGCTGGGACGGTCGCTGTGCTGGGACTGCTGAGCGCGCTTCTGCTCTTGCCGCCAGTAATCAAGGCAGTGTCTGCTGCGATGACACTACTTGGTGCATCTAGTGGTCCAGTAGGCTGGGCGATTTTGGCGATAGGAGCGCTGGTCTCCGGAATAGGATACCTCGTTACCAAGAGCAGCGAGGCAAAGCAGGCTGCTTCCGAGCTGGCCGAGAAGCAAAAGGAGCTGAACGTCGTTCTGGATAAGGCTCCAGTGGATCGAAACGCGGCTGATCTCGAAATGCTGGCTGAGAAGGAAAAGGCTCTTGCTGACGTGATTGAACGTCGAACAGCGCTGCAGAAACGGGTAAATGAACTTCAATCCATGTTTGATAGAAGCGAGGGTACTCCTGCGCTTGTTTCCGAGATGTTCGATCTTGCCGATGCGATTAAAGCTACCGACAAAGAACTGAACAATCTTGGATATGAAAATATCGATGAGGGTAAGAGGAAGTTTGAAGAGATGAAGGCAGCAATCAAGGCGACCACTGATGTCATTACGGATCAGGACAGGGCTGACGCTGCAGCAATTGCTACCAAGAAGACACAACTCACGCAGATGGCCGCGCTAGCTGCTGAATTCAAGAATCTCAATGGTTTGCAGACTCTGGATGCTTCCCAGAAAAACCGATTGGTCGAGATCACCAATGACTTGATCAAGCAATATCCGCAGCTTAACGCTTACCAGGGAGAGGATGGGCGAATACGAGCCGACAACATCGACACCATCATTAACCAAATAAATACTGACAAGCAGTTCACCGATGCGGCCGGCAAGCAAGCGCAGACCCGCATTAACAATTACAAAACAGAGGTCGAAGCTCAGGCAGCTGCTGTGCAAGCGCAAATCCGTAACTATCAGTTGTTGATTGAAGCCATGGCTAAGGTTAACCAGAGCAAGGCAGCAACCTTCGCGGAGAGCGTGCAACAAGGTGAGGACAAAATGAATGGTAAGACACCGGGTGTCATGGATATTGTTTATAATGATTGGCTCACCAGCACCGTTACTGAGGAGGCCAAGAAGAAGAAGGCTGAGGCGGAAGCTGCGCTGTCCAACTATCAGCAGACGATGAAAGAAATGGACGATCTTGCGAAAAAGGTGGAAAAGGGCGATCAGACGTTCACAAAAGACATTGTTTCGCCAGACCCGAAGAAAGGGCCGAAACCTAAGAAAGGAAAGACCCCAGAGGAATTGGCGGCTGAAGCCCGTAAAAAGGCGTATGATGCTGATCTAAAAACTGTTCAGTTTCAGGCAGACTATTTTGACCTGTCTCCGGAAAAGCAACTTGAGAAGTATGAAGCTTTGCGCAAGAAACATGCGCAGTTTTTGGGAGAGTCCGTTGATGATGCTCGTACTTTGACGCTGCAGATTAAGCGGCTGGGCGAAGATAGCGTCCAGGCGCAGTACGATTTTTCAGCCGAGTGGATCAAGGACGAAGAACGGCGTATGGAAGAGAGTGGTAAAACGGAGAAACAGATCGCAGAAATGCGGCTAAACTCCTGGACTCGCATGCGTGACCGATACGCCAAGGACTCCGATGAGTACAAAAAAGCTGACGAAGAGGTGTACAAGGCGCGCAAAGACGTAATCAAAAAGACGTACGATGCATCTTCTAAAGGAATCGACGAGGAGATGAGACGTCAAGAAGACGCGGGCAAGACCGAACGCGAAATGGCTAACTCACGTCTTTACATGTGGGAAAATGTCCTGAAACGGTACAAGGAAGGCAGTGAAGAGTATAAGAAGGCAGACGAGCAAGTACGGAAGGCACGAAAGGACCTTGCCAAAGCTACCGAGAAAGAGACGAAGGATACGTACGATACTCGTGCGAAACTGATTGACAAGGAAATTCGCAGGCTTGAAGATTCTGGCGCTACCGAGGGTGAGATCGCTAAGTATAAGGTAAAGGCGTGGACTGAGCTTCGTGATCAATACGGTAAGGACTCAGAGTTTTACGAAAAGGCCGATGAACAACTCTACCAAGCGCGGAAATCCCTCGTGGATAAGACGACGAAACTTGCGGATGATCTTGTCAAAGAGGAAAAGAAGCGTATCGATACCGCGAAAAAGGCTGACTTAGCCGCAATTGAAGAGCGCAAGAAGAAGTATGTAGCTGCTCAGGATGAGAAGATCAAAGCGATTGATGACCTACTGGCGAAGGAATCGGAAGCTAATTCAGATATTGATTTTGAAGAAGAACTGGCGAAGAAGAATGCCCGAATCGATCAACTTGCCTCCGCTGTCGGTAATGATGGCATACAGGAACGTAAGAAGGTCATTGCGGAGCGGGATAAATTCATCCTTGATCACAACCGCGACTTGCGCAAGCGTGATTTGGAATCACAGAAAACAGCGCTTCAGAAAGAAAAGGAGACCCAACTGGCTGCATACGAGACAGAGAAAACGAATGCCGAGGCCCAGTACGACGCATTGTCTGCAGCCTTTGATGCATATAGCGGCGATATCAAAACGATCGAGTCCAGTATTGCTGCATTTCGTGTTTCCGAATCTGCTAAGGCTAATTCTGAGATTTTGAAGGACTTGGACACTTTTGTCACGCAGTATAAATCGAAAATGGCCGAGGTAACTGCGACAAAAGCCGCGTCCCAGAAAGACCGGGATCTTGAAGAATACAATGCGAACAAGGATGCGTGGACAGCAGCCAAGTCACGAGGAGACAATGCGGACATGGCGCGTTTAGCTTCGCGTAACGAAGAGATACGGAAACTGTATGGAATTGATAAGGATACCGGTAAACTTCAGCAGTTTAGTGTTGGCGGTGTCGTACAGGGTCGATATGGTGAAGCAGTCCCGGTTATAGCGCATGCTGGTGAAATCGTTCTTAATCCACAGCAACAGCGAAGTCTCTTTCGACTGCTCGATTCTGTGATGCCCACAACTCCAACCGGGTCTGTAAAATCGGAGACGGTCATCCATAACACCTTTGACATGTCTGTTAATGGCGTGACTCTAGAGGATCGGGCAGACACTGAGATTATGTATTCAGAGCGTGAGAAGTCAGCCCGCCGGCTTCAGACGATGGGAGTGAAGTCCGGATGAACGATGTTTCTGTAAATGGAACATGGTTGTCGACTCTTAATATCCTCTTGGTCTCCCGTGACATTCCAGCATTACCAGATACGGAGGAGAACACCGTCAAGATTGCCGGTAGAGACGGCGTGAAGAACTTCGGCAGCACTTATGCAGCCCGGCCTCTTGGCTTGGGTCTATTTGTCATGGGTGATGATTACGACGGTACTGTGGCGAAGCTGGCCAGTGTGTTCAACATCCGGCGTGGCCCTTTAATCATCATCTTCGATGATCGGCCAGATAAGAGGTATATTGCTGAATATCGAGGTTCCATGGCCTTTGACTCTTCCACGGGTAACCGTCTAATCAATGTGCCCTTAAAAATGGACGATCCTTGGCCGGAGTCGCAGCAGGATACGGAGCTTAGAGAATACGGGCAGGGCCTTTCCTTCGGGGAGGGCTATTTTTATATCTCGGATTCTTCATTTTCTATTACGACGAGCGGGCAGATGGTGACGCTGGATAACATCGGTTCGGAAAGAACATATCCGCTGATGCGAATTAGTGGAGCATTTGCAGACCTTTCGATTAGTGACGGCCGCCAGACCTTTACTTTTTCAGGGAGTATCGGTGCGAACGATGTTCTTGAGATCAACAGCGATCCGGACAAGTGCACGGTTAAACTTAATGGGACAAACGCTTGGAGTCGCAGTAATGGGATGTTTTTCGAGCTTCCACCTGGTCAGACGGCATTAACGGTCTCTGCGACCGCGCCAGCGTTCACTTTGGAGATCATTTATCGCTATAAATACGTGTTCTGAGGAAGGAGTGCAGATATGAACTTTAAACGCCGCATCATCACGAAGACGCTGGACCTGCTTAATCTCCAGCGACATAACGATAACTATGCGGAAATCGAGACTGATTTAACAGCGCACAACGGTCGCATCACGTCGGCTCAGAATGATATCACAACCCATAAGGAATCTTCAAAAGCCCACCCAGCCGAACATGTGACCTATTCTGGATCCGTAGCTGGAGCTGCGAATGTTAAACAGGCAGTTGATATACACGTTGATTCTACTGTGGCACATGCTGCGGAGCATATCGCTTATGATGGGGCAGTTGTGGGAGCAAAGAACCTTAAGGACGCTGTGGATAAGCAGAAGCAGGCAGTTGATACGCTGGTTGTTAACGGCGACAGTAGCCCTGCCGCAGCCCAAGCCAAGATTGATACATTTGGAGTGGATCAGCCTACGCTTAAGGAACGATTGGACAAAGATTACCTCCGGACTGCTGCGCAGTTGGCGGATACTTCATACTTCACTGGACTTACGCGGAGAAACAAAGTGAAGCCAACAAAAGGCCTTGTCACCTTCATCACCGACGATGCTTCACAGCAAGATTACACTATCTACCTTCCGTTGTTCGGGAGTTTAGGTGTGCCGTTTTGCACTGGGGTAATTACAAGCACAGTGGGAAATGCGGGCAAAGCAACCAAAGCGCAATTATTAGAGATACAGGCAGCGGGTAATGAGATTATGTCGCACTCGCACACTCATCCGCATCTTTCGGAATTGAGCGATGCTGCGTCCGAAGCTGAGTTTTTGAACAGCAAAGCCTGGTTGTTGGATAATGGATTTGATGTTGAGTCGTTCATCATACCTTATGGTTTTTGGAGCGAGCGTGAGAAGGAGTATGCAAAAAAGTACTATCGCGCTTGCCGCGTGAGTGACTACGGCCTGAATGGATTGAATCAATCACCTATTGAGACTTTCGAATTAAAGTGTATCTGGCTTGATACTAACGTAGTTATCAACAATGACCCGAGCGGATTTCCCACGAATACCTTTAACTATTACAAGTATTATATCGACAAAGCATTCGAAAAAAATACATGGCTTATTATTGGAACGCACAGTTGGAACGTGGAGGAAGCGGGTTTGACTTCGTTGCTTACAAACGTTATTAACTACGCCAAGTCAAAGTGCGAAATTCTGACATGTTCTGCTGCTTTGGACAAAGTAGGCAACATCCTTGAGACTGGTAGTTATGGTAGGCCCAATCCGCAGAACAAGCATTTCGCGGTTGGATATGACGGTAAAATCAACGCGAACACGTTGGATACCGTAATTCAGGCCGTCAATAGCTTTACTGGATCGAACATTATTGATAATTTTGAAGATTACCAAGTTACCGTTAACCGAGTGAACACAGTAACCGCAATAAGTAGCGGACTTCCAGAGTCTGTTGGAGGTGTTCTTTACACTCATAAATTAGTCCCACGAGTGCTCAGTAGTGATAATATCTACAATTACCAGATTTATCATGTGCTAGTCTCTGGGAACATCTATAAGCGAGTATGCAATGCTGACCGCAGTTTCGGCGTTTGGAGGAAAGTAAGCGGCGGCATAGACCTTACTGGAGAAGTTGCGAATTTTGATGCTGGCATATCTGCTTTTCGGGAAGGCATCACGATAAACTATTTACTGGGTACGAATGCGGCCTTGTCACCAACCAAAACCGCCGGGACACTAATGACCTATCGTGTGACCAGTTCCAGTGCTAACGCGTTTAGTTATCAAGAGTATTCTGAATATAATGGGCGAGGGAAGTTCAAGAGGTATGCAACGGGATTGACTACCTGGGGACCGTGGGTAGAGGTCGGTTTGAGAGTAAGCTTCCCTGATCAGAACGGAGTAGACGGCAATACCACGATTTCAACTCTGCTACTCGGTGTTACTTACAATACCGTGCAGACAGCGGTCGCAGCGAGCAGCGGATTACCTGAAAGCCTTGCGGGAACGTTAACAACACATAAAATACACGCTACCGATCATGCTTATAATTATCAAACGTATCACATATATGGTACGTTACGGATGTACAAGCGCTCATTTAACAGCGCGGGTACGCCGACCGTGTGGGAGAAGATCAGTGCTGTGTAATTCATTAAATAAAGGTGTAAGCCCCTATTGAGTAGAAGTTATTAAAAAAGGGGGCTGTTATATGGAGAAACCTTCATCAAGAGATATTCCAAATCCAGTTAAGAGAGCAGTTAGACAACGATGTGGGTTCGGTTGTGTTATCTGCGGGTCGCCAATATATCACTACGATCATATGAAAGAATGGGCAATCTATCAAAGACATGTAGCTGAAGAAATAACATTATTATGTCCTACCCACCATCAAGAAAAAACAAGTGGGTTATTGTCTTCAGACACGGTGGAATCATACAATGCAAACCCGTATAATAAAAAAATTCTATATAGTCCTAAGTGGAAAATACATTATGGTAAGGAAATTAAAACAATAATAGGAACAGTGTCGATGACCTTTCCGGAGGTAGAGGATTACAACAATGTAGAGTTTTTCTCTGTACCTCTTATGGTTGGCGGACAACCAGTAATATGGTTTAACCTTGAGGATGGAAACTTACTTCTTAATATTGTGATATTAGGTAAATCCCAGCCCATCTTAGTGATATCAAATAATGAATTAGTATATTCAATAGCTTCTTGGGATATTGAATTTGTTGGAAGGACTCTGACAATTAGAGAAGGACTGCGAAAGGTGATTTTTAACATTACTTTTGATGTAAGTAGAAACCAAGTGATAATTGATAAAGGTTTCTTTGTCTGGAGAGAGCGAACCATATCTATAACCAAAGAATACTTTGAAATAAATAGTGTTAGATTTTATGGTGGCGGAGTAGAAGGAGGAAAGTATGGGATTATATGCTGATGTTTATTAGCTCACCATAGGACCATAATGTTCACTGCGAATAATATTCTTCATTGATATTTGACACCTGTTAATGGATAATACTGTTATCTATTTGGAGGTGTTATTCATGGTTAAGCAAGTGTCGGCAGGTGTAATATTAAATGATCTTGAGAATACTCTTCAGTTGTATTTAGATTCACTTGATTCAATTTCGAATTGTTCATTTTCCATTTTTAACGACGAAGAAAGGCAGCTTTTAGTTAGTGGTAATATGGATGGAACTGAGTTTAAAATGTTTAATTTGTATATCTTAGAAAACGAATTGCAGATTCATAACTTGGTAGCATACCGAGAATTGCGTGGAAAGGGCATAGTGATGCAAATGATTGATTTAACCTATAAACTTTCGCAAAAGTATGACTACCATTTATTTATTGTAGACATGGTTCCGGGATTTTATGGAGCAATGATACGTAGAGGTGCTGAACCAATTGATCAGGATAGTGTCAAAATTAATAAAGATACGAATTTGTCTAAGAATTAATATGTTAACTTAAATGGAAGATTATCCGGCACGTCACTATGTGGCGTGCTTTATTTTATCAGGAGGTGGAAACATGCAAAAACACCTCAAATCCTTCGACCGCAACCGTTCCCCAACCGGTTTGCTGGTCGCGTCCACTGACGTCCAGCGCCGTCGCCGGGTCAACAGCGACTACGAGATATCATTCACGGTCCCAATGACTAGCGACGATTACCGAGAGAAGATCATTCCTAAAGGCTACGTTCAAGATGAACGTGGCCAATTTTATGTCGTCCAGAGTCGTGGCAGGGACCGCAACAGCAAAATAATCAGCGCCCAGGTCATCTGTACACATATCATGTTCAAGATGATCGACTTCAAGATTCCGTACAATCAATACATCGATGAGGCCTACGGAGTTCATATCACTACTCTGCTGGACCGGATCACAGCTGCTACGGGCGGCGTTTATACCTTCGTGCTCCATGACGTGTTTGACCTTCGGGATGTTAAAGATTGGGGCAGGACAACGGCGCTTGCTGGACTTAATGATGTCGTTAATCTGTATGGCTGCGAGATCGAGCCGGACAACACTGTCATTCACCTTTATAAGCGGATTGGTAAAGACGCTGGATTCCAGTATCGTCTAGGCAAGAACATCATTAGCGACTCCTTTAAGGATGATGCTTCGAACCTGACGACTCGCCTGTTCAGCCAGATGAAGGACGGCCGGACATTCATTGGCTTATCTGCCGACTACCTGACAGCGGAGGAACGCAGCCTGCTGGAGTCCGTTCCCGGCGCCATCGTGGACAACAAGTTGGCCGTCAATTACCTGATCTCTCCGTATGCACAGTATTGGACCAACAACATTAATACTTTTTATGACGGGGAGCTAATCGATCAGAACATCGAGGACCCCAAGGAGCTGCTGATCGCTACTCGAGAAGCACTCCGGAAGAAAGAAATGCCTGAGTTTGAGGTCGGCGTCAGCGCAGCGGATATACACAAGATTGATCCAGATGAGCAGCAGCCTGGTCTGGGCGACACGGTTTATGCCTATGATCCGGATATGGAGATGTTTAATATCAGCTGCCGGGTTTTGGAGCTGACGGAGTATCCGTTTGCCATGGATAAGCACTCTCAGGCCACGCTCTCCAACTACCAGATGCGGGATGATACGCAGGTTCTAGCCGACCTCGAGCGTAGCAAGCGCATCCTGAATGATCTCCTGTCAGGCGGTCGGGTACGCGCTTCAGCCTTTGAGGAGTTTGCCAAGCAAGCCGTTATCGACATCAACGCATCCAAGACTGAGATCAAGTATGACGGGCGGGGGATCGTGCTGCAGAGCACAGTCAACGCACTTGATCAGGTCATTATGACTTCTAACGGCATCATAGTTACTCGAAACGGCGGCGCCACGGCTATGACCGCGATTACGGCTAATGGAGTGTCTGCTCCGGCTGTGGTTGGTGTTCTGGGTAACTTTGTAGAGATGAAGATTGGCGAAGGCGAGAACGTTACTCAGATCAATCTGAACGGGATTGCTGCGGGGCGTTCGGACTTTCATTCAGCGCCCTTCCGCGTCTACATGAATGGGGATGTGGTGGCGAGGTCTATCACGTTAACTGGTTTAATCGAGGCTTCTTCGGTGTATGAGACCGACTTTTATGCCGGTACCATTACGGGGGCGAAGATCCGGACTGCTGCTCCTGGTATTTATCCGCGGGTGGAGATCGATCCTTCATCCATCGCGTTCGGGGTTTATTCTGACGCGAACAGCGGAATATTGATTCCGGCTTATGATGGGGGAGTGAGTAAGATCAGGTTTCTCGCTAACGGGAATGAGTCGACGATATTTAATTCACCAACATCAGGATTTATAATGAGTGGCTATGGAAGATCTACTGTTTCAGGCAACGGGGTGAAATTAGACCCGATATCAGATTACGTGAGATTTCCATCGTGGGGAAAGATATTGGATGAATCAACAGGAACGACGCTTCAATATGAACTGAATGCCATTTGGTCTGCACTTGCTGGAAAAGCTAGTATTAGTCACTCTCATTCAGTAACTATTCCTAACCATAACCATGGTAATCCAGCAAACGCAAACAGCGGCGGGGGCACATTCTCTGTGGCATAGTATTGTAAAAATTACCTAGAAACACCGATAATAAAGATACAAATTTAGCAAAGGAGATGTAGCTTTGAAGAAGTTTATATCTGGTATTATTGTCGGTGTTTTGTTGTTTGTAGGGGTAACAGCATTTGCAGATTCGTCGAGTCTAATTGGCCAGAAAGTGCAGGGGTTATTTTTAATTGAAAAGGGTGGGGCGAAGGTCGCTGATGCCGTAATTATCAAGGGTTTGGCATATGCTCCAGTTCGTGCAGTAGCTGAAGCTACAGGAGCCTCATTAACAGTAGAAGGGAAAAAGATCATTATGGAAGATAAACCAACGACTTCTGTTTCTGAACCTGCATCTGTTGACTCAGGATCAATTGATGAACTGAAAGCTTCTCGTGAAAAACTAGTTGATGCAATCAAGCAAAAAGAGTTTAATATTAAAGATCTTGAGAACACAATCGGAATCTATGAATCCATGGCAAAAGAGATGGAAAACAACGGCGATCTTGGAAAAAGAGCTTCAGATTCAGCCGGAGAATACAAAAAATTGGTCGAACAACGTAAGGCCGAACTCGTTGATCTCAAGAAACAACTCGCTGATATTGAATCTAAGATTGCTGAAGTGCAGAAATAAAACATCTAACTCGACAGTACATTCAGTAGATTCATAAAATTGTCCTACCATGTCACCTATCTCTTGGATATACTTGGAATATTACATATTCAGGAGGTCGCAACATTGAAAAAAAGAATTATGCTCACAACTGCTGCGTTTATGCTTGTAGTCGTCCTTTCGGCTTGTTCCGGAAATAATGAGGTCTCTACCTCAGCAGTACAAGCATCTGCGGAAGTGGCACCCGTTGACATTAAAAGTTTATACGACGATGCAAAAGAAAAGTATTATTCTGGGGACTACGATGGGATTCGATCGATAAGTGATAAGATGTCGGGGGCATTCCCTGACGATCCGCAAACCGCAGAGGTGCTTGAGTGGACACGTGAGTTGTATGCCGTGAATAAACCAACAGCTGAGCCAACAGCAACTCCCTATACAACCATTGCTCCAATTGCTACTAAAAGTCCAGAAGAAATAGATAAGATATTATCTAAGCTTCGAGTTGAAAAGGATGAGGTACGAGAAAGTGATTTTTATTTTGATCCTTCTTCGTCGAAGTACTCCAATTCAAATGATGTGTATGTTTACTTCTCCCGAACTAAAGATAGTGGTGTAACAAACCCACGTTTCAGAATTCAATATTCAGGGGACAGGTGGCTATTCATCGAAAAATTCGTTATCAACGCTGATGGAGAAGTATTTGAAATTGCACCTGGATATTCGGAGATAAGCCGAGACAATGGATCGGGTGATGTTTGGGAGTATTATGATGTCACAATAATCAAAGATATTTATGATAAGGTACTAAAAATAGCAAACTCCAATAAGGCGATAATCCGATTTGAAGGAGAGAACCGGCAATACGATATGACCGTGACGGACAAGCAAAAGAAAGCCATGCTAAACATGCTGAAATTGTATAGAGAAGCAGGCGGATCAACATTCATTTTTGAAATCTAATTATCATGTGAGGGGCCCTTTTGGGTCCTTTTATTTTGCACGAAAGGAGGTGATCCCTCTGAAAATCACTAGTATTGGAGTATCCATCGATCTCACCCAGCCGGTGTCGGAAGTGGTAGACATTATTTCTATCGTTCTAAATCACCACCCTAATCGGCATCAGGAGATCCTTGAAGCGATTGACACAAAGGTCTGCGAAGCGCTGGCCAATCTTCAAAAGTCCAAGGAGCTGCCGGCAGAACCAACTGAATCCAAAACAGAAGAAGCAGCGAACTAGCACGCCCAACGTGGAGCGTGCTTTTTTTATGCCCTCGGTTCTCCGGGGGATGTTTTATATAAATAGAGAGAAGGGAGCGGGGGAATGGACGCAGAGCGGATATCTGATATCGAAAAATTGCTTCCACTTGCTGAAAAATACGGGCTCGCCGTGCTGCTTGTATTTATATTGCTGATTGTCGTTATGATTCAATGGAGGGCAGTGATGAAGGGGGACTTGGTTCCACGAGAATTGCTAGACCGTGCAGAAGAAGACCGGGATCGGCTTCAGGCGATCCTGGACAAGGAACGGGCCGACTTTATGGCCCCTACTTTAGAAGTGCTGCAACGTCTCAAAATAGATCATGCTGCGGTAAGTGGCAATGACGAGGATAGGGGTGGATAACGTGTTGACGAAATGGATTCAACGTTTATTCCCCCAGCACCGAGAGAGAGAAAAGGAGCTGGACCGAGCATCTGGCCGCGTTGCAGTCAGTATTGCCCGATATAAAAATATGTCACAAGAAATACAGGATGAAATCGAGCGCAATCGCTTTGCTCGGTACTTGGTTTACGACAAGGGGGATCATCATGGAGGTCATTGATATCGTATTGTTAATCGCATATTCTATTTCACTGATCTGCGCGCTGCTGCTTATAGCCGCGCTTTTTTTGTACTTTCGGAAGAGATTCCGCGCGGGAGTAATCAGCCTATTCATGCTGGCGGTGTTCTTCTTTCTAGGAGCCTATACAGTCGAAATGGGCGTGGCCTTCTGGATTCGCTTCAATAATACGGCCGGCGGCGCCGTGCTCACCGCCCTTAAATCGCAAGCATGGGCCACAGCGCAGATCGGCACCACACTGGGACTGCTCATATTGACCGTGCTTATGTACACGAAACGGCAGGATCTTTTCATGGCGTTACCAGCTGTGAAACCAGGAGAGGAGCAAATAGAAGATGATCAAAGATAAATATGTAATTGAACGGCGCTATATCAATAAGCGCCAGAACGTTCGGCCCGGTACCCGATTAACTTCGGGAACACCGGGTTTTTTAGTTGCTCATGATACGGGTAACCCGGGAGCAACGGCGGATAAACACTTCAATTATTTCAACGCGCTGAAGGATCGGTCGGCCTCGGCTCAAACTTTCATTGATGACAAAAAGATTTTGGAGATCATCCCGACCGGCACCGGGGCGGACCCGGCGGAGAAGGCTTGGCATGTACTCTATAGCGTGACCACCGATAACAAGTTATTTGGTGGCGACGCCAATGACATCGCATTGGGTGTGGAGCTGTGCTACGGAGGCAAGATTGTCTTTACCGAGGCTTATAAGCGCTTTGTGTGGTACCTGGCCTATTGCTGCGACAAGTGGAAGCTCAATCCTCTGACCCACATCCCGAGCCATAAGCAGTTGGATCCGGCACGCAAGAGTGATGTTGATCAGGCGTTGGCAACAGTGGGCAAGACACTGAAGGATCTGTTGTATGACGTAGTTAAGGAAATGCAGGAAGAGCCAGTGGTGATCATGCCACCTAATGCTGTGCAGTTGCTGGCCAATATCGCACAGGCACTTATTGATGATTATGTATCTCCGGCGTGGTTCGTGGCCCGAAAGACTGGGGATCAAGTGGCAACTACGCACCTTCATAACCTTGCGAATAACCTTCGGTTGGCTGCATGCATTCCGTTGCAGCCTGGATCGACAGCGCCGTTTGTGCAGCTGCCGAAGAGTAATGTCCAGGAATTGATTTTCCGTTGGCTGTCTCCCGGCTGGTTTGCGGCTAAACAAAAGGACGATAAGACTGCTATGGCTTATTACAATAGTATGGCAAATCACCTGCGGGAAGCCGCGGGCATGCCAAAAGAATAGGAGCAGATATTATGCAATCAATCATTGATGGAGTTCAACCATATGTGACAAATATTGTCCTAGCTGTTGTTGGTGTCCTGGCTACGGTAATACTAAGGACAGTTGCGCTACTGCAGCAAAAGGCAAACTCTTGGTTTGATGCTAGGCTTTCGGTATCTCAGCGGGAGCTGCTGCATAAGGTTGCGGCTGAGGCGTTCGCCTATGCGGAGACTGTCTATAAAGACAAGCAAAATCAGGTCAAGCTTGCACAGGCTTTGGAGTATGCGACACAGCAGTTAGGCTGCAGAGGTATTAAGATCAAGCCTATTGAAATCAGGGCGGCCATTGAGAAGGCTTGGTATGAGTATGAAGGAAAAGACAAGAAGAATACCTTACGGTAAACAGTTGCCCACTAGCTTCGGCTGGTGGGCTTTTTAGTCGAAATTTGTAAAAAAACATATGTTCGGAAGGAAATGTAATTTCGTTAGGGAATTATACCCAGTATCAAATTTACTGGGGGGATTTATTTGGCAAAACCGAGGACTACGTTGTGGGAAATCGAACCACACACTATTGCAAAACACATTATTCTGAAAAGTTATCTAGGGGCTTGGTTTCCAATAATGGGCAGATATAATAGGAGATTATTGTATCTCGATGGTTATTCAGGTCCAGGCTCTTATAGTAACGGGGAACCAGGTTCGCCCATAATTGCACTCCAAGAGGCTGAGGCGTATTTTGATTTTTGCGAAAGATCAGGGTTGGAAAAACCTGAAATTGTCTTTTTCTTTATTGAAGAAGATAAAAAAAGGGCTGAGCATCTTAAGGCAAGTTTAAGCGGGGTTAATTTCCCTGAAAAGTTTAAAATCAATGTAATTAATTCGACATTTGAAGAGCAAGCAAAGAGTTTGATTGATCATCTTGAAGAAAAAAAACTGATGCTTGCTCCGGCATTTTTATTTATAGACCCTTTCGGTTATAGCATTCCTTTTGATATTGTTCAGAAGCTTATGAGTAATGATAAATGCGAAGTATTTATCAACTTCATGTATGAATTTATGAATAGGTTCATTGAGAGAGAAGGGCAAGAAACGGTTCTTACAAGTCTCTTCGGAACAGATATCTGGAAGAACATCCCTGTGAGTTCGATGAATCCTAATGAAAGAAAGCAAGCAATACATAGTCTATATCAGTCACAGTTGCAGGGGCATGCAGCTCAGTATGTTCGTTCATTTGAAATGAAAGGAAAGAAACATGCAACTAAGTACTTTATGTTCTATGGAACAAACCATAAGCTTGGTTTGGAAAAAATGAAGGATGCAATGTGGAAAGTTGATACAGGAGGAAATTATACTTTTTCTGACGCGACTGACCATAACCAAGGGGTATTATTTGGGGATGAGCCTGATTATGAATATTTGAAACAGTTATTAGTTCGGAGATTCTCTAAGCAAAAAGTAGAAATAGAAAAGATTGAGGATTTTGTTCTTTGTGATACTCCGTACCGAAAAGCTCACTTAAAAAGAAGTACCTTGGTTCCAATGGAAAAAAACTTCGAGTTAAAAGTTTTAACGGAGAGAAAAAAACCATGGAGTTATCCTGCTGGAACAATAATAGAGTTTATTTAATAAAAAGGAACTCATGTTCCCGTTGACTGTGATATAATTTACATGAAAGGAGCGATTAATATGGCCGGAAACTCACACATAGAATGGACCGAGGCTACTTGGAATCCAGTGACGGGATGTTCAAAGGTGTCTGAGGGTTGCAAGAATTGTTATGCTTTGACTATGGCTAAGCGATTGAAGGCAATGGATAATCCGCGATATGTGAACGGATTTGATGTAACTCTTCATCATGATTTGATTGAGATGCCGTTGAGATGGAAAAAACCTAAAAAAATATTCGTTAACTCAATGTCCGATATGTTCCATGAGAATATTCCTTTAGACTTTATCAAAGAGGTATTCAAAGTGATGAACGAAGCTCATTGGCATACATTTCAGATTCTTACAAAAAGGTCACAGCGACTTTTAGATGTAAGTGCTGAGTTGAAATGGACGGATAATATTTGGCAAGGTGTAAGCGTTGAGAATAACAGAGTCACAGATCGTATTGATCACCTACGCCAGACTCCGGCAAAAGTTAAATTTCTCTCATGTGAGCCTTTACTTGGCTCATTGCCTAACTTAAATCTTGATGGAATTCATTGGGTAATTGTTGGGGGTGAATCTGGTGCTCGAGCAAGGCCGATGAAAGAAGAATGGGTTTATGAGATACGGGATCAATGTGTAGAACAAGAGGTAGCGTTCTTCTTTAAGCAATGGGGAGGCGTTCAAAAGTTTAGAAATGGTCGCTTACTTGATGGACGAACTTGGGATGAGTACCCGGAAGTAGATAATGTAATTAATGCATAAGTCAGGACACCTTCGGGTGTTCTTTTTTGCGTTCAAGAAAATTTAACTTATGGTCACATACATAATCCAAATTTATTTAGGTGTTTTTCTATTTTAATTGTCAGTGATAGCGAAATGTGATAATGTATATACTGCAAGTCCGAAAGCTCTTGGTTAACGTGAATTCGCGTTTACTGGGGGTGATGAATATGAAGATAGATCCTCGATTTATTTTAATGTGGATTCTAATGGTTTTAATAGTGGCGATGGGTTTCGTAGTTTGGATGGTTAAATATTAACTAAAGATGCTTTTGGACCGGTACCCTCTTCTTTCGGGGAGGATATCCGGTCAAAGGAATAAATATATATAGAATGCATGAAAAAAAGTTCTGTCACGAGGTACTTCGGACAGAACTTTTTTCAATTGGGAGGAATTGTCTTTATTCATTTGTCTCACCTTCCACACGTAGTCTTATCACTCGCGAGATACTCTCCACATCATTTATCGGTACCCATATCGGACCATCAATCGTGTTGATTTTTACTCTCTCTGGATCCGCTGATACCTCTGCAATACCCTTTATCTTCTCCCCATTCGTGAGCCATGCGACAATCATTTCCTGTCTAACAGCAGCAACTTTCAGACTCTGCTTCAGTTTCCTATCCATAATCCACCTCAGCGTTTTTGATTAGTATAAAGTATCTTTAAAATAGAATCGAGGATTTAGATTACATTAATGCAAAGAACAACCCGCCGGGTTACCTGACGGGTTGTTTCCAAATTATTTAGCTGTGTATTCACTTACTTCAAAGGTCAGGATCTTATCGAAGATCACATAATCAGTACGTTTGCTAAATGGTCCCTTGTTATTATCATGCTTGTTGATACCATATCTAGCTGATCCGGAAGCTGAATCGTACCAACTTAGGAAGGCTGCGACCTCAGACATTGGCAAGTCGAACTCTTTCTCAAGCCCTGTGTTCATTGTTACAACAAGGATTGCACGGTCACCTGATGGTTGTTCAGGTGTTGGTGAAGGGCTTACTATTGGTGTAGGCTCAATGGTTGGTTCTGGCGATGCTGTTGCAGTTGGATCAGGAGATGGCGTAGGTTCTGGTTCAACATATCCAGGATCAAGTAACTCTCCAACAATATCTATTGCATCAATTTGTGTGTAACCTGCGTTTAAACTTTTGATAGTCACAGTATGATTCCCTAAAGGCAAATCCAGTTTTTCATAGACAAGAGCTATATCAACGTTAGGGGATCCAAGGCCGGAATATTGTTCAACTACACCATCAATTGTAATTGTTTTTTGCGAGCGATTTGAATTTATAATGTCTATTATTCTAAGACTTGAACCATAAAATTTAAAAGTAACCGTCTCTCCAACCTTTGTTGTGTAATGCATTGAACCTTTGTATAAATGTGGTTGATTAGATACTTTCCACCCCTGACTCCATACGAATCCTGGGTTCGTATCGTCTATGCGTACCCATCCTTCTTCTGGTTGAGGAAGAGTCGTTCCAACAGAAGCAGCAGTTGCGGTTTTCTGAAAAACAAAGAACGATAATACCATGATTAGAGATAAGACTAGAGTCAAACCTCTTTTCCAATTTTTCAAAACTTTCATCTCCTTTAATATGTATACTTCAAGCCTATACTAATCAAGGGCGAACAAACAGTCTGTTTTTCGACAGAAATTTACAATAGACTAAAGAGTTAAGAAATACTTAATAAATTCAATAATTTCCTAAATGGTGAATAAGTTATATGTTGCATGTGGAACGTAAGTTTGCATATAATACAAACAAATGTTCTTATTTTATCGGAGGCGATCAATCATGAAAATGAGCATCGGCCAAATTATCGAAATCATCTACCTGGACAAAGCAGGCAAGATCACGCAGCGGAAGATCGAAGTAAACGGCATCCGTGAAGGCCGCATCCGGGCCGCCTGCCTGACTACTGGCGCACCACGGGTATTCTTGGCGTCCAGCATCCTTTCATGGCAGCCTGTGACGGAGGAGCGCCATGCTTAGTGATACTGCTCGCAAGTTGCTGATGATCATGCGGCATTCGTCAGTACATCACGGACATATGCCGACCATTGCAGAGCTTGAAACGAAGAGTGGAAGAACGCAGGATAAGATAAGGCTTGGGTTACAGGAATTGGTTGATGAAAAATACATTCAATGGCAGCCCGGCAATCCACCTGAGAGTGCTCTAATACTTGAGGGATGGGAGCGAACCGAGGATAGGCCAGCATCAGTAACCTGGGGCATGGATGGGGGCCAAATCGATTACTGGACCGATTATTAGGAAGGGCGGACATCATGGTACGTAAACTAGAAAGTATATTTGACTGCAGCCGGATGATGCTTCCGGAACACAAGATACGAATTATCAGTGACGAGAGGGCGCAGAGCCTACGTAGCAAGCCGGTGCTTGACTCACAAGAGTGGGAACTGATCGATCAAGTACTCGCTTACTCAAAGCGGTACAGGGAGCAGATAACGATAACTCAATTTGACCCAGTGCGGGATATTAAGATTCGGGGTGTGGTGCTGGCCGTGGATAGGCAGCTGCGGCGGATAAAGCTGCAGATGGAATACGACTACGACTGGATCAAGATCGACGATGTAATTCAAGTGACTACATAAACAATACCCCACCGGATTATTCTGGCGGGGCTTCTTTGTCTTCTATGTATTCCAGCAATTCTCCGGTACTGACCTTTAAATGCTTACAGAACCTGTCTAGCGTCTCCATATCCACGCGCTTGGACGTATCATGGTACAGTCCGGACACCGTGTTAATGGCAAGTCCAGTTTCTCTGGCGACGCCCCTGATGGACTTCCCCTGCTGATCCATTATCTCTTTGACATGGTTAACGATCACGGACAGGCCTCCCTTTTCCAAAAGTATACAGCAGCAGAAAAAATGTATCAACAAACTCATACGTGTATCATCTTCCTGATACGACTGCATACAATGTATTAGGATGATGATACAGGAGGTTGGTTATTATGTTGCCCGTACATTTAAGGTTGGCGGAGATCTTCTATATTAATATGAAGGAAGCACTCACTCTGGAGGAAGCGAAGGAGCTGCAGTACTGCTTGCGGGAGAACGCCAGATACTGCTGGGATTACCTGATGATCGAGAACCAGTCCAGATTGGCAGGTGCTACGAATGATCATGAATGGCAGCTGGAACTGCAGCGGAAGTTAGAGGTTCTGAGGTTGACGGGGAGGGTGCCGAAGATTTAACATGATCCTATAGCTTTAAATAGAAGCTAAATCCGCTAAAGCTCATACTACGTGATTCTCGTCTATAAAATCACGGGAAAGTCACATTTTATCTTTTACTAGGTTTCAATGCGTTTTACCAATCATGCGATATATATCCGTGATCTCAAAATATATGTCATAATTGAACTATATTTCAGCACGTTTAATCGGCCTCATGATGCGCTGGGTCACTCCATCGCTAGTACAAGCCCTGTCCCTATTAACCGTTCATTAAAACCGTTTGACTTCTCAAAGCGACTCCCCCTATAATAAAAGAAGTGGTTTGAAGCCCGGTGTGGTTAATTTTCCAAGGGGGAGGGAGACAGGTGGAAGCCCGGATAGATAAAATCAAACAACAGTTACAATCCCAAGGATACAAGCTTACACCCCAACGGGAAGCGACCTTAAGAGTGCTACTGGAGAATGAAGAGGATCATCTGAGCGCTGAGGACGTGTTCATGCTCGTCAAGGAGAAGGCTCCCGAGATCGGTTTGGCGACCGTATATCGTACCCTGGAACTGCTCAGCGAGCTTCATGTCGTAGAGAAGATCAACTTCGGTGACGGCGTGGCAAGATACGACCTGCGCACAGATACAGCGAAGCATCATCATCACCATCTAATCTGCGTGCAATGCGGCAGTATGGACGAGATCCGTGAGGATTGGTTGGGTCCGCTGGAAGAGCGACTGGAGAAGGAGTACAATTTCTCGGTGCTTGATCATAGACTTGACTTTCATGGAATATGTCATCGCTGCAAGGACAAGAACAATACGGACGGCGAGCCGTCCTAAGCAAGATTATAGATGAAGATTTACCGCACAAAGCTCTCCTACGGCTAGATGGCCGGGGAGAGCTTTTTGAATGAATGTGCTGGTTTTCTTGAATCAGGGGTAAGATACATAACGTTCCATTCCATCGCATAAGTTGAAGGACGGGCCTATTTGAAAGGTCAGAGAAGCCTGATTCTTGTCAATAACGTGGAGGGGGAATATTTGTGATCGTTTCTTTGCCCAAAACGGTGCGTCGGATGTATTTTCTGCTTATGTTTGTGCTGTTGAGCTATTTGCTTTATCATTTCATGAGCTTCATCGGCGAGTGGATCAATCCGATCCAGCAACAAGACATCCCGGAAGGTACCGCGGTCCGGGCCTTTCATGATGCCTACTATGGCAGTGAAGGTATGAACGCGGGGGAGCGCCTGCGCTACTATTACTGGTACGGCGAGTGAGAGCGGCCGAAGTAGAAGCAGGAAATAGATTGAACCATGTCGAATGAAGCTAAGGAGCTTGGGTATAATCTGGCCGAGTCCTTCTTGGCAGCATCATTTGAAAGTCATGCCAAGGAGAGGCAGACTGCCACAAGCGTAGCTGCGTTAGACAGGAGCGTGAATGAGATGAGGTCACACTTGCAGCCCTTTATGCTTTATTTGTCCAGGGATAAAGGTTTGTCAGCGAATACGCTGGAATCCTACGGGCGGGATGTGTCGCAATTTCTGGATTTTGCGGAAGGGCGGGGCGCAGCATCACCGGATGAGATCAGAAAGCCGCTGGTTATGCTGTATCTCGGCTCACTGGGCGCGGCAGGCAAGGCTGCCTCGACGGTGAACCGGAATACAGTGTCGCTCCGCGCTTTTTTTCATTACTTAATGAAGGAACAATTGATGTTTCAGGACCCGACGCTGGAGATGGAATCCATTAAGCCGGATAAGAAGCCGCCGATGGTATTGACGGTGGCGGAGATTGAGAAGCTGCTGGCAGCGCCCGATCAGAGCAGCCCTCAGGGGATGCGCGACAAAGCTATGCTGGAGCTGCTCTACGCTACAGGCATTCGCGTGTCGGAGCTGATCTCTCTGGATGTCGGCGATGTGCATACCGGCATGAAATATGCCCGCTGCACAGGAACCTCCGGCAAAGAGCGAGTGGTCCCTATTGGCGTAATCGCTGCAGAGGCGGTAGCGGTATATACTACTGATATGCGAGACAAGCTGCTCCGACATCATCTGGAGGAGCCGGCATTATTTCTGAACAGTCTGGGTGGTCGCTTGACAAGGCAGGGCTTCTGGAAAGTCATCAAGAAATATGCGCGTGAAGCCCATATTCAGCAGGACATAACGCCGCATACCTTGCGTCATTCCTTCGCAGCCCATCTGCTAGAGGGTGGTGCGGATCTGCGCTCCGTACAGCAGATGCTTGGACATGCAGATATTTCGACGACTCAGATTTATAGCGGCATTGCCCGCAAGAATATGAAGGAAGTCTATGAGCAGCATCATCCAAGAGCATTGGGGCAAGAGGTCAAAGATGCTTTTTATGAGTAATATGGTTATGATGGAATCATACTGAAAAGATAGGCCTTCCGGGAATAGTCGGCGGCCCTCTTTTCACGAAGAACGGATACAGTCCTTATAGAGGCGGTACAACCGTTTCTTCCTGTTGGATAGAGCAATCAAATCAGTCAGATAACGAAGGAGTGAGACGGTCATGTCCTCATTTAAACGGATTGGCTTTATAGTTCTTGACAGTGTAGGGATCGGCGAAGCGCCGGATGCGGCAGGCTTTGGAGATGCTGGTTCTCATACGCTTGGACATATTTTGGAGCGTGTGCCGGGCTTGAAGCTGCCTAACCTGCAGAAGCTCGGGTTGGCCAATATCGCCCCGCTTCCACCGCTTGCACCAGTGGAGTCACCAACCGGATATTACGGTAAAATGCAAGAAGTATCCGTAGGCAAGGACACGATGACCGGCCACTGGGAGCTGATGGGACTGAAAATTGAGGTGCCGTTCAATGTGTACCCGGATGGCTTCCCGGCAGAGCTGATCGAGAAATTCGAGCAGGCAACTGGCCGTAAGGTGATCGGGAACAAGCCAGCCTCTGGTACCGATATTCTGGTGGAGTACGGGGAAGAGCAGATGAAGACGGGTGCCTGGATTGTGTATACCTCGGCAGATAGTGTGTTCCAGCTTGCCGCACATGAGGATATCATTCCGCTCGAGGAACTGTATGCGGCTTGCAAAATCGCCCGAGAGCTGACCATGGCTCCCGAGTTCTCCGTAGGCCGTGTCATTGCCCGCCCATATGTGGGCGAACCGGGACATTTCGTGCGTACGCCGAATCGCCATGACTATGCGGTGAAGCCGCCGGAACCGACCGTGATGAATGCGCTCGAGGATATTGGCAAGGATGTTATTGCCGTGGGCAAGATCAATGATATTTTCACAGGAGAAGGGGTTACCGCTTCTTATCCGACGAAGAGCAACGAGCATGGGATTGAAGTTACCATAGAGGAGCTAAGAAAGCCATTCAATGGATTGTTGTTCACCAACCTCGTGGATTTCGACTCCCTGTACGGACACCGCCGGGACCCGGAAGGTTACGGCCGGGCGCTTGAAGTGTTCGACCAAGCATTGCCCGATATTATCGCTACACTGGGCGAGGATGATCTGTTGATTATTTCGGCTGACCACGGTAATGATCCAGTTCACGCTGGAACGGATCATACCCGCGAGTATGTGCCGTTGCTTATTTACAGCCCATCGCTGACAGCTCCGGGTAGTCTGGGCATTCGCCATACCTTCTCCGATGTTGCAGCAACCATTGCTGATAATTTCGGAGCTAAGGCGCCGAAGTATGGGACGAGCTTCCTGGCAGAATTACAATAGAAATAAAGCATTACAACTGCTTTACCAACTTCAAGGGGGAAATGACAATGAACGTAGTTAGCCAAAATCAGATTCAAGAAGCAGCAGTCTACATTAAGGGAAAAAGCACGGTAGCACCAGAAATCGGTTTGATTCTCGGTTCGGGTCTTGGTGTACTGGCTGACCTGATCACTGACGGGATCTCGATTCCGTATCATGAAATTCCACACTTCCCGGTGTCCACAGTAGAAGGACATGAGGGCGAGCTGTTGATCGGTACGATCGAAGGCCGCCGTGTGGTGATGATGAAGGGCCGCTTCCACATGTATGAAGGGTACGGACCGGAAACAACAGCATTCCCGGTACGTGTGATGAAGGAGCTTGGTGTAACCAGCTTGCTGGTGACTAATGCTGCGGGCGGAGTGAACACGGAATACGCGCCAGGCGATCTGATGCTGCTTACCGACCACCTGAACCTTACCGGACGCAACCCGCTGATCGGGCCGAACGACTCGGCACTTGGCGTACGCTTCCCGGATATGTCAACGGCATACAGCCCACGCCTCATCAAGGTAGCCAAAGAAGCGGCTGCGGCGCAGAACTTCGAGTTCAAGGAAGGCGTATATGCCGGAGTTCTCGGACCTTGCTATGAGACGCCAGCAGAGATCAGAATGTTGCGCACGCTTGGCGCTGATGCTGTGGGTATGTCGACCGTATCAGAGACGATTGTTGCCCGTCATGCGGGTATTGAAGTGCTGGGTATTTCCTGTATCACCAATATGGCGGCCGGAATTCTCGATCAGCCACTTGATCATGGTGAAGTTATGGAGACAGCTGAGCGCGTACGCGAGAGCTTCTTGAAGCTGGTACTGGGCTTTATTCCAAACATGTAGTCACGGCTACATCTGTGGACTTTATTATCTATCCCGCATTCCAAGTGGAGGTTACAGGATGAGAGCAGTAGACATTATTCAGAAGAAAAGAGACGGCGGCGAGCTTAGCAGCGAAGAAATTGCTTTTCTGATTCAAGGCTACAGCCGTGGCGATATTCCGGATTATCAGATTGCATCTTGGGCGATGGCGGTATACTTCCAAGGGATGAATGCCCGGGAGACCGGAGATTTGACGCTGGAGATGGCCAAGTCTGGTGATCAGGTAGATCTTAGTCCTATCGCAGGTATCAAGGTGGACAAGCACTCAACCGGCGGTGTCGGCGATAAGACGACCGTTGTATTGGCGCCTCTTGTCGCGGCTGCTGGCGTACCTGTCGCCAAAATGTCGGGGCGCGGCCTCGGTCATACCGGCGGCACCATCGACAAGCTGGAGTCCATCTCCGGCTTCTCGGTGGAGATGGACCGCGAGCGCTTCTTCGCCCAAGTCGGCGAAATCGGCGCCGCTGTCATCGGCCAGTCGGGCAATATTACGCCTGCCGACAAGAAACTGTACGCGCTCCGTGACGTTACCGCTACGGTAGAGTCCATTCCGCTCATCGCAAGCTCCGTCATGAGCAAGAAGATTGCCGCTGGAGCTGATGCCATCGTGCTCGATGTCAAGACCGGCAGCGGCGCCTTCATGAAGACACTGGATGATTCCATTGCGCTGGCACAGGCCATGGTTGACATCGGCACGCATCTGGGCCGCAACACGGTTGCGGTCATCAGCGACATGGACCAGCCGTTAGGTTACGGCATCGGCAATGCACTGGAGATCAAGGAGGGCATCGAGACCCTAAAGGGCCAAGGTCCGAAGGACCTCGAAGAAGTCAGCCTGATCCTGGGCAGCCACATGCTGGTGCTGGGCGGCAAGGCGCGCAACGAAGCTGAAGCACGGACCATTTTGAAGTCTCACATCGCGGACGGTACGGCGCTGGAGAAGTTCAAGCAGATGGTAGTGGCGCAAAGCGGAGATGTGACGCAGATTGAATCCCCGGACAAGCTCCCGGCAGCGAAACGCCTGATCGAAGTCAAGGCCGCTGCAGCAGGATATGTGGACGGCATCCAGGCTGAGGAAATCGGCATAGCCGCCATGCTGCTCGGGGCTGGACGTGAGACGAAGGAATCGGTGATCGATCTTGCAGTCGGCATTTACCTGACTAAGAAGGTGGGCGATGCTGTGGCAGCTGGTGAGACGCTTGCGGTTCTGCATGTTAATGATGCCTCGGAAGATAAGGTAGCTGAAGCTGAGCGCAAGGTCATTGAAGCTTACCGGATCTCTTCCAGCCCGGTGGTACCACCGCCGCTTGTCTATGCGTTGGTTACCAAAGACGGCGTCACACGCTATTAAGAGGTACTGTTGTACCTATGCCTATAGGGAAAATGAACGATAGCAGTATTTGGGTTAATACTCTGGGTCATCCGGTCAACGGATGGCCCATTTTTTAATGGAATGGTGACGTTCCCTCTAGGTCCTCAGCATGAAAGTTTCAGGAAATAATCATTTAAAATTGAAATGATCATCTCCCTCCCCTATACTATGTTTTCAAAAGAGACTACATCTGTGAGGAGCTGGAGTGCGTATGGAGAAAAGGCGGGAGCTGTGGATTGACGCGGCCAAAGGCCTAAGTATTATTTTTGTAGTGATGGGACATTCGGGCGATGCCTTTGCCAATCATTATTTGTCCTGGTTTCGGATGCCGTTGTTCTTCTTACTGAGCGGGATGGTATTTAAGCCAGTGGACCCCGCACGCTACATAGGCTGGGCAGTGAAACGGACGAAAGGGCTGATGACACCTTATTTGGCCTATGGGCTGCTGATCACGACAGTTTTGCTCTTATTCACATTAAATTTAAAAGGGTTTGCTGAAAATATCGCCAGACTGCTTTACGGAGGACTGTCGCTGACCGGTCCCTACGGTGTGTTCTGGTTCATTACCTGCCTGTTGTTCACACAACTGATCTTCGGGTACATTACCCGTTTCCGCGGCGTGACCCAATTCCTCTTGATCGCCTCATGTTACCTGCTTGCCCATGTGATTTCTATGACTTCCCTGAAGAACTTCAATCTCCCTTGGAACATCGATGTGTCCTTGCTGGCGATTACTTATTATGCCCTAGGGTATTACGGGAAGAAGGCGATTCCGGCCATCATTGGCCGCTGGTTCATTGTTCCGTTCATCTTACTGGCTAGCGCGGCTGCGTTCTATTTGGACCATACCGGGGTAATCAGCTATAGCCTGAATATGAAATACAAGCAATATGATGCGCTGCTGCTGGATCTGATCATTCCGTTAGTCATTTCATTGACCATCTGTGCCCTGGTGTTCTGGCTCTCGAAACTGTTGCCGCTGAAATGGCTGGGAGATTTGGGACGCAATACGATTGCGATCATGTACCTGCATTTGCCGATCAATTATGGTCTGAAGCATTTGCTGGGGACGGATTATGGGCTGGTACCGTTCACGTTGGTGGGTGTAGTCATTCCGCTGCTCCTTGCTATGGTGATTGTCCGTTTTCCAGTGCTGTCGAGACTCTATCTCGGTCACAGTGGCAAAAGCCGCCCTGCTGTAAGCTACAGTGAACGCGGAGCGGCCCGGAATGCCGTTAGCACCGAATCCATTTCATAAATCCATAACCTTTTTGAGCCATAATTGGATCGAAAGCAATGTCAAAAAAGCTTTAAACTACCACCTGCTTTGAGCGGGTGGTAGTTTAAGAAAGATCATATAGTATAACTGATAGAAGTTGAGACTGACTGTCCGTACTTTTACATCTACCAAAACATTTTCAATTTGGGAGGAAAACGTATTGAAACCAACAGAGTCTAACGTAACAGCTTTAGGTTCAGCATTTGACCGAACATACAATAGTGAAAGCGACATACCAGAAGAATTAGATGCTTCTGTGGAAACAGATTCAGAACAAAATGGGGCTAGTTTAACTTCCTTAGTATCAGCTTTTGGTAGGGCGTATCATAGTAGGTATGATTCACCGAAAGTGGTAGATGATTTTATTGTAAATAAGTTGATTTCCAAAGAGGAATTTTCAGCTATCAGTAAAAATTTGATTGACGGTATACAATTTTTTAATAAAGATATCGGAGAAAGGTTTAAAGATGAATCAGATCAAATTTTAAAATGGATTACACAAGTTCAGGTATCTTCAATACCTCTAGCACGCTCTGCCTATTGTGAAAAAGTGTTACTTGATGAAGTAAAGTCTGGCCTAAAGCAGTATGTCATACTAGGCGCTGGCCTGGATACTTTCGCACTCCGGTTTCCGGAATTACAAAGCAGTTTAAAGATCTTTGAAATTGATCATCCGGATACACAAGTGTTTAAGAAAAAAAAGCTAGCCGCTGCTAAATTCGACATCCCTGATCATCTTTATTTTGTACCAATGGACTTTACTACTGAATTTTCCCATCAGAGCTTAGTAAAGGAAGGATTTGAAAACGAGAAAACGTTCTTTAGCCTGTTGGGTGTCACATATTATTTATCAAAAGAAGAGAACGCTGCTTTGATGCAACATTTTTTTGAAAATGTCCCATCAGGTAGTTCTATTGTGTTTGATTATGCAACTGAAAAACTTTTTGAAGAAAAAGGAATGTCTAATCGGGTGGAAAACCTAGTGAAATTTGCTGAAGCAAGCGGGGAACCGATGAAATCAGGATTTACATGGGATGAAATTACAAGCATATTGGAAAAGTCAGGATTGCAGATTAAAGAGCATCTATCACCTGAAATGATGAACAAACTCCTATTTAAGAATAGGACGGATTATTTGTCTGCATTCGAGACAGTACATTATATTCATGCTGTAAAAAAATAGTTTTTTAAGCCTAAAGCCTATTAAACATTACTTCCAAGTCGCTAGTTATCGCACCTTATTCGGATTGAAATCCGCCTGATGAAATGGATTCTGCCGGAAAATAATTCAGATTTTTTCCCTGCAAAATGGAATATTAATGTCCCTTTCTGACGAAACTGGAACACAGTACCTGTGAAATGAAGGTTAACGTTCAGGAGGGGACTTTTGTGAGAAAAAAACGTTGGACAGCTTTGCTACTGGCATTCTGTATCAGTACCGCGGCCCTGGGTCCGGCCTCAGGTGTTTTTGCGGAGGGAAAAAGTAAGGCTAAGGGTGGCACGCCTGCCGCTGTTGACCTGGCCCCAGGGGCGCGTTCCGCCATCCTGATGGATGCGGGTACCGGTACAGTGATCTATGAGAAGAACAGTCATGACAAGCTGCCACCGGCCAGTATCACCAAGATTATGACGATGCTGCTGACGGTAGAGGCGCTGGATGATGGCCGGCTGAAGCTTGATGACAAGGTTCGGACGAGTGAATATGCGGCGTCGATGGGCGGCTCGCAGATTTTTTTGGAGCCAGGTGAAGAAATGACGGTGGATGAGATGCTGAAAGGCATCGCGATGGCCTCCGGTAATGATGCTTCTGTGGCGATGGCGGAGAAGCTGGCCGGCTCGGAAAGTGCCTTTGTCGATATGATGAACAAGCGGGCGGAGGAACTGGGACTGAAGGATACCCATTTCGCCAACTGCAATGGTCTTCCAGCTACCAACCATTACTCTTCAGCCCACGATATCGCCGTTATGAGCCGGGAACTGCTGAAGCATGAACGGATTATTAAATATACCGGCTCCTATCAGGATTATCTGCGCAAGGATTCGTCCAAGCCGTTCTGGCTGGTGAACACGAACAAGCTGGTCCGCTTCTACACAGGAGCAGATGGTTTGAAGACCGGCTATACTTCGGAAGCTAAATTCTGCCTGTCCGCTACAGCTGCAAGAGATGGTCTGCGCGCCGTGGCCGTTGTGCTGGGCGAGCCGAACACGAAGACCCGCAACAGCGAGGTGTCAGGCATGTTCGACTACCTGTTCTCGCAGTATAAACTGCATACGATCCACAAGGCTGGTGACACTATCGCCACGCTTAACATTGAGAAGGGCGTGAAGAAGACGTTGCCGATTACAGCCAAGGATGCCTACAGCGTTCTGCTGAAGAAAGGTGTCACTCAGGAGGGCATCCGTCATGAATTGGTGCTGCCGGAGAGTATTAAAGCGCCTGTTGCTGAAGGGCAGACTGTCGGCAAGCTGGTCGTATACCAAGGTACAAGTGTGATCAAGGAATATGAACTGAAGGCTGGCGAGGCGGTGCCGAAGGCAGGCTGGTGGAAGCTGTTCAAGCGGACGGCTGGGTCGCTATTCACAGCGGATTAATTCCGTACATTTTGTAGATGCCCCCTATGTATTCTGTAGATTCATAGGGGTTTTCTTCTAGTTTTGTCGGGAGGCAGGATTCCTGATTTGCCGCGTAGAAAACCTTGTCTTGTGAAGAGTGAGCAAGTGATTCCTGTTCATGGGCAGTTTTTCAAAGCAACGAAGAGGAGAGTGGCAAGCATGAATTCTCATGTGGAAATGGAGCATCACCGGGGTGTGCTGATTGTCCGTTTGTCAGGGGAGCTGGACCATCACGCCGCCGATTATGTACGGATGGATATGGATGAAGCGATTATGCGGGGCCAGGTCGAGCATCTGGTGCTGAGTCTCAAACATTTGCAGTTCATGGACAGCTCGGGCCTTGGTGTTATTCTGGGAAGGTACAAGCTGATTCGCGCTAAAGGTGGCAAAATGGCGGTATGCGATGCGACCGCACCCGTACAGCGGCTGCTTGAAATGTCGGGCCTGTTCAAGATTATGCCCTTATATGACGACGAGAGCGCTGCACTCTCGGATTTGGAGGTTGCGTTATGACTAATAGCCAAGCCGATAACTTCATGCATGTGCAGTTCGCTGCGCTCTCGGAGAATGAGTCGTTCGCACGTGTGGTGGTGGCGGCTTTTGTCTCCCGGCTTGATCCAACGATGGATGAGCTGAATGATCTAAAGACAGTCGTGTCGGAGGCCGTCACCAACTGCATTATCCACGGGTACGACAGTGACCCCAGCGGCGTTGTCAGCATCTCGGCATCCATTGATAACGAGACCGTACGCTTGACCATTGAGGACAAGGGACGGGGGATCGAGGATCTGGAGCTGGCACAGCAGCCACTATATACCTCCAAGCCGGAGCTGGAGCGGTCGGGAATGGGTTTTACCATTATGGAAAATTTCATGGATGAGTTTGAAGTAACCAGTGAACCGGGGCGAGGTACCTCCATCACAATGAAGAAAACCATCGTCTCGAAAAAAGCTTTATACAATTAGGGGTTGGAGCCATGGATGCTGAAGCTAAAAAAGCTCCGCCGACCTATTTGGACGATGCGGAGGTCAAACGTCTTATCGCGCTTAGTCAGGCCGGGGATAACCTGGCCCGCGACACGCTCGTAAGCTGCAATATCCGCCTGGTCTGGTCGGTGGTGCAGCGGTTCATGAACCGCGGATATGAGCCTGACGATTTGTTCCAGATCGGTTGTATCGGACTCTTGAAGTCCGTTGATAAATTCGATCTCAGCTATGAGGTCAAATTCTCTACCTATGCCGTGCCGATGATTATCGGTGAGATTCAGCGCTTCTTACGCGATGATGGCACTCTGAAGGTCAGTCGTTCCCTCAAGGAGATGGCCAACAAGGTGCGCAAGATGAAGGATGAAATGTCCAAGACGCTGGACCGCTTGCCGACCATCGGCGAGGTGGCCGAAGCACTGGGCGTAACACCGGAAGAAATCGTATTTGCTCAGGAGGCCAACAAGCCGCCAACCTCGATTCACGAGACCGTGTTCGAGAACGATGGCGATCCCATCACCCTGATTGACCAGATTGCCGATGAGAGCCAGGAGCGGTGGTTCGATAAGCTGGCGCTGAGCGAGGCCATTGGTGCCTTAAGCGAGCGGGAGCGGCTGATCGTCTACCTGCGCTACTACCGGGATCAGACGCAATCCGAAGTCGCCAGCCGTCTTGGCATCTCTCAGGTTCAGGTGTCGAGGCTGGAGAAGAAGATCCTGGCGAATATCAGGGAGCAGATTGCCCAGTGAGCCATAAATGGGTAAAGTAGGAGTATGACGATAAAAGGATTCAGATAACAAGGTGACTTCTACATCTGTCAGAAGTCATCTTTTTTCATGAGTGAATTGTACTTTTTTTCACATGTAAATGGAATGATCTATAGCATCTTAAACTAATGTTGACTGAGTACCGTTTTTAATGCTGATACGTTCAACTAATAAGCAAGAGAAGACCGCACTGATGTATGACAAGCACTCTTTATTAATGTGAATTCTTTGCTCCCGTATCTATAGAAAAAGTTGGCTTATGGGCATAAGCCGCACAGCGAGGAACGAAGGAATGTTGTAGAATCGAAGCGTTCAACTTTAAGGTTTTAAAAACGTTGATTTACGCACAAAAGCCGCACAGCGGAGGGGCGAAGGGATGCTGGAGAAGCGAAGCGCTCGCCTTTAAAGTCCGATTTCAACATTAACAAAATTCAATCACTGAAATCGGACTTTAACAGCGATCGTAAGCACCCTTCGCCCCGCAGCGTTCACGCCCACGTAAGATGACGCACGTTCTTAAAACACCAATTTAGCTCACCCCAAGGAGGTAACACATGTCTAATTCGCAGATTACGAAAAATGCCCTGGCTCGTTCGTTGAAAAAGCTGATGCTGACGAGACCTCTCCCTAAGATTACAATCGGCCAGATCACCGATGATTGCGGTCTGACCCGGCATACCTTTTATAATCATTTTCACGATATTTATGAGCTGCTCGGCTGGGTCTATCAGACAGAAATTATTGAGGGATTGGAGCAATATCGCAATTATGCTGGCTGGCAGCAGGGCTTCCGAAGCGTGCTGCACTACACGAAAAAGAACAAAACCATATGCCTCAACACCTTTCATTCACTCGGCCGCGAACATCTGGAGAAGTTTCTATACGACGTCATCTATGGTGTAGCTAGTGAAGTTGTTGATGAGCTGGCGAAGGACCACACGACAAGTTCACACGCTAGGAAGGAGATCGCTGACTTCTATTCACTCGCTATTTTGGAGCAAGTGATCCAATGGTTGAAGGCTGGAGCCAACACTGATCCCGATGTAATTGTGCATAAAGTCAGTAAGATAATGGGCGGTTGTATAGAAAGAAGCCTGGTTCAGTATCAAGATCTATAGCTTACATATGGAGTGAATGATCAATCTAATGTAAAACGAAAGAACGGTCTTTTTCACGAAAATACGACAATTTTACTTCATTATTCCACTATTTGAAGCGAGAATCCGCATTCATATGAAAAAATGGACAAATTTAATAGATAAAAATGTGGGTAAATTTAATGATTTTTTTAAATCACGAGAATAAATATTCTCTACTCTATAGAGGTGGACCATAACATTCACAGTTTTGAAGGAGAGAAGACACTCGTATACGTAGTCCCTGGCACTGGATCAACAATAAAATGAAAAAGGAAGTTGGTTATGGAGCAGCTAAAAATATGGGCACACCGGGGAGCAAGCGCGTATGCTCCGGAGAATACAATGGAAGCCTTCAAGCTTGCCGTTCAGCAGCAGGCTGACGGACTGGATATCACTATTCATCGTACAAAGGATGGGGAAATTGTTGTTATCCATGACGATACCATCGACAGAACCTCGAATGGTACTGGCAAGGTTTCCAATTATACACTTGCAGAGCTGAAGGAATTCAACTTCAATGCTAGATTTGAGCAGGAGTATGCACGAGCTGAGATTCCCACTTTTTTAGAGGTCTTGCAATTTGTTGAAGAGAACAACCTTGCGTTGAACATTGAGGAGAACTTCATTTTTTCAGATCATGACCTTTCAGACATCAGTTTGGAAGCTGCAAGACTGGTCGCAGAACATGGATTGACGAAGCAAGTTAGTTTCTCTTCCTTTGACCATGGCTCGATGGCCCAACTGAAACAAGCCTTTCCAGACATCAGAACCGGGCTGTTGTTTCTTGAAGAATTGCATCGCGGTGAAGCTTATGCAAAAACAGTAAATGCTGATGCGCTCCATGTGTTTTTTATAAATACCGGCCATGAAAACATTAGTCAGATGCATGAGGCAGGTGTGAAGGTACATGCTTGGACCGTTAACGATGTTCCCTACATTAAGTCCATGCTCGATGCCGGGGTTGATGTTGCGATTACGGACTGCCCTGATGTTTGTTCTGATCTTAGAAGTCTGGACAAGACCGCCCGTGATGGGCTCGACGAAGAGAAGTTCAAAGCTGGTTATGGAGAAGTGAAATCCTATTCTTTTTTAGAGAGCTTATATGACAAGATGGCGAAGAACGAAGGACAGGAGGGCCAGGAATGATGAGCAACCTCAAAGTATTGGCACACCGGGGAGCAAGCGCGTATGCTCCGGAGAACACGATGGAGGCCTTCAAGCTGGCCATTGAACAGAGAGCGGACGGCTTTGAAATAGATATTCACATTACAAAAGACGGGGAAATCGTGGTCATCCATGATGATACTATCGACAGAACCTCGAACGGCAAGGGGAATGTTACCGATTTTACGCTGGCCGAACTGAAGCAATACAATTACAACGCCCGTTTTGAAGATAAGTATCCCACTGCAGAGATTCCAACCTTGCGGCAGGTGCTGGAGCTAGTCAAGGAACATTCTCTGTACCTGAATATCGAGATCAAGGATATTATGGTCCAATCGCAAAAATATGATGGCCTTAATGTGGCAGCGGCAGAATTGGTAAAAGACTATGATTTGGTGGATCAGGTGATCTTCTCCTCATTCAATCACAAATCCATGTTTGAGCTAAAGCAAGCCTGTCCGGAAATCAAAACAGCCCTGCTTCATTTTTCCAAATTGCATAGAGGCGAGCAATATGCCAAGACCGTCCAAGCCGATGCGCTGCATCCATTGTTTATCTGTGTGGACTCTAACGTGGTGGAGCAAGCACATCAGGCCGGTGTTCAAGTCAATGCTTGGACTGTAAATCAGGTCTCGGTCATGAGACAAATGATCGATGCAGGTGTGGACGCGATTATCACAGACTATCCTGATATCTGCGCCAATCTGGTTAAACCATCTGGGCTAGCTTAACTATAGTATCGGCCCGCACAACTATCGACAGCTAGGCGGAGGTATGGGAAATGAGCAGTATTGTAATGGAACGTGTAGAGAAGAAATACGGTGACAAAGCTATCATTGAGAACCTCAACCTGAGTATCGAAAGCGGCAGCTTCACGGTCCTGGTGGGTCCTTCTGGCTGCGGGAAATCCACAACCCTGCGCATGATTGCCGGTCTGGAGAATAACACCGGAGGCTCAATCATCATTGGGGGCAACAACATGAACGGTGTGGAGCCGGGTAAACGGAATCTGGCGATGGTTTTCCAGAATTATGCCCTCTACCCGACAATGACCGTAGAACAGAACATTGAATATGGATTGAAGAATAACAAGGTGCCTAAGGATGAGCGGATGCAGCTGATTAAGGATATTGCCAATACGGTTGGCTTAACTAAGCATCTGCATAAGCGGCCGGAATTTCTCTCCGGCGGGGAGAGACAACGCCTGGCACTGGCCAGGGCGATGGTTAAAAAACCAGCGATTTTCCTGATGGACGAGCCGCTCTCCAATCTGGATGCCAAACTTAGACAGCAGATGCGTTCCGAACTGATCGAACTGCATCAAAGACTGGGCGCAACATTCGTATATGTTACTCATGATCAGGTTGAAGCCATGAGCATGGGCACCAAAATTGTGTTAATGGATGGCGGGAAAATAATGCAGGAGGATACACCTCGTGGCATTTATCATGATCCGCAAAATATTTTCACCAGTAAATTTATCGGTACACCTGCTATGAACGTTCTTGAGCTGGAGCATTGTGATGATGTCAAACTGCAGGCTCTTGCACCTGCGGAGTCCAAATATGTAGGGTTTAGACCGGAGAAGGTTAAGTTCACTATTGAGGATGAAAAAGCAGGGGGCAACTCGCAATGTATTTCTTTTGACGGCATGCTGACTACACGGGAAATCTTGGGCTCCGAGATCATATACAAGGCTGAGCTCGGTAGTAACTCCAGTATTGCTATCAAATGCTTTGACAGTCAGGAACGTCCGCTTGAGCATGTAACGGTATATGTGGAAGAGTCCAGTCTAGTCTTCTTCGACGGGAACGAACAGAGAATCTACGGGGCGAACAGAGTATGAAGCAAGACAATAATACTCTGCGAATCCTCCCTTATGTGATGGTCGCTCCAGCTGTGCTGATTCTAGTGGCATTCTACATTTATCCGATTGGCTACAATATGTATTTGAGTTTCTTTTCCTGGAATATGCGCGGGCCAATGAAATTTATCGGCTTGAAGAACTACAAAGAGCTGTTCACCAGCAGTGACTTTGCCCATACGTTAATGAACACTATAGGATACATGGTGATGGAAGTAAGTATGGTTCTTATTCTAGGTTTATTGATGGCGCTATTTTTGCAGAAAAATACGTTCATTAACCGTTTTATCCAGACGATCAGCTTTACACCTAATATTATTTCACTAGTATCCGTATCGTTGATCTGGATGTGGCTCATGAATACGGACAAGGGATTGTTCAACTATATCCTTTCTCTCTTTGGAGCGGATCCGGTTGGCTGGTTGACAGACAAGAACGTGGCCCTATTCTCTGTCGTACTGGTCTCGGTGTGGAAATCGCTCGGCTTCAATGTCCTGATCATACTCTCGGCGCTGGGGGCAATTCCGCCATATTTATACGAAGCTGCAGCTTTGGATAATGCCAGCCGGCGTTCTGTATTTTTTCAAATTACGCTGAAAATGATCTCGCCTACGTTGTTCTTCTTAATTCTGATGAACATTATTGGCTCGTTTCAGGCTTTTGAGACGATCAGTGTCATGACGAATGGCGGGCCGTCCAATTCAACCAATACTTTGATCTACAGCATTTACAAGCAAGGCTTTGAGTATTACCGGGTAGGGTATGCGTCTGCTATGGCTGTCGTACTGATGCTGATCGTCGGACTCATTACGATCCTCTACTTTAAAGTATTGAATAAACGTGTGCACTACAGATAAGGGGGAGAAGGAAACAGATGTGGCTGAGACTCCCTAAAGTAACCGTTAGACTGCTGCTGTCTGTGTTATTGATTATTATCTTTTTGGCCCCATTCTATTGGATGATTCTGACCGCATTCAAGACACTGGACGAGGTGGTCGCTGTCCCTCCAAAGTTCTGGGTGGATAAGCTGCAATGGGTCAATTTCAAAGATGCGTTTACGCGGATTAATTTTCTTCATTATACGAAGAACTCTATCCTTATCACTTTGGGTACTCTTGTTGGTCAAATGTTGGTTGTTGTGCCGGCCGCCTATGCTTTTGCCAGATATCAATTTAAAGGAAAGTCATTACTGTTCGGCCTCGTACTTGCGACGATGATGGTTCCCGGACAGCTTATTTTCCTGCCTGTGTTCGTGATGTTTGCCAATGTGGGGTTATTGAACACCTATGTGTCCCTAATTGTACCTTTTATCGCGAGCGGAATGGCTATATTCATGCTCCGGCAGACCTTTATGCAGGTTCCCGATTCTATCCTGGAGGCAGCACGGCTGGACAATTCCAGTGAATGGAAAATCATCCGCACGATTATGCTGCCGATGGCGATTCCAACACTATCTACACTCGCTCTGCTTACGTTTATCGGGACGTGGAACAGCTATTTCTTCCCACTAGTATGGACAACTACTGACACAGTGCGTACTTTGCCGCTAGGGGTTAAGAAGCTGCAGGATGCAGAGGGGCTAAATCCGCAAATCGTTATGGCCGGCAATATGATGCTGATCCTACCCATTCTGATTGTCTTTATGTTTGCGAGAAAACACATTATTAAAGCATTCACTTACAGTGGTGTGAAGTAAATCTAACAACATGACCTGGAGGAAGCTATGACTAATCAATGGAATCACATGAAGAAGAAGTTTGCAGTAGTTTTAACGGCAGTGGTAGGAACAACTGTAATTCTTAGTGGGTGTGGACAAGCCGGTGCAAACGAGAGTGCAGTAAAGTACACTAAAGGCGACCAGGTGGTCGAACTTAAGTTTTGGACGTCGGCCATGGAACAAGTCAATAAAGATTTGGTGGATCAGTTCAATCAGACCAAAGGTACTGAACTGAATATTCATGTGAGCGCGGAGTATCAAGGCGATTATTCGGAAATGCAGCAAAAAGTTAACGCAGCGGCGGTTGCTAATACGCTTCCGAATGCTTTCATTGGTGAAGTATCCCAGACCAAAGGCTTTGCGGACAGCAATACAATCGTGGATCTGGAACCTTTTATGAAGGTGAACGATTTCAAGAATGACGATTTCAAGATTGGTGACCTAGGCAATCTCTATGTAGACAAGGATATGTACGCTTTCCCACATATGCGGAGTCTGCCAGTGATGTACGTGAACAAGACCTTGGCTAAAAAAGTAGGCTTGAATGAAAATGGACCAGCCACTTTTGACGAGTTGGAGTCTTATCTGGAAACCGCCTATAAAGCAACTGGTAAAACTCCGATGTACCTGCTTAATAACGACCTCTGGGTTCTGGAGGCACTGCTAGCTTCTTACGACAATACGAACATGCTGAATGATGAGGAAACGGCTACGAACATCAATAGTAAGGGCGCAGTAGAACTGATTTCATTTTTGCGTGATGGGGTGTCCAAGGGACTGATCAAAGTATTTAATCCAACGCAGATGAACGACTTCATCGGTGCTGTATCCAATCCGGATACCTTGCTCACCTTCTCCAGTATTGGCGGTTATAAAATCTTCCTGGGGATGGCTGCTAAAAGCCAATATGAGCTAGGGGTAGCGATGATTCCTGAAGGCAAGGGAGGAACCCGCGGTGTACCAGTAGGGGGTTCAAACGTCTATATGGCGAACACAGGTACGGAAGAGGAGAAAGCAGCCACCTTTGAATTCATGACATGGTTGTCGGGCACAGAGCAGGCGGCTTATGCTTCCGCTAACACTGGATATTTGCCAACAAGACTTTCTTCATTGGACACGGATCTTATGAAAAAGACCATGGCTGAATTCCCAGGCTATAAGGTTGCGGTAGATGAACTGAAGTTTAGTAAAATGAGACCGACGACTGGAGTTTATCACGAGGTTGAGACACTGGTAGTGTCCCGCTTAGGTGATATCCTTACAGATAATAAAGATGTTCAGCAAGGCTTAGATGCTTTGGCGAAGGACGTAGATGCCATTCTGAACAGATAGGCAGCAGAAGCACCTCATTCCCGAAACGTGATCGGGAGAGAGGTGCTTTTGTATGCCATAGACTATTCATAATGAACACAAAAGAGAGTGATTGTGTAATCTCTGTACAGATGGCGGAAGCTGTCCATAGGCTTGTTTTCGCGGTGGAGGTATAGTGAGGGCAGCTCAAGAGTAACCTTACTACTTCAACCTCGAAAGGAAGATGAACATGGGAACTTATCAACGGATTCACCCTGTAATGCCAGAAGGGATTGCTTCACGAAAAGCCTATTTGGTCGGCGGAGGGATTGGCTCGCTGTCGGCAGCAGCTTTCCTGATCCGCGACGGGCATATGCCCGGCAAGAACATTCACATTCTGGAGGAATCGCCAGTGTACGGCGGCTCTATGGACGGAGCAGGCAACGCTAAAGATGGTTACAGCGCGCGCGGCGGACGGGAGATTGAGGAGCATTTCGAATGTTTTATGGAGCTGTATGGCTTCATTCCATCCCTGAAAAATCCCGACCGCAGTGTGCTGGACGAATTCCGTGAATTCAATCTGGCCGAGCCGGTAGAGTCGCATTGCCGTCTGGTGGAGAATGCCGGACAGAAGGCCGATTTCTCCACACTGGGTCTCTCTACTACCGATTCGTTGCAGCTTGGCAAGCTGACCATGTTGACCGAGGAGCGGCTGGGGGCGACCACGATTGAAGAATTCTTTGACCCGGGTTTTCTGGAGACAAATTTCTGGTACTTCTGGCGTTCAATGTTTGCCTTTGAGAACTGGCACAGCGTAGTTGAAGTGAAGCGGTACATGGAGCGTTTCATGCACCTTATTAGCGGGATGAACCAACTCAAAGGCATCCTGCATACGGAATACAACCAATACGATTCGCTGATTCTGCCGTTGATCAAATGGCTGGAAGGGAAAGGCGTCAACTTCGATAAAGGTCATCAGGTGGTGGATCTCGAGCTCGATCTTTCCAGTGGGGAGAAGACGGTAACGGGGATTCATGTACTTGTGGGCGGCGCATCGAAGCTGATCAAGGTCTTGCGCAGCGATCTTGTGCTGGTCACCAACGGCTCCATGACTGAAAATTCAACGTTAGGTGATTTCAATCATCCGGCGATCCTCAACCGTTCCGTATCCGAACGGGGCTGTTGGAGTCTATGGGAGAAAATGGCCGCGAAGTCCCCAGACTTCGGCCGTCCTGAAGTCTTCTGCGGCGACATCGACAAAACGAAATGGCTGTCCTTCACCATCACCCTTACCGATGACGACATTTTGTTCCCGCACTTGCTGGAATGGACTGGCGACAAACCGGGCATGGGTGGCGTAGTCACAATTAAGGATTCTAGCTGGCTCATGTCCTGGACCGCACCAACCCAGCCGCACTTTATCAACCAGCCAGAGAACGTCAAAGTATTGTGGGCATATGGCCTGTTCCCGGATGCAGAGGGCGATTATATCAAGAAGAAAATGTCCGATTGTACCGGCCGCGAGCTGTTCGAGGAGCTGCTGCACCATATGGGACTGGGAAATCGCATTCCAGAAATTCTGTCCCACACGACCAACGTCATTCCGTGCATGATGCCATACATCACTTCACAGTTCATGCCGCGCGTCATGGGCGACCGTCCGCAGGTTATCCCGCAGGGCAGCACGAACTTATCTTTCCTTGGCCAGTTCGCCGAAGTGCCGGACGACTGCGTCTTCACCGTCGAATACTCCGTCCGCACCGCCATGATGGCTGTGTACGGGCTGTTGAAGCTTGAAAAAGAAGTGATTCCTGTGCACCCAAGTAAGTACGACGTTCGTGTTCTGCTAACCGCAGTCCGTACCTGTCTCGGGAACAAGTCGTTGCCGCTGGATAAGACGCTGGGGCAGATTTTGAGTGGGACTGTGATTGGGAAGTTGTTGTAAGGGGAAAGTATTATTAATGTTGTGCGAAGCCGTCCTTTATGGGCGGCTTTTATTTTATAAAAAAACAAATGATGACTGGTGAGATCTGCAATGAAGAGAAAGGACTTTAATATTTAAGAGTGTAGTATTATGATCCAAGTATAGAACGTTTTAGTAAAACGATTGTTGAATGATGAAACAGTTATCGGAAGAATTAATAATCCACGGCTGTTGAATCTTCTTTTATGATAAAGATGGAACAATCAGAAACCAATGTTGACAAAAGATCGGAAAACTGAAAAACACTCAGCAAAACAAATCTTTTCAAAAGAACGCTTCAGAGTTTTTAGAGGAGGTTAAAGATGTACGAAATTCGGTTATGCCGTAGGAGTGATATTTTATGAAGCATAATTTAAGAAATCTAACAATTAATGAAATATCAAAACTAGAGGGTTTTACTGAGGAGTTCAAGGTTGACGAAGATGTTCCTCTTTCCGTTTGGTATAATAATATTCAAAGGTTAAGTGACTTGAGCGATGGGGACATAGCAAAGTTAATCAGACAAACAATGCATCTTCGATACACTATTCCAGAAGCAATGAGTAGGTTAAGAGAGAACCCGCTTGCTGGTTATTTAGGGGATGGTGAAATATTAGAAGCAATTGCACAATTAGACGAAAAGGAATGGGATGATAACCCTCCTGTAGCTAGTATACTTGGTTCATTCATAGAAGACTTTTTGACTTTATTCAGCAATAACAAACTAGCCTTTCCGGAAGATAGGGAAAGATTTTCTACTCAAGATAGAGAAGAGTAGTATGAATTATTATTAAAAATAAAAACCACTCTTAAGAAATCTAAACACTAATAACATTCTCTAGAGTGGAGTACTAAAATGATCGAAATTCGCTGGAGGGAACAAAATGATTTATTTAACCCAGTGTTATGCTAAAGAAACATGGTACTTTGAAGCAGATGAAGAAGGAACAGTATTCAGACAGGTTTTAATCGAAGAGGGGAAAGAAAGTAAGATTTCTAATTTGAAAAAGTTTGATTTTTTCTTATCAGAAAAAGAGTTATCTTTAGATGATCCAGATTTAATAAGAATCTCTAAGGAAACATTCGAAAAAGTATGGAATGAAATTAATATAAATCAATTGGAAACATGGCTTGAGCAGAAAGAACTCCTCCCGCTTGGAACCAAAGTAGAAGGATATATCGAAGTATTTTATCCGCACGGGGTGATCGTGAGCATCGCGAGTCATGAGGCCTTGGGAGTAGCTGATTATAATGAATGTGCCAAAAACTCACAAAAAGCTAATATGCATAAGGATTTAATAGTTAGGGCTGAGATCATAGGATATGATGAAGTGAACTATTGGTTTACTTTGGGGAATCCAGAAGTTTTAGATCGTGAATATAATAGTAGAAGATAGAATAGAAGCTTGCAAGTCCCCAAGCCCTAACTTGGAAGTGTAGTTCTGATTTAGCAGGAAAAACTACCGTTAATTTCCTCCCTTTCAAAGGGTTTTCTCTAATTAAAGGTGAATTCTCCAGTTAATCTTCCTAATTTATAAGGGAATTAGCGAAATCATCAATATTAACAGGAGTTTTTCCAGTTATTTTTCGGAAACGCTACATTTTCGAATAATTAACGGGAGTATTTCCAGTTATTCAAGCGTTGCATCTTTTTCACATCTAATTTGATTTATTGGATGCCCAAAGTGGCTGCTTCCTCCCCGGGTGGTGCCACCCGCAGGCCGGGCGGCTTTCGCTCGCCCATCACTTGCCCGCGAAAGTTCCGTGTAGAACGAAAAAAGGAAATGGCAGGTTCAGGAATCATCCTGAGCACCTGCCATTTCCTTTTTTTGTATCATTATTCAGGCGGATGGGCTTCTCATCAAGAAATACACATAGTTCTGGGCCAGCCCATTCGCACTGAATATGTTTTCTCTAAGCAAGCACCATTTCCACCAGAATTACTTCTTATTCTCCTCGTTCCGTGCAATGATCATGTCCACGAACAGATCAATCTGCGCGGTGATGGCGATGGGATCATAACGGTAGTAAGTATCGAAATCATTGTAGAACAAATGATTGTTCTTGGCAGCCGGGAGTCCTTTCCAGACCGGGGAGTCTTTCAGCTCTTTAAGCTTGTCGCCTTTTTTCTCAGGATCATAGGTGGTCAGGAACATATAGTCTGCGGCGTATTCCGGCAGTAATTCCATGGAGAGCTGAAGCGTCTGGTTATCATTTTTGTTCTTCTCTGGCATTTTCAGCTTGAGAGCATTGTAGAGCACTTGTCCGCCGCGGCCAGCGTTGTCTCCGAAGATCCATAGCTCACCTTTGTCAGTCAACTCATAGATTCCGAAGGTGTCGTCTTCTTTGACGATGCCTTTCAGCTTCTCGCGGCCTGCGGCTGCTTTTTTGTCAAAGTCGGCCAGGAAGGCTTCTGCTTTGTCAGGTGCGCCAACGATGTCGCCGAACAGCTTGACGGTCTCATAGATGTTAGTAGCGGTTCCGTAAGGGACATAGATTGTCGGAGCAATTTTGGACAATGCGTCGTAGTTGCCGTCGTACATAACAACGATCAGGTCAGGAGCAAGCTCCAGGGTTTTCTCTGCGTTGATGGGATAACCGACGTCCGTGGTGTTTTTGAGCAGATCGGTCAGGAATGGATTCTCAAAAGCACTAGGCTCTACGCCAACAACGTTGGCTCCTACCGATAGCAGTTCACCCCCATAGAAGTCGGTCGCGATACGCTTGGGCTTCGTGGGAATTTTCACGGTTCCCTTGGGAGTCTCGTAATCACGGAATTCAGCTGCCGGAGTAACGGTAGCGGCCGGTTGTTCTGATGCCGCTGGTGCTGAAGCTTCCGCAGTGGCAGCCGGGGCTGGGCTTGAAGCAGTGTTGCTGGTTCCTCCGCAAGCCGTCAAAATGATCGTGAACAGCATCATCAATACGGCGGTTGACAGTAGGGACTTTCTCTTTAACATGATGGACCTCCCAGTATAAATAGTGGATACAAATCAGATAATGATAATCATTATCACTTGAGCATCAATTTAGAATCTACCAAATTACCAGTGAACCTGTCAACGAAATCGACTTGATTTCAGAAAAGGGGATGGAGAAATGTACGTTCATGCAGAAAAGATAAATAATAAGATCACAATTATCCATTGCCAAAAGGAAGAGATTTCATTTACAATACAAAGATGATAATGAGAATCAATTTCATACGAAAACGGGTGACATGCATGAGTTTACAGGCAACAGGTAGAATAGAGGCCAATAACGAGGCGGAAAAGCAAAAAATCCGTTCACGTCCATGGGCAGCAACGCTGATATTGATTGGCGGATTGATTGCGCTGGCGCTGGGGATCGCGATATCGGTCTCATTTGGTGCGGCAGACATCAAGCTTTCCGTGGTATGGCAAGCTATCTTCCATTTTAATCCGAACCTGACGGATCATCAGATTATTCAGGATTTACGTCTGCCACGGGTGCTTGGTGGTGCCATGGTTGGTGCGAGCTTTGCAGTGGCAGGGGCTGTTATGCAGGGGATGACCCGAAATCCGCTCGCGGATTCAGGGTTGATGGGGATAAATGCTGGAGCTGGTTTTGCGTTGGCGCTATGTTTTGCCTTTTTCCCAGGTCTTTCGTTTATGTATTTGATTATGTATGCCTTTATCGGAGCCGGAATGGGCGCCGCTGCCGTATATGGTGTCGGATCACTGGGTAAAGGCGGATTAACACCTTCACGTCTCGTTCTTGCCGGTGCCGCATTCAGCTTGCTGCTGCAGGCACTCAGCGAAGGTATAGCTTTATATTTTCGTATTGGACAAGACTTGGCCTTCTGGTATGCAGGCGGTGTAGCGGGAACAAAGTGGCTGCAACTTAAGATCATGTTCCCTTGGGTTGGCGCGGCCATTCTTGGGGCGATCATTTTGTCCCGCTCGATTACGATGCTCAGTTTAGGTGAGGATATCGCCAGAGGTCTTGGACAGCGCACGGGTCTTGTTAAATTGGCTGGTGTCATCATTGTACTGATTTTGGCCGGCTCCTCGGTTGCTGTGGTCGGTACGGTGGGTTTCATCGGGCTGATTATTCCGCATTTAACCCGGTATTTGGTTGGCGTGGATTACCGCTGGATTATTCCATGTTCGGCAATTCTAGGCAGTTTGCTAACGGTCTTTGCCGATCTTACCGCACGAATGATCAATCCGCCGCATGAGACGCCGATTGGCGCGATCATTGCTCTGATTGGTGTGCCGTTCTTCCTCTATCTGGCGCGTAAAGAAAGGAGGGAGCTGTAATGATGGAGAAATCCGTATTCTCATCTTTTGATCAAATCAGACATAGACGTGGACTATTAGTCATGACTATTTTGTCTATTCTCATTGTGGTTGTTTTCATAATCAGTGTTAACACTGGATACATACGATTGAGTCCTATGGAACTGCTACGGACGATGTTCGGACAAGGCACAGACAAGCAAAGCTTGATCCTCTTTGATTTCCGGCTGCCACGTATTGTCATCTCCCTGTTGATTGGGGCTTCACTGGCTGTATGTGGCGCAGTTATGCAGGGGATTTCACGGAATGCACTGGCGGACTCCGGTATTCTCGGTATAAACGCCGGAGCAGGACTGATGGTCATGCTGCTGATTTCCTTTTATCCGACTACCGCAGCTGCCCCGGTATTTCTGCTGCCTGTTGTGGCTTTTGTCGGCGCAAGTTTAACGGCCGCCTTGATTTACGCCCTTGCCTACAAACGCCATCAGGGCTTGTCTCCTACGCGTTTGCTGTTGACAGGGGTTGCAGTTGCCGCAGGGATGAGTGCAGCGATGATTGTACTTACGCTTCGTCTTAACCCGGACAAATATCAATTTGTCGCAACTTGGCTTGCCGGCAGTATCTGGGGAACAAGCTGGAAGTTTGTGCTTTCCCTGCTGCCTTGGGTACTTATCTTGCTTCCTTACGTATTCTACAAGTCACGGGTTATGAACGTCCTTAATTTGGGGGAACAGACAGCAACTGGCCTCGGGGCGCCTGTCAATAAGGAACAGTTTCGTCTTTTGGCTGCTGCAGTTGGCCTTGCTGGAGCCAGTGTGGCTGTGAGCGGTGGGATCGGTTTTGTCGGTCTAGTGGCTCCCCATTTGGCAAGACGTCTAGTGGGTCCGAAGCACCAGTATATGCTGCCAACTTCGGCCCTGATCGGGGCGCTGCTCGTCATTACGGCCGATACGATTGGTCGCTGGATTCTGCAGCCATCGGAAATTCCAACAGGTATCGTGGTTGCCGTTATTGGCGCTCCATATTTCCTGTATTTGCTGGGACGCAAGTAATCCTAGCGGGGTTAAAGCCTCACTATGTTGTAATCATTCTGTCCGGATGAAGCAGACAGGGGGCTTGCAGCTCCCTCTTCTTCGGACTATCGGTAAGGAGTGTAACCGGAAATGCTGCGTCGTTTTTTTGCCTACTATAGGCCTTATAAGGGGCTGTTTATTCTAGATTTCTCTTGTGCCATCGCCGCAGCTCTGCTGGAGCTTGTATTCCCGCTTGCGGTCAACCGGGTGGTGGATGATCTCCTGCCAAGCGGCAACTGGAGAGTGATCCTATACTCCTGTCTAGGCTTGTTAGGCATCTATGTAATTAGTTCATTCATGCACTTTGTAGTCACTTACTGGGGACATAAGCTGGGTATTAATATCGAATCGGATATGCGAAAAAAACTGTTCGATAGGGTACAGAAGCTGTCCTTTAACTTTTTTGACAACACCAAAACCGGGCATCTGGTCTCCCGGATGACTAATGATCTTATGGATATCGGGGAGATTGCCCACCATGGGCCTGAGGATTTCTTCATTGCCATCATGACGCTGATCGGGGTGTTCGCCATTATGCTGAATATTAACTGGCAGCTCGCGGTGCTGACCTTTGTAATTGTGCCGCTGATGATTTATCTGTCCATGTACTTCAGCCGTAAAATGTCAGCAGCTTTTAAAACGATGTTCTCTGATATTGCTGATTACAACGCAAGAGTTGAGAATAATGTGAGCGGGATTCGTGTAGTGCAGGCTTTTGCCAATGAAAAGCATGAGATTTCCCGTTTTGCCGAAAACAATGAACGTTTCCGCATTACAAAACTACTGACATACCGAATTATGGCCTGGAACTCTTCTTTCAGCTTTATCCTTATGAAGTTTGTTTCGTTGTTTGTACTCCTGTGTGGCACTTGGTTTGTCATTCAGGACAAGATGACCTATGGCGAGTTTATCGCCTTTGTGATGCTGTCCAATGTATTCTTTGGTCCGTTGCAACAGATCAACTCTGTGATTGAGACTTATCCTAAGGGTATCGCCGGGTTCAAGCGTTATTTGGAACTGCTGGAGACGGAGCCGGACATCGATGATGCCAAAGATGCCAAGTCTGTCCAGAAGCTTACCGGAAATATTGAGTTCAAGGGAGTTACCTTCGGATATGACAACAAGGAGAAGATCCTCCGGAATGTCGACCTGTCAATCAATGCGGGGGACACGGTAGCTCTTGTAGGTCCATCAGGAGCCGGTAAGACAACGCTGTGCAGCTTGCTGCCTCGTTTCTATGATGTGAATGAAGGCAGTATTGCCATTGACGGTATGGATATCCGTTCGATGACGCTGGAATCGCTCCGTTCCCATATTGGAATCGTGCAGCAGGATGTCTTCCTGTTCGATGGAACCATCCGGGAGAATATTGCCTACGGTAAGCTGGGCTCATCAGATGATGAGATATGGGAAGCTGCCCGGCGTGCCCAATTGGTGGAACTGATCCGATCACAACCCGCTGGTCTGGATACGATGATCGGTGAACGCGGCGTGAAGCTTTCCGGTGGTCAGAAACAGCGTCTCTCTATTGCCCGCATGTTCTTGAAGAATCCGAGTATTTTGATCCTGGATGAAGCAACGTCTGCGCTCGATACTGAGACAGAGCAGGCCATTCAAGAGGCTCTCGCTGAATTGTCGCAAGGTCGGACGACACTCGTGATCGCCCATCGTCTGGCAACCATCAAACATGCAGACCGCATACTAGTTGTAGCGGAAGGCGGGATTGCCGAGCAGGGCAAGCATGAGGAATTGCTGAGAAATCCAGGGATTTATAGTCGTCTGCACGAGGCGCAGTTTGGGGCGTAAAGCCATGGCAGTACCGAAAGTTCAAACATTCACCGTAATGACGATCGAGCTTTAGTAGTGACGATTGAGCTTTTAAGTGAAGATCCTAAGTTTGTCTTATATAAATACATTTGCGGAGGTTAGCATGAGCGACCAACTGGAATTATATGATGTTACGATTATTGGCGGTGGACCCGCTGGGATGTATACAGCGTTTTACAGCGGTATGAGAGATCTGAAGACCAAGTTGATCGAAGCCAAGGAAGAACTCGGCGGAAGAATGCTGATTTATCCGGAGAAAATGATCTGGGATGTTGGCGGCGTCACTCCGACGCTATGTCATCAGTTGGTTAAACAGCTGAAGGAGCAGGCCATGACCTTTGAGCCAACCATTGTACTGGGACAACAGATTACGGGTCAGGAGCTGCAGGAAGACGGCACTTATATTCTGACTTCAGCCAGCGGTGAAAAGCATTGGACACGGACAGTCATCCTGGCGATCGGATATGGTATCCTGCAAATGGCGAAGCTGGAGATCGAAGGTGCGAACCGTTATGAAGTGACGAATCTTCATTACACGGTTCAGGAGCTGGAGCCATTCCGTGGCAAGCATGTGCTGATTTCCGGTGGCGGGGATTCGGCTGTGGATTGGGCCAACGAGTTGGAGCCGATTGCAGCCAGCGTGACAGTGGTGCACCGCCGCGAACGGTTCGGGGGCCATGAGAAGAATATTGCTCGGATGAAATCTTCTTCCGTTGAGGTTCGTGTTCCTTATGCTTTGACACAGCTGCATAGCAGTAATGGCGAGACGATTGATCAGGTGACGATCAGCCATGTGGAGACCGGAGAGACTGAGGTTTTTGCGGTAGATGCGATTATTGTCAATCATGGTCTAAAACACGACTTCGGTCCGCTGCGTGAGTGGGGGCTGGATATGGGCGAGTGGTGTGCCAATGTCTCCGATAAGCTGGAGACGAACCTGCCCGGTGTCTTTGCGGCAGGAGATTTTGTGGACTACACCAGCAAGGTCCGCCTGATCGCCGGTACCTTCACCGATGCGGTCCTGGCACTGAACAGTGCCAAGTTGTACATCGATCCGACTGCGGATAAAGTGGCTTATGTCTCCTCCCACAACGACCGGTTCAAGGAAAAGAACAAAGCCCTTGGCGTCGTAGACGATCATTAGGAGCGTTCGGATTGTCTGGATCGTGCAAATCTTGCAAATCGTCTAAATCCGGCTTATAAGTATAGCCTTTTCAAACAAAAGCGTACAGGGAAGTATCCAGATGGATATTTTCCTTGTACGCTTACTTTTTTATTACACGAATTCACGTGATTGGAGATGCTTGCAGCTTGCCTCCATGCTGCATTTAATGAAAGAATTATATTAACCGAACAAAAGAAGTTAGCAAAAATCGAAGATGAGCGAACGGGGAAGTTTGTAACTGTAGGCGCAAAGGTCTCGTCTGAAAGCTTTCCATAGGAACTGTCGCAAACTCCGGTTGAACAATGTCAGCATAATAGGGCGCAAGGCGTTCCTGCCTGAAAGCTTCCCATAGGAAATCTATCACTAGGACATAGACTGTCGACAGATTTCAACCAACTAGAAGGGGTATATTCCCCTTCATCAGTCGTCTTAACAGTTCAAAAAGAGGGATCACCTCCCCAACTAACAGCATTTTTGTACCTTATTTCTCTTTAATATAGGTAAAAGAGGGAAATAAGGGCATTATTGTATCTTATTTTTCGAAAAAGCACGCTGGACGGGGTATTCTGGAAGATTTAAGGTACAAAATTGCACTTAATCTCCGATAACCCATAGCTGCAGAGGATTTAAGGTACGAAAATGCCATTAATTATTCTTCGATACTTCTTATAAAAGTGAGATTTCTGTGCATATTCAAAAGCCAAGCAGCGATCCGGTGTAACCGGTAATCGTTGCTTGGCTTTCGTTCTACTATTTACCTTTTGTAAGCCAGTCCGCCAGTTCCTCTGTCTGGGAGAGAACGGCAAGAGGATCGTAGTACCAGGAACGTTCCTCTTTCCACGCATAGAGACGATTATTCTTGACAGCAGGCAGGCTGCCCCAGAGGGGATCACTTTTGAAACTCTCGACTGTGCGTGAATTGGAGGTTAGGATGATGTAATCTCCAGCGTATTTGCTGATGACCTCTGCGGATAATTCAGCCCACTGCTTCTCCATAATTTCGTCAGCGACTTCTGCCGGAGGTTTGCGGCCCAGTGCCTGATAGATGGGTTGGCCGCCTCGCCCAAAATTGTCGCCATAGACATAGGTGTTTTTATCGGCATCCTCCATAATACTGAAGGTAGCCTCTGCAGGAATGACCTTGTCCACCTTGGCTTTGGCGGCGGCAATCCGCTCGTCGTATTCAGCGAGCCAGTCTGCCGCTTCCTTTTCTTTACCTAGCAGTTGGCCAAAATAGGTAAGCTCTTCGTGGGCGTTCTTTAGTTCCCCGTAAGGCACGACGATCGTAGGAGCTATTTTGCTTAACGCCTGATAGCTGTCGTTGTTTCCTGTTATGATCAGATCCGGATCTAGCGCGAAGATCTTCTCTGCGTTCATTTTCCCGTAGGTACCAGTGTCCGTGACATCTTTCAATGCTTCTTCAAAATACATATTCTGCAGAGTCAGGCCGGGAGCACCGACAGGGATGGTACCTAAGGGAATCAGGCTTCCAATATATTCTTCTGCGACAATCCGCTTAGGCAGGACAGGGATTTCAATGTCACCGTTCATCGTTTTTACGGTTTTGGTGGCCGGGGGTTCCGGTGTGCTGCTCTCGGCGGCAGTCGGCGACTCTGAAGTCCCTGGCGTATTGGAAGTATTGCTACCAGTGCCTTCGACAGCTGGTGCAGCATTGCCGCAAGCCGATAAAATAAGGGTTAGTGTTAGCAGTAGAGACATAGGAAACCATAGCCTTCGGTTTCTGCGGCTCTTGTGTAGGTCGAGCAAGATGTATATCCTCCTTATGAATAACGATTATCATTCTCAATATAACTGTACAGAGTTCACCCGCTAATTGCCATGACCTGAAATGATCTTCGCCTATGTATATTTATGATGTTAATGCCCGGAGCAAGACATGAAGCTGTGCCTGTGAGGAGAGGGGATCGAATCCGTAGAACATATCTGGCTGGCCTAGGATATGGACCCGATTATTGCGGACGGCTTCCAGTTGCCGCCACTGCTCGGAATGAAAGAGACGGTCAATCCGCTGGAGTCCCTGGGGATCGTCTGGCAGGCCGGTAACAATGATATGGTCAGCAGGATAGTCTGGAATGTCTTCAATAGCTGCCTTGATAAAACCTCGGTTGGCAATATCTTGATCTATGACCTCTTGTGGTAACTTAAAGCCCAGATCGTTGTAAAGCACCTGACAGCCTCGTCCGTAACTACTGCTGAAGCAGTAAGCGCAACCGTGGCCGATCTCCCAGACGATCGCCGTACCTCTTACTCCCATGTTCCCGTCAAGCTGTAAGTTGGCCTCATGGCAGAGCACATCATAGCGGTGGAGCCATTCTTCAGCTTGTAGCCTTCGGCCAGCAACCTCGGCAATAAGAGTAAACTGCTCGCGCCAGCTCATTTGCATGAAGGGCAACTCAATGACCGGAGCTAGGCTAAGCAGCTGTTTGTTCTCCCCGTATAATGCATAGCTGATAATTACATCTGGGCGGGCGGAGGCTACAGAATTGTAGACCGCAGAAGCACGCCGTGCCTCCAGCGACAGCTTCCGGGCTGTAGGTACGGTGTCCAGACTTTCCAACCAAGCGGAGTAGGCTCCCAATTGCGGTGTGATCTCCAGTGCCCTCAGGCTGGCGGTATGGTTGTAGTTCAGTGTAACGATCCGCTTATTTTTACTGTGGTAGGCAGTGGGAGAGAGCCCCACGATTTGTTTGAACTTTCGGCTGAGGTATGTACCTTCGCCATAACCGACCTCAAGTGCCAGATGACTCAGATTTGGCGTTCCGGTCAGGAGTCGCTCTTGAACTCTACGTATCCGAAGAAGTGAAAGATAAGCGCCGAAGGTCTGCCCAGTTGTTTTACGGAAGGAGCGTGAGAAGTGCTCCGGGCTTACTCCCGCTAATCCGGCCATCTGTGAGCGCGTCAGATCCTCGGAATAATGGTCATCTATGTATTGCAGAACAAGGGGGAGCCAATGGCTAGGATTCTCCACAACGTTGGTCACTACGGGAGTGCTGTTTACCTTCATGATGATATCGGTGAACAGGGCTTGTACTGCAAACGGCTTGTCCACTCGGGGCTTGGTCCAGGCGCTGTGCAGCTCTCCTCCCAGTCCTGTTATTTGAGAAGGGCATTTCCGCAGTTGCGGGATAAGGTCATTGTCCAGTGGGGACTTCATTAGTCCGTCCGGCATGACGCCTGTGTACTCAATCCAAACCCCGTGCAGGCCGGACTGGGGAGGAAGCTTGAAGCTCGTAGAGCCAGGGAAGGAGAGGACACAGCCGGGGGCAAGATGTAGAGGTTCATTATTGATCTCAATATAACCTTCCCCGCCCTGCACCATAATCAGGATGGCATAGGAGGATTGTGTTGTTGAATTTTCGTCAGCGCTAAGATGACTGAGGACAGTCACCCGGATAGGCATATAAAAGCAATGGTCGTGTTGCTTGGGACTGTTGGAGCAGCGGGTAGTCATGATGAAAGCTCACTTTCTTTTATTGATAATAATTCTCAATTATATTATAACGAAAGAAAACAGGGAATCATAGTCCTTCGTCTTGACGCAAAGTATCCGGTTTAGTAGAGTGTAGAATATTCGATTTCCCCTCGGGCGGGAATTACTATATATAAAGGGAGAAGGAACGCTGAAGTGACGACTTGGAATCTGCAAGGAACCCACTGCCATTTGCTAATCTGCAACGGAAGCAGCTGCAAGAAAAATGGAGGGAAAGAGGTAGCAGAAGCTATTGAGAAAGAGATTGAGAAGCAGGATGCTGGCAGCTTTTTTCATACAACTGCGACCGCTTGCAACGGAAGATGCTCTGACGCTTGTGTGGTCATTGCCTATCCTGAAGGTGTATGGTACAGAGGCATTACTCCCAAATTAGGAAAAGTGTTGGTCCGCAAAGCCTTAAAGGGAAAACGACTAAAGAAGAACGTGGTCTACAAATTCGACAAGGAGCTTAGGGCCAGTTCCGAACGGGGGATGCGCGGTAAAAAGAAGAGGTAGCTCTATAGCGACCATAATTGTGAATAAGCTAGAGCTAACATGAATTAGAGTCAAAATACCGTCAAGAACTGACGGTATTTTTTTATTTTACTGGTCTCAGGAGGCAAGCACCTAAGTGATGCTGAAAGGAAACTATGGAATAGATTTGAAGGCAGTGAGGGGTGTGGGATCTACTGGAGTTTGCGATGTTCATGTTGCTGTTTCTGCTGGCGTCGGGATTTGGGGAACCTTGGCTATATATTTCACTGTAGTGACGATCGAACATTATGTTTGGATCTTAAGTTCGTCATATATAGTTGGCAGGATATAGTTGGGTCGATATTGAATGCTTATATAAGTGCCTCCTTCCTAAAATAAGGGATTTCTTGATCGGGATGCACAATCAATTTCTAAACTACAGAATGGCGGTGCTAGTGATGACAACAAAGACAAAGCTGGACTGGGTAGAGGAAGCATGGAGTAAAGCGCTGGAGAAGACGCAGCATAACAGCTTGCGTATTGGAGCAGAATTTCCGCATGCCAGTCAGGGCGGTAAATACATATTGGAAGAGCCAGGTTGGTGGACAGCCGGATTCTGGCCGGGGCAATTATGGCTGCTGTATAATGTAAGCGGAGATGAATCGCTAAGGGCTATTGCCGAACAGTGCGAGCAGCGGCTGGATGAGGTCCTGAACGAATATGTGCGACTGGACCATGATCTTGGCTTCATGTGGACGCTGACGAGCGTAGCTTCTTACAAACTGCTGGCCAACGAACACTCTAAGGTCCGGGCGCTTAAAGCGGCGAATTTCCTCTCTGCCCGCTTCAATCTGAAGGGTAACTTTATCCGAGCTTGGAATCCCTGGTCAAACGGAGACGACAACAGTGGGATTGCTATTATCGACTGTGCGATGAATATGCCGTTGCTCTTCTGGGCTGCGGAGGTCACTGGCGATCCACGTTATCGTCATATCGCTGAAGCGCATATGGACACGGTTGTGAAGCATTTTGTTCGTCCTGACGGATCGGTGTATCATATCGTTCGTTTTGACTCGGAGACCGGTGAATTCGTTGAAGGTATCGGCGGGCAAGGGTATGATGCCAGTTCGGCCTGGTCACGTGGGACTGCCTGGGCGATCTATGGTCTGACGTTGGCATATCACCATACAGGTAAGATCGAGTATCTACACACCGCGCAAAAAGTGGCCCATTTCTTCCTGGCCCGCTTGCCGGAGGATTATGTGCCACATTGGGATTTCCGTGCGCCAGAGGAGGCGCGCAGCTTCCGGGACTCCTCCGCCGGAGCCTGTGCCGCTAGTGGGCTGTTGCTCTTGGCTGAGAAGATAGGTGGCGCTGAGGGCGCCGTGTACCGTGAGCCAGCGGTCAAGATATTGGAATCACTTTACCGCAATTACGGTACATGGGGCAATGATGAAGAGGAAGGTCTCATCCTGCACGGAACCGGTCATTATCCGGCTGGTCAAAACATTGATATTCCGCTGATTTATGGGGATTTCTTCTATGTGGAAGGCCTGGCGAGGCTGAAAAATAAAGGACCGTTTTACTGGGAATAGACCCCGTAAAGGGGCTCGTCTACTTTTCATCAAAGCGATCTAACCCGGTCCACAGAACGGTTAACTAAATTCCCGGAAGGCGCTTATAATCAGCGCCTGAATTAAAAAAGGCCAACTGCTGGCAATTCCGTCGTGCATCCGAATAACGGGGCGCGGCGTTTTTTTTACAAGGAAGAGGATTATGATAGAAGGAAAAGTATACTCGGGAGGGAACAAGATGTTTGAACATTTTTCAGCTGGTGACGGCGTTCTACTTGGGGAAGCCTTTGTAAAAGATGAGGTAAAATTCAATCTGATTCATATGACCACAGGATTTGAAAGTAATCTGAGGTTGAAGACACCGGAGGATACACTGGTATTCGCTTACTCCCAGGGTTTTCGTCCCTGGCTGTGGATTTCGTCTGAGGTCAGTCACAGTGAGAAGGAAACTTTGATACAAGGATTAGCAGAGCATCTGAAGGAAGAAGAACTTCCGGGCATCATATCGGAGCCAGATATAGCGAGGCGATTTGCGGAAGTTTTTTGTCAAGCGAAGGGCACGTCATTCTACACACATCTGATGCTGGAAGTCTATCATTGTCCTGCTGTACATAAACCTATTAACGTCAAAGGACATGTAGTACAGGCAAGCATTGAAGATGCCCCACTGATCGCCAAGTTCCTGGCTGGTTTCTCGGAGGACGCTTTTGGTAAACCGGTGGATCCTAAAGATATGCTGCCTATGGCCGAGGGAGATGCTGCTTCCGGTCAGATGTACCTGTGGGTGGTAGACGGCATTCCGGTATCCATGGCTAAAATTGCTCACCGTTCACCTCGGCATGCCCGGATCAATGATGTCTATACGCCACGCGATCAACGCAAAAAGGGATATGCCAGCGCCATTGTTGCCGCAATATGCGAGCGAGTGCTGGAGGAGAGACTCATCCCGATGCTGTATGCAGACGGCCATAATCCTGATGCCAACAAAGTGTACCAGAGCATTGGATTTGTAAATGCAGGTAGGATGAATGATCTGAAATTCGACTGATAAGGATGGCCTGCTATGATCTGAAGGATAACGACAAGGAGGTCAGGTATGCAGCGTATTCTGATTGTAGGCTCTGCCGGGGCTGGAAAATCCACATTAAGCCGGAAGCTGGGTGAAATCCTGAACATTCCGGTGGTTCATCTAGATAAGCATTATTGGAAGCCAGGTTGGGTAGCCACGGAGAAGCAGGAATGGGTCCAAATTGTAGTTGAGGAGACGCACAAGGAACGGTGGATTATGGACGGCAACTACTCAGGAACACTGGACCTGCGGATCGAAAGAGCAGATACGGTTATTTTTCTGGATATGCCGCGTTGGCTGTGTCTATACCGTATTTTCAAGCGGCGTATTCAGTATCATGGCAGAACTCGTCCAGATCTGGATGAGGGTTGTCCGGAGCAATTGGACTTGAATTTTGTCCTTTGGGTCTGGAATTTTCCTAAACGTAGCCGGGATAAGATCGTCAGTACCTTGAAGAAGACCAATGAAGAGAAAAACGTGATTGTTCTCAGTAATCGGCGGAAAGTCAGCGGCTTTCTGGAGAGCCTTTCTTCCGAAATTTGACTTGTTACCCGTACGTTGACTATGCTATTTGATAAGTATCATTCAAATGGAATTCAGTCAGAGTGTTCATCGTAAGGGGGAAGGTATTATGGAGAGGCTGCAAGTATGGCCGGAGAGGTTCAAAAGGTTTTTTTTGAATAATAAATTTGTTGTGTTTTTGCTGGTGCTGCTGTTGATCGGGGTTAATATTCTGATCTTTGCGAAGATACCGTTTATTTTCAAGCCGCTAAAGGTCTTGTTCCACACGGTGGCACTGCCGCTGCTACTGTCAGGTGTCGCTTATTATCTGCTCAATCCGCTGGTTGACCTACTGGAAAAGCGCAGCAACATCAAACGCGCCTACGGAATTGTTATTCTATATCTGCTGATCGTGGGGATCATTACGCTTATCCTCTTAACGGTCATCCCGATCCTCCGCAGTCAGCTGCTGGGATTGATAGATAATTTCCCGAGGTACAGCCAACAAATTCAGGATGAGTTCATGAACCTGACCGGCAGTGAGTTCTTTGGGCAGATGCAGCAAAGCATTGGACTTGATTTTACCGATATTACGAGAAAAGCCACGAGCTGGGCGACTTCTTTTCTGAACAATGCCTTGACTGGCGTAGGTAGCTTTGTGGGAGCGCTCACGGAAGTTGTGCTAGCGGTCGTAACCACTCCATTTATCTTGTTCTATCTGTTGCGTGACGGCAAAAAGCTTCCGGATTATATCCTGAAGTTCATACCGTTCCGGCTCCGTCCGCAGACTAAAGAAGTAATGTCCGAGATGAACGGCAAGGTGGCTTCTTACATACGCGGGCAGATTATTGTCAGCTGTTGCATTGGAGCGCTGCTGTACATTGGTTATCTGATCATCGGTTTGGACTACTCCCTTGTGCTTGCCATCGCAGCTGCGTGTACAGCGGTGGTTCCTTATCTTGGACCAGCCATCGCGATTACGCCGGCTCTGATTGTAGCTCTGGTAACTTCGCCGTTCATGCTGCTGAAAATGGTCATCGTCTGGACAGCGGTCCAACTGATTGAAGGTAAATTCATCTCGCCGCAAATTATGGGCAAGTCGCTCAAGATTCATCCAATCACCATTATATTTGTGATCTTGTTTGCAGGGAAAATGTTCGGTATCGTCGGTATTATCCTTGCAGTTCCTGGTTATGCAGTGCTGAAGGTGGTATTCACCCACTTGTTCGAATGGTTCCAGATAGAGTCAGGTTTATACAGAAGCTTGGTAGAGAAAAAAGAAGAGTAGACGAAAGAGGGATGAATGCAATGGAGGGGCCAGTAGCAGTAACCAACTATGGCAGAATAGGGGGACAGCAGACCGGTGATGTGAATGTCTGGCGGGGAGTTCCATATGGTGCTCCTCCCGTTGGCAAGCTTAGGTTCCGGGCACCGGAGCCGCCGGAATCCTGGACTGGCATCCGGGAAGGGGCGGGCTTCGGTCCGGTCAGCCATCAGCCGCCGGATACGCGGGGTACCCGATTTGGAGGAGAGAATCCGCTGCATTCAGAGGATTGTTTATACTTGAATATTTGGTCACCCGCTGCCGGTGGAGAAGGTCTGCCGGTGATGTTTTGGATTCACGGCGGAACCTTTATTACAGGGGCGGGTAGCCAGCCGCTGTTCGACGGCAGCAGTCTGGCTGCTCGGGGTGGGGTTGTTGTCGTGACGATTAACTACCGGCTCGGGCCCTTCGGCTTCTTGCATTTGTCGCCGCTTGGCGATGGGCTGGCCTCCAACCAGGGCCTGCTCGACCAGATCGCCGCGCTGGAATGGGTGCGCGGCAACATCGCCGCCTTCGGCGGCGACCCGAACCGGGTGACCGTGTTCGGGGAATCGGCGGGCAGCATGAGCATTGCTGCCCTGCTGGCCATGCCTGCCGCGAAGGGACTCTTCGCGGGGGCGATCATGCAGAGCGGGGCGGCGCAGACTTTGCCGCCCGCGCTAGGCAGCGAGATTGCAGCAGCCCTGCTCGCCGAACTTGGGATCGCGCCCGGCGGCGATCACGGCGCGCTGCAATCCATCCCGGCGGAGGAAATTATGGCCGCCGCCGGGCGAATGAGCTTGAAGCTTGCCGGTGGCTCGCTGAGTATGCCCTTCCAGCCGGTCATTGACGGAGCAACATTGCCAGAGGACCCGGTAGTTGCGATCACAAAGGGAGCGGCGGCAGGGGTTCCGCTGCTGATCGGAACCAATCTGGATGAAGGAAATCTGTTCTTCCGTGAGAACATGCCGGTGCCAGCCTTCGCCGATTCGTTAAAGGCACTGGAATTGCTGATGGGTGTCAGCGGCCTGGGAGAGCATGTCGGCAATTATAGTCCCTCCTGGGAGGGGCAGGCAGAAATATTAACCGATTTCTACTTCTGGAGCAGTTCCATTTCTTTCGCGGAACACCAAGAGGTTCATGCCCCAGTCTGGATGTACCGGTTCGACCTGAAGGTTCCCGGCCACCCGCTATTTGGCAAAGCCGTACACGGCGCAGAGATTCCGTATGTGTTCCACAATTTGAATCATTTGCAGCGGCTGGGAGCGGAGGTTAGCCCAGACATGACTGCTCTGGCGGATGCCATGCAGGAAGCCTGGCTGGCTTTTGCTCATCGGGGAGACCCCAGCACACCTCAGTTACCATGGCCAGGATATCATCCGGATGACCGTGCTACGCTTCTTTTTGCTGAGGCTCCGCAGGTGATGCTAGATCCCGAGTCACTCAAGCGTCAACAACTGGCGGCTGCAAGGGGGGAACATTGATGACCTTGCAACCGCAAGGCAGACGAGATGATCTGCTGCGTCTATTCAGTCATGCCCATTGGGCGAATGAAGAGATATTCAAGGCGCTGCAAGGTTCTGAGGTCGTATCCGAGAAGTTCATGGCATTGTTCAGTCATCTGCTGACGGCAGAGAAAGTGTGGCTGGAACGGCTGAACAAGCGAGAAAGTACAGTTCTGAGCATATGGCCTATGTACCCGCTGGAGGACTGCGGGTTGCTTCTACAAGAGAATGCCACAGGGTATCGGCTATTCATCACAGAACTCAAGGACGGAGATCTGGATAGCCTACTGACTTATCGGAGCAGTAAGGGAATTGTGTTTACTAGTGCCGTGTCGGACATTTTACATCATGTGTCCTTGCACGGGAGCTATCATCGGGGTCAAATCTCAACCTATTTGCAGCTGGATGGGCTTGAACCGGTGAATACGGACTTTATCATGTTCGCTAGGTTGGATGCGGAATGAAGGTCACAGGCTTTAATCATCTCACGCTAAAGGTGAAGGATTTGACGGACTCTTTAAACTTTTATACATCCATTCTGGGTTTGGCACTGATTCATCGAGGTAAGAGTGATGCTTACCTGGAATGGGGCAGTGCCTGGATCTGCCTGATAGAGGTGCGTGATGCCGAGACGAAATATTCAAATATTGTCCGGGAAATAAATGGTGTAGATCATATTGCTTTTTCAATTGCAGAGGAAGACTTTGCTGGAGCGGTACAGATACTAAAGAGTCATAAGGTGCCTATTGTCCGAGGCCCTGTCCAGCGCGGCAAGGGCTGGTCGGTGAACTTTTTCGATCCGGATGGGATTCAACTTGAGTTACATACTTCCAATTTACAGGAGCGCATGACTATCTGGAAGTAGCACCCAGTTAGGATGTCACGCCGCAACGTAATAGTCAGTGCATGCCAAGACAATCCGGCTATAAGGATTTGCCCAGATAATCTGCTCATAAGATTTCTGAAGTCCTTTATTTTTCGGGTTATGTTTAGTTTCAATGTTGATGTAACTGGAGTAAGAAACCGCCTTTGAGGCGGTTTTTTTACTGTAATCGACGTTTTCGTACCCATAGCCAAACGGCACAACCTACGATAATAAAGCCAATGAGGAATAGCATGATCGGCTTGGTATAGTTTGTTTTACCGTTATATTTGCCGTGATAAAGCAAGGTTGCGTACCGACCATCGCTTTCTTGTACCGCGATGACTGCGGAATCACTGACATCGAGGATACGGTAGTAGGGCGTCCCTTTCGGATAGGTATTCGAGTAATTACCGGAATACGTCCCTTCACGATCGGAATAGAACGTTACTTCGCCGATTTTCTTTCCTATTTTCTCAACCGGTGTATATGTACCTTGATGGACATATACAGTCCCGTTATACACAACGAACTGGAATGCCCAATCGGCAGATACCGTTGTGCTGGATATAACGTACGATAAGATTAAGAGCATGGATCGTGCAACTCTGCGAAGATTCAATAAATCCCCTCCAATCTAGTTACGATCCTTTCTTTCCTTTTCCAGACTTGAAATAGCGGATATTTGTTTCTATTCCCCCACTACCTTGCATTACCCATTCCTAAAATATGACAAACTAAACATTGAGTTTAGGTTCAGGCATATGATGCAATTTGCTGTCAAAGTGGTACTTTCAAGGTCTTCTTATGCAAAAGTTTATTAAAATATGTTGCCGGAAACATAAATATGTTGACATTCGAATGTCCTCCTGTTAAATTTATGTTGCCGGCAACATTTATTTAAATTGAGAGGAGTTTTTTTAATGAGTACAATTTGGAAGCCAGTAGTAGTTGGGGATATAAATTTACAGCATCGTTTGGCACTTGCGCCAATGACAAGATCGCGCGCTCAATTTGACGGAACTCCAGGAACACATAGTGCGGAGTATTATGCACAACGAGCATCAATGGGCCTTCTAATCAGTGAAGGAGCGCAGCCTTCGGAGGATGGACAAGGTTATTTATTTTCACCAGGAATTTATACAGAAGAGCATATTGCAGGCTGGAAACAGGTAGCTGATCGCGTTCACGAAGCTGGTGGACACTTGTTCATTCAGCTTATGCATGCAGGGCGCATGTCACATCCAGACAATACACCTCATCACCGTCAGCCAGTGGCACCGTCAGCAATTGCTCCTAAGACACAAATGTACACAGCAACAGGCTTGCAAGATGTTCCTGTTCCGCGTGAGTTAAGTTTGGAAGAAATCCAAGAAACGATTAGTGATTTCCGCAGAGCAGCCGCAGCGGCCATACAAGCAGGCGCTGATGGGGTGGAAATCCATGGGGCAAACGGTTATCTGGTACATCAATTTATTTCCGAGAATGCAAATGTACGCACAGATTCGTACGGAGGTTCGATTGAAAATCGCGCTAGATTTGCTCTCGAAGTGGCGACTGCAGTAGCTGAGGAAATTGGAGCTAGTCGTACAGGAATCAGACTTTCCCCTGGGGTTCCTATTGGAGATCTTATTGAAGGCACAGACGGTCCTAAAGTATATGAATACTTGGTATCTAAACTGGCAGAACTTAACTTAGCCTATCTTCACATTCTACATGGTGGCGATGAAGAACGGCTTAAGGAAATACGTTCGGCTTGGCCAACGGTGCTGATCGTTAATCGTCCTGGACGTCCTTTGGAAGAACTGGACAGAGACTTGAAAGATAATTTAGCTGATATTGTCTCGGTAGGAACCTGGGCGCTAGCCAATCCTGATTTAGTAGATCGTTTGAAATCAGGAGCTCCATTAAATGCAGCCGATCCTACAACCTTTTATGGCGGTGACAGCCACGGCTATACCGATTACCCGACTTTGAAATAAGTTTTGATCTATAATTTTCATTTGTGCGGCGCCATAATACAGCAGAATTGAAGCTGTGTTATGGCGCGATTTTTTATGTATATATCCGCTTCTTTACAAGTGTAGAATAATTCTCTACGCTTAATATTAAGTAAAAGCGGAAAGGTGATAAGAAAGATGAATAATTTCGAAGAGACTGAGCAGAGCGCCTGTTCACCTAAGGATGAGCAGGATACGCATGTTATCCAGCGATTTCCCATTAATTTCGCCGTTTTTTCTATGGCTAGATCGCACCGTGGTTTGGCAGCCAATTTGTTGCGTGAGGCTGGTTTATTCGCAGGTCAAGAGATTATGCTGATGCAGTTAGGAGAGCAAGACGGACAATCACAGCAATGTCTCGGACGTACTATGCGACTTGATCATTCTACTGTTGCCAAGTCAGTTCGACGATTGGAGGAAGCAGGGCTAGTCACTCGCTCCCGCTCACCCAAGGATGGACGTGTCACACTTGTTAAATTAACGGAGGTTGGTCGGGAACTCGTGGATAAGGCTACTGCCGTTTGGACGGAAATGGAGAAAGCGGCTTCCCAAGATCTTTCAGAAGAAGAGCGGAAGCTATTAATATCGTTATCTCAAAAAATTTCCGCTAATCTGGACGGCTTCATGGTATAAAGATAATTTATCATGATTCCAAATCCCCCAATTACTTATTTTGGACAATCGACAGGCCTAATAGAATATAAATAAAAAATCCAGCCCGTTGCAGGGACTGGATTTTTTGGCTTTAAGCAGTTGGTTAGTTTCACATCGGAACCTCTCCACCTGACTAAATGTTCAAATATTCCTTGATGCCGGCGACAACCGCCTCGGCAACCTTTTGCTGGAAATCATCGGAGTACATCAAAGCCTCATCCTTCGCGTTGGTGAGGAACCCAACTTCCAGCAGAATGGCTGGCATTTTGGTTTCCCTCGTCACGTGCAGGCTGGTCTGTTTAATTCCACGGTCTGGCAGGCCGGTGGCCTGAATCAGATATTTGTGGACGATCTGAGCAAATTGAAGGCTTTCTTTACGAGAATAATGGGTCTCCGTTCCACTTGGGCTGGTTTTGGTCCCCACTGGAGGACTGTTGCCATGTACGGAAACAAACAACGAAGCATTAAGATTATTAGCTAGCTTGGCTCTATCTTGCAGCGTTGGATATGTATCTCCACTGCGGGTAAGCACGACTTGGATATTTGGTTCGTTCTTCAGTAGGGCCTCGATTTTGAGGACAACTGCGAGTGTGAAGTCCTTCTCTTTGAAATTGTTCAGGCTGCCGGCTCCGGGATCGCTTCCGCCGTGTCCGGCATCTATTACGATCACCTTCTTGCCAGAGTCGCCAGGCAGTGGCGTCACGGATGTATCCGGCGTTGGTGTCGGGATCGGAGTAGCACTCGGGGCAGGGATATAGCCGCCGGTCCCGTTCAAATCAATAATCAGCAGACCATCATTAGCATTGGTCACACCGTACGTTTTAGCACTATTCAAGTCCAGAACAATACGTATCGTTGACGGTGTGCTGCTGAACAGGGAATATCGGACTCCGGTGACATCAGGATAACCTGTTATTGGCACTTGTCCACTTTGTCCAGCAGTCAGCGGCAGTCGCTGGCTGAAGGCTTGTCCAAAGTTGGTATTTGGCAGGTCGATAACGATCCGGTCAGTACCGGTCATCGTAAAGATGCTCGGATTCACACTTCCGTTCAAAGAGAGGATCAACTTGTTGTCATTAAAGTTCATATCTGTCAAGGATGCCGATGTTGTACTTGCCGGAGGAGTAGGGATACCTCCCGGCGGGGTGACTTCGCTTCCATTATTGGGTGCCTGGGAGGGTATACCTCCAGGTGCAGGCGTAGGAGAAGGCGATCCTCCGTTACCGACGCCAATCTCCTGTGCCGGTGAGGTTAAGTATACGGTCTTGGTAATATTGTCCCAACCGACGGTGGCACCTGTCTGCTCTCCGATAAATCTTAACGGAACAAACGTGATGCCTTTGCTTAGGAAGGGCGGATTATCGAGGTTGATTTTCACACCGTCTGCGTCCGCTTCTTTCTGGTTCACGACCAGTTGCAGCATACGTCCAGCCTGCTCAATCGTCGCTGTCTTCGAGATATTATCCCATTTGACGCCATACCCTAGCTGCTCCGTGACGAGACGAAGTGGCACCATGACACTTCCGTTCACAATCTGGACCTGAACATCCCCTGGCATCACCAGATCGTTACCATCCAGATTAATGTGTGTGCTGGGTGTGGCGGCATGTCCCGTAACGGGAAATACCAGTACGAGCGCAAGAATCAGCAGCACTGCCCACAAACCGTACTTCTTCATTTCACCATCTCACCATCCTTGTGTATTGATCCTATGTATGAACACAGTCTATTTATCTGCGATGCCTATGACGGCATATATATAGGTTAGACGACAAAACTTTCCAAAAGTTGCAGTGGTTTAAGTATAAAACATTTCATTTTAGACTGACAAGCAGAAGTGTTTTTTCATTGATAGAAAGATAGCGACTACAATGAAGTGAAAAGTGTTTCATTCATTAAATTTTTTTAGTATATGTAAAGTTCATGTGGAAATGGAGCCTGTAATCCCTGTTAAATCAACGTTATGGGTAAACATACTGATATTTATATCGGAAAATAAATTGAAGAAGTGTACAGATTGTATGATTAATTTCTTGACAAATCAGCGATAAGGAATTAATTTTGGTTATAGAAACAATTGTTTCCCTAGGGAAAAATATTTTCGTGAGGTCATTTATTTATTTTCTGAAAATTACCTGATCATCAGGTTGTCAAGAGGAGGAAACAAAATGAGAGAGAGACTGAAGGGTAGGAAGGCAAGGAGTGGCATCGCGCTGTCCTTGGTGTTGTCATTGGTATTATCGGCATGTTCAGCGGAAGGTCAGGAAGGTAAGGGAGCAGAATCGGACGGGAAAATCGCTATTGTCACCACCATCGCGCAGATTGCGGAGCCGCTCTCCATTATTGGTGGGGATAAGGTCAGCGTCAGCAGTTTGATGGGGCCTGGCGTGGACCCTCACTTGTATAACGCGACGCAGGGGGATATTAAGAAGATGGCTTCGGCGGACATTGTGTTCTACAGCGGACCTCATTTGGAGGGCAATATGACGGAGGTCTTTGAGCAGATAGGCAAAACCAAGCCCGTAAAGGCGATTGCTGAAGCCATCCCCGAGGATTTACGACTGAAGGATGAGAAGGGGGATACCGATCCCCATGTTTGGTTTGATATTGATCTTTGGGGAACGGCGCTTGGCTCCGCTACAGACGGGCTGAAGGAGCATTTCCCGGAACATGCCGAGCTGTTCGAAGCGAACAAGAATGACTATCTTAAAAAGTTGGATGAATTGAAGACAGAGTCAGCACACATGATGAGCACCATTCCTGAAACGCAGAGAGTATTGGTAACCGCCCATGATGCTTTTGGCTATTTTGGACGGATGCATGATCTGAAGGTGGTCGGTCTGCAAGGCCTCAGTACTGAAGATGAGATTGGTATTACGGATGTGGATGATACTATAGGGCTGCTCCTGGAGTATAAGGTTCCTGCTGTGTTTGTAGAGAGTAGCGTCAACCAGAATTCGATCAATGCGGTGATCCAGGGCGCAGGCAGCAGAGGGCTTAAGGTGAAGCTCGGCGGCGAGTTGTTCTCGGATGCGATGGGAGACGGCGGGACCCCGGAAGGAACCTATATCGGGATGTATCGACATAATGTTAAGACCATTGCTACGGCGCTTGGCGGGGGAGGTAACTAATATGCAGGGACTAAGTGTCACAGGTTTGTCGGCCGCTTATCGGAAAAGTAAAGTCCTGGACGAAGTCAATTTCGAGCTGCCTAAGAAATCGCTAACGGGAATTGTCGGCCCCAACGGCGCGGGTAAGTCGACCCTGCTGAAGGTGATGCTGGAGCTGCATCCAAAGCTGGGGGGAACGGTTCAATTTGCTGGAGAGCCGCTGAAGACGATGCGCAAAAAAATCGGCTATGTCCCGCAGCGTGGCTCCGTGGACTGGGATTTCCCCACAGATGCGCTGGATGTCGTAATGATGGGGCTGTATGGAAATGTGGGGTGGCTGAAGTCGCCCAAAGCACGGCACCGCGACCAGGCGATGACGGCACTGGAGCAGATGGGCATGGCAGATTATGCCCGCCGCCAGATCAGCCAGCTGTCTGGTGGACAGCAGCAGCGGGTCTTTCTAGCCCGTGCACTGGTCCAGGATGCCGAGCTGTATTTCATGGATGAACCGCTCGCAGGTGTGGATGCGGCCACGGAGCAGGCAATTATGACCACGTTGAGAGAACTGAAGGGGCGCAGTAAGACAGTTATGGTCGTGCATCATGATCTCCAGACCGTGGAGGATTACTTTGATCATGTGCTGCTACTTAACCGCACGGTGATGAATTATGGGGAGACGGCGGATGTGTTCACGAAAGACAATGTGTACCGGACCTACGGGGCAGGCCTGCGCTGGAGACAAGAGGTGCCGTCATGACGCTCTTACTGTCACCCAATGCTTGGTGGGTATTGCTTAGCATGCTCGTGCTTGGTGTCGCCTCAGGAATGATTGGTTGTCTCGCTTATTGGAAGCGGCAAAGTCTGATGAGTGACGCGCTGTCCCATGCGGCACTGCCGGGCGTAGTTATTGCTTTTGCCATCACCGGTGTGAAGATGCTACCTGTTCTGATCTTGGGTGCGGCCATCAGCGCACTGATCGGTGCTTTCCTGGTGCAATGGGTAGTTTCCTCCAGCCGAATCAAGGAAGATACAGCGATGGGGATCGTGTTATCCGTATTTTTCGGACTTGGGATTATGCTGCTCACGATCGTGAACCGGACCGGGGGCGGCAATGTTAGCGGTCTCGACGGATTCATTTTCGGGCAGGCAGCTTCTATGGTTCGCACTGATGTCTACACTATGAGTGCGCTGGGCCTGGTGGTCATCTCCATCGTCTGGCTGGGGTTCAAGGAATGGAAGCTGTTTCTGTTCGACCCTGCTTTTGCCAAAGGTCTTGGTTTGTCAGTCCGGTTGATGAACAGTCTCTATTCAGGTGTGCTGGTACTGGTAATAGTCATCGGGATTCAAGCTGTCGGGGTTATCCTCATGTCAGCCTTATTAATTATTCCAGCGGTGAGCGCACGGTACTGGACGCATTCCTTTAAATGGATGCTGATCGGTGCAGCCCTTATCGGGGGAGGATCAGGTGTCATTGGAACGGTGATAAGTACGATGGGTAAAGGATGGCCTACGGGTCCGTTCATCGTTGTTTCATCTGCGGCCTTCTTCGTAATTTCTTTGCTGTTCGGTGCCCAGAAAGGTCTAGTGATTGTCCGCCTGCAGCAGCGAAGCAGAATAAAGAGTGAATTGTCGGCTCCGGCCGAGAGAGAGAGAACAGTCGTGAAGGAGGGGGGATACTGATGAGCTATACAGGCTGGATTTTGCTTACCGCATCTCTGGTAGGTCTGTCATGTGGCACAATCGGCGTCCTGTTGATTTTGCGCAGAATGGCGATGATGGCGGATGCCATCAGTCATACCGTGCTCCTGGGTATTGTTGTTGCTTTTTTGGTCACCCGTGAACTTAGCGGGTATCACATGCTGATCGGTGCTGTCGTGGCAGGATTATTGACTTCGATATTAATCCAGTGGCTGCAGTCGCGCGGAGTACAGGGTGAGGCGTCGATTGGGGTGGTGTTCACAACCTTGTTTGCGGTGGGAGTGATCTTGATCGCTACGAAGGTGGGTAATGCGCATTTGGACGTGAAGCATGCTTTGATGGGCGAAATCACTTTTGTACCTTGGACGACGGTGCATTTGCCATGGATCGGCGACATTCCCGAGGCCACATTCATCCTATCCATTGTATTGTTGGTAGTTCTAGCGGCAGTGATTGGATTCTATAAAGAATGGAAAATCACATCCTTTGATCCTGCCTTGGCTGCAAGCATCGGGATTCCGGTTGTCGTTATGCACTACGCATTCATGTCGTTGCTGTCTATTACTACAGTGGCAGCGTTTGATGCGGTAGGGGCGATCATGGTCGTCGCCATGCTGATCACTCCAGCAGCTTCAGCTTATCTTTGGACAGACCGCTTGTCTTTGATGTTTGTGCTCAGTGGGGGCTTTGGTGTCCTGGCTGCAGTGGCAGGATACTATACCGCAGCCTGGCTCGATACGTCGATATCAGGTTCGATGGCTTTCGCTACCGGGGTGCTGTTCATGATCAGTTTCCTGGCTTCCCCGAAGCATGGACTGCTTTCAAAGCTACTGTCACCTACAGTGGCAGCAGAATAAGCCAATGGATGTTCCAAGCGTATGGGAATACCCAACAGATCTCATTTCAAAGAAGTATAACCAGTCTTCTCCACCAGTTCTTGTCCCTGCGGTGAGGTGATCCAGTCGAGAAACGGCTCGATGTTAGGGTTGCTGCTGCCGGCAGTGACGGCATAAAACGCGGTGGCAAAAGGATATTCACCCCTACGGATCGTCGTCCTCTCCGGCCGTACCCCATTGATCTCCAGTAATGCAATTTCTCCGTCATGGTTCAGCTCTGAGGCGTAGAACAGGAAGCTGTAGCCCAGCGCATTCCGGAAATTACGGTAGTTTGCGGTCCAGCTGATGATACCGCTCATGAGGTCGGCAACATCTTTTTTCGGAGGGGTCATAAGCGGTGTGTGCCCCATGACCTTCTGAAGCATGGTCTGGCTGCCGCTGTCTTCAGGGCGCTGGAAGGCCCGAATCCGGTCATTGCTGCCTCCTACCTCTTTCCAGTTAGTGGTTTTTCCCGAGTAGATTTCCTGGATCTGTGTAATGGTAAGCCCCTTGACCGCATTGCGCCGGTTCACGAAGAATACGAAGGCCTCCCGGCCAATCGGCGTCAGCTTAAGCTGCACGCCTTTTCGCTGTGCTTCTTCCTGCTGAGACTGTGATGGGGCCGCGGCAAAGATTATATCGACCTCGCCTTCAAGCAAGTGTTTATAGGCTTCTGGAGTTGTTGAACAGGTGATTACGCTGTCTGCACCATAAGGCTGGTACTCGCCTGAAGGATACACAGCCTGGGCAAAGGATGCAGATGCATATAGCGGATAAAGAGCTGTGGCGCCGTCAAGACGCGGAAGATTTTCACGAATGGTAAAGGTCGTAGGTTCAGTGAGTGCAGCAGCTTTGGTATTGAGGGTACAAGGGGCGTATTCTGCCAGGTTGACCTCTTGCTCATTGATCTCGCCAAAGCTGTTCACATACACTTTACTAAGCTCAAAGCCAGCAGTAGATAGTAGGCAGAGCCCGGTGAATGAGAGCAGTACGATGTGCCTAGTCCGCCGCTTCAATATTTGGAATATCGTGATGACAGAGTAGATGGCCAAGAAGACAGTGACAGTGATCAGAAGCGGCGCATAGAATTTGAGGAATTATAACTTAAATATCCCATATATGTAGTGGGAAATCTCTCGCTCTCAGAGACGAAATTGCTTTTGTTGTATGAAAGAAATATGAATATTTTCATAAAAGGCTGGACGAATGGCGACAGAAGGTTTATTGTTGGTTGTGAAAATAATAACGGAATACAAGATTCTCGGGGTAGGTGAAATTCCTAACCGGCGGTAATGTTCAGAGTGAACAAAGCCCGCGACTCGTTTCCACCTGTTAGCAGGAGAGGCGACTGATCTGGTGCAATTCCAGAGCCGACGGTAAAGTCCGGATGGGAGAGGATCATAAGATAAAGGCGCGGGGCCTGTTTCCTGTACGCTTTTATTGATAATACCCCCGAGTATTGCCTGTTCTAAGGCAAATCGGGGGTTTTTGGTCTCTTAATCGAGGGATTGTATCGACAAGGAGAATGTAAGATGAGTAATGTATCTGCTTCATCATCCGTAGTGCGCCCGGCGCGTCTGCGGAGCGGTTTTTGGCTGGTTGTCATGGGAGCGGCGCTCTGGGGCGTGGACCCGCTGTTTCGCATCATCCTGCTCAAGTCGTTGACCTCTTTGCAAATTGTATTGCTGGAGCATATCGTGCTGTTTGTAGCCGCTTTTCCGGTTCTCTGGCGCCACCGCGCCGAATTGAAAGCTATCCGCTTCCGCCAGGCGGGAGCACTGCTGATCGTCTCCTGGGGTGGTTCAGCAGTTGCTACGATTCTGTTCACCATGGCATTGTCCAGTGGGGATCTCAATGCTGTACTGCTGCTGCAGAAGCTGCAGCCATTGTTCGCTATCGGGCTTGCGGCCCTCCTCCTCAAGGAGAGGTTGCCGAAGCATTTTGCCCCCCTGATGATCGTAGCCTTGGCCGGAACGTATTTGCTTACCTTCGGCTGGAGCATTCCATTCGGTCATGTGAACAATTTTATTAGCATCAGTAGTGTCATGGCGCTGGGAGCAGCTGCGCTGTGGGGAGGGTCCACTGTAATGGGCCGCTATCTACTGGGCTCTATGAAATATGAGACGGTAACGTCGCTGCGTTTCATCTTGGCCCTGCCTTTATTGTTCGTCGTTACGGCGTTTGAACGCGCGCCTTGGCAATTCCAAGGGGGGCTTGGAGCTACCTCTGCTGTGGCTATCAATCTGCTGCTGCAGGCGCTACTGCCGGGACTACTAAGTATGCTATTGTATTACAAGGGACTTAGCACAACCAAGGCTTCTTTTGCGACACTAGCCGAGCTTAGCTTTCCAATGACGGGTGTCGTCATTAACTGGGTGGTATTCAACCAACTGGTCACTCTTCCGCAAATTATCGGGTTTGCACTGATCTGGACCGCGCTGTTCTTCATCTCAAACCAACAGTCCAGGCAGCAAAGCCCCGGATAACATATTTTGTTTCAGTAGCATTGTACGCCTGAGGGGACATACCCCAGGGCTCAGATTCGTTTAAAAGCACCTGTTCCACTGGATGATCCAGGGAAACAGGTGCTTTTTTATATGCCTCAAAGCAGAATGTCGCTACGTGAAAACCTCCAATTCCCATTGCAAGAGTAAAATTCAGCCTTTTCTCCCATACTACCCTTATTCTTTTCTTCAACCCCTATGGAGTCTAGCCCACCTTAGGCAACTCCAGATCCCCTTTAGGAGGAATACGGATGACACACCATTCGGCGGCCACCATCTTCATACAGCTCAAAAACCGGGTGTCAGTTCCCAAAGGTCAGGGGGTGATGCTCCGGGATATTGCCAATCTCATTACGGCCCCGGAGTGGGAGGACGCGCTGTACTCTCTAATGTTGATTCAACCCAAGCAAAGTGATGGCAACTTGATTCTGATTGATCTGCTAATGGTAATTCCGCGAATTCACGAGATTCTGCCAGGCGTAGAAATCCAGCTCATCGGCGAAGGCAGGACGATTGTACAGATTATAGGACCGGTGGAGTCGCGGCCTCCGTCAACGGCGCTGTTCGTGCTTGTGTGGTTGTTGTTGTTCTTCGGTTCAGCACTGACGATTATGAACTTTCATGCGGATGTAAGCATGCAGGAGGTGCAGATCCGCATTGTAGAGATGCTGACCGGGCATAAGGATGAGCATCCTTATCTGTTCCAGATTGCCTATTCCGTGGGCATTGGGCTGGGGATGGTGATCTTCTTCAACCATTTATTCAAGAAAAAATGGAATGAGGAGCCAACCCCGCTGGAAGTCGAGATGTTCCTGTACCAGAAAAATATTGACCAATATGTGGTTAACGAGGAGTACGCAAAAATGAAGCGGCGTGAAGCCGTTATACCCGAGAACACGGAGGGTGGGGGGCAATGACAGCACCGATATCGTTAGGAATTAATCTATTGCTGGGCATTGCGGGAGGGATCGCCGTCGGCGGTGGCGTCATTGCTCTCTTCGTTGTGCTGGACATCATCCCCCGCCTGGCTCAACTGACCTCTTCTTACGATAAAGTGCACTGGTATGAAGGAGCGATGGTCGCAGGGTCGCTGCTGGGTACCGTCAGTGATTTCTGGAACTGGAAAATAACCTCGGGTCCATTGGTAGAAATAGCCGTGGGCTTGTTTGACGGTATCTTCATCGGCATGTTAGCCGCCGCATTAACTGAAGTATTGAATGTGCTCCCCATTCTGGCGAAACGTCTGCAAATGGTTCATCGCCTGTTCGGGCTGTTGATGGCAATGACTGCTGGTAAGGTCATGGGCTCATTGTTTGACTGGTTTGTGTATTTAAAGTAAAGGAGGGTATGGAATGAACAAATATATTCACAGCGGGGATTCTATAGAGAAAAGCGAGCCAGTAAAAAAATCAGAATCCAAAGAAGGAACGAAGATTTCGTCGGGAGATGATGTGAAAAGTAGGAATCAGGAGCTTGAGGCTTCCGGGGAGTTGGGTACCGAGGAGAGGAACTCTGAAGAAACTACAGAGGCAGGAGAAGCAAGCAATGCTACAAGTAGCCTCGCAGGAGAAGGTGCTGCAGGTGACGGATCAATCAGTGACAGCGCTAGGGGAGAAAGTGCAACTGGAGACGAATCAACCAATGGCAGCACCAGAAGCGAAGGAGCTACTGGAGACGGATCAACAAGTGGTAGCACAGGAGGCGTAGGAGCTACTGAGGGCGGATCGGATAGCGGTAGTAGTGCCAGAGACGAAGGTGCTACTAGCGGCGGAACAACAAGCGGTAGTACTAGGGGAGAAAGTGCAACTAGAGACGGATCAACTAGCGGGAGCACCAGGGGGAAGGGCTCAACTAGCGCTGACCCCAGTAGTAATGATTCAGCAGGCGATCATACTAAGCTTAATAGTTCCACGGCTGAGCATCAGACTACGGAAGGTTTTAGTAGTGAGCGTTCCAGTCATGATGACCATGCAGCCGCTGATAATTCTTCTGTAGGGGGTGCTACCTCTGCTACCACTGGTGCTGCCAGTGAAGGGACTGGCTCAAAGTCCAACAAAGAGAGCGGAGAAAGAATGGGGAACAGTCATGCAGAAGTGGAGTTTGCGATGGAATCGGGTTTGGCCTCCAGCAAGACAAGCGCCGAGGCGGAGGCTTCCCGAGTAAACCCGGCATGGGTTAACGGGAACAACGGCGGCGAGGAGCAAGGTCAGAACGAAGGAAGCGATTCTGGCGCCCAAAATTCTTCGGAGGCGAAGCAGCAGACGGGTTCCCAGAAATACGGAAAGGATTCCAAGACGGCAGAGCCTGGGTCCTCCTCTGAACAAGGTGAGGATCAGGAGGTAGATGTTAGTCCAAATAGCAGTGATGACAGTAATGGTACAAATGATAGTAGTGGAAGCAGTAGTACAGGAAGCTCACAGGATGTAGAGGTCTCCGGTGAGCTAGGAGACCAGGAACAGGACCAGGAGAACGGGGGAAAAGGGCTGTTCGCCAGACTTTTCGGATTCTTCGCAGATGATGAAGAGGAATCCGATCAAGACGACCAAGGCGGAGATGGCGGTAGCGGCGGACAGTCGCAAGATCCGCAAGGACAACAACAAGCTGCTCCCAGTGGTCAGGAGCAGCAAGGCCAAAGTAAGCAAAGTAAACCACAGCAAGGCCAACAGGAGCAGGATCAGCAGGAGACAGGTCAACAGGAGAAAGGCCAACAACAGGCAGCTAGCAATCAGCCCCAGGAATCTGCCCAGAACGATCAACAGCAGAAAGTAGATCCGGTTGGAAACGGACAAGGTAGGCAGGCTCCACAGAAATCGGATTCCGTAAAGGATAGGGCTTCTGGCAAGAAAGGGCAGAGTGCGGAGCAATCTCAGGGTAAGAGTCGGGCCAAAGGTCAGGCTCAAGCTAAAGAGCAGGATCCGCTGCAATTAAAACGCCAGAACGAACGGTCGGATTCCCTGGAGGAGTCTGTGGTTTACTGGCAGGGAAATGATGATATCCCTGATAAGCTCGAAAGCATTAAGGATACGCTGACAGAGGTTATAGGACTTGGGTCTTCCTTTGATATTATTTTCAGGGAGATGAAGTTTGGGGGGGCCAATGCTGCTCTGTTCTGTATCAGTGGATTTGCCAAAGATAACATTCTGGATGAAATTCTGAAGCGTTTGACCTACCTCACTCCAGAACATTTGTCAAGTGATGTGCTGGTTAGCTTCATGGACCTCTATATCCCTCATATCCAAGTGGAAAAGGGAGAACTGCTCAGCGAAACTATCAACAAGGTATTGTCAGGCATGAGCGCACTGTTCATCGAGGGAGAGAACCAGGTTATCGTCATGGATACCCGGACTTATCCCGCCCGTAATCCGGAAGAGCCTTCCATTGAGCGGGTGGTGCGTGGTGCCCGAGACGGATTTACGGAGACTCTGCTTAGCAATATTGCACTGGTCAGACGGAGGCTGCGTGATCCCGGTCTGAAATTTGAGATGCATCAGGTTGGCCGCCGGACGCGAACTGATGTCTGTGTGGCTTATATCGACGACATCGTAGACAAGGCGCTAGTGAAGGCAGTTACGGATAAAATCACAAGTGTGAATATTGACGGTATCCCCCTTGCTGATAAGCAGTTGGAAGAGGCAATCGTTGATGGAGGATGGAACCCCTATCCGCTGGTCCGTTATTCGGAGAGACCGGATAATGTGTCCTCCCATTTGCTGGAGGGCCGGGTAGTCATTTTTGTGGATACCTCCCCCAGTGTGATGGTACTCCCAACGACCTTCTTCGATCTCTGCCAACATGCTGAAGAGAACCGTCAAACTCCTTTTATGGGGAGTTACTTGCGGTGGGTCCGGTTCCTCGGGATCTTCGCCTCGATGTTTCTGCTGCCACTGTGGTTGCTGCTGGTCGTCCACCCGGAGCTGAAGCCGCCCATGCTAGATTTTATTGGGCCACAAAAAATGGCTAAGATTCCCTTACTGGCCCAGTTTCTGATTGTGGAGCTTGGGGTGGATTTGCTGAGGATGGCCGCGGTGCACACACCGACACCCTTAGGCTCGGCGATGGGTCTGATCGCTGCCATCCTGGTTGGCGACATCGCCGTGAAGACAGGGCTGTTCGTCAACGAGGTAGTGTTGTATATGGCGGTGGCTTCCATCGGAATGTTCGCTACACCGAGCTATGAGCTTGGACTTGCGAACCGGATTATCAGGCTTGTACTCCTGCTCGCGGTGGCTGCATTTCAGGTGCCGGGCTTCATGATCGGGACTACACTGCTAATTGTGTTGTTGACAATACACCGGTCGTACAACTCCCCGTATTTGTGGCCGTTTATACCTTTTAATGCAAAGGCTATGGGCGAAATTTTGCTCCGTCAACCTGTTCTGAATTCCAAAACACGGCCTTCTTTCAACAAAACCAGGGATAATACAAGAATGCCGCCTGTACAGGACAACGAACAACAAACATAAGGATAATACAAATCAACTGCAAATTAGTCCATTCTATGGAGTTCCTTTTGTCTGTTATACTGAATATACTAACCAGCCCCCACAATGTGGATTATTGTCCGAAGTTTAAGATCAGTGACGTTGCGGGGACCCTGAGCATACAATAGACAGATGGAATGCGTATTCCATAGAAACTGGAGGACTGAGAATGTTTTTACACGGGACGAGCCGGATTAACGATGCGGGTCATTTGGAGATCGGTGGATGTGATGTAACGGATTTGAAAGCGGAGTATGGAACACCGCTATATATAATGGACGAGCAACTGGTCCGTCGTCGCTGCCGCGAATATATGGAGGCTTACAAGGCATCTGGACTTGGTTTTCAGGTAGCTTATGCGAGCAAGGCTTTGTCCATCATGGCTATGGTGCGCTTGGCCGACGAAGAAGGCATGTCTCTTGATGTGGTATCGGATGGTGAGCTTTACACTGCTTTGCAAGCGGGATTCCCGGCAGAGCGTATCCACTTCCATGGCAACAACAAGACGTCTGAAGAGATCGAAATGGCGATTGATGCCAAGATCGGCTGCTTTGTAGCTGACAATTTGGTTGAATTGAGTCTTCTGCAAGCTATTGCAGCACGCAAAGAAGTTACCGTTAATGTTCTGCTGCGCGTGACACCAGGTGTTGAAGCGCATACTCATGAATATACCGCTACTGGTCAGACCGACTCCAAGTTCGGTTTTGACATCGGCAACGGTGCAGCTTATGAAGCTGTTAAAGTTACAAGCGACAAGGCCAACCTGAATCTTCTGGGTGTCCATTCGCATATCGGTTCACAGATTTTCGAGACCGAGGGCTTCCAACTTGCTGTTGAGCGTGTAGCAGATTTTGCCCGCACCGTCAAAGAAGGACTGGATGTCGAATTCAAGGTTGTGAATCTGGGTGGTGGTTTCGGTATTCGCTATGTCGAAGGAGATACACCACTGCAAGTATCCGATTATGTAAAAGCCATCACCGATGCGGTGAAAACTTACTTTACCGGAATTTACAGCTCTCTGCCAGAGATCTGGGCAGAACCAGGCCGCAGCATCGTGGCCGAAGCGGGTACTACTTTGTACACTGTGGGTACGGAAAAGGATATTCCTGGCGTACGTAAATACCTTGCAGTTGACGGTGGTATGACTGATAATCCTCGTCCTGCTTTGTATCAATCCAAGTATGAAGCAATGCTAGCTAACCGTGCCAATGATCCGGCGACAGAGAAGGTCTCCATCGCGGGTAAATGCTGCGAGAGTGGCGATATGCTGATCTGGGACGTTGAACTGCCGAAGGCTGAGAGCGGTGATCTACTGGCTGTAGCATCCACTGGTGCATATAACTATTCCATGGCCAGTAACTACAACCGGATTCGTCGCCCGGCAATGGTCTTCGTGCAAAATGGCCAGAGTGATCTGGTCGTGCGCCGCGAGAGCTACCAGGACATTATCGTTAATGATGTTGTGCCTGAACGTATTGCCAAACAGGCGGTTACGAAGTAACAGAAGAAGTACGGAGCAAGGCGAATAGCATGCAAAGCAGAACAGGCGGGCTAGTCTCCGCTTGTTTTGCTTTGTGCGTGATTTCATAGTAAACTAAGAAAAGTGTTTACCATTTGGAATTTTGAAAGGGGTCATTTACATATGGCAAAGCAAGCGAAAATTACTCTTGAAAACGGCGGTGTAGTCCTGATCGATCTGTTCGATCAAGACGCTCCTAATACTGTGGCTAACTTTGAAAAGCTGGCAAACGACGGTTTCTACAACGGTTTGGTATTCCACCGTGTTATCCCTGGATTCGTAGCACAAGGCGGCTGTCCTAACGGAACAGGCGCTGGTGGCCCAGGCTACACCATCAACTGTGAGATCAACCCTAACAAGCATGAGCGCGGTACACTTGCTATGGCACACGCTGGCAAGAACACCGGCGGTAGCCAGTTCTACATCTGCTACGCTCCACAACCACACCTGGACGGCGTACACACCGTATTTGGTAAAGTTGTAGAAGGTATGGATCTTGTAGATACTTTCAAAGGCCGCGACAAAATGACTTCCGTGGAAATCATCGAAGCGTAATCTATTGGTGAATTTAGGTCTGCGTTCAGCAGCCGCCTGAAGCGTTAAAAGCCTGATCCATTATGGATCAGGCTTTTTTTGTGGTACGCCCAGCATGGGCGTCATCTCTAGGGTGAAAGTCCCGAGCGGGGGCTGGCAAGCGCCTACCGTTAGCCAAGGGCAAGGGTGTCCACCGTGAGGTGGAATCTGAAGGAAGCCGGAGGCAAAAGCACGGCCTGAGGTACACGAACCCAATTAGAGGCGGCTGCAGCCGGATGAGTCACCCACACATGACAAAATCCAAAGCTGCCAAGGGCTGCAGCCGTAGACTTGGGCAGGCGTGGGCGGAAAGATGGCGTTCTTATCTGGGGAGGCCTGTCGGATAAGCAAGAAAAAAAACTTGTAACCGTAACCGAGAGGCTACGCTGAACCGGCAGGAGTCAGCAGAGGCCATAGTACGTAACTTGTTGCAACACGTTACGGAAGAGCCGAACCGAAAGGAGAGAGGAAACCGATGCGTTCGCACGAAGAGCAACGACAGCAGAATATCTCGCAAGAGAGCTTGCGGCAAAGAGAAGCGGTGAAGCCGCCAGGGTATGTCGGAGCG
>NZ_JBHVPB010000006.1:0-178050 GCF_042887565.1 Paenibacillus sp. NPDC057934
GTTTCTCTAACAGACGTCCCATATTCGTTCATATAATTAAGTACGTCTAGTTTATCTTGTGCGCTATATGATGTATAGCCCTTTATAAAAGCTTCCTCACCATGATGCTCATACTGCCTAATCCAGTTAAAAAAAACAGAATGGTGGACTTCTATGGATTTGGCAATGATTTTCAAGCTCTCCGATCCATTTTTATAACGCATTATTGCTTGTAATTTTTCATCTATACTAAACTTAGTCACAGAAAAACTGCACCTCCAATGTTAGATGGTGTCTAACAAATGGGGTGCAGTTCATGTTGGAGGCGGTTTTGTGTATAAATATAAGCACCTTAGCTGACCGAAGCCCAGCCTTCGTTCATGATTTTCGTTTCCATCTGTGGCCAGAAATAGAGCATCTCGTCATGCAGCATCGTCATAATATCGCGTTGCCAATCCTCAAGCGCTGTGGAATACTGCTGGATGAACCAGACGATGTCCTTCTCCGGCTCTGGCGGGAAAGCCCGATTACTAAGTGCCGGTTCCGGGAGAGCTGCGTTGACCTGATCCAGATTCCATAGCTCGTCATAAGGATTGATCGGAGTGTTGCTGCCGGGTGGTGTATCCTTGCGGTCTTTCATCTTCGCTTCCAGCAGATGGGTCTTACCGAGCTTGCGCGGCTGGATCAGGCTGGGATCGATATGCTCCTGAATGGCGAGCACGGAATCAATGAAGCTCTCTACGGCCTCTGTGCCGTAGGTCACCGAATAGTCGGCGATCCGGTCAGCCGTGGCCGACATGCTCTCGACCATATTCCGGTTAGATATGGAGAAGCGGGCATTGTTCTTGAAGAAATCGCAGTGGGCCAGCACGTGGGCTACAATTAACTTGTTCTGGATGAGTGAATTGCCGTCCAGCAGGAACGCATAGCACGGGTTGGAGTTGATGACCAACTCGTAGATTTTACTCAAACCAAAATCATATTGAGACTTCATTTTATGAAAAGTTTTTCCGAAGCTCCAATGGCCGAACCGGGTTGGCATTCCATAAGCACCGAACGTGTAAATAATATCGGCAGGGCAGATCTCATACCGCATCGGATAGAAATCCAGCCCGAAGCCGGTAGCAATCTCCGTAATTTCCGCAATGGACCTCTCTAGCGCTTTCAGTTCATCATCGCCGGGCATGAACCCATCTCTCCTTCCATCTTCTACGCACCGTGTACTGGCAGAGTCTAACGCATGCTCCGCTGCTTAAGCGGGAGCCGTTCTTCTTATGTATATGGGTGGAGAGATGGAAGTATGATGAGGAGGGGGATGCCTGAGAGAGGAAAGACTGGCGTTTGTCAGAAGGGGCCAAGGGTAGAATTGGTGATTTGCGCACCAATATTGAACGAGTGGAAATTAGCAACGACCCGTTTGATCATGGTACAATTAGTAAAAAGTTCTTACGCATAATCAGAAGGAGGTCGAACATTGTGTCAAACCCGGATGAGAAGAAAATCCATACCTATCAAGATTGGCTGACATGGGAGGGGACTTGGGAATTAATTAACGGCAAAGCCTATAATATGTCTCCAGCTCCAACCTCATTGCATCAATTTATTGTAGGTGAACTTCATTTTGCGCTAAGGACATTCTTCCAGAATCGGAGTTGCTATGTGTTTGTGGCTCCGTTTGATGTGCTTTTCTCTGAAAGTGAAGATTATCAATCACCCGATCAGGTCACCCAACCGGATCTTTCGGTTGTTTGTTCTAAGGACCAAATATCAAAGAACGGTTGTAACGGTGCCCCGACCCTCATTATTGAAGTGCTGTCACCTGCCACTGCCTTGAAAGACTTTAATGAGAAGTTCAATTTATATCAGAAGCATGGAGTTCAGGAATATTGGATTGTTGATCCTGGAAATCAAACGGCTCACGTCTATGCTTTGGAGGACGGCAGTTATCAGGTGCGCCATTTATATACAGAGCAGGAGACGATCCAGTCCGTTGTCTTTAAAGATTTACAAGTTCCAATGAACATGCTATTCAATCTATAGCAACAAACACAACTAGCCGGTGAGATATAATCTCGACCGGTTATTTTAGTTCACTGAAATCAATTATCTTTTTTTGACTGAAACTTAGCTTTCGTTCATGATCTTCGTTCCATCTACGATCAGCAATCGAAAGGCATTATTCTTTAAATAGATTGAACAGAAATACAACATAGAGGATAAGGAATGAAGAGTAATTTTGGAGCTATAGGAGCGAGAGCGCTCGTCTGAAAGCTTTCCGGAGGAAAGCTCGCATCGGAAGCACAGGCTGTCTCCGGATTTTATCCGCGAAAAAGCGGAAAACTAAAAAAATCCGGAGACAACAACGACCGAAAGTCCAAACATTTCCCGCAATGACCAATCACTCTATGTAAGAATCTACGAAAGTAATGATTAAGAGCTAAATTAATATTGATCTGGAACAATTTACATATGAATTAATTCTAGAGATGTTATGATAGACAAAGGATAGATTTTCCTATACCTCCACAGGGTGTATATGGTTCAATCGTATTCTGAAAAACTAACAACGAGGTGCTTCATAATGTTCAGAGTATTTGAGGAATTCAAAGGGAAGACAGCAATTATCACAGGTGGGGGTACAGGCATTGGCAGAGCCACAGCACTACGGTTAGCGGAGCTCGGAGCCAATGTTGTTATCGCAAGCCGGTCTGAAGAGGATGGACTTGCGACTGTACGCGAAATTACAGAGGAGCTTGGAGGAAGCGCGGCATTCATCCAAACAGATGTGTCCAAGGAAGAACAAATTATTTCCCTGGTCAACCAAACCATTGAACGTTTTGGTTCGATTGACTACATGTACAACAACTCGGCGATTACTGGGGATAATGAGCTTCTAGAGGATTATAAGACTGAAACATTCGATAGAGTGTTTGATGTCAATGTCAGAGGGCAGCAGCTTCTGATGAAGTATGCCGTGCCTCACATGAAACCGGGTAGCGCGATCGTCAACTGTGCTTCTTTGCATGGAACGATTGCTATGGCGGGTGATGTAGCTTACTCTGCAAGTAAACATGCGGTTATTGGTTTGGGTAAATCAGCAGCGGCCGAGCTCGCAGCTAAAGGAATCCGGGTGAATATTGTCGCTCCTGGACCGGTTCCTACCAAAATGATGAGACGCTATGAGGAATTGCTCACAGACGATGTAGATGCGCTTGAGCAAGCTATTGCCCAACTTCCGGTTCTGAAACGTTACGGGACGCCAGAAGAAGTAGCCAACGCGGTAGTCTTCCTTCTGAGCGACATGGCTTCTTATATCGTTGGTCATGTGCTTATGGTTGATGGTGGTTGTTCGATAATCAGATAGTCGTTTGCAATATATAAATAAATAGGCCGCTCGCAGTCACTTTTGACTGATGAGCGGCCTGTTTTCGCTACTCAGATTTAGAAGTTATTGGTATACTCTGATAAAAGAATATGAGTTTCAACTATATAAGATGAACAAAGAAAGTAGCAAAAAGCGAGAAGGAGCGAAGGGGGGAGTTTGGAACTGTAGGAGCGAAGCGATCGCCTTTGTAGCCAGATTTCAACCGCTGTAGGCGGTTATAAAAAAGAAATCTGGGTACAACAGCAACCGGAAGTCCAAACATTCCGCCATAGTGACGACTGAGCCTTTCGTGAGGATCATAGGTTCATATTATATAGAAGATTATCCTGCAATTTTATAGCTTTATTATTGGAGGCGACGATGGAATGCAGCAGCGGATTTTGCTCATCGAAGACGATGAAAGCATCAGTGAAATGGTCTCTTCTTATCTTGTAAAAGAAGGTTTTGAGGTCAAAGCGGTGTATGACGGTGAGGAGGCGGAGCGCGTATTTCGCAGCGGTACATATGAGCTTGTTCTGCTGGATCTTATGCTCCCCAAGCGGAGCGGAACTGATATTCTGCAGACAATTCGGGCGGGCAGCCTTGTCCCTGTTCTGATTATGTCTGCAAAGGACAGCGATGTAGACAAGGCATTGGGTCTGGGCTTTGGAGCGGATGACTATATCACGAAGCCCTTCTCTATGATTGAACTAGTAGCGAGGGTAAAGGCAGCGATCCGCCGGGCGGGATACGGCGGTGTATCCGCAGGTGTTAAGTCGGAAGCAGTCGCTCCGGCACGCCAGACCATTAGCCTGGAAGGGCTGACTGTGGATCTCGACAATTTCACAGCCTTGAAGTATGGGGAGGAAGTGAAGTTAACATCCAAGGAGTTCCACATTCTTAAGTTGTTTGTGACGAACCCGGGCCGGGTGTTCACCAAGGCGCAGATCTATGCCAGCGTGTGGGCCGATGAATATTACGGGGACGAGAATGTGATCAATGTCCATATGAGAAGATTGCGGGAGAAGATCGAAGACGATCCCTCGCATCCGTTGTATATCAAGACATTGTGGGGAATCGGATACAAACTGGGAGCGGAAGTGCAATGATCGCTGTTCTTGGCGTAGTTATTGTACTGTTGCTGTTCGTTATCCTGTGGCAATATAAATCGGCCAAAGTTACTGCCAGCCAGCTCACCTATATTCATGAGAAGCTGAACAGTATTTTGGATGCCGGGACACAGGAAAGGCTACTGCTGTTTAGCGGCAACCAGGAGCTGCGTGTATTGTTGACTGACCTGAACCACCTGCTGGATGCCAATCATAGAGGCGGCGTGGAGAGGCGGCGACTGGAGAAAGCCATGCGGGGGATGCTGGCCAATGTATCGCATGATCTCAAGACCCCGCTGACGGTAGTGCTCGGCTATATCGAAACGATTTTGCAGGACAAAGATATGACAGAACCGGAACGGGACGCTATGCTGACGATCATTCACCGGAAGGCGGGTGAGGTGATCACACTGATGAATACTTTTTTTGACCTGGCGAAACTGGAATCAGGTGACCGTAACCTTCCACTCTCCCGGTTGAACATGAATGAGGTGTGCAGGAAGAACATTTTATCTTTCTACGACATTCTGAACGGTAAGGGGAGTGAGGTGCAGATCGAGATTCCGGATGAGCCGCTGTACATAATGGGCAATGAAGAGTCACTGGATCGAATTCTCTCCAATCTGATCTCGAATGCAATCACATACGGCGATGCGGGGAAGATACTGGGTTTACGGCTTTTTTTTGATGACAAGAACGTCAGTGTGGAGGTGTGGGACAGGGGAAAAGGAATCACCGCCTCCCATCAGGATCAGGTGTTTGAGCGGCTGTATACCCTGGAGGACTCGCGTAACCGGAATTATCAGGGCAGTGGTCTCGGACTGACTATTACAAAGCGATTAACTGAGCAGATGAACGGAACGATCACATTGATCAGCAAACCGCATGTCAAAACAGCGTTTACGGTTTCTTTTCCCCGGCTGCGTTTCTAAAGAAACATACTTAAGAAATTCGTAAGAATAGGGTAAGAAAAAAGAAAATTCTGGTGTGTACAATAAAAATATGAAAGAGAGATGAACACAAAGGAGATCGCGGATATGACTTCAATCCTTCGTACACGGGATTTAACCAAGGTATACCATGGTAGGGAAGCGGTAAGCAGTGTCAATATGACGATCAAGCAGGGCGAAATTTACGGATTCCTGGGACCGAATGGTGCCGGCAAAACGACAGTAATGAGAATGATCACCAATCTGGTGAAGCCAACGGGCGGAGAGATTGAATTTTTCGAGGAAAAAGTGACCCCCGGTTCTTACGAAATGCTCAAGCGAATGGGCTGCATTATTGAGAATCCGGTGTTCTACGATAAACTGAGCGCCAGAGAAAATCTCCTTCTGCATGGAGAATATATGGGCTACTATGACAAGAAAGCAATCGAAGAGGCGTTAGCATTAGTGAAGCTTTCGGGCATCGACAACAAGCCGGTAAAGCAGTTCTCTCTGGGGATGAAGCAGCGCCTGGGCATTGCTCGTTCGATCATGACGAAGCCGGAGCTATTGATTCTGGATGAGCCGATCAACGGTCTCGATCCAGTGGGCATTAAAGAGATGCGCGAGGTGTTCCGCATGCTGAGCAGAGAGTATGGCATGACTCTTCTAATTTCCAGTCACTTACTGAGCGAAATCGAACAGGTGGCGGATACGATCGGTGTCATCCGGGAGGGCCGTTTGTTAGAAGAAGTGGCGATGGATACGATCCGCGGACTGAATACAGATTATATCGAGCTATCCACTCCGGAGGTCACCAAGGCGGTCTATGTACTGCAGCATAAGCTGAGTCTCACCAATTTCAAAGCGATGGACGCTGGAATTATCCGCGTATATGACGAAGGCGTTTCGCAGCAGGCACTGAACAAAGCGCTCGTTCTCGGAGATGTCTATATTGCGAGCCTCAGCAGGAAGCAGCATTCACTCGAAGATTATTTTCTGCAATTGATCGGGGGTGAGGGCATTGCTTAAATTGATGTCGCTGGAAATCCGTAAGCATAAATTGACAGGACTCATCAAGGGCGTGCTGATCGCGAACCTAATCATCCTAGGCTTTATGGTGCTTGTACTGTTCGTGGATCAGAATGAGCAGGTCTCCACATTCACATCATTCGGGGATGTTTTTGAAGGACTCTTCGTTTTTGTAAAAGCGGTATTCATCATCTTTGCTTCAGCTTTGCTGGGCAGACTGATTATCGAAGAATACAGAAGCAATACGATCAGCCTGCTCTTCATGTATCCTATTCCACGTAAAAAACTGCTTACCGCCAAATTGATTATCGTCTTCCTCTTCACTTTTTGTACGATTATCATTTCAGATCTGATGCTAGGGGCCTTATTGTACGGGATCAATCACTTCTTACAGATCATTCCGGATCAGCTAACCTTGACCCTGGTGCAAGACGAACTGGTGAAGCTGGGAACAGGGGCACTCTATGCGGCAGGAATTGGTCTAATTCCATTGTATTTCGGGATGCGGAAGAAATCGATCTCGGCCACAATCATTTCATCAGTGGTGCTTGTGACTCTGATTTCTGGCGGATTTGACCAGTCGCGCTTAGGCAATTTTGCCGCCGTTTCCATCAGCCTTGGCCTTATCGGCATCGCCATTGCCTATTTATCCATTCGTAAGATCGAAACAGATGATATCGCCTGACGCTTTAGGTCATAGAATAGCCCCTGCACCCGTGCAGGAGGCTATTTTTGGGTACAGAAAACACCTCTCTTTACTCATGATTTACCCCTCAGAACTTGTTATAATATGTGGATGGATTACGGAGAGGATGAAAGCTATGGATAAGGAAAACCACTCTATTCTATATGAGAATCACCCTGATCCCATCTACATTTTGGACACGGAGGGGAACTGCTTGGGCGTGAACCGTTCCGCCAGGGAACGGTCGGGAGTGGAATTTGAAGGACTGAACAGCCATTCGGTGCTGGAGGCTTCCACCGCGGACTATCAGTTGGTATGCCGGAGGCAGTTTGCGCAGGCGCTTCAGGGTGAGTCGTCCAGCTTTGAGATGGATACGGTCCGTCCTAACGGGGAGTTTCACCGGGTGGTTATCACCTTTTTGCCCATTGAAGCTGAGAACGAAGTGGCTGGCGTCTACGCGATCGTCAAAGACATCACCAATTACATTGGTGTGGACGATATCCGTAGCCCCGGGCATCTCAAGGAATTGAACGATCGGCACAGCCTGATTCTCAACTCTGTGTCGGAAGGCATCTTCGGAGTGAACAAAACGGGACATACGATCTTCATTAACCCGGCGGGGATGGAGATGCTGGGGTATACGCTGGATGAGTTCATCGGTATTCATAGTTTCTCTCATATCCAGCACACTCGGTCGGACGGCTCCCATTACGCCCTAGAGGAATCTCCGATCCATCGAACGGTTAAAGACGGGGTTACGCGCAGCATGGAGGAAGAAATCTTCTGGCGTAAAGATGGGACGAGCTTTCTGGTGAACTACCGGGTCGCTCCAATCGTAGACAATGGCATGATCGAAGGCGCTGTTGTTGTATTTAGCGACATTACGAACGAACGGGAGATCATCCGGGCCAAGGAGTTTGCGGAGAAGGCAGCTCGGGCCAAGGCCGACTTTCTGGCGATGATGAGTCATGAGATTCGAACACCCATGAACGGAATGATCGGGATGGCGGATCTGCTGCTGGAGACGGAGCTCGGCGAGGAGCAACGGAGCTATGCGGAGATTCTGCGCAGCAGCAGTTATAGCCTGCTGAATATATTGAACGATATCCTTGATTTTAGCAAAATGGAAGCGGGAAAAATGATCCTGCAGTCTGAAATGTTCGACCTGCGAGAAATGATGTCCAGCATTGTGGACCTGTTCACGCCTAAAGCCGAGGAAAAGAAGCTGGCTCTGCGGTGGTGGGCGGATACCAGTGTCCCTGAGGTGCTGACTACTGATCCCAGCCGCCTGCGGCAGATCATTGTCAATCTCGTAGGCAATGCCTTGAAATTCACGGAGCAGGGAAGTGTCACCTTGTCCGTGAAGAACATCGTGCTGCCGCATTCCCCGAATTACCTGTTGGAGTTCTCGGTGCGGGACACAGGTATAGGCATTGCTGATAATAAGCTAAATCTGTTGTTTCAATCCTTCTCGCAGCTTCACCCGTCACATACCCGCAAATATGGCGGAACAGGCCTCGGGCTGGCGATCTGCAAACAGCTGGTAGAGCTAATGGGGGGCACGATTTTTGTGGAAAGCGAGGAGGGAAGAGGTTCTACCTTTCGCTTTATGCTGCCCTTTTTGAAGGAGGAAGACAGGGACGGATTTGAACTGTAAGTTTAGCCACCAGATTAAAAAGGCTGCCCGTAGTCATCTTCTGACTTCCGGGCAGCCCGCCATGTTTGCTTTTATCGTATTGAAATTATGATTCACGTAAATACATAAGACCTACCGTTTGCGGACCGCAATGACTGCCGATTACACAGCCAGCTTCGATAACTGCAATCTCTTGAGCACCAGTGGCTTGCTGCAGCGCACGCTTCAAATATTGCGCATCCTCTTCAGCCAGAGTATGTGCTACAATAAGCAGTTCCTTATCCATGTGCTTGATGTCGGCGAGTGCATTCTGGAGCATCTGCTCAACGGCCTTTTCCTTCTTGCCACGGACTTTGCTGACCGGGACAATACTGCCGTCAACCAGCTTCAGCACTGGCCGGATTTTGAGCAGACTGCCGATAAAATTTTGCATACCGGAGCAACGTCCACCCATATATAAGTAATCAAGCGTATCGACTACAAATTGAGTATCCATGTGTTTGCGGGCAGTCTTAAGCAGTTCTGCGATCTCGGTCGCACTGTGCCCCTTGGCAGCGGCGCGCACGGCCTTCATGACGAGCAAGGCGATTCCCCCGCACAGCGTCTCCGAATCTACGACCTCCACTTTTCCTTCTGGGAACTCACCTGCGGCCAGCAGGGCATTCTGATATGTAGAAGATAAGGCAGAGGACAAACTGATATAGACAATATCATTACCGCTCTCAATGACCGGAGCGAAGGCCGCCATGAAGTCAGCCGGCGAAGGTGCGGCGGTTTTGGGCAGACTGCCTTTGGCAGCAACCTTGCTATACACCTCTTCGGGTGTAATATCCACCCCATCCTTATAAGTACCATCGTCGAATACTACATATAACGGGACGATGCCGACATCATACTTCTCTTTCCAGCCTTGCGGCAAATCGGAAGTGCTGTCTGAAAAAATTTTCACAGTAGACATGAAATTCTCCTTCACCGAGTATCGGACTTTTTATAAAATCCACATAATTTGTTTATTATACCAAGACGAAGCCATTTCTCAAAATGGAAAATAGCCACGTGGATGGAATGCCAAGCTTCTACTCTATGATATGAAAAGAGACCCCCCGTTGTTCGGGCGGCCTCTTGGGTTATGGAGGATCTTTCGGTAGTGACGAATACGATTCGCTTATTTCTGCTTAATCGGAATCCATACTTCACAGCGGTAGTCTTCTGCGTTCACATCGCCAAGAGGGTAGAGTTCAAGTTCGGGTCCGCCTGAATGTTCATACGCTGTGCTGGGGAACCATTCCTGGAAGATTCGGCTCCAGACGTCCTGAATCGCATGCGGCATCGGTCCAACCGAGGTGAAGACAGCCCAAGTGGCATCTGGTACAATGGCCGTTTCATATCCCTGTGGGTCAGTATCGGAATCTCCTTCTACGGCGATCCAATAGGAGAGTTTCTCATTAGGGTGGTCTACACCCATGCAGATCCCGAGGATATCCTTTTTACGGCCGATTTCAATCAGTTGGTCAGAGGTTCCGTCTCCGTTGGCGTCACTCCAGAAGGCGGGGATTTTCTTCAGGTTTTCCCCCTCTTTCATGGATACCTCGATAGACTTGCCGATCACTCTGAAGCTATCTTTTTCGATAATTCTGTATTCCATTTCTTTATCTCCCTTCAATGATAGATGGAAAGAGAGGCGTGGAAAGGCCTTGAGCCGTACGCCCTTCTCGCGAGCGGCTGAAGGGGACACCCCATGCAACTTACGGAACGCCTTGGAAAAAGATTCAGGGGTATCGTAGCCGTATTTCAGTGCTGCGTCTAGCACTTTAATATCCGACACACTCAGCTCCTGCGCCGCAAGCGACAATCTCCGCTTGCGGATATACTCGAATACCGTGAATCCGGTTAGGAGGTTGAACATACGCTGAAAGTGAAAGGGCGAAGAGCAAGCTACCTTTGCGATCTCATCCATATTCAGCGGTTCCTCTAAATTGTTCTCTATATAATTCAGAGCATCCTTCATTCGAATCAACCATTCCAAATGCGCCATCTCCTTCTGAATCCATACTATCATTCCCTGGTCAGTTCATCCGGTTCTTCCGTGCGTTCTGAAGACAGGTGACCGAGTTCAATCCTTCTAATAGTATAGCTTAGGAAGACAGGTCTCGTCAGTTCCCCAGTCGGTATACACCTGCTTCGTACGGCCGCAAAACACTGCGGTCAGAAGAGGCATCTCCGTAGTTTCCGATCACCAGGTCTTTGACAGCCGTCAGCTCCTCAGGGAGATCCACAGGCTGCGGAACATCACTGAAGTTCAGCAGCACGAGCCATTGCTCATCATCCAGGGTACGGGTGTATGCATAAATATAGTCGTGTTCAGGAAGCAGCAGCTTGTACTCTCCGTAGACCATGATCGGGTTTTCTTTGCGCAGCGCGATCAGCTTACGGTAATAGTGGAACACCGAATCGGGATCGGCGACTGCCTGCTCCACATTAATTTGGCTATAATTCGGATTCAGCCGCAGCCAAGGTGTTCCGTTAGTAAATCCTGCGTTAGTAGATCCATCCCATTGCATAGGCGTCCGGGCGTTGTCCCGTCCTTTGGCATAGATGGCATTCAGAATCGTCTCGTGATCGGCGCCGCCCTCGGTGACTTTTTCACGGTACATGTTGAGGGTCTCGATATCCTGGTAGTATTCCAGCACCGGAAACTTCACGTTAGTCATACCGATCTCTTCCCCTTGATAAATATACGGGGTGCCCTTCAGCGTATGCAGCAGGGTTGCCAGCATTTTGGCGGAGATGACACGATACTCTCCGTCATTGCCAAAACGGGATACCATACGTGGCTGGTCATGATTGTTCAGGTACAGACTGTTCCAGCCTTGCTCGGCCAGACCGACCTGCCATTTATGCAGGATTCCGCGCAACTGGTGAAGGGTCCATGGTGTTACTTCCCACTTGCCGCTAGGGCCGGAGTCGACGTCCATGTGCTCGAATTGAAAGACCATTTGCAATTCTTCCCGGTCCTCACCGGTATACAGAATGGCATCCTCCACAGACGCCCCCGGTGTTTCACCGACGGTCATCACGTCATATTTGGAGAGTACCTTTTGGTTCATTTCATGCAGGAACTCGTGGACTCTTGGACCGTTCATGTAGTATTCCCCGCCACCGCCAAGCTCGGCATCGCCCGAGGAAGGCAGGCCTGGCGTTTTGGAGATCAGGTTGATGACGTCCATCCGCAGACCGTCTACACCTCTATCCAGCCAGAACGTAATCATGTTGTAGAGCGCATCGCGCAGTTTAGGATTCTCCCAGTTGAGGTCCGGTTGCTTGCGGGAGAACAGGTGCAGATAGTATTCTCCGGTAGTCTCGTCCAGTTCCCAAGCCGGGCCGCTGAAAATGGAGCTCCAGTTGTTAGGACGCTTGCCGTCTGGACCGCCGGGGCGCCAGATGTAATAATCACGATAAGGGTTGTCCTTGGAGGAGCGGGATTCCACAAACCAGGCATGCTCGTCCGAGGAATGGTTGATCACGAGGTCCATCATCAGCTTGATACCGCGGTTATGTAATCCTTCCAGCAGTAGTTCCCAATCCTGAAGCGTGCCGAATTCATCCATGATATCTTCATAGTCGCTGATGTCATAACCATTATCATCATTTGGTGATTTATAGACAGGGGAGAGCCAGACGACATCTACGCCGAGTTGTTGGAGATAATCCAGACGGGAGATAATTCCCTGCAGGTCGCCGATGCCGTCACCGTTGCTATCCATGAAGCTGCGGGGATAAATTTGATAGACAACAGCCTCTTTCCAAAAAGCTTTTTTCATTGTGAGATCTCCTTAAATGTTATTTATAGTCCATCCTATACAACCTTTTAAACAGTACCCGGCCCCCGAAAGCATATAGCCTCGGGGGCCGGGAGAAGAAGGGCTGATTATGCGGTAATGTTGGTTCCTTGAGCAGTAACGCTACTAAGTCCATTCACTGTATATTCCTGGCCATAAATCGTGAGCGAAGCTGGAATATCGGTTTCGTTGGTTACGGTTACCTGGGTATCCGTTACGCTGACCAGAAGGCGCGAGCCACGGAACATGATTTTGAAGGAATAGGACGTCCAGTGACCTGGATTGGAAGGGTTCAGGTTCAACCGCCCATTCAGTACGCGCAGTCCGCCGAAGCCGTGAACGATCGACATCCAGGTTCCCGCCATACTCGTGGTGTGGCAGCCGTCTTCCGTATCATTGTTGTAATTGTCCAAATCCAGTCTGGAGGTACGCAGGTACATTGCATAAGCCTTTTCCTTGTAGCCCAGCTCGCAAGCGAGAATCGCATGGATGCAAGGGGAGAGGGAGGACTCATGTACGGTGATTGGTTCATAGAAATCGAAATTCCGTTTTTTTGTATCGTGATCATAACGGTCGCCGAGGAAGTATAGTCCTTGCAGCACATCCGCCTGCTTGATGAAGCAGGAACGCAGGATACGGTCCCATGACCATTTCTGGTTCAGTGGCAAATGTTCTGGCTGCACATCCTTGACCTGAATGATCTCTTTGTCGAGGAATCCGTCCTGCTGGAGGAAAATACCCATCTCTTCATCCACGGGATAGTACATTTTGGCGATAATCTCGCTCCATTTTCCGGTCTCGCTGTCCTGAAGTTCCAGCTTCTCCAGCAATTCTGCGTAGCGGGCAGGTTCATTCTCTTGCAGGTAAGCCAGAGCTTCCAGCGTGTATTCCATCGTCCAGGACGCGATCCGGTTCGTGTACCAGTTGTTGTTGACGTTGTTCTCGTACTCGTTCGGCCCGGTGACGCCAAGCATGACATATTGATCCTTACGTGGCACATAATGCACACGTTCTTCCCAGAAGCGGGAGATTTCTACCAACACCTCAAGTCCGTACTGGCCGAGGTAGGAGTGGTCGCCGGTGTAGTTCACATAGTTATAAATGGCATAAGCAATCGCCCCGTTGCGGTGAATCTCCTCGAACGTAATCTCCCATTCGTTATGGCATTCCTCGCCATTCATCGTCACCATCGGGTAGAGAGCGCCTTTGGTGAAGCCGAGCTTGCGGGCGTTCTCCTTGGCTTTTTCCAGATGCTTGTAACGGTAGATTAACAGATTGCGGGCGATGGAGGCATCTGCCGTACTAAGATAGAATGGTACGCAATAGGCTTCGGTATCCCAGTACGTGCTGCCGCCGTATTTTTCACCGGTAAAGCCCTTCGGCCCAATGTTCAGACGGTCGTCTTCACCGTTATAGGTCTGATTCAGTTGGAAAATATTAAAACGGATCGCCTGCTGTGCGGACACGTCGCCTTCGATAATAATGTCGCTTTCTTTCCATTTATCTCTCCAGGCATCTGCTTGCTCGGTCAAAAGTGTCACAAATCCGGCTTCACGTGCACTTTGTAGTGCAGCCTTGGCGGCATCCACCAGCTGTCCGAGACCATGATTGCGGGAGGTTACATTGGCCGCATATTTGTAAATCACGACTTGATCGTTCGGCTGTACCGCTACAGCAACCCGGCTACCGACGTATTTTTCCTGCTCGATGGCTTCCACTTGTGCCGTTGTGTTCACGCCGTTGACAAGAATATCGAAAGTCATAGCCGAGGTAACGTGAAAATCGAGCTTTTTGGTTTTTAGGGTGAGATAACCGCGATCTCCCTCACTTTTCTTCTCGACTTCATTCCAGAACTTCTCGTCATAGTTAGCATCCTTGTTCTTGATGTCGCCATCCAGATAAGGCGTGATTGTGAGCTGGCCAGCAAAGTTGAGAGGAACGATGGAATAGCGGATCGCGCCGATTTCCTGGCGGGTCATGCTGACAATGCGGATGCTCTCAACTTTGACTTGCTTGCCGTCTTCCAGTGCAGCCGTGAAGCTGCGGGATAGTGTGCCTTCTTTCATATTCAATTCCCGGCGGAAATCGGTCACTGTGCATTTCGCGAGATCGAGCGGGGTGCCGTCGATATCAATGTGGATGCCGATCCAGTTGGTGCTGTTCAGCACTTTGGCAAAATACTCGGGATAGCCGTTCTTCCACCAGCCGACCCGTGTCTTATCTGGATAGTATACGCCAGCCATGTAGCTGCCCTGCAGGCTGTTGCCGCTGTATTGCTCCTCGAAATTTGCGCGTCCGCCCATATATCCGTTCCCGATGCTGAATACGCTCTCGGAAATTTCCTGAGTTCCCGGATCAAATGATTCTTCAATAATGGACCATTCATCAATTTTCAAATATTGCTTCAAGATTATCGGCTCCTTTTAAGTTGGGGATGGATAAACTGAAAAATAAATTCTCTCGGTGTTTGGGAGAAAAGGTCAGTAACTCCAAGGAAAGTTTGGACTTTCGATCGCTGTTATAATCCTATTTCCTATGTAAGCTTCAAGGTGGGGTAGAAATCTGATTAGCTTACGCTTCCGATGCGAGCTTTCCTGTGGAAAGCTTTCAGACGAGCGCTATCGCTTCTACAGTTCCCAATTTCCTCTCCGTTACTTCCGCTCCCAAGCTTCCAAAACATTTATTTATTCATTTTATATTGAATAAGACAGGGCCGCTTCGCGGCCGATAGGCGTATAACTTAATGTTGCTTAATCACTGGTAAAAGATTCCCTAAGCGTCGAAACTTTCATTTCTTGCAGGGTAGGGATGACCATATTGGCGGCGCCAAGGGAGGCCGGGGAGCCGATGCCGACACTGGTCATTCCGGCACGGGTAGCGGCTTCTATGCCAGCTTCGGCATCTTCGAAGACGACACAATGGGCTGGCTCTACACCCAAGGCGCTGGCTCCCAGCAGGAACACTTCAGGGTCAGGCTTGGCCGCGCTGGTGTGAGTGCCGTCAATAATGGCATCGAAGTAAGGGGTCAAGTCGGTGTTGTTCAAGATGGTCATCGCATTCTTGCTGGCGGAGCCGAGAGCGACCTTGATGCCATTCTGCCGGCATTCCATCAGGAATTGAAGGGCGCCGGGCAGAATCTCTGAGCTGTCCATGGAGGAGATGTACTCAACATAGCGGGCATTCTTTTTATCAGCCAGCCGTGCTTTTTCGTTCTCATCTAAAGTTAGCCCGCCTATCTCTAGCAAAATATCGAGCGACGCCGCTCGGCTGACACCTTTAAGGCGTTCGTTATCCTGCTCGGTGAATGGAAAGCCTAGATCGTCAGCCAGCTCTTTCCAGGCGATGTAATGATACTTGGCGGTGTCGACAAGCACACCATCCAAATCAAATAAACAGGCATGAATTGTTGTCATGAATGGAACCTCCTAAAAAGATATACGCGCTATTCCTTGAGTCCATGCGTATTAGAATAGACAGCGAAATCATTGTTCTGCAGATTAGCGCAAACGTTTGAACAAAGATCCAAAAAATAAATGAAGCATCTACGCTTCATTTATTCGTTCCTGTTCGTTCCAGTTTGTTACGGCTTGCTTGGTGTATGCATGGAGGACTCTCTGACAATGAGGCGATGCGGAATCACAAATCTATTCGTATAACCCGCATCATTATTAGGGTTCTGTATGCCCTGAATCAGTACCTGTGAGGCAGTGTAGCCCAGATGGTAGATACCGATATCAATACTGCTGATAGGGGGACTGGACAGCTCGGACAACGGAATGTTGTTAAAGCTGACAATCGCCAGATCATCGGGAACCTTATATTTCAGTTCGTTCAATCCGCGCAGCACGCCAAAGGACACCATATCGTCCACCGCGACCAGTGCAGTAGGACGGTTCGGGAGATTCATGAAGAAAGACATCGCCCTGTAGCCACTATCCTGCAAGAATTCACCTTCCACAATCCACTCTGGACGCATGGTCAGCCCGCTGTTCTCCATAGCTTTGCGGTAACCTTCCAGACGATCACGGGAAACGATGAGATTGGGTGGGCCACTAACGAAGCCGATACGCTCATGTCCCATGGAAATCAGGTGATTCGTGGCGTCGTACGCTGCCATGACGTTATCATTATCGACAGATAATATATTCTCATAGCGGTCGCTTCTTCCGATTAGCACGAAGGGATAGCCACCACCCTGTAGAAAATCAATCACAGCGTCATCTTTGCGTGAATACAGCAGAATTACACCGTCAACACGGCGCCCCTTGAGGAGGCGGGAGACGGCTTCCAGTTCTTCCTTTTCATTCGCGCCGGAGCTGATCAGTACATCGTAGCCGGATCGGCTGGCCTGTGTGACAATCCCGCGAATCAATTCCATGAAGAACAGGTTGGAGAACAGCTCTTCAGCCGGTTTCGGAAGGATAATACAAATACTGTTCGTAGTCTTCGAGACCAGACTCTTGGCCATCATATTGGGAGTATAGCCCATATCCTCCATAATCGCTTTAACTTTACGTGAGGTTTCCAGGCTAATTCTGGGATGGCCTGACAACACCCTGGATACTGTGGACGGGGATACTCCCGCTTTTTTCGCCACATCCTTAATGGTAACTGTCATAGAAACCTCCTTATGGAACCGTTTGCTTTACACAGTAATATTAATCGAAGTATTGCCAATTGTAAATAGAAAAAGTCCGTCAGGACAGGGAAAAAGCCACTTTTGGAGAGGGTGCAGGATTTTTCCCACCAGGTTTGTATATTTTCACTAAAGAGCTAGAATGGCGATGATTTTATGAGTTTCTTGGAGAAAACAGGGTGGAAATGATGATTTATCCTTGATTTTTAGTGCAAACGTAGTGCATTAAAGAGATTTTATAAAGTGGAAATTGAACGGAGATAATATAATTTCTTATTGACAACTTCTTAATTTTGGGACTAGTATGTTAATCAAATTGTAGCAAGCGCTTTCAATTGTGAATTTTTATTTACAAATTACAGGACGCTTATGTAATCGGAAGTGGTTTGCATTTTTCTTGGAACTTTTTGCAAACGTTTGCGCTATTTTGTTAGTGTTCACTGCTAGGGAGTGGTGTTTTCAGATGTTCACTTTGCTACGCAATACCTTGAAAATATCATTGGCTTATTTTGTGAAGGAGGATATGTGTCTACCACAGGCCTGACAAGCCGTCATCAGACATAATGAGCTGCCCGCCATTCGATAACTGCTGGGGCAAAACTTACATAATGGGTTCCTTAAGAACTCCAGGATCAGGCAGCAGAATCGGATGAGAGAAGTAGAGCAGCAATTTATATCTAAAGCACACTTGCAGTGAAATCATGGAATCATTGGAGGGGTTAATGGAATGAAACGCACGCTTTGGATCAAGAAATATTTTGCGGCAGGGATGGTTATTGTTCTGCTGTTATCCTGCTTGGGGCTTCAGCCAGCGGTTGTACAGGCAGCGGCAATGGAAACCATGTTTGTGGACAATTCGCAGTCGGCAGCAGCAGACGAGGCTTTGGAAATCAATGAAGGGATTCACAGTGACAGCGCTGAATCGAATCTCTTAATTGAACATGGTGCAGTAAGCCCTGTATTAGCCGGACACATGCGGGTTCACTACAACCGGACGTCTGGCGATTATGCAGACCAAGGGTTGTGGGTGTGGGATGGTGCAGCAGCGCCTTCCGAGAACTGGCCGGGTGGGGCAACAACACCATTTCCGGAAGGACAGAGGGATGCCTACGGGGCTTATGTCGATATTCCGCTGAAGGAAGGGGCCAAGAAATTCTCGTTCCTGGTGGTAAACCGCAGTACGCAGGCGACGGATGCCGGGGATAAGCTTTTTGCGATTAACACACCGCAGACGAACGAGATTTGGATCAAGGAAGGCTCTGACGTCATTACGCCATATGAGCCGGTTATACTTCCTGCCAATACGGTGCGGGTGCATTACATGAGAGCGGATAACAACTATGGCTCGCATGGATTGTGGCTGTGGGGAGATGTTGCTGCAGAATCCACGAATTGGCCGGGTGGGGCAACACCATTTTCGGAAGGACAAAGCGACCGTTTCGGAGCCTATGCCGATATCCCGCTGAAAGAGAATGCGAAGAAAATCGGCTTTCTTGTCCTGAACCCGGCAAATGGAGATAAGGATAGCGGCGATAAAGGTTTTACACTACTGGATCGCTACAATCAGCTCTGGGTACGGGAAGGCGATAATAATGTTTATGTCTCTCCGTTTGGTGAGGTGCCGATTGGATTAGTATCCGCTGAGGTCCTGACTACTCAAAGAATCCTTCTCGGCTTCACGCTGACGGACGGCCTGGATGCGGCAACACTTCAGTCAGAGATTTCCGTAAAGGACAAAGCGGGAACCGTCATTCCAGTTACATCCGTAGCGGTCACCAGTTCCACCGCGATTGAGGTGGATACCGAAGCTTTTGAACTAGATCAGACACCACTGAGTGTGACTTACGCGGGCAAGACCGTAGCGGCTTCTTCCGGCTGGAGAATGCTGGATGAGATGTACAACTATACGGGGGACGATCTTGGAGCAACTTATCACCCCGGGGAGAAGACTGCGACACTGAAGCTGTGGGCTCCGAAAGCCAGCGCGGTATCGGCCAAGGTATACGATAAGAATGATTCCAATCTTCTTGTAGGCACAGTCGCGCTGGCACGGGGCGAACAGGGTGTCTGGTCGGTCAAGCTGAAGCCGGAGGATCTGACCGGTGCAGCTGCAAGCGATGTGAGAGGATTTTATTATCAATATGAAGTCACTAATGACGGGGTAACGAAGAATGTACTGGACCCCTATGCCAAATCCATGGCGGTGTTCACGGTAGACACGACAGGGGCACCAGGAGAGGGCGGCGATACCGTCGGCAAAGCGGCGATTGTCGATTTGAGCGGGAGTAATCCTGCTGACTTCAACTATGCCGATATTAGTGGCTATGAGAATCGTGAAGACGCTATCATTTATGAAGTGCATGTCCGGGATTTCACCTCTGATCCTTCTATTGAAGTTAGTTTGGACGGCGAGCGTTGGGGATCTTATGCGGCTTTTGAGAAAAAGCTGGATTACATCAAGTCCCTGGGTGTAACGCATATTCAATTGCTTCCTGTAATGGCTTGGTATTATGGGGACGAGACGAAGATGGATCAGCGGGAGCTGAATTATTCGGCAAAAGGAAATGAATACAACTGGGGGTATGATCCCCACAGTTATTTTTCCCCGGATGGGGCTTATTCGCAAAATCCTGCCGATCCGGAACTGCGGATCAAGGAATTAAAAGGCCTGATCGATGCTGTGCATAAAGCCGGGATGGGTGTGGTGCTGGATGTGGTGTACACCCACATGGCGAAGACCGAGCTGCTGAACGACATCGTGCCGAACTACTATGCGTTCCAGGATGCGAATGGTAATTTTATCGGCGGCTTCGGCAATAATCTGGCAACCAACCACAAGATGGCCGAGAAGCTGATGGTCGATTCTGTGAAGTACTGGTTCTCCGAGTATAAAATCGACGGGATGCGCTGGGACATGATGGGCGATGCCACGTACGAATCGGTGCAGAACGCCTATGATGCCGCTGCCGCGCTGAATCCCAAGGCGCTGTTCATTGGTGAAGGCTGGCGGACCTTCGGCGGTGCGGCTTCCGATCCAGCCCTTGCCGGCAAAGGCGCAGATCAGGATTGGATGGATAAGACGGATAGTGTCGGGGTGTTCTCTGACGAGTTCCGCAATGAACTCAAATCCGGCTTCGGCTCCGAGGGCGAGCCAAGATTCATCACAGGCGGTGCGCGCCAGATCAGCACGATCCTGAACAATATCAAGGGACAGCCGTCGAATACGCCGGCGGATAGTCCTGGCGATATGGTGCAGTATATTGATGCCCATGACAATCTGCCGCTCCATGATGTCATTGCGCAGTCGATTAAGAAAGACCCGGCGATCCCGGAGAATGAGCTGGAGATCCAGAAGCGGATCAGGCTGGGCAACTTGTTGGTTCTGACCTCCCAGGGAACAGCCTTTATCCATGCGGGACAGGAATACGGCCGCACGAAGCAGTGGAAGGCGGGTGGCATCCCCGAGGATAAATATACGGAGATGAAGGATAAGAATGGAGTCTCCTTCGGTTATTTTATCCATGATTCCTATGATTCTTCGGATGCTATCAACATGTTTGATTGGAGTAAGGCAACGGATGAAGCAAGCTTCTCCGTAGAGAATATCACGAGAAAGTACACTTCCGGCCTGGTGGAACTGAGAAAATCGACCAATGCTTTCCGACTGGCTGACAAAAGTCTCGTGGATTCCAATGTGACACTTATTACGGCCCCTGAAGTTAAGGCCAGCGATCTGGTCATCGGTTACAAAAACAAGGCTACCGATGGCACCGGCACCTATTATGTCTTTATGAACGGGGATAGCACCGCAAGAACGCTTACGCTGTCTGAGGATTTGACAGATGGCGAGGTTCTGGTTGCTGGTGATCAGGCTGGAACAGCTCCTATTCCTGTCACGAGCCAGAGCGGGTTCAATCTGACGACTCATTCTATTACGATAGAGCCGCTCACCGCAGTGGTTATCAGACAAGACTCTGCCGCAGCTGCCCTGACTTCACTGGAAAGTGATCTTGCCAGCTATGCGCTTCAGGTGAACGACACTCATCAGAGTGCGGTATTCGCCAAATACGATGATGGCAGCAGAAGTAATGTGACGGCAAAAGCAACCTTTGTGTCCGATCAACCGAATGTGGCTGAGGTCACGAACAAAGGCTTGGTCAAAGCCAAATCAGCGGGAACCGCTGTGATTACTACATCTTATGGCGGTTTCTCTACCAAAGTTGCAGTTACAGTAACGACAGAACCGGTGAATAACAAACGCTATGTCCAGCTTACCTATACCCGTGAGGATAAGAACTATACAGACTGGAATCTCTGGGTTTGGAACACTGGAGCTAAGAACGACCAGATTGACTTCACAACGTTTGAAAAAGGGACAGCAAGTGTTCTGATCGAAGTGGCACCGAATGCCACGAATGTCGGGTTCGTGCTCCGCAAAGGTACGGACTGGAACACAGCGAAGCAGGATTATCCAGACGACCGTCTGATTCCGCTCACGCCTGGCGAAGCGTTCACCAAGGTTAATGTCACCAGTATGATCAAAGAGCTGGATATCAAGTCGAACATCAGTGGTCCGGTGCTGAAAGACGGAACGATTACGTTCCGATACCGTGACGAGGCTCTGTTCCGCAGTGGCAGCCAAGACGCAATCACTGGCGTTAAGGTCAAGGTGAATGGTACGGAATATCCGATGGTATACGATCAGGCAAGCGAATGGTTTAGCTATTCTCTGACTGATATAGAGCAGGGAACTTATAAATACACGTTCATGGTTACCAAAGACGGGAATACAACTGAATTTACAGATCCTAAAAATACAGTGAATGGCGTATCCCAGGTCGTCTACCATATTCCAGACGTCAGTATTGTCTCGGAGGTATCCCCCGCAGCAATTCATTCCAATCAGAATGCGGTGGTAACGCTTAAGACAGACTCCAGCGAAACTGTAACGTATAAGGAAGCCTATATGGATTTAACGTCACTGGGCGGACCTGCTAAGGTGGGGCTTGATACGGAGCTGATGCAGCAGACAGTTGCTGTTAAGGACGTCATCTCGGCTGGAATAAAGAATATTCCGGTTGTCCTGATCGATCAGTATGGCAACAAGCATAAGCACACGGCTACCCTTGAAGTGAAAGCCAGAACCTATTCTGGTGACCCCCTTGATTTTGACTGGGATGAGGCACGGATATATTTTGCCCTGACGGACAGATTCAAGGACGGAGATCCCAATAACAATGAGAATGTTGATAAAAATCACCTCGAAGCCTACCATGGCGGGGATTTCAGAGGGATGATCGACAGTCTGGATTATCTGCAGGAGCTTGGCATTAACACGCTGTGGATCACGCCGATCGTAGATAATATAGATTTTAATCAGGGTACTGGCTTTGGTGGTAAGCAATACGCCTATCACGGTTATTGGGCCAAGGACTTTACTAAGCTTGATGAACATCTTGGCGATATGGAGGTCTTCAAGGAGCTAATTGACAAGGCGCACGACAAGGGCATCAAGATCATGGTGGACGTTGTACTCAATCATACCGGGTACGGCTTGAAGCCAGGGGATAATAATCCGACGATCACACCTGAAGATAAGGAACGTTTTGCCGGGATGCTGCGTACAGATGGCGTATCTGCCGACACAGACCCAATCGGGGGTGAGCTCGCAGGTCTGCCGGACTTCCGGACTGAGGACCCTGCAGTGCGGAAGCAAGTGATTGCCTGGCAGAGTGACTGGCTGGACAATGCCCGGACACAGCGCGGGGACACCATCGACTATTTCCGTGTGGATACCGTGAAGCATGTGGAGGATACCACATGGAAAGCCTTCAAGAATGCGTTAACTGCCATCGACCCGAACTTTAAATTAGTAGGAGAATACTTTGGCGGAACGACCGACAATGACGGAGGAACGCTGGAGAGCGGACAGATGGACAGTCTGCTGGACTTCGGCTTCAAGGGTGCTGCCCGTGATTTCACGAATGGTAAAATCAATGATACCGACGCTTACCTTCAGGACCGGGAAGGCAAAATCGGCAACACCCGGATGATGGCTCAATTCCTGAGCAGCCATGATGAAGATGGCTTCCTGTCCGAATACATCGGCGGGGACAAAGGGAAGCTGAAAGTTGCAGCAGCACTACAAATTACGGCCAAGGGACAGCCAGTGATTTACTATGGCGAAGAGCTGGGCCGTTCAGGCAAAAATGCCGGAGATATGTCCAAAGGCGAGTTCAGCGAGAACCGCTCGGATATGCCGTGGGAGCAATTAACTGCGGAGAAAGGGCTTCACGATCATTACAGCAAGCTGCTGAATATCCGGGCTAAGTACTCCAAAGTGTTCGCCAAAGGAACACGAACCAAGCTGGCTGGCTCGGACGCACTGGGCTATCTGGCCTTTAACAAGAAGTACAACAGTGAAGATGTAGTGACAGTCATCAACACCAAGACGGATGCTGTCTCTGCGGAGATTCCGGTACCTTTTGCAGCGGGAACGCTTGTCAAAGACGAATACAGCGGCACAACCTATACCGTACCTGGTGAGCAAAAGCTTACGCTTGAGCTGCCTGGTCGCAATGAAGGTGGAACAGTGATTCTGGCGGTTGTGCCGGGCGTGGAACCGACGCCGACTCCAACGCCTGTGATGACGCCAACACCAACACCAACGCAGGCCCCTGGTGTGACGCCAACGCCCGTGGTCACTGCCACACCGGTAGCAACACAGACTCCTGGTGCTACAGCTACACCGGGTGTCACTCCGTCGGCTGAGGTCACACCTGCGCCGGTTGGTACATCGACACCTGAAGCAACGCCAGCACCATTGGCAACACCTAGACCAGAGTCTGCGTCGCCGTTCACGGCACAACCAACGCCGGCCCCTATTCCTGGCACAGTGTCAACCGGTGCACCGTCCGGCAGCCCACAGGTTGTATCGGTGGACAGCCTGAAGAGTGGCCAAGACGGCAAGGTTGAAGTGGAGCTTGCTCCAGGCAAGACTGCGGTCCTTCTGCCTATTCAAGCTGCACAGGTATTGGGAACGAATAGTCTGGTTATAAAGACAGACGCTCTGAATATTACTCTTCCGAACAAGGTGCTTGCAGACTTGTTAGGGCGCGTATCTGGAGAAGATGCGGAGACGTCCCAGATTCTTTTCGAAGTCAATGCGTTGCAGGAAACTGCAGTCCGGTCACTATTGGACGAACTGAGCAAGAACGGTGTACACGTTGCTTCGGTATCCAATATCTATGAATTCAATTTATATGTTGTTAAAAAGGATGGTATCCGCATCCCGGTAACGGTATTCCAGCAGCCATTGACCCTGTCCTTCAAGCTCGAAGGCCAGCCGAACAAGGAGTGGACCGGCGTGTTCCATTTGCCGGAGCAAGGGAACCTGGAGTACGCAGGCGGCGTGATTCAAGGGGATACCATAACCGCCGGAATTAAGCATTTCAGCAAATATGCCGTTCTTGAGATCAATACCACATTCAAGGATGTGCCGCAGACACACTGGGCTTCTCCTGCGATTAAATCCCTGGCCGCGAAGCAGATCGTGACCGGTGTTTCCGCTACTGTGTTCGAACCAAAACGCAGCGTCAGTCGTGCGGAATTCACTGCGCTGCTAATACGTGCGCTAGGCGTGAACGTGCAAGGGAATAACGGATTTAAGGATGTTCCCGGTGATGCTTGGTATGCTTCTTATGTAACGGTTGCAGCCCAGTTAGGAATTGTGAATGGGCGAAGCGGGGATACTTTTGCACCAAATGCTACAATTACCCGCGAAGAGATGGCTGTCATGGTCATTCGTGCACTGGAGGTCAAACAAGGCAAGAATTTTAAAGCGGAAGCAGCCGCCAGCGACTTTACCGATGCATTGCGCATCAGCTCATGGGCGAAGTCTGAGGTAAATACTGCTGTGGAATTAGGGCTATTGCAGGGGCGAAAGGACGGCGGATTTGTTCCTCAGGAACAACTGACCCGTGCTGAAAGCGCTCAGGTAATCTATAATCTGCTGACCCTGTAAGGCCTAACAGCTAACGTCTAACAGTCTAACGCTAGGGAGGGCAGTGTGTGATGGTAGCAGTCCCTAGCTTTAGCTGCAGACTAGGCATCGCTCCAAGCTCTGAATACTACTCACCCAATGTACTAACCAAGGTGCTACTAACCAAGTCAAAAGGTTGCTACCAAACCAGTGCTCGCGCTGGTTCGGTAGCAACCCAAAAAATTACAAGTGCCTTAATTCATTTCAGATTCAATTCTAACGATCTTTTGTTGAATTTTTTCTAGATTTTCTTCAGCATCTCGAATTTGTTGTAAGACAGTGATTTCGTGCTGCTTTATCATTTCTAGCCGTTGAGGGGAGTTGGCATTCCCATTCATCGACCAATCAACAAATTGCTTAATGTCCTTTATTGGCATCCCGGTATTTTTTAAACATAAGATAATTTCCAGAAATTTAAGTGCATCCTCGTCAAATACCCGATCGCCTTTTTCAGTTCTTTTGAGAAACGGAAACAGTCCTTTGTTATCGTAATAACGTAATTGTGAGATCGATAATTGATTCATTGATGCAACTTGTCCAATAGTATAATTCATTACGCTCTCCTCAGGTGATTACCAAGGGATAATCCCGTTTTTATCAAGAATTTTTCCATTATAGTTTGTATCGCTTAATGCGTACTTAACAATGATTTGTGCACCTTCAGCAGTTGTTTTACCACCTGGAGAATTATGATTAAGATCCGTAGTTGTAAAACCAGGTGTAACCCCTAAAATTTCAGGCCCGCTCGTACCAAATTCTGTACCAAATGCTAGTGTTAATGAATTAACAGCCGTTTTTGTTGAATTATAGCCCAGTATATTGAGTTGAGGAATTTCGCCATTGGCGAACATGGTTTGTGAAGCCATATCTGTTGTTACGTTAACGATCTTTCCACCCTGAGTCTTTTTCACTAAAGGTAAGAAGGTTTGAATCATTTGGAATGTACCAAAGAAGTTAACGTCAAACTCTTGCCGGAGTGTTTCTAGTTTTAATTCACTGGGGAGAATACCAAAATCAAGTGCGATCCCAGCGTTATTAATCAATAAATCTAAGTGATCCGTTACTTCAAGGATTTTATGTTTTGCGGTTTGGATAGATTGTGTATCAGAAATATCAACTGGGATAAACGAAACATTTGAAAAGCCAAGGGCATGTACGGATTTTTGTCCTAGCTCCTCATTTCGTGCTCCTAAAAATACATGATAATCTTGTTCAGCTAATTGACGCACAATTTCATATCCAATTCCTTTATTAGCACCTGTTACAAAGGCGAATTTAGCCATATTTATTTCCTCCAATTTTATATCAGTTAGTTACAATTAAAAAGATACAACCTAAACCTAAGTTGAGGTCAAGGCTTTTTAATAACGTGGAAGCTAACGGACTATATGATCGTTATTTGTACATGAAATTGTAATTAATACAACAATATTAATATCTTGCTATGACGTTAATTTATGCATTGAGTCTCATCCTTAAAAAAGGACTATCCCCCCAGGCCAATTCTGGCTCTAAAAGGATAGTCCTTTCTCTTTATCTATCTGTCCCGTCCTGAAGACAGGACAGGGTGGCTTGAATTAGCAAGCTGTCTAAATAACAGCCTTAATGATCGTGTATCCGTAAGCCGGGAGCTTGACAGTGAGCTTGCCGCGGTCAGCACGGAGCGGATCGCCGGTGAGCACATTCTCCCAGCGGGACTCACTGGCGTCAATGCGTAAGGTCTGAGCCGTCTCATCGGTGTTCACCATGACAATGACGATGTCGTCCCCCAGGCGGCGTTCGTACGCCAGCTTCGTCCCATGACTTGCTGCTTCCAGGAAAGTGATTGTACCGGTACGCAGCGCTGGATGGCTGGCCCGGATGTCGATCAGTCTGCGGTAGAAGTCGAACAAGGCACGGTCCTGCTTCTCCGGGTTCCATTCCATGCATTTGCGGCAATCGGGGTCGCCGCCCCCATCCATACCGATCTCATCGCCATAGTAGATGCAAGGCGTGCCCATGTAGGTGAACTGGAATAATGCGGCCAGTTTCATTTTCTTCTTGTCGCCGCCGGCCAGCGTCAGGAGGCGTGGTGTATCATGGCTGTCCAGCAGGTTGAAGGCCACTTCGCTGGCTTGTAGCGGGTAACGTGACAGCTGTCTGCCAATGGAGTTGGCGAAGCCTTCGGCATCGAGGGAGTCGTGCACGAAGAAGTCCAGCACAGCATCTGTGAACGGGTAGTTCATGACGGCGTCGAACTTGTCGCCCTCCAGCCAAGGAGCGGATTCATGCCAGATTTCGCCGAGAATGTAGGCGTCGGGATTGGCTTTTTTTACAACTTTACGGAAATCACGCCAGAACTCATGATCCACCTCGTTGGCCACATCCAGGCGCCAGCCGTCAATTCCGATTTCCTTGATCCAGTATTCGGCGACCTTCAACAGGTATTCCTTGACCTCCGGATTCTCCGTGTTGAGCTTCGGCATCATCGGCTCGAATGCAAAGGCGTCATAAGGCGGGATTCCATCAATCACCTCCAGCGGGAATCTGTGAATATGGAACCAGTCCTTATAACGGGAGGCTTCGCCTTTCTCCAGCACATTCACAAACGGCGCGAAGGTTCGCCCGGAGTGGTTGAAGACGGCGTCTAGCAGTACGCGGATTCCGCGTTCATGACAGGCATCGACGAGCTTTTTCAGCGTTTGCGTGTCGCCAAAGTGTGGATCGATGCTCATATAATCTTCGGTGTCGTACTTATGATTCGTGGTCGCCGAGAAAACTGGTGTGAAATAGATGCCGGTGATGCCAAGCTCGCTGAGATGGTCGAGGTGGTCAATCACGCCTTGCAGGTCGCCGCCGAAGAAGTTGTCCGGTGCCGGGGTTCCACCCCAAGGCTGCACGTTCTCAGGGTCCAGACTTGGATCACCGTTCGCAAATCGCTCAGGGAAAATTTGATAGAAAACAGTGTCCTTTACCCAAGCCGGAGGAGTGAAGACATCAACCCGGTTAATGAAGGGGAACTCAAAAAGCTTGTTAGGGTTCTCGGGGCGATTTGTCTGAAATTCACTTTCAGTCATCCAGATGCGTTCGTTGTCCTTTTGCAGCAGAAAACCGTATTTCAAGCGGCGGTGCAGAGGCACCGACTCGCACTCCCAGTAATCGAACATAGAATCAGAGGTGAAAAGCGTCATCGGGATCAGCTCTTTGGTGGCATCCCAGGCATACTTGTCTCCCGCCCAGGCGAATACTTCGGTGAGATCCCCTTTTTTGGCCCGCAGGCGGAGGTGAATGGTAGTTTCATCATAGGCATAGGACCAGTTCAACCGCGGACGATGGTATACAGCTTCCAGTAACATGAATGAATTCCTCCTAAAATATGGTTGTCGTATGCCGGAAGGGAACTTATGAATCCAGTGTACCCTTTTATGCATACAGATAATGGATTTGCACGGACGTTGTGCAAAAATAGCATGATTCCTGCCGAGAAAACGGTTACTAAAACTTTGGTATTATCCAGGATGCACGATGCAGATGAGGCAGACAGCTTAGACAGTACGGGTGGGGAGATTGTAAGGAGTTCCCGCATGGTACTTGCCCGGGTCACGGCAAAAAAGGTACAACCTAGCGTAATAGCCTGCCGAGGTTGTACCTGAAAGTAACATTGCCTTTATAATATATAGAGCGCCCTGTATAGATTTGGATTATAGCATGGAAGGAGAAGCGGTTCAATAACTTTGTTCAAACCATTGCACTATTTTTCACTTTATAATTCTTCTGCTCTTGGGGCTAAAGAGGTCTGAAATCTCTACTTAAAGCGTTTGCTAAGCTAAAAAGAGTTCTATTAAAGAAAAACTACATAACGAAATCTTAATAATTCGGAATAAATAGAAGATATCGTGTGAAAGAACGAGATATTAGTCTGTTTTATGATATAAATAAGGAAAAATACCTAAATACACTATGTGCAAACGTTTTTACAATCATTCATTCCTGTTGTATGATTAATGCAGCGATGAAGCGCTTTCTAAAACTTGTTTAAGCGAATACATACCGGACGAACAGAAAAACGAATATTTTTTTTGTATCTTCTGAAATCGTTTGCGCAAGTTCTTGCACAACATTTTGTCATCATCATAATGCTTCATCAAAAGTGGTATTCAAATTGGGAGGGGTTATTGCAATGAAATTGAAAAAGCTCATGGTTCTCACCGCAGCATGTTCTATGGTCCTGTCCATTACAGCGTGCGGCAGCAATACAGCCAATAACGGAGGAAATGCAGCCGCGACGAACGCACCTGCTGACAATGGAGGAACAAATAATGCGGGTACAGACAGCGCTGCTACCGGTGACATCGTACCTGAAGACGGCGCATCCCTAATCGTCTGGGAGAGTAAAGAGGAAAGACCATTCACGGAAGAAATCGCGAAGCAATTCACGGCCAAATATAATGTTCCTGTCAAAATCGAAGAAGTAGCAGGTCCGGATCAAGTGACCAAGCTGACTCAGGACGGACCGTCCGGGCTTGCAGCCGATGTCATCAACATTCCGCATGACAACCTGGGTAAAGCTGCGAGTGCGAGCCTAGTGCTTCCAAACGATATTTTTGCCGAGCAGACTAAGGCTGATAACACAGAAGCTTCGATCGTAGGTTCGACGTTTGAGGGAGAATTGTACGGCTATCCAAGAGCGGCTGAAACCTATGCCCTCTACTACAATAAATCTCTGGTAAAAGAAGCGCCGAAGTCTTTCGATGACGTTCTTGCTTTCAGCAAAACGTTCACGGATAAATCAAAGAACAAATACGGCATTATGTGGGAAGTTGGCAACCTGTATTACAACTACCTGTTCATCGCTTCAACTGGTGGTTACCTCTTTGGTGACAACGGTACGAACAAGGATGACATTGGCCTGAACAATGAAGGTGCGGTCGAAGGCCTGAATACTTTTGCCAAGCTGAAAGAAGCTCTGCCAATCAAGAGCGGCGATATCAATGCTGATATCAAGCGCAGTCTGTTCAACTCCGGGGACGTAGCTATGGATATTACAGGTCCGTGGGAACTGGCTGGTTACAAAGAAGCTTTGGGCGACAACCTGGGAATTGCCCCAGTGCCTACCGTTGCTGGTAAAACAGCAATCACGTTCTCCGGTATCAAAATTTATGCCGTCAACTCGTTCTCACAGTATCCGAATGCGGCTAAGTTGTATGCACATTTTGCAACCTCCAAGGAATCCCAGCTTGAGCTGAACAAGATTATTGGTTCGGTGCCAACCAACAAAGAAGCGCTGGAAGATCCACAAATCAAGAACGATCCGTACGTGTCTGCTTTTGCAGAACAAGCCAAGAACTCGCAACCGATGCCTTCCATCCCTGAAATGGGCAATGTATGGAGTCCTGTGAACGCCGCTCTTCCTGAAATTTGGGATAAGGATGTTGATCCTAAGGTAGCTATGGACAAAGCAGTTCAACAGATCAAAGACTTGAATAATGGTACATCGGCTCAATAATAGCAAGTGCGCTTAGCAATAGCTTGAACAGCACACAGTGGAATTCACTTGCCCGCCGCACGGCGGGCAGTTTCCTTGAATTCCACGCGGAGAGGAGAACGGAAGAGAAATGCAGCGACACCGAACGAGAGCCGCAATACTGTCGACGATATTCATGGGATTGGGACAAATATATAATCGCCAATTCATCAAGGGACTTATTTTCATAGCTGCCGAAGCTTTAGCCGTCTATTATTTTATTCAAAATCTCGGAAGAGCTTTATGGGGAATCGTTACGCTCGGGGAAACCCCCAGCCACCTGGAGAAGGTTAAAGGCGTCAGCAAGATGGTTCAGGGAGACCATTCCATCTTCATCTTGATTCAAAGTCTGATCACGATTCTTGTACTTATTATCTTTCTTGCCGCTTGGTATGTGAATATTAGAGATGCCTATAAGATCGGCGCCGAACGCGAGGCCGGTCATCAAGCGAACTCCTTTAAGCAAACGGTTCGCTATATTATGGATTACAAGTTTGCGCAGACGTTTCTGATTCTACCAACTGTGGGTATTCTGTTCTTCACCATCATGCCGATCATCTTCATGATCATGCTGGCATTCACGAACTATTCTGCACCCGGACATATGCCGCCAGCCAAGTTGGTGGATTGGGTCGGATTCGAGACCTTCCGCAGCCTTCTAGTGCTGAAATCCTGGAGCCATACCTTCTATGGCGTCTTGACCTGGACGATTATCTGGGCGGTTTTGTCTACAGTGACTACCTATTTCGGCGGTTTGCTTGTGGCTTTACTAGTCAGCCAACAGGGCATCCGTTTCAAAGGAATTTGGAGAGCGATCCTGATCGTGCCTTACGCGGTGCCACAGCTGATCTCACTCCTCCTGATGCGCAACCTGTTCAACGGCCAATTCGGGCCGATCAACCAGTACCTAGGTTATTTCGGGATGGGCGGCCTGCCATGGCTGACCGATCCGTTCTGGGCGAAGGTAACAGTTATTGTCGTCAACATGTGGGTCGGAATTCCGGTATCCATGCTGCTGATTATGGGCGTTCTGACTACTATTCCGCGTGATATGTACGAAGCAGCTGAGGTTGACGGGGCATCTGCTTATCAGAAATTCCGTATTGTAACGCTGCCGATGATACTATTCTCCACAGCACCTACACTGATCACTCAGTTTGCGGGCAATATCAATAACTTTAACGCTATCTTCCTGCTAACAGGCGGCAGTCCGGTGAACGGCGACTATCAATATGCAGGGTCAACGGACTTGCTGGTAACCTGGCTGTACAAATTGACGCTTGACCAGAACAAATACAACATGGCTTCGGCAATAGGGATTATCATCTTTATCATTGTTGCTTCATTCTCCCTGTATAATTACCGCCGGACGAAGTCGTTCAAAGAGGAGGATATGATCCAATGATCGGACGCAAATTTGGTAAAACCGTTCGCCTGACCGCGAGCTATATCGTCCTTGTCATTCTGTCGATAGCCGCGCTGTACCCGGCGCTTTGGATTCTCTTGGCGTCCTTCCGTCCCGGTAAATCGCTGTATAGCAAAACGTTCATTCCTGAGCAATTTACACTGTCCCATTACACCGAGCTATTCACTTCGCCGGTTTATATGTTCGGCCAGTGGTATGCCAATACGCTGAAGATCTCGATTATGTCCATGCTGATTGGGGTTGTGCTTACCCTGCTTACGAGCTACGCGGTATCCAGATTCCGGTTTAAGGCCCGTAAGACAGCCCTGTCCACGATTCTGATTCTCGGCATGTTCCCTGGGTTCATGAGTATGATTGCGATCTATCTGTTGTTAAAAGAGTTCCATTTGCTCGATACGCATCTGGCCCTGATCATCGTCTATGCCGCTGGCGCACCACTCGGTGGTACCTTTATCGCCAAGGGTTTCCTGGACACCATTCCGCGTTCGCTGGATGAAGCGGCCCGGATCGATGGTGCGAGCAATTTCGGGATTTTCGCACGAATCATTCTGCCGTTGTCCCGTCCGATGATTACTTATATGGCGTTGACCCAGTTCGTCGGCCCATGGGTAGACTTTATCTTCGCCCGCCTGATTCTGCGCTCCAAGGAGAATTGGACCGTGGCTGTCGGGATGTGGGATATGGTCAACAGTCAGCAGAACACTAACTTCACCTTATTCTCTGCCGGTGCGGTACTGATTGCGGTGCCGATCATGATTCTGTTCGGCTTCCTGCAACGTCTGCTTGTAGACGGTCTTACGGCAGGGGCCAGCAAAGGTTGATTTCGGTGCAGGGATCATAAGATTCAACTGGCAAGTCAACACATAAGCTTCAAGGGAAAGGGGTACAGCCTGTACGCAAGATGTGAGGGCTGTACCTCTTTTTGATATCTAAAGAATCTTAGGGAGAGAAAGAATTATGAGACGGTCCTGGATTATACGGTTCAAGTCAGTTGGCATGAAGCTATTTCTCATTGTGTTCTGTTCCATAGTCCTGCTGTCTACTGTGCTTGGTTTGACGTCCTATTATACGGCTAAGGGGATCATCATGGATGAGGTGGCGGCGGCTTCGGGTCAGTCTATTGTACAGGCTGCGGACAAACTGGATTTTCTGCTGGCTGAATATGAGGCGCTCTCCCGGCAGTTCGCTGTAGACCCGGTATTAAAGGCCGATTTGGAGACTGCTAACAATAAACAGGTGGGAACAGTGTCCAAAGCTGCTGCGGAGGACCGCATCCGCCGCAAGTTAGATTCCGTTCGGGATTCGGACAAAAGGATGGCCGGGATCCGGTTGCTCTCGAAGAGTCTGGTCGATGTCGATTCTTACAAGTCTACGGGGACAGGTGCTGTTCGAAGCGATGAGGGTGTAGTTGCCCGGGTGAAGCAGATTGAAGATGCCAAGGGCAATTCGGTTTGGTTCCCTGTGCGGGAGAAAGGATTCTTCGATGTGTACAGCGAGCCTTCCCTGACGATGGGCCGATTGCTGAGAAATATGCAGCATCCCGAGGCTGAATATTACATGCTGATTGAGATAAAAGGAAGCGCCATTACCAGTCTGCTGGGCAATCTTCAGATCGGGGCAGGTGGTGAGATCCGCATTGTCACACCTGAAGGCGGGATTGTGTATGCGGCTGACTCCAAGCTGCTGGGCCAGGAAGCCTTCATTAAGGTTCCGGACATGTCAAAAGGCCGGGACAAGCCGGATGCTGCAGGAGGGCCGCAGCTCAATCATTCTTTCACGGCAGCTGATGAGCAGGGGCAGTCCCAATTAGTAGTCTATCAGCCACTGGGCATCGGTGGCTGGACGATGATCGGCTATGCGCCGGTCAGTGATTTTACAAGCTCAGCCAACAAGCTGTTATACATAACGTTATCTGTTGTGCTGGCAGCAGCTGTTGTTGCCTTGCTAATCGGCTATCTGCTGTTGCGCCTAGTTGGCAAGCCGCTTGGGAAGCTGGCCGGTTTGATGGAGGACGGGGAGAAGGGTAACCTCCAGGTTCGTACGAACTTCAAGAGCCGAGATGAGATCGGCCGGCTTGGTCACAGCTTCAACCGGATGATGGAACAGATCTCAGGGTTGGCTGACCAGAGTCGTCTGTCGGCAGACAGGGTGCTGTCGACCTCTGCTCAGCTAGTAAAGGTGTCGGGTACTATCTCACTGCATGCGAGAGAGGTGGCTGCTGCGACCAGTGAAATTGCCGGTGGTGCGGTAAGTCTAGCCTCAGAGGCTAAAGGTGGACACCGCAATGTGGAGATCATGGGTGAGAAAATGCAGGAAGTCACGGAACTGAACGCTACTATGGATAGCTCGACCGGCAAAATCGTTGCCATCAGCGACCAAGGTTCGGAAATGATGAGGCTGTTGGTGGAGCAGAGTGAGTCGGTATTGAACCTCATGAATCTCATTCAGGAGAATTCGGCTAAGCTGCGGGAAAGCACACATCTGATCCGTAGCATCCTCAGCCCAATGATTGCTGTCAACAAGCAGACGAATATTCTGGCTCTCAATGCTTCTATAGAAGCGGTAAGAGCAGGAGAGGCGGGAAGAGGTTTTCTGGTGATCGCTGATGAGATCCGGCAGTTGGCTAACCAGTCGAATCAGTCCATCCAGTCCGTATCTCAGATTACGGAGGAAATCGGGCTGAATATCGAAACTACGGTTAGTGTGGTCAATGAAGCCGCGCCGCTATTTGGGAAGCAGATTGCCTCGGTACGGGAATCCTCTAAGATCTTCGGCCAGGTCCGTGCAGAGATGGAGCAGTTTCTCGGGCATATTACGAATTCTACGGCTGCGGTCCAAGAACTGATTGCCTTTCAGCAGCAGCTTGGCGACGCTATGGGTAATGTTAGCGCCGTGGTGCAGCAGAGTCATGCTTCCACACAAGAGGTTGCGTTCATGTCTAGCGAGCAGTCCGTGGTAAGCGAAGAGCTTGTGGCGCTGTCCGGCAAGCTGGAGGGGGTAGCTGAGGAGTTGAAGAAGTCGCTGGTTTCTTTTCAGGGAACCTCTTGAGTGTAGGAAGATCAGGAACTGGAAAAATGGGAATGTCCCAAAAGTGAACGCTCCCCTTCAAGTAGACAGCACAAAGAAGTAAACGCCCATTAACCTTAAGCAGGGTTGATCCTTAATGGAGACGCTCCCCTTTCCGTAGACGGAGATAATCAAAAACCTGCTACGCCAAGGGGACCTTATTCTCCTAATTTAAAAAGCGGATGCGTTGAGTCGGCTCTGATGTAACAGGAAAATGTACCGCTAATTCTCCCCGTTCAAGGGTTTTGCTCGAATTAACAGGAAATTCTCCAGTTAAATTTCCTTTTTATTAGAAAATCGCGGGGGATCCTAGAGAGTAACAGGAGTTTTTCCAGTTATTTTTTGGGGAATACGTCGTTTTGAATAAATAACGGGAGAATTTCCAGTTATTTATTCGCTGCATGACATACTCTTTTACTCTAAGGGATCTGCACGCCCGAAGGCTGGATAGCTTTGTTTACCTATTCGAGAGCCATCTGCACAGCGAAGGCTGAGTGGCTTTGTTTACCTATCCGAATGCTATCTGCACGCCCGAAGGCTGAGAGGCTTGGTTTACCTATTCAAATGCCATCTGCATGCCCGAAGGCTGGATAGCTTTGTTTACCTATTCGAGAGCCATTTGCACGCCCGAAGGTTGGTTGGCTTTGTTTACTTATTCGAATCTCCATCTGCACGCCGTAGACTGAGTGGCTTACATTTGCCTATCGACTTGCTTATCAGCTTGTTTATTCGCTTGCCTATCCCTTCCACAATAAAGCGGTCGTCGACCAAAAAAAGAACATAGCGTGTTCAGGACTTCTCCTGATCACTTCCATGTTCTTTTTGTGCATTTTTTTCAGCAGTTGGGCTTCTCATCAAGGAATATACCTGTTTTGGGAGAGCCCCTTTTCAATATGGATGGCAATCGGAGCTTTATTAGCTGTTCACGGATTCTCTTTTGCCAAAAAAAGTTTTCAGCGCCTGATAGACTTCCTTCTTATCCTTGATCACATAATGCATGAACTGCTCATGCTTCAGGTGGCGATAGGCTGACATCAGCGTACTGCTGCGGTTATACTGGTTCACTTCGCCGTAGCCGAAGAGGTTGCTGCGCTTTAGTAGCTCGCCGATCAGCTTGACGCAGCGCTCGTTGTCTGAAGTAAGATTGTCGCCGTCCGAGAAGTGGAACGGATAGATGTTGTATTTGGACGGTGGGTACCTTTGATCAATAATCTCCAGTGCCTTCTGGTAGGCAGAGGAGCAGATGGTTCCACCGCTCTCGCCTCTGGTGAAGAAATCATGCTCGCTGACTTCTTTGGCTTCTGTATGATGGGCCAGAAAAACAATCTCGACCTTCTCATACTGGCGGCGCAGGAAGCGGGTCATCCAGAAGAAGAAGCTACGGGCGCAGTATTTTTCGAAGGAGCCCATGGAGCCTGATGTGTCCATCATCGCAATAATGACGGCATTGGAATGGGGGATTGTGATATCATCCCATGTCTTGTAGCGCAGATCATCGGGACTGATGCCGTGGATGCCGGGTGTTCCTCTGCTTGCATTGCGGCGCAGGTTCTCTAGCAGAGTGCGCTTTTTATCAATATTGGACATCATACCCTTTTTGCGGATATCGTTGAAGACGATGGACTTCACTTCAATCTCTTCCTTGTCCTTCGGCTTCAGATGCGGTAGCTCCATGTCCTGGAACAGAATGTCCTCCAGATCCTCCAGATCGACCTCAGCCTCGATGGTATCCTGACCTGGCTGATCGCCTGCCCGTTCGCCTTTGCCCTGCTGGGTAGAGGAAGAATCGCGCCCGAGCACATCGCCGACCTGACTTTCGCCGTCCCCCTGCCCGACATGCTTTTGCTTGCGGAAGTTATAGATAATGCGATACTCATCCAGACTGCGGATTGGGACTTTGACGATTTGCTTGCCGTCCGACAATATAATATTCTCTTCGGTAACAAGGTCGGGCAGATTATCCTTGATGGCTTCCCTGACCTTCTGCTGATGGCGTTCCTGATCCTGATGGCCTTTGCGGTGCAGGGACCAGTCTTCTTTGGATACGACAAAGGTAAAGGGACCGGATGATTGCGACAGGATGACCACCTCCCCATAGGTATAAGTTGCGCTGTGAAGCCGGACCTTGCCGGCTTGTAAATAAAGTATATTCATGGCGACGAGGGATATGTGATAATCTCAGAAAGTAAAAGGTGAAGTGACCCGTAAAGGAGCAGAGTATAATGACAACGGTTCTATATAAAAATGGAAAGCTGCCGTCCCGCCACGGAGCGGCAGATGCAATTGTAGCTGAGAACGGCATAATTACCGCCGTAGGGGACGGCAAGGAGCTGGCCCTGCAGCTTGCAGGCCGGTCTTACTCTACTGTGGACTGGAAGGGCGCTCATGTGCTGCCCGGTCTGGTTGATTCCCATTTGCATCTGGGGATGCATGGAATGAAGCTGGACATGCTTGATTTTACCGGAGTGTCCTCCAAGGAAGAGATGCTGCGCATGATCAGGGAACGGGCAGAAGTAACGCCCGCCGGACAGTGGATTCTCGGCTTGGGCTGGAATGAGAATGAGTTCAGTCCGGCGGTTGCTCCTCATATCGGAGAACTGGACGAGATCACGGACCGTCACCCGGTGTTCCTGACCCGGACCTGCTTCCACGCTTATCTGGGGAATAGCGAGGCTTTTCGCAGGGCCGGGATCACAGAAGGGACACCTGACTTCGCCTCAGGTGCGTACGGGCGTGGTGAGGACGGTCGTCTGAACGGCTGGGTGTACGAGGATGCTTCTGCGCCGTTCATGGCCGTACAGCCCGCGCCAGACTATGCGGCTAAGAAAGAGGCTATGCGCCGCGGGTATCTGGACGCCTTGGCGCATGGGATAACCGCAGTCCACACTGAGGATCTGCGGCTATTGGACAGCGTGGAGACGATGCTGCGGATTCACCGGGAGCTGAAGGAGGAAGGATTGCTCTTCCGCACTCATCAGTTGCTGTACAACACCTATCTGCCGGAGGTGGAGGCGCTAGGTCTGCACGCTGGTCAAGGTGATGAGTGGCTTCGGCTTGGCGCGGTCAAGCTGTTTACCGATGGAGCCATCGGCGGCCGGACGGCGCTGCTGGAGCAACCATATAGCGATGCGCCGCATACGTCAGGCATCGCCATCTACACGCAGGAGCAGATTCATGAGATCACCGCTGCTGCCCGCAGGCTTGGTTTTCCGATTGCGGTTCATGCCATCGGGGATGCGGCAGCACACATGACGCTTACTGCTATGGAGCATGCGCCGCTCCCTATGTCCGCGGCGCTGCCGGACCGTTTCATTCATGCCCAGGTGCTGAATGCTGAACTGGTCCAGCGCATGAAGCAGCTGCGGCTGATCGCAGATATCCAGCCTCGCTTCGTAGCCAGCGACTTTCCATGGGTACTGGATCGGGTGGGGACAGCGCGAAGAGATTATCTGTATGCCTGGAGCAAGCTCCTGTCCGCAGGCATCCCATGTGCCGGTGGCAGCGACGCACCGATTGAGCCGATCAATCCATTCCTTGGCCTGCATGCAGCCGTTACCCGCCGCAAACCGGAGGAGACCCATGATGGCTATTTGCCTGGGGAGAAGCTCAGCGTAGAAGAAGCTGTGGAACTGTTCACGTCCGGCAGTGCTGTGGCAGCCGGGGAAGAGCATGAGCGTGGCGGTATCGCTGCCGGGCGCTGGGCTGATTTCACGGTTGTTGACCGAGATATTCATGCCGATCCGCAGGAGCTGCTGCAGGTGAAGGTCCAAATGACTGTTGTGAACGGTCAGGTGGCGTATAGCGCGATTTGAGCTATGGTTAGGCTGCAGAGGTGCCTGCGGGATATTTTTGCAACCAAGACTCCTAGGTTTACGTTAATAATGGGGTAGGTTAAATAGTTTGATAGAGAATATGATCTAAAACCCCAAGGAGGCAGCCAAGATGAGACAGAAACGTTTATTCCCTGCCACAGCAGCTGCTGCTGTATTGCTGATGGCTTTGACCGCTTGTAGCGGAAATAACTCGGCTCAGTCCGCCGACAATAGTGCAACACCGGTGCCAACAGTGACCCCGGTTGAAAGCACTGAGCCCACATCTTCCCCTAGTTCTGAAGCTGATGCAATCATGGGAACTGGCATTTATAATGGTCAAATTGACAACCATTCTGTGGAGATTGAGACGAAGGATGGAGCTACCTCATTCGAATTAGGACTCGGCACGGAGAATGTACCGGAGACCCTGAATGAAGGCGACTCTGTTATCTTTGAATATGTGGAGAGAACCGTAGGAGGCGATGAGAGCGTGAAGCAGCATATCTTGTTGAACCTTTCTTTGGCCGATACGGGAGGCTGACGCTAGCGCATTATGAAGAAAAACGGGTGTGCATTCCTGAAAAGGAGTGCACACCCGTTTGTGTCTACAGTGAATCACCTGGATTACAGTCCGCCGGCGTTGACGAAGACAGTAGAGATCAGCATCATGAAAAGAAGTACGATGACCCCATTGATAATGGTACCAATGATACCAAGCACCTTGCGGCGGTTGCGAAGGGCGAGGCCGACGATGCCGACAACTACGCCGATCACGTTCAGGGCGGATAGGATCAGTACGGAGATACCAATAATGATAATGATTTCAGATGCACTGGCCAATAGATTTCCTGATTGATCGAATACGGAGGATGCCATCGCGCCAACGATCACAAAGGCAATGACGTAGCCGAGCACGGTGACCATACTGATGACGAATGAAGCGATGCCGGGCCCGGAATGCTTGAAATTCTGCTTCATCTCTTGGTAGTGATAGGGTTGCTGGAATTCGGATGGTTGCTCGCTAGCGAACATGTCTTCTGATTCTCTGTCCAGCGGCTCTGGCTTCGATTGAGGATTATACTCCACAGGCTACACTCCTTTAGTAGCAAAGAATAAATGTGTACTCCTAACTTTTTCATAAGGTGGGGCTAAAAGCAAGTCCCCGGACGCAAAAAGTTCATGGATTCCGGCTGGAAATGATCTGTGGTGATACGTTAAGATAGGGGGAGCTTATTCTAAGGAGTTGTCTATGATGCAACGCACATTTATGGCTTGGGGCGCCCTGCTGGCTATGCTAGCGGTAGCCATTGGCGCTTTTGGTGCCCATATGCTGAAGCCGGTCATCAGCGAGCATTACATGACAGTCTATGAGACTGGCGTGCAGTACCATATGTTCCATGCGCTAGGCTTAGTGCTGATTGCTCTGGTTGCGGGACAATGGGGAGAGAGTGCTAGGCTCCGCTGGGCGGGCGGGCTGTTGGTGATTGGCATCGTATTGTTCTCCGGAAGCCTATACGTCCTAAGCATCACCGGAATCAAGGTGCTTGGCGCCATCACCCCGCTTGGTGGTGTGAGTTTCATTGCGGGCTGGCTATGTCTGGCACTGGAAGCTTTCGCACGTAAACCACAACGCTAGTCGCAAACTCTATGATCTTTTTTATAAGAATGTCTTGGATCTAACAACAAACAAGCACCCGACCTTGATGATAAGGCGGGTGCTTGTTTGTTGTTGGCCTGTTATGCCGTTCATTACGAAAACTCGTCGATCTCGTACAGACTGAATGTGTACACTTGCTTCTCATCGACATGATAAACGCTGATCGAGTTGTCTGTCTCATCAAAATTCAAAATGCGGCAGGGGATGGATAGCTGCTGTCCGCGGCGATTCGCTCTCAGGCGAACCAACTGATTATTCTGAATATACTGACGGATTTTTCCATGAACATCAGAAGGCTCATTGACAGGAGCTTTCTCTGCTCTTGGCTCCGCTTGTTGCGGTGTTTGCTTCTTCGTCTGCTTCGCTGGCAATTTTATGGGTGCAGGAGGGGGAGTCTCCTGATGCAGAGCCATTTTAGCCGAACGGAGAAGACTGTCTATTGTTCGCCCCAATTCAAGGCCCGAATTAATGTTAAAATCGGTAATCTTGTCATTGTTGTTCAACATCTCAAGCAAATATTGCAAGGCAAGCGGGTTAGTACGGGCACTGATCAGGATGTCGACGTTGAAAAGATAATTACCGTCCGTGTTTTGCAGTTTCTTGTCCATATTTCCCCCAGCTCAATCGTTTGAAAACGATCCTTCAAATAATAATAAAGCATAATAAACTATACCACTAAACAGGACGAAAGCATATACCTCACAATGGGGGAACGTGGACTTCATTTCTCTTTTGCCCATATGGAAATTATAGGTCTATCGTCCACACATGGAGAGCTGGGTATGAATACAAATACATCGTGTATCGTCAAAACAAGGAGGTGTTGTCTGTGGTTACTTTGGAACCAATTACGGTAGGGGGCCATGTCCTGGTCGGAGTGGAGGTTAAACTCCCCAAAACAACATTGCTTACCATCAGCACAAGCCGGGGTTACATCATGTGCGGTGCCCTGGACGTCGGCCTGCTGAATGAAAAGCTGAGCGACCGGGGGATCATCGCTGCGCGTGCAGTAGGCGTGCGGACGCTGTCGCAACTACTCGAAGCTCCACTGGAGTCAGTAACTATAGAAGCAGAGAATCTGGGGATTCTTCCGGGCATGCCCGGATCGGAAGCTTTGCTCCGCATGCTTTGAAATGCCAGCTATCTTTTATTAGGGATAAGGAGTCAAGAGGGCCTGCGGGCCCTTTTTTGAATGCGATGAAGGGGGCATAAGGGGCTGCTTCTTGGTTCATCCTACATACGAAAGGGTAAATAGAGAATAGACAACGCTAGGCCGGATAGGAACCTGCAGCCGGTTAATCTACGGATAAGGAAGGGATAGACAATGGCTAAAGCAACGAACAAAGTCGATACTGCCTCACTGGAGCAAATTCTGAACCGTGAGGTAGCCAACCTGAATGTGTTGTACGTAAAAATTCATAACTATCACTGGTATGTCAAAGGAGAACAGTTCTTCTCCCTGCATGTTAAATTTGAAGAGTTATATGACGATATCACGCTTAAAATGGATGAGGTGGCAGAACGCCTGCTGAGCATCAAGGGACGTCCTGCAGCTACATTGAAAGAATATCTCGAACTGGCTTCCATACAGGAAGCGACGGGTAAGGAGGATACACGAGCGATGGTTCAGACCCTGATTGAGGACTTCGCGACTGTATCGGAAGAACTGACAGAAGGCATTGAACTGGCGGAAAAAGGAAACGATCAGCCGACAGCCGACCTGTTCATCAAAATACGTAGCGACCTGGAGAAGCAGCAATGGATGCTTCGCTCTTTTCTGGGATAAACCTGCAGGATGCAGACAAGTCATATTGGGGATAAATGATGATAAATCAGGATTCAAAAGAGCCTCCCGCCGGGAGGCTCTTCTTGTCGATTGAGTCATGCGCTTCATGAAAATTTGTAGACTTCTGTCACAAAAGCTATAATTCATGTATATGAAGATTGAAGGGAGAATGTTCGTGGATGCCAATGCCGGAGGGACCTGAAAATTGTAGATAAGAGTTTGTAAAAGAAACTCTTTTATAATAAAATTAATGAGAATCATTGATAATCAGGGATTTTCAATTTATAATAATTTTAATGTGATATACAATCTAATTGTGCTGGCAATCAGGGAACGCCCTGCTAAATACACATGCAGCTTTCTGATTTCGCAAATCGAATAATGGAGGGAATAACAGTTATGGCAGCAGAATTTGTCATCGAGGGATTGAAAGCGACGATTGAAGGAAAAGAGATTTTGAAAGGAATTAACCTTTCCATGAAGGGTGGAGAAATCCACGCAATCATGGGACCGAACGGTACAGGTAAGAGTACACTGGCTTCCGCTTTGATGGGCCATCCTAAATATGAAGTGACTGAAGGAACAGCAACACTTGAGGGTGAAGACCTTCTGGAGATGGCTGTAGACGAGCGCGCACGCGCCGGTCTGTTCCTGGCAATGCAATATCCGAGCGAAATTTCCGGAGTAACTAACTCCGACTTCCTGCGCAGTGCAATCAACGCACGTCGTGAGGAAGGTAACGAAATTTCACTGATCCGCTTTATCCGTCAAATGGAAGCGAAGATGAAGGAACTCGACATGAACCCTGAATTCCTACACCGTTACCTGAACGAAGGCTTCTCCGGCGGTGAGAAGAAGCGTAACGAAATCCTGCAAATGATGATGCTGGACCCTAAGATCATCGTGCTGGATGAGATTGACTCCGGTCTTGACATCGATGCACTCAAAATCGTAGCAGAAGGCGTTAACTCTATGCGTAGCGAAGAGCGCGGTTTCCTTGTTATTACTCACTATCAACGTTTGCTTAACTACATCAAACCAGATTTCGTACACGTAATGATGCAAGGTCGCATCGTGAAATCCGGCGGTCCTGAGCTGGCACAACGTCTTGAAGCTGAGGGTTATGAATGGATTAAGGAAGAGCTGGGCATTGAAGACGAGACCGTAGGACAAGAAGCTTAAGAGACGCCAGGAAGGAGGAGACCACTTATGACGACGCAAACCATTCTTCCGGTGGACGCCAAAGCCCTGAGCGAGCTATCGCAAAGCAACGGCGAACCAAACTGGCTTCAAGCAAGCCGTTTGAATGCACTGGAACTGGCAGCCGAGCTGGGGCTGCCTAAATTGGAAAAGACCCGGATTGAACGCTGGAACGTGAACAATTACGGAACTTATAAAGCAAGCGAGACATTTACTGATCTGAGCGCAGCCCCTGCATCCATTGCAGAGCTCGTGAAAGACCAGGAGCAAGGCAACCTGATTATTCAGCGCAACTCCGGTGCAGTATATACACATCTGTCTCCTGAGCTCGCAGCACAGGGTGTGATCTTCACTGATTTGCAGACAGCAGCCAAAGAACATGGCGATCTGGTACAGCGTTATTTGCATACAGCGATCAAGCCAGACGAGCATTCCATTGCAGCGCTTCATGCGGCGCTCTGGAGCGGAGGCGTGTTCCTCTATGTGCCGAAAGACGTAGTGGTAACTACACCACTTCAAGCTGTACTGCTGACGGATGATGCGGAAGCTGCGTTTGTTCCACATATTCTGATCGTAGCTGACAGCAACAGCTCGCTGACTTATGTAGACAACTATGTGTCCGATAAAGCGGAAGCGGGCCTGCATAATGGCGCTGTTGAAGTGTTTGTAGGCGCAGGAGCACATGTACGCTATGCTACTGTTCACCAGCTTGGCGGAGACACTACAGATGTTACTTACCGTCGTGCCGTTGTCGAGAATGATGGTACAGTAGAGTGGATCGTAGGCGAAATGAACTATGGCGATACGGCAAGCGACACCAAATCGGTGCTAAAGGGCAATGGCTCAAGCTCCGATGCCAAAGTTATTGCTGTAGGTTCCGGTTCACAGAAGCTGAACTACACTACACAAGCACAGCATTTTGGCAAAAATACACCAAGTGACATGATCACTCGTGCAGTAATGCGTGAGGAAGCTACTTCGATCATTAACGGAATTACCAAAATCGAGAAGGGTGCAACCCGTGCAGACGGCCAGCAGACTGAAAAAGTTCTGATGTTGAGTCCAAAAGCGCGCGGCGACGCCAACCCGATTCTATTGATAGATGAAGATGATGTTACAGCAGGCCATGCCGCTTCCGTAGGACAGGTCAATCCCGAGCAGGTCTACTACCTGATGTCCCGCGGAATCTCTAGACGTGACGCGGAAGCATTGATCATCTACGGCTTCCTGGCACCTGTCGTGTCTCAAATTCCACTGGAGGGACTGCGGACTCAGCTCCAATCCCTAGTGGAAAGGAAGTTAGGACAATGAATAGCTCCATCCGCGAACAGTTCCCTATTCTGAACCAGAATATTAACGGGCATCCGCTCGTGTATCTGGATAGTGCGGCTACTTCGCAGAAGCCGCGCCAGGTGATTGATGCGCTCAAGCATTATTATGAATGGGACAATGCCAATGTGCACCGCGGGGTGCACACTCTGGGCAGCCGGGCGACCGATGCTTATGAGGGGGCGAGAGAGAAGCTCGCCAAGTTCATCAATGCGCGGGGCACAAAGGAAATCATTTTCACTCGTGGTACCACGACGGCTCTGAATCTGGTTGCTTCCTCGTATGGCCCTGCCAATGTTGGCGAAGGTGACGAGATTGTGCTCACCCAAATGGAGCATCACAGCAACCTGATCCCTTGGCAGCAGCTTGCCAAGAAGACAGGAGCAACCCTGAAGTATATCCCGCTGCAACAAGACGGGAACATTACCCTGGAGGATGCGGAGAAGACCATTACAGACCGGACCAAGATCGTGGCAATCGCGTATGTGTCCAATGTTATGGGGGTTACCCATCCAATCAAAGAGCTTGCCGCTATCGCTCACCGTCATGGTGCGGTGATTGTGGTGGATGGTGCACAGAGCACCCCGCATCTTAAGGTTGACGTGCAGGACCTGGATTGTGATTTCTACACACTGTCCGGGCATAAAATGTGCGCACCTACCGGCATTGGTGCCCTCTACGGAAAGAGAGCGCTGCTGGAAGCTATGGAGCCTGTGGAATTCGGCGGTGAAATGATTGATGATGTGGGCCTGTATGAATCCACCTGGAAAGAGCTTCCGTGGAAATTCGAAGGCGGCACACCGATCATCGCTGGGGCTGTCGGACTGGGAGCTGCAATTGATTTCCTACAAGAAATCGGGATGGATGAGATTCACCGTCACGAGATGAAGCTTGCCGCTTATGCCGAGCAGCGGTTGTCCCAAATCGACGATCTGACGATTTATGGACCCCGCAATCGTGAGGTAGGCGTTGTAACCTTCAATCTCGGGGATGTGCATCCCCATGATGTAGCGACTGTTCTGGACGCCGAAGGTGTTGCCGTTCGAGCAGGCCATCACTGCTGTCAGCCGCTGATGCGTTGGCTGCAGGTCAGTTCAACGGCTCGGGCCAGCTTCTATCTCTACAATACCGAAGAGGATGTAGACCGGCTGGTGGATGCGTTAATCAAGGCAAAGGAGTATTTCACCTATGAACTTGGATGATTTGTACAGACGCGTAATTATGGACCACTACAAGAACCCACGGAATCGCGGCTCATTCGAGGACGATGCCTTGAAGATTGAACTGAACAACCCGACTTGCGGCGACCGCATTACGCTTCAGCTCAAGGTAGAGGACGGTGTTGTCAAGGATGCGCGTTATAATGGTGAAGGCTGCTCGATCAGCATGTCATCGGCATCCATGATGACCGAAGCTGTTAAAGGCAAAACCGTAGCGGTGGCGCTGGATATGGCAGACCGTTTCTCCGGCCTCATGAAGGGCGAACCGGTGGAGTTCGAAGGCTATGAAGATATCGAGGCCCTCTCGGGCGTGAATAAATTTCCGGCGCGGATCAAATGTGCCACATTGGCCTGGAACGCGCTTCGCAAAGGCATAGACGAAGAAGAGAAACATTAATAACAGCAAACAAGGAGGCTGACACCATGGCTAAGAAAGCGCCTGATATGGAGGAATACCAGTATGGTTTCCGCGATGAGCACAAGTCGATCTTTCAGTCCGGTAAAGGGCTGACTCCCGAGATCGTACGTGAAATCTCAGCGATCAAGAATGAACCTGAGTGGATGCTTGATTTTCGCTTGAAATCGCTGGAACAGTTCTACAAAATGCCGATGCCAAACTGGGGCGGCAACCTGGATGATCTCGATTTTGATGAGATCCAGTACTATGTAAGACCTTCGGAGAAACAAGGAAAGACTTGGGAGGAAGTTCCTTCCGAGATCAAGGAAACCTTCGACAAGCTGGGTATCCCGGAAGCGGAGCAGAAGTTCCTTGCTGGTGTCTCGGCACAGTATGAGTCCGAGGTTGTCTACCACAGCATGCAGAAGAGCCTTGAGGATCAAGGAGTTATCTTCACCGATACCGACACTGCACTGCGTGAGCACCCGGAACTGTTCAAAAAGTTCTTCGGAACCATTATCCCTCCTGCGGACAACAAATTCGCTGCATTGAACAGTGCGGTATGGTCCGGCGGTAGCTTTATCTATGTTCCTAAAGGTGTAAAATGCGAAGTGCCATTGCAGGCTTACTTCCGTATCAACTCCGAGAACATGGGACAATTCGAGCGTACGCTGATCCTTGCCGACGAAGACAGCTTCGTGCATTACGTAGAAGGCTGTACAGCACCGATCTACAGCACGAACTCCCTGCACAGCGCAGTTGTTGAAATTCTGTGTATGAAGAACGCTCGCGTTCGTTACACTACAATCCAGAACTGGGCGCCAAACATCTACAACCTCGTTACCAAACGTGCGGTTGCAGAAGAAAATGCGACTATGGAATGGGTAGATGGTAACATCGGCTCCAAGCTGACTATGAAATATCCAGCTGTTGTGCTTAAAGGCCGTGGAGCGAAAGGTTCTGTCCTTTCGATCGCAGTAGCAGGTAAAGATCAGCATCAGGATGCCGGCGCTAAAATGATTCACTTGGCTCCAGACACTACATCCACTATCGTATCGAAATCGATCAGTAAGCACGGCGGTAAAGTAACTTACCGTGGTCTGGCTTCCTTCGGCCGTCAGGCGGAAGGTGCGAAATCGAACATTAAGTGCGATACACTCATTCTGGATAATGAATCCACTTCGGATACCATTCCATACAATGAGATTAAGAACGATAACATTATCCTGGAGCATGAAGCGACCGTATCCAAGGTGTCTGAGGAGCAATTGTTCTACCTCATGAGCCGTGGTCTTTCGGAAGCCGAAGCGACCCAAATGATTATCATGGGCTTCATCGAGCCATTTACCAAGGAACTGCCGATGGAATACGCGGTAGAGATGAATAGACTGATAAAATTCGAAATGGAAGGCAGCATCGGTTAATTACGCTGTCTTTAGGATTTGGCATATAAAACGTGTCCGCAGCAACTTGGAGGTGCAAACGTCCAGGCTGTGCGGACACGTTTTTTGTTTACACTCATGATGCCAAATATTAGATGTTTCATTACAGCAGGCAGCGTGTACTGTTTAATTATAGATTTCTATCAAGGAGGCCTCATGTTAAAAAAACTTCTACTTACTTGCGGATATGCAGTGGTATTAGCTGCTGTTTTCTCTTTTTCCTTTCAGCATAAAGCTTTTGCCGAATCTCCCATCTCTGTGATTGTCAATAATGAAACAGCCGACACAGATGTTCAAAGTTATATCAAGAATGATACGGTTATTGTTCCCCTTGGCGTTGTACAGAAGCTACCAAACGTCAGCATTGCTTGGAACAACAGTACAAAGAGTATAACGATTACAAACAAGTCGCAGAAAATCACTTTGATACCGGGACAAGAGTCAGTGGTGGTAGGCAGCAAGAAGCTCCTATTGCCAGTGGCTGTATCATTGGAGCAGGGCCGGGTGATGGTGCCGCTGCGTTTTATCTCTGAAGCATCAGGTGCTTATGTTCAGTGGGTACCTGGGAAACGTACGGTCTACGTAGCCAAAGCATCGGATGCCCTAATTACAAGGCTGTCGGGCTCCAAGCTGGCTGAAGCCCGTGCGGCTGCCATCGAGTTCCCGCGGATCGAAGCTCTCAAGTCGCTGGCAGTGAGCAGTCAATATGCGGATGACCTGACGGATCATTATTATTTTCCGGAAGGAGAAGCTGGGAAATTCTTTATTCGAACAGCCGATTACATCCGCTATTATGAAATCACCGATAACCGGAGTGTGCTAAAGTGGGCAGCTACCCTTGATTTAGAGGACCAGACAAGCATGTCTGAGCTGAGCTTCCTACCTTTTCCTGTAAGGCTTCAGGATGGGAAGATGCCGGCCATCAGCGGTAAAATCGCTTTTTTTGAGTATGATTATCCCAAGGCTAGTACGACCTTTGGCATGATCGACGGGAAGGGACAAATGACGATATCCGGTCAGAAGCGTTCTTCGCGGATTGGATTCTATGATATTAATGGCGAGTCTTCAGAGGCTCGCTGAGTAAGGCAATTCCCGAAGGGAGAGCCGCCGCAGCCCCATCGTCGGTGCTCACCCGGGTCTAAACGTAGCCGCATGCTTCGAAGTAAGGCAATTCCCGAAGGGAGAGCCGTCGCAGCCCCGTCGCCGGTGCTCACCCGGGTCTAAACGTAGCCTCATGCGCCAAAGTAAGGCAATTCCCAAAGGGAGAGCCGCCGCATCTCACTTCCCCGTAACTCATTCGCCCGCGCCACATGACGAGGCCTAAAGGGCCGGGCCTACCGCTACCGTATGCTTCTGTCCGCGATTGCCACACTGTCTGCGGGTGTACACTTCCGGGTGTCCAGAGGGCTGGCAGCCCTTGGGGCCCTCCCTGCAGGGAGGGTTTGGGAGGGTGCCCCCTAAGAAATCTGTGCCAGACCCAGAATATCCTGTGGATGTTCAAATTTATATTTGGCCGGGATGTGGTCATGGTTCTTGCAGCCCCACAGGGCGAGTCCAAAGTCTACACCCGCATCCCGGGCACATTCATAATCATACAAAGTATCCCCGATATAGAGTGAGGAATTTGCCTCAGCGCCAGAACGCTCCAGAAATTCAAGCAGTGGATCAGGGTGGGGTTTATGTTTCTCCGTATCATCTGCACAGACCGTATGATCCAGATAATCCATCAGACCAAATGGAATGAAGTCATCCCGTAATTCTTCGGCGGTCTTGGAAGTCACAATGCCCTGAACAATGGTCGCACGCTTCAACGTTTCTAACGCCTCGGGAATCCCCTCAAAGACCTTAATGGAATCATAAAAATCCTTCATCCGTTCGTTCCAGCGTTGCATACCTTCGTCGATATTATGAATGCCAAGTTGCGGTAGCGAAGTAGAACCTGGAATCCCCAGAACAAACATTAATTCCTCAGTATTACTTTCCCTGTCGTAATCGAACTTAAGCATCGCTTGGAGTGAACCTAGTACGGCTATCTCTGTATCAATCAATGTTCCATCTACATCAAAAATAATGGTCTTATACATTTACTTACATCCCTCCAATTGGTATGGGTTCATGATCGAGTATATCTTAGGGCGCCGTGGTTCCGCTACATGCTGTCCCTTTACTTGGAAGGAAGATGAAGAATGTTACATTTCTCAGGGAGTAAATCCGTTCTGTAAAGTAGAAAGAGGGCGATGTCGATCAGAAGCCATGGGCTAAGAATTTCGCTTATTCTTAATTCAACAGTAATCAAGAGGAAATGGAAGCATTTAAAGATATAGGCGACCTTTTCCTTTATGAAAATGTCATTTTCATTGCAAATAACGGGTTATACGGTCGATTCTCCCCTTTGCCGCATTAAAACATGGATGATAAACTGCATAAAGTCACTAAAATGGAAGCGCTAAAAAATACTTGTGAAGCCGGCTTAAGAATGAAAGCCAGCTACGCTTCGTAAAGCGTAAGGAGGAGAGACATGGATGTTCTCAGGCAACTGCGGGGCTTTTATCGGGAGAAACTACACTTATTGATTCTTTCGATTGTATGCTTGGCTGCCGCAACTGCAGTGGGGCTTATAACCCCAAATTTGTTAAGAAGGTTGATTGACGATGTTATTGTTCCAATGAAATTCACCGAGGTGCCTGTGTTGGCTCTCACCGTGCTGGTTGTTGTGATTGTAAAAGCATGCCTGCAATTTGCACACGGATTCTTTGGCGGGCGTCTGGGAAATTTCCTGGCGTATCGTCTACGCAATGCCTGTTATGAAAAACTGCAATTCTTGTCGTTCCGTTATTATGATACGGCGAAGACAGGCGACCTGATGTCCCGGCTGACCGGGGACCTGGAAGCAATCCGGATGTTCATTGGCTTTGGATTTGCCCAGTTGCTTAACGTGTTTTTCATGGTATTATTCGGTTCCATCATGATGTTCTCGATCAATTGGCAGCTGACGCTGGTCACGTTGATCACGATGCCGTTCCTGGCTATCGTCGCACTTAAATTTGAGTCCAAGATCCACCCTGCTTTTCAGGAGATGCGCCTGGCGTTAAGCTCTTTGACCACAGCGGTTCAAGAGAATGTTACGGGGGTGCGGACAGTCAAATCTTTTGCCAGAGAGACTCATGAGGTTGAAAAGTTCTCGCACCGGAATGAACGGTACAAGGACAATCAGATTTTTGCCGCAGTGCTGTGGAGTAAATACTTCCCGGCGATGGAGCTGCTGGCATCGGTCAGCGTGGCGATCCTGCTCGGAGTAGGCGGCACACTGGTCATTCATGAGAAAATGTCACTGGGTGAGCTGGTTGCATTCTTCAGCTTGATCTGGTATATCATTGGTCCGGTATGGGGTCTGGGCTTCCATATCAACAACTATACGCAGTCCAAGGCCTCTGGAGAGCGCGTGCTCGAAGTGCTGAACCAGCAGATCGATGTCAAGGACAGCGAGACCGCCCGGGAGCTTGTTCATAATGATGTCAGAGGCGATGTGGCGTTTAATCATGTTACCTTTGCATACGGCAATAAGATGCCGGCGGTTACGGATATTGATTTTGAAGCTAAAGCGGGGTCTGTCATCGGCTTCCTTGGGGGCACTGGTTCCGGGAAATCGACGATTACCCAACTGATGATGCGCGCTTATGACGTGAACGAAGGCCATATTACGCTGGATGGGGTAGATATTCGGGAATATAGCGTCCGGAGCCTGCGTTCACAGATTGCGACCGTGTTCCAGGAGACGTTCCTATTCTCCTCTTCCATCCGCAATAACATTGCCTATGGCCTGAAAAATGTGAGCATGGAAGAGATCATCCGTGCAGCACAGCTGGCTAAAGCCCACGATTTCATCATGGAAATGCCTGAAGGCTATGATACCGTGGTCGGGGAGCGGGGAATGGGCCTCTCCGGCGGTCAGAAGCAGCGGATCGCTATCGCCAGAGCACTGCTCAAGAATCCGCGGATTCTGATTCTTGACGATGCGACAAGCGCCGTGGATATGGAGACCGAGCATGAGATTCAAAGCGGCTTCCAAGAGGTTATGCGTGGACGCACTACGCTGATTATTGCCCACCGGATTTCCTCCCTGCGTCATGCTGACCAGATCATCGTGATGAACGAAGGACATGTGCAGCAACGGGGAACCCATAAAGAGTTAATTGAGGTGCCTGGACCTTACCAGGATGTGTACCGGATTCAATATGCAGATTACCTTGCTAAAGTAACCGAAGGAAAGGAGGCGTAAAGTTATGGAACCTCAAGTCAAACCGGGTACAGGAGCTACTCCGAAGAAAAAAACGGCATCTGAACAAACGCTGGATGAACGGTTCGTCTACAAAGACGATGATATGATTGACAAGGCATTCGACTGGAAGCAGTTCACACGGCTGTTTAGCTACATGAAGCCCTATGCCAAGCAGATGCTGCCGCTTGTACTGGTCATGATGGTACTAGGGACGGTCACCAAGCTTACGGTGCCGTTCTTGACAAGTATGGCGATTGATAAGGCGATTGCACCTAAGACAGGAAGTCCAAGCTTGACGCTCCTCTACACCCTTGCGGCGAGTGTGGTGGTCCTGTATTTGATTCAATGGATTGCGGGAATTTACCGGATTAAATTCACCAATATCATTGGGCAAAGAGTAATTTATGATCTGCGCTCAGATCTGTTCCGACATATTCAGAAGCTGTCCTTTAACTTCTTCGACAAGCGGCCGGCAGGTTCAGTGCTGGTGCGGGTCACGAATGATATCAATTCCTTGCAGGACCTGTTCACCAACGGGGTCGTCAACCTGATGATTGACTGTGTGCAGCTTGTCGGGATTATGGTCATCTTGCTTGTTATCAACTGGAAGCTCGGCCTTGCGGTAATGGTTACTGTACCGATCATGTTCTTTGTCTCCACCAAGCTGCGGCAGAAGATTCGTATTGCCTGGCAGGATGTACGGATGAAGAACTCGCGGATCAACTCCCACTTGAATGAATCCATTCAGGGGATCAGAGTGACTCAGGCGTATACGCAAGAGCAGGAGAACATGAAATACTTCGATGCGATGAACATGGAGAGCAAAAAGTCTTGGGATAAGGCTTCGGCGATGAACCAGGCTTTCGGCCCAATTATTGAAATTACCGGTGGTTTCGGAACGCTGATTCTGTTCTGGCTCGGGGCTTATCTGATCCAGTCGGGGGAACTGACTGTCGGATTCCTAGTTGCTTTCAGCACGTATGTCAGTAATTTCTGGGATCCGATCAACCGTCTGGGTCAAATGTACAACCAACTTCTGGTGGCTATGGCCTCCTCGGAGCGGATCTTTGAATACTTGGATGAGCAGCCATCGGTTCAGGATAAGTCGGGTGCGACTTCGCTACCAACCATTCAAGGTGATATTAAGTTCGAAAAGGTTATCTTTGAATACGAGAAGGGGCGGGCGGCTCTCAAAGGTATTGATCTTGATGTCAAGGCCGGACAGTCCATAGCACTAGTGGGCCATACCGGTTCAGGTAAGAGTACCATTATCAACCTGATTGGCCGCTTCTACGATATCACCACCGGTAAAATTACGATTGATGGAAAAGATATCCGTGATGTCACCCTGGACAGCCTGCGCGGACAGATCGGAACCGTATTACAGGATACCTTCATCTTCTCGGGAACGATCCGCGATAACATCCGTTTCGGACGATTGGATGCTACGGATCAGGAAGTGGAGGAGGCCGCGAAAGCGGTGGATGCCCATGATTTTATCACTAAACTGCCTGGCGGGTACGATACAGAGGTCGAAGAACGGGGTAGTGCGCTGTCCATGGGTCAGCGTCAGCTGTTGTCCTTTTCCAGAGCGCTCTTGGCGAACCCACGAATTCTGATTCTAGATGAAGCCACGGCGAGTATTGATACAGAGACCGAGCTTAAGATTCAGGAGGCTCTAAAAACCCTACTTCAAGGCCGGACCTCCTTTATCGTAGCCCATCGACTATCCACTATCCGCCACGCCGACAAAATTGTGGTACTAGATCACGGGGAAATCAAGGAAGAGGGCAACCATAGTGAACTGACTGCTCGTGATGGTGTGTACAACGGGCTGATCGAAGCGCAGTTCCGGTTCCTGTAGGTCTGAGTAGTAGCTGAGGAACTCTTTTAACGGCAAGTTGATAGATCGATTCATGCAAAAGAATACATCAAAAGAAGCCTCCAACTCCACTTAATCGTGGGGCTGGGGGCTTTTTAGTTTGAACTTTGGCAATTTGGAACAGCCTGGGAAGTATCTTGCTGTTCGTTTTCAGGATCAAAGGGGAATATAGTGGTTTATGCGGAGTGAAGCCGCAGCGGGCCTTGGGTTCTTCCGATCGCTGTTAAAGCCCGATTTCTTGATTGTAGAAGGAATTAGAGGTTGAGATCGGGCTTTATAGGCACCCACTTCAGTTTCTCCAGAATCCCCCGATCCCCCGCTCTACTGTTGCACGTAGTCAATTTCAAAACCTAAGTTGTTATCCGTCGATCCTTTTCAGGTGATTGTTATTACATCTACATGCTATCGTATCTACTTATCAATTTTTCTCCAAATAGAACCCATGAAAGCAACCAACAAAGCCAAGTAAAAAAGAGAACGTAGATATATGGAGTGTGTGATTGTAATTAACGGCATTTTCGTACCTTAAATCCTCTGCAGCTAAGAGTTAGAGGAGATTAAGTGCAATATTGTACCTTAATTTTTCCAGAATACCCCATGCAGCGTGCTTTTCTGAAAAATAAGATACAATAATGTCCTTATTTCCCTCGTTTGCCTATATTGAAGAAATATAAGGACAAAAATGCCGTTAATTGGGGAAGTAGCCACTCTTTTTCACTGTTAAGACGACTGGTGAAGGGGAATTTACCGCTTCTATTGACATCGCTAGATTTGAACAGCTCTGGATATAGGACTTGCTGTCAACAACTATGATCCGGGGCTAGCTTTTCCTATGGAAAGCTTTCAGGCGAGCGTTTTACGCCTACAGTTCCAAACTTTCCTGTTCGCTCATGCTTCAGTTCAATTTATATAGGAGAGCTCCTCTACGATGCTGCCTTACTTACGGCGTTTAGATATCCGGCCAGAGGTGCGCAGCTCAACCATCTGTGCGCCAATGTTCTGCTGCCAGCCGATATCGTGCGTTCGCGCTGCTAGCATGGCTTCATTGTTCAGCCGGGCCATTTCCCAGCAGTAGGTTGCATTCGCTTGCAGGCAGTGTTGCTGCTCCAGCTCTTCAGATTCAGTGAGCTTTCGCTGGCGGCTCAGCGAATATAGCTCGGCAAGACGCCCATGAATCGGCAGCATAGGCTTCATCCTTTCGGGTAAGACTGATCAACGTTCTATTGATCAGTCTTACCGATTGCCCCTGGCCATAAACTTGGCCGGTCTCCGCAACGGCAATGTCTCCGCCAGAGAATCGCGGAGGCCATCCCCAAAAAAAGCCGCCCCCCGGGTCTCATTACCCGGGGAGCGGCCTGCGCCGTAAAGCTTTGAGCCGTCCTGTATCTTGCGGAGCAAGACAGGAACGGCTCAAGGGCGAGCGCCCCCACCCTCAAAAACATCTGTCCGCAGACGTCCCGTCATCCTGCCAACTGCGCTGTTCCTTCGGGTGTCCAGAGGGCGGCGCCCTTGGGGCCCTCCCTTAGGAAGGGAGGGTTTGGGAGGGATGGCGAGCGCCCCTATGTGTAGATCTCCACAATCGACACACTCCGCTCGCGGGACAGGTCGAGGAATTTATGATCCACCTGCACCAATGGACGGAATACATCCATAGGGTTGTTCATGACGATGACGCCCATGTCACCGCTGTTAAGAAGGACGCGCTTGCCGATGAAATTCGGCATCAAATGTTGGATAAAGGCTTGAACGGTTTTGCCATTCAGCTTGCCAAAGCTGAGATTATGTAATTCGTGCAGTACAGAGATTAACTCTTGCTTGGACTGATAAACTCTGGGTGAAGTCATGGCACTATACACATCGGCTACAGCGGCAATCTGTGCATAGGGATGAATCTCGGATTTGGTTAAATTGGCGGGATAGCCGGAGCCGTCTTCCCGTTCATGGTGCTGGAGAGCAACCAGTGCAGCGGTAGGGTCGTCCATGGAATTGCGAATAATTTCGTAACCGTATGTAGTATGTCGCTTCACTTCCTCGAATTCTTCGAGTGTCAGCTTGCCCGGCTTGTTCAGCAAATCGGGTGAGATTCGGCATTTGCCGATATCAATCAGATAACCAGCTCGGCTGATCTCATAGCATTCCTGCTTGGAATAACCGAGCCAAGTTGCAATATAATAGGAAAGCATACCTACCTGAAGGGAATGATTATAGGTATATTCATCCTCCCGGTCCAGCAGCAGCAGGAGGGTTACCACGTCTTTATGCTTGTCCAAGGATTGCAGGGTTGGCTGAAGAACATCGTCTACCACGGATGGATTGAAACTGCCTTTGGTTAACGCTTCCAAATAAAGGTTCTCGAAACCGTCGATCATGGTATCAAAGCTTGCCGTAACGGTCTGAATGATGGACGGTTTATGGGGCGGGGAGAGTGTTTCTTCCAGGGACTCGATATCAATGTAATCAATACCGTGCTGCAACAGCTTAGATATTTCATCCATGCGCAACTGTGTTCCCTTGGACAATACATGAAGTCCGCGAGCGTTGAAGGTGTCTGTGCCGAGATAATCCCCCGGCTTAACATCCATGACGTGTACTCTCAATGCCTATGCCACCTTATGTGTCAATTTTTCTCAGCATAGCAAGAAAAGGACAAACATTCAATGGTTAACGAGTAATGTTCACAAACTTCGGATATGCAGTGAATTTTCGGCACAGTCTGACTATAGCTAACCGGACGATAACGACAATTTGCCAAGGTTATTTTCTAGGTTCTAAGACCTAATTAATGTATGAATGCGAATTAGCATGAAATTCAGAAGGAGAAGGGGATGCATATTCATATTCATTCTCTTGAAGCTGGTTCAAAGAAAGGTACAAAAAATGCAGGCCTCGCAGCACTTGCAGGCCTTGGTATAATGGTTGTGTAAGTACTGAAATATACCATATTGAGCTTGGAAATGTTATGCTAAACTCTGAAAGAACAAGCGCCTTACGCTTACAAAAAAGGTGGCCTTACACAGGTGGGAAGGATGTTATTGATGAAGCCTATATCAGAGCGATTGACAATACTTCATACTAATGATATACATAGTCATTTTGACATGATGAGCCCACTTGCGGCAGTCATTGCCGAGCAAAGGGCCGCAGCTGGCGATGAACCACTTTTGTTGCTGGATGTTGGTGACCATATGGATCGCGCGGCCACAGAGACAGAAGGAACGATGGGACAGGCGAACATTGATATTCTGAATCTAACGGGATACGATGCGGTCACCATTGGTAATAATGAGGGGCTTACCTTCACTGCCGAGATGCTTTCGGCGGTATTCTCCGGACTTCAGTGTCCCGTAGTGTGTTGCAACTTTGTAGAGACCGCGACCGGAGAGCCGCCGCACTGGATGAAGCGCCATGTCATCTTGGAACGAGACGGCATTCGCATAGGCGTAACCGGAGCGACAGCAGCTTTTGCTTCGTTCTATGCGCTGCTGGGCTGGGATGCGCTGGACCCGGAAGAGGCGCTTCGCAAGGAATGCAGCCTGCTGGCTCCGCAGGTAGACATTCTGATCGTATTATCTCATCTGGGTCTGCCTACGGATCAGCGGCTGGCAGAGAATCTGGAGGGCGTTCATGCTATTCTGGGTGGACATACTCACCATCTGCTGGAGCGTCCGCAGATCATCGGAGGTACTGCCGTCTGCGGCGCAGGCAAGTTTGGCCAACATTTGGGCCGGCTTGTTTTTGAACGGCAGGAACCGGATCTCAGTTTCAGGCTCGTAGAGGGAGAATGCCTTGCCGTTTCCCCTGAGCTAAGGGAGGAACGGATTCATTCTGCGGCCGTTACCCATCTGGAACGGGGACGGGAAGCTTTACATGAATCCGTGGCCATTACGGATCGGGAGCTGCGGATTGACTATCAGGGGGAGTCGCCATTTGGCAATTTTCTCGCTCAAGCAGTGCGCAGATTTACCGGTGCTAAGATAGCGATTGTCAATACCGGACAGCTTCTGGGACCTCTGCCAGAGGGAGATATTTCACTGGGAATGCTGCATGGACTGTGTCCTTCGCCAATTAATCCTTGCATAGTCAAGCTTAAAGGGCGGGATATCCGGATAGCTCTGGAGCAGAGTTTAACGGAAGAATTCCGTAATAAAGCTATCTTCGGCTATGGTTTCCGGGGAAAACAGCTGGGCAGTCTTGCAGTAGATGGCTTAAATATCTTGTACGATTCACTTGTTTTGCCGTATGATAACGATATTGCAGTTTTTGTCGAAGGGCAGCCTCTGAAAGATGATCAGGAATATGATGTCGGAACGCTGGACATGTTTACTTTCCGGATCGGTTATGAGACTCTCGCCAATGGTAAGGACGCCGTGTATCTTCTTCCGCATTTCCTCCGTGATCTGCTGCGGATGGAGCTGCAGCGGCCGGGCAGTCTTGAGGAGAGCTTCATTTCCCGTTGGAACAACGATACTACATAAGGGAAGGCCTGGATGACGGCTGTACTGCATGATTATTAAAATAACAAAGTTGTACCCGATATTCATTCCGCCACAAATAGGAGGATTGTATGGACACTATTACAGCCATTATTTTGGCCATTGTTGAAGGAATCACGGAGTTTATTCCTGTATCCTCCACAGGCCATATGATCTTGACGGCCAAGTTGATGGGTTTTGCCGAGCAGGAATCAATAATGAAGACCTATGAGATTGTCATTCAATTGGGTGCTATTCTGGCTATCGCGTTGGTCTACCGTCATCGGGTGCTTAACCTGCTGGGAATCGGGCGCAGTCAGAGTAATCGGGGAGGCGTGATGCCTCAGTCCCGGCTTAATCTGATCCATGTGATCCTGGGGATTGCGCCGGCCTTGGCCGTGGCTTTTTTCGCACGTGACTTCATCAAGGGTCTCTTCGGAGCCAGTACGGTGCTCTGGGCGCTAGTAGCCGGAGGGATCTTAATGATTGTTGCCGAGTGGGTCAACCGTCGCAAGATCCGTATTACCGCCCATGAACTGGATGATCTGTCCTATGGACAGGCGCTAGCCATTGGCTTGTACCAAATCATCTCTGTATTGTGGCCAGGTTTTTCGCGTTCAGGCTCCACAATTTCCGGGGGGATGCTCAGCGGAGTCAGCTACAAGGCTTCAGCCGATTTTTCCTTTCTGATCGCCATTCCGATTATGTGTGCAGCTTCAGGGTATGAGCTTCTGGATGCTTACCGTGATTTTACCAGTGAAACCATTGGTTACTTTGTCATCGGCTTCCTGATTTCATTCGTAGTGGCTTACCTTGTAGTTATTCTGTTCATGCGATGGATTCAAAAGATCAGATTGACACATTTTGCGATTTACCGCTTTATTTTGGCGGCTGTTTTCTGGTTATTTATTATGCGTTAATCATTTCCAAGATTCCATCGGTACAGCGGTACCCGGCTATGATTGTTTCCTAGAGGTGTGTTCAAGGAAACGTTATCCGAGGCAAACCGATGTAGGTGTGCTTGCCTGTTCTCCAAAGGTAACGGTATAGACACGGTGTGAGACCCTAAGTTTTTAAGCAGAATAGCAATCTACCGTTAAAGGCAGGAGTGAACCAGAGTGCGTTTAGTATCCGTCAGCCGGCTTCAACCGGGCATGAGGCTGGGCAAAAAAATTTATAGCGATGAAGGCATGATTCTGCTCTCCGATGGCGTAGAGCTTACCGATTCACTGATCAAACGCCTTGGCAGAATCGACATCGGCTATGTATATGTGCAGGATTCCCTCACTGAAGATGTAGTGATCGAAGGGATGCTGCAGGATGAGACGCGCAACCAGGCGCTCAAGGTCATTAAGACACAGTTTCAAGACATGTCCGGCGCTTCCGGCATTACCAAGGGCTTTTATCATCTGGATAGAAAATTCTCTAATGTGATGGATACTATTTTGGATGAGATGTCTGCCCAGGAGACGCCTATGATCATGCTGCTGGAAATGCATACAGCGGATAACTATCTGTATGTCCACTCGTTGAATGTCTGCCTATATACGCTTGTTATGGCAATCGCTCACGGGTATAGTAAAGCGGAATTGCGGGTTATTGGTCTGGGTGCGTTGCTGCACGACATCGGCAAGACGCAAATTCCGGTTAAAATCGTCCAAAAACCCGGCAAGTTGACGGATGAAGAGTTCCGGCAGATGCAGGCCCATACCGAAATCGGCTACCGGATTCTTAAGGATGAGCCGAATATTCCGCTGCTGTCCGCCCATTGTGCGCTGCAGCATCATGAACGGATTGACGGTTCCGGCTACCCCCGCGGACTCAAGGGGGCAGAAATTCATGAATACGCCAAATGGATTGGCGTAGCAGATTCTTATGATGCCATGACCTCAAGTCGTGTCTACAAAAAAGCAATGCTCCCGCACCAGGCGGTAGAGGCGCTCTACGTAGGCTCCGGCACATTGTATGAGCAGCGGCAGCTTGAACTGTTCCGGGACCGTGTGGCAATCTATCCACTGGGCCTTACAGTGAAGCTTAGCACCGGTCAGAGTGGAGTTGTAGTCAAAATTGATTCTACTACACCTCACCGCCCGGTGGTTCGTATCCTTACTGGACCCGAAGGAGAGCCGGTGGTTCCATTCGAGATGGACCTCGCCGTAATGCTGTCCGTAGTTATTGTGGATGTGGCCAATTAATGGTGCCGGCTGGCACCGCTTCATAGACTTCTCTATGAGGCAATTCCAGCCTTTCATGCATGCAGCGAAATCGATACACGGGTAGGCACGCAAGGTGCACACGGCCCGGATATCTTTTCGCTGCATGCTGTTTTTTTCAGGAAATATCAGTAAATAGCAAGCAAGTGCAACTCAAAAGTGCAGTTTTTTTGTTCTTCGTGGTATGATATAGGATAATAATCCGTTCATACGGATGATTTTTAGGTTAATAATAAGGAATAAGCTTTAAAGGAGCTATCACAAATGAATGTTATAAGACCAATGTCATCATTCCCGCAGAAAGAATTGTCCCCTAGTTATGATCCCTGGGACCCAATTACTTCCTTGCGGCAGTACGGGCGGCATGTACTGACCAGTGTGGAGATGACGGTTACGAATTTATGCAATATGAGGTGTGAACACTGTGCTGTTGGTGACAGCCTCACCATGAAAGAAGGAGAGATGCTGCCCCTTAAGAATATGCTTGATCGACTAGAGGAAGTGGAGCACCTGCAGACGATCAGCATTACCGGCGGAGAGCCGATGTTCCGCGCTTCCACTGTAGACAATATGATTGTCCCGCTGCTCAAGTATGCCAAGGAGCGGGGAATCCGCTCGCAAATCAATTCTAATCTGACCATGCCATACTCCCGTTATGAGAAGCTGCTTCCTTACCTGGACGTTATGCATATCTCTTTCAACTATGTTAATGGTGATGATTTTCATGAAGTTGGCTTTGCGAACAGCGGCCATCCTGTGGCGAAGGAAGCAGCCTATCGCTTGTACGACACGATGATCGAGAACTCCCGCAGACTCAGTAATGACGGCATGCTCATCTCTGCGGAATCCATGATTAATTACCGCACGCATACTAAGCTGCCTGAGATTCACCGGCTGATCGGGGATATGGGAGCAAAACGTCATGAGGTGCATCCAATGTACGCTTCAAGCTTTGCTTCCAAGCTTCCGGTGTTGTCGCTTAAGGATATGCAGGCTGCTATTCATGATCTGCTCGACCACCGTGATCCCGAGATGTGGATGCTGTTCGGCACGCTTCCATTCTTCGCTTGCAGCTTCCTGGAAGAAGACCAGAAGCTCCTGAAGCGACTGCGTTCCGAGAAGAATGTTACGCTTCGCAATGATCCGGACGGACGCAACCGTGTGAATGTAAACATGTTCACCGGCGATGTATTCGTTACGGATTTTGCAGATATCGCGGCGTTTGGTAACATCAGCGGCAACAAGCTGGATGATATTTTTACAGACTGGCAGACCCAGCACCCGCTTAACCAAGAAGTGAATTGTTACTGTGATGCAGCTAGCTGTTGCGGACCGAATCTTCTGGTAGCGGATATGTATTACCCGGGTGTTGATTTCAAATCAAGAAAAGCGATCAATCTGTAGAAATGAGGCGTTGTTATTGTGCATACGGAATTTGAAGTAGGGAGATTGCTGCTTAATCTTTTGCTTGTTCTGGTGCTCGTATTATTAAATGGGATATTCGTCGCGGCAGAGTTCTCACTGGTGAAGGTCAGGCAGTCACGCCTGACCCAGCTAGTTAGTGAAGGCAACAAGATGGCTGGATACGCGCTGAAAGTTAACAAGAAATTGGACGCGTATCTGTCTGCGACCCAATTCGGAATTACACTCGCCTCGCTCGGTCTCGGCTGGGTAGGAGAGCCCGCCATTTCGGAGCTGCTCGTAGAGCCTCTGATGTTCAAGCTTGGCGTCACAGATCCTACGCTGATCTCTACCGTATCTTTGGTGCTTGGCTTCTCCATCATTACTTTCTTACATATTGTGCTGGGTGAACTTGCACCCAAGTCACTGGCGATTCAAAAAACAGAGGGTTCAGCGCTGCTGCTGTCCGCGCCGCTGATGTTCTTTTATAATCTATTCCTGCCGTTCATCTGGGTGCTTAACGCATCCGCGAATGGTCTGCTTCGTTTGATCGGTGTGGAGCCTGCCAGTGAGGCGGAGGCCGCGCATTCGGAGGAAGAAATACGTATTCTCATGAATCAGAGTGCCAAGAGTGGTGTTATTGATAAAGATGAGATGAAGCTTATGGATAACATCTTTGAATTCTCGGACCTGCTGGCCCGTGAGGTTATGCTGCCGCGTACCGATATGGATGTGTTGTACAGCAACCTTTCGCTGGAAGAGAATATGCGTATTATTACCGAAACCAAGCATTCCCGTTACCCAGTAGCGATGGAGGATAAAGACCGGATTATTGGCTTTATCCACATTACCGATCTACTATTCGCACCGCCGGAACAGCAGAATGACTTGACTACATTGGTCCGTCCGATTCCGAACGTGCCAGAGTCGATGGAGATCAGTCATGTACTGCGCCTGATGCAGAAGAACAAGATTCAGATGACGCTTGTCGTCGACGAATACGGCGGTACTGCGGGGCTATTGACTGCGGAAGAGATTCTGGAAGAGATCGTCGGGGATCTGCACGACGAGTTCGAGGATGAACGTCCTAGCGTGGAGCAGAATGGAGAGTACATTTCGGTCGCAGGCCGTATGCTTATCGAGGATGTTAACGATTTGACCGGCGTAGTCATTGAAGACGACGAAGTGGATTCCATCGGTGGCTGGTTGTTCAAAGAGCTGGAAGGCAATCCATCCAAAGGCAAACGCGTTGTTGTCGGCGAGGTCGTCTTTGAGGTCGAAGAGTCTACCCGGCTGCGGATTACCCGCATCAATATTCACCGTGAGGCACCTGCGAAGGATGAAGAGGAATCTTCTTCAGCTGATGAGAAGTAAGTACAGGTTTTAAAGAAACGAAACGAGTACTAGCCATAGTTCAGTTATAAACGAAGCCTTTTCCTATCGCGCAATGTATGCACGAAGGGGAAGGCTTTTTTTGCCGTATAGGGACATCAAGAGAGTTTTTTTCACAAACCGTCTTATTCCGCCTTTGCCTATCATAAATTAGTTACGAAGGTAAGCGTTCAGAATAACTGCTGCACTCAGCAGTGAAATGAGCAAAGGAGGATGTTTATATTGAATTCCGAAGAGCGTATGCATACGCCGTTTAGGGGGCCGTTTGATCCCTGCCCACCGGTACCGTTCAAGACGTTCGTCGTCCCCCCCAACCAGTTCATAAACTTTCAGCCGCCGAATCTTCCGCAGTTCAGTTTGCCGGAAGCGTTAAGGTACGGAACCTTGTGGCCTGCGCTGTTCAGTCCGTATGAGTCCAAGTCGAAAGGAGGGAGATAAGCCATGGAGGCACAGCCACAGCTATGCGACCAACGGTATTACGAATTGCTGGAGCAGCTGCAGGTTCTGGATTTTGCGCTCGTGGAGTTGAATCTCTATCTGGATACCCACCCTGAGGATCTTAAGGCGATCGAACAGTTCAACCAGCTTACCCAGGAACGGACCCGGCTGGCCGGCCATTTCCAGGAACTGTATGGGCCGCTACAAAATTTTGGGCGTGCCTTTTCCAAATGCCCGTGGGAGTGGAACCAGCCCCCTTGGCCTTGGCAAGTTTAGCGGTCTGAGAGGATAGCAGCAGTTCATAAAGGAGGGGAGCGTCCCGAATGTGGATTTATGAAAAGAAATTACAATATCCGGTACGAGTCGGCAAATGTGACGTGCGGATGGCGCGTTATCTGATGGAGCAATATGGTGGGGCTGACGGTGAACTCGCCGCTGCGCTGCGTTACATGAACCAACGGTATGCAATTCCTGACAAAGTAATTGGTGTGCTAACGGATATCTCGACAGAGGAATTCGGGCATCTCGAGATGATCGCGACCATGATCTATAAGCTGACGAAAGACGCGTCGATTGAGCAATTGGAAGCGGCTGGACTCGGCCCGAACTACGCGACCCGGGATCACGCCCTGTTTTACAACAATGCAGCAGGAGTCCCGTTCACCGCAACCTACATCGCGGCCAAAGGCGATCCGCTCGCTGATCTCTATGAGGACATCGCGGCAGAAGAAAAGGCCCGGGCTACATACCAGTGGCTAATTGACATGACGGATGATGTGGATCTGCAAGACAGCCTGAAGTTCCTGCGGGAGCGGGAGATTGTCCATGCATTGCGGTTTAAAGAGTCGGTGCAGATTCTGATTGATGATCGGGGAAAGAAGAAGGTGTTCTGAGTGGGAAAATAAAAAGAGTAAAGCGACGATATAATTCGCTTTACTCTTTTTATTTTATAAATGTTCAAATTATGCAATCGGGCGTGATTTTCATTACTGACAGAGATCTTGTGACGGTGCTGTGATCATGCCAGTGGATATCATGTATTTGGTTGGTGCCAGATAGTTTGCGGCGTCAGCGCCGGATAGAGTGTACACAATGGTTATTATTTTGTTGGTTCCCACAGCTGTGTCGCTGTAGGTTGCCGTTGCGTGGACCGTAACGTCGTCTCCGGGAATCACACCAATGAATTGGCCTGCCGTTACCCGAACGGAGGTTGTCCCGTCATAGATCTTGGATTCTGTGAGTATAGGTGGCGTAATGCCTAGTTGCAAGGCAGTGATGGTACCGGTACTAACGGTATAACTGGCAGGTGGATAATAATTGTCTGCGTCATCACCGGTTAAGGTGTAGGAGATGGTTATCGTTTTATTTGTTCCCATTTTGGCATCGTTATAAGTAGCGGTAACATGTACGGTAACATCATCCCCGTCTATAATTCCAGATACTTTACCCAGTGTTATTGCCGCTGTTGTAGTTCCGTCATAGACTTTGGAACGAGTGATGTGGTCCCTGTCAATTTCCCCGGAGGTTACGGTGTAGTTCACAGGTGCAATGTAGTTCGCTGCATCTGGTCCGCTGAGTGTATAGACTACAGTAATAGTTTTATTTGTTCCGACTGCGGATGTATCATAATTGGCCACAGCACTTACGCTTACATTCTCCCCGGGAGCAACACCAATGAGCAGACCTGGAGTTACTGCTGCGCTAGTCGTTTCATCATTCATCTTCGCGAGGGTTAAATCCGGAGATTCAATGGTCAACTGGTTTAGCACGATAGCTCCCGTATTGATGGTGTATGGGGCAGGTGCAATATAGCTGGCAGCATGGGCTCCGCTAAGAGAATAGACAACAGTTATAGTTTTATTGATTCCAAGTGTCGGACTAATATAGGAGGCGGAAGCTTGTACCTCTACTGTGTCACCGCTTAGTACACCCGTTAGGGTATTTGCAGATACTGCTGCAGTGGTTGTCCCATCATACATTTTAGTTTCCGTCAGTGAAGTTGGAATGGCAATAGTCAGTTGGATCGCCTTAATTTCAATGCTGTTTGAAGCGGTTGAAATATTGTCGGAGGCATCTACAGCATATACAACATAATGATCTGCAGGCAGACCTTGTGTATTCAGTGAAGAATAGACTGATGCGGTTACCGCCAATTTTTTACCGAGGGAAGCCTTAATGGAATCTTCTAGACCTGTCTTCGTATGAATTTTGTTGCAGGTACCAGGTATAAGTATCCATCTTCATTGCTCGTCCCGTATACGTTCTCTCCTACGGTTATGGATCCAATGGTTACTCTTGTTAGAGTAGGAGCTACTATATCTGCCGGATCTGGAGTGACTGTAGGTTCGGGTGTAGCTATTGATGTAGGGGTGGCAGTTGGATCAGATGGAGCATAGTAGATCGGTGTGGGGGAAGGGGAAGCTGAGATAATGGGAGTAGGCGTCGGAGAGACAGTTGCTGCAGGAGTGCCAGTATTGCTTCCTGGAGGGCTGCTCGAATTCGGCTCAGCCGCTTTGGTTCGTGTTAGAGCAACTACTGCTTCCGCGCGGGTGATATCTTTGCCGGGTTTGAAGCTGTTGTCTTGCGAATAACCCTTCATAATCCCTGCGAATACCACTGCATTTACAGAATCCAGAGCCCAAGGGGCAATCGTATTAGAATCGCTAAAAGAAGAGTTGTTTTTTGCAGGGGCCAGTTTCAGTAAGCGGTTAATAATTACCGCAGCTTCCTGTCTGCTGATCGACTTGCCGACGCCTATCGTGCCATCCGAATACCCATTGATATATCCAGCTTTTACTGCCTTGGCAACCTCGGTATAGGCCCAATTGCTAGAAGAGATATCCTTATAGGAGATGGTAGCGGTTTCGGTAAATCCAAACGAACGGTTAATCAGCGCGATGAATTCCGTTCTTTTTATATTATTATCCGGCTTAAAACTGCCATCTGCATAACCATTAATAAACCCTTGTTCGATCCATTCCGTGACTTCATTCTGAGCCCAATGAGCCGTAACATCTGACGGTGGTGTTGATGTGGCGCCAAAAGCTGTGCCTAGGGATGAGAAAAGTGTAGTTATTATCAAAAGTGCGGAGAGAAAATATTTTGTGGACGTATTGTTCAAAGTAACGTCTCCTTAAAAGTGATTTTACCTCGATGAATATGTCGAACTCACTCGAATGCAGCCTCCTATGTAGCAGTTTTAGGTCTTTAAGAGTAGCTAAATGAGATAATAGTAACACATATATATTGAAAATTATTTGATTTTTAACTTTATTACTATGAAATTTTTGAGAGATAGGAAGGAGTAACTTGATTAAAGGAACAACAGTTCTTATAATTAACAGATTGAAGGCTGTTGACCAGCGAAGGTGAGGTGCCTGATTTGAAAAATAATATTGTCGAATACTGTTTAAAGAAACAAGGAGCGACCGAGGATTATCCCTTTGGATTCACTCCAATAGTGCTCAAGGTTGCTGATAAAATGTTCGCGATTATTTTTGAGGAAAAAGGGAAGGATATCCGCTTAAACCTGAAATGTGATCCCGTGATTGCGGAAAACTTGAGAGAGCAGCATGCGTGCGTCCGTCCAGGATATCATATGAACAAAAAACACTGGAATTCCATAACGATAGATGGTTCTTTACCAGAGTGTGATATCTTCGACATGATCGACCATTCTTACGATATGGTGTTCAAAAAGCTTCCTAAAAGTGTACGAGCTTCTATAGCGGAACTGAACTAAGTGAACCATCAACTCATTATTGATTTGCAAAAAAAGGGCCTTGTTAGAATTGTCTAACAAGGCCCTTTTGGCGTTTATATCAATCGTTATTTTTCCTCGTTTGTTTGATCAACTCATAGGCAATGTACCCAATCATCCCCAAGAACAATCCTGTGCCCGCAATAATGTATACGATCGTAAATATTTTTCCGAGGTCTGTCTGGGGAACGAACGTTGGATGTCCTAATGTACTTAGCGTGGCAACACAAAAATAAACAGCGTCAATGACAGACAGACCTTCTTGTTTGACATAGAAAATAGTTCCGGACAACAGCGTCATCATAACCAGTAGAAATAATACCTGAAAATTTTTACGTTTGAATGCTCTCCATAAACCTGAAAATAATCGTTTTAATGTTAGTAACAATGAAAGCATGTAGCTCCACCCTTCACAAATAGTGGTGGTCCCGGCAGTGAGCTGAGAAAATCCCATCCTAAGTCCAATACACCCTTTTGTATTAGAGCATACATAGCAAATCACCGTCAATCATTATGGCTAGGCGGTTGCGGTTACACAGTGTTAATGAAGACTGGGGCTTCAGGCACAAGAATCCCAAAGCTCCATCAATTTCGTTATGGCTGCATTAATGTTGTCCAGGGTCACACCATCTCTGGCTTCCGTTGATATTCCATCCAGAAAGGTAACGAATAGTGTGGTTAACATTGCAACGTTTGTGCCTTCTTTAAGTTCTCCGGTCTGGATCGCCCGTTCAATACAAGTAAGGAACTTTTGCCTTGTCGTGGCTCTTTCCAGAGTTAATATTTCACGGATATGATTGTTTTCCGGTGAACACGTATTTGCAGACAATATGACTAAACAACCCAAGGGATGGCTCTGTTCCGTTTGCATTTTTGCCGAACTTCTTAAGGTTAGCTCAATAGCTGTACGTGATAAAAGTGAGGGGTCTGTTAGGCTTGTTGATACTTGTCCAAAGGTAGACAGATATCGGTCCAGTGTTTCTTTGAAGAGTGCATCTTTGGATTCGAAAGCTGCATAGAAGCTTGCAGAAGAGATGCCGCCCATCGCCTTTTTGAGCTGAGCCAAAGAAGTTGATTCAAATCCATGTTCCCAAAACAGCATCATGGCCTGGGAGATCGCTTCGTCACGACTGAATTTACGTGGTCTTCCCGTTCTAACCATGGAGTATCCCCCCTTTTTTCTTATACTTATATACTAAACGATCCAAAAGTGATTGACAAGATTGGAAGGTGTCTTTAAAATATGGAATGACCGATCCATAAATAAAATAAAAGGAGGTCAAATCACGGTCGCCTTTGCTAGATCCTCTGTTTTTCTGTTTGAATTTGTTTTGAAATAAATGTTAAGGAGCTGCGCTAATGTCCAGTAATAATTCTTCTACCCATGCAAAAATTTCTTCTACCTCCTATTCGGAGCGCTTTCCCTGGCTTGGCCTGCTCGCTTTGGCTATGACAGGATTCATCTGTATCATGACGGAAACGATACCGGCTGGTTTGCTTCCGCAAATAAGCACAGGACTTCACATCACAGAAGCAATGGCCGGTCAATTGGTCACTGTATATGCCATAGGTTCCCTAGTCGCTGCCATCCCTGTAGCAATAGTTACCCGAACATGGCGGAGACGTCCGCTGTTACTTCTAGGCATCTGCGGGTTCCTGGTTTTTAACAGTATCACAGCTATTTCTTCTAACTACGCACTGACACTGGTTGTCCGTCTGTTCGCCGGAGTGTCGGCTGGAGTTCTATGGGGGATGATCGGCGGTTACGCTCTTCGTATGGTACCTGCTACATTGAAAGGTAGGGGGATGGCGGTTGCCATGGTGGGAACGCCAATTGCCCTGGCTATCGGTGTCCCTGCGGGAACGTTTTTAGGGAATATTGTGGGTTGGCGTTCCGTTTTTGGAATCATGTCGCTACTGACTGTTGTATTAATCGCGTGGGTGCTTTGGAAGGTGCCGGACTATCCGGGACAATCCAACGGTAAGCAAGCAACGCTCTCTGCGGTTTTCCTTACACCAGGGATTAGACCGATCCTTTTGGTTGTCCTGACTTGGATGACCGCCCATAACATTCTGTACACTTATATTGCTCCGTTTCTTACAGCTCATAACATGAGTGAGAGAGTGGGTCTGGCGCTGGCTTTCTTCGGTGTTGCGGCATTGGTAGGCATATGGATAACTGGTGTATTCATCGACCGCTCCCTGCGGAAGCTTGTTCTGATTAGTCTGAGTGCTTTTCTCTTGATTTCTATTGCTATGAGCTTTAGCAACTCTAATGGCCTTTTGATCTATATCATTGTTACGGTATGGGGATTAACCTTTGGCGGGGCAGCAACACTGCTGCAAACGGCGCTTGCTGACGCTGCAGGAGAGAGCAAAGTGGATATGGTCATGCCAATTAACACTACAGTATGGAATCTAGCTATCGCCGGTGGTGGGGTGGCAGGGGGGCTGTTGCTGGATACCCTTGGTGCCAAATCTTTTTCATGGGCATTGTTCATTCTCATATTCATCGCACTTCTTGTGGCATGGGGTGGCAAAAAGCACGCATTTCCTCCATTTAAAAAATGAATGGCAAACAGCCCCGCTTAGCGTGGGCTGTTTGTCGTTTGCTGGCGAGGCATCATACCTGATGCCGCCGTTCATCTTACTCCTCGTAAGGCTCAGTAGTATCCTTTGTAAGCTTAAATTCACCGTCCGTGATGTCCCAAACCTTGGTATGTATGCTCTTTTGCTGGGGATCGATTTGTTCTTCTGTTCTCTTTGTCAGTGTCGGAATACCTTGAATATACTTATATTCGTTCATAAAATGTTCTGCCGCGCTGGATCTGCCGGACGAGGTGATGAGCTTGGAATTAGCGTGAAATTCAGGTGAAGTAATCTCTTCCAGAAAAGAATTACGGACAAATTCGGTTTTCTCTGCATCCCATAACCAGGAGAAATAAGGAATATTGGGACTAGCAGGCGTGTCTGCTTGAATCCGAACATCAAGATATCCGTCAAAGTTCATATCTTCCAATACAAAACCGAAAGCATGATCATCTTGGGTTGAGGTCTCGTCAAATATCAGTTCCTGAATGAATTTGTCATTGTCATCGGGATTCGTGACGGTAATCCGGGTCGCAGTGCTTAAAGTCTCTTTTTTCACCCCGTATACGGTAAACGTAAATGGTGGAAGAGCCGCGTTAATGCTGGTACTGTTGCTATACAACACTTCTGTTGGATCGAATCCAGAGTCCTTATCATATCTATAGCATAGGGACTCATACTCAGGACTTGCACTGCAATTCTCCAGCTCTTTATCCGGACTAATCGTAAAGCTCACCCTAGGTTCCTGCTTACCTGATTCAGAGCTATAACTGCCATATGCAACGCGAATATGTATATCCCTAGTTGTTTCAGGCAAGAGGTTCAGTAGTGTATTTAGCTCAGTTTTGGCAACAGGCTCCTCCGTTGTTTTTTCTACATTCAGACTTATACTACCCTCGTAATATAATGAGTCATAGTTACTACTCTTCAAATTAAGCTTTATAGGCAGGTTGCTATTTTGAAGAATCCGATCGAATTGAACAACATAAGGGTGTTCGTGCCTTGAAGCGTAATATTTCTTCCATGTATCCTGCAGGTCCCCGAACAGTTGTAAGGCAGGCAAGCCGACAAACAAACCGAATATCATAAGAGCCAACGCTGTGGGGAATAGCTTTCTGTCGAACTTTATCCCCAAAAACAAATAACCACCAACACCCAGCACGACTGCTACTCCAGTCCAAGTGGCAAGAGCAGGATCTTTATGTGATAACAACCCGTCACTAGTACTGAATGCAATGGCTAATAAACCATAGAAGCATGCTATTCCTACGACTATTGAAAATAATAAATAGACTACTTTGATGGTTTTCATCATGTGAACAGAGATTTCCTTTCTCCTTTATTTCAACCCGTACAACAGGCAATAAACACCTATACTTCCACCCGTAGCAGTACCTGTACCTGTCATCTTCTTATCCTTCACATATACTATCATATAGCTTATATAATCCTATATATAGAACGGAGAATGAGGATGAAGGTCGTAATACTGGCGGGCGGTTTCGGGACGAGGATCAGTGAAGAGACACATTCGAGACCTAAGCCAATGATCCCGATTGGTGAGAGACCGATTCTTTGGCATATTATGAAGACCTACAGCCATTATGGTTTTAATGAATTTGTGATTTGTCTGGGGTATAAGGGACATATGGTTAAGGAGTATTTCGCCAACTACCTCCGGGACGAGTCGGATTTGACGCTGGACTACAGAAGCGGTGATTCTCAGTACCATTCGCAGGGAGCTGAGCCCTGGCAGATTACACTAGTGAACACAGGCAAAGATTCTATGACGGGCGGGAGAATCAAGCGTATTCAGCGTTATATTGGCAATGAACCGTTTATGCTTACCTACGGCGACGGGCTCAGTGACGTGAACTTTCAGGAGTTACTGAAGTTCCATGAGGCGCATGGCAAGCTGGCAACGGTCACCGCTGTACAGCCAGCCGGGCGGTTTGGTGCGCTGGGTCTTGGCGCGGGGGACAGGGTTAATGATTTTCATGAAAAATTGAAGGGGGACGGCAAGTGGGTCAACGGGGGATTCATGGTGCTCCAGCCGGAAGTCTTTGATTATATAGAAGGGGACCATACCATCTTCGAGCAGGAACCTTTGATCAATCTGGCCAGCGGTGGAGAGCTGCACGCATTCCGGCATGATGGCTTCTGGTATGCGATGGATACGCTTAGAGACAAGAATCATCTGCAAGCGCTTTGGGACTCCGGGCAAGCCCTTTGGAAGCAGTGGTGATGTAGATGAGCACGACAACTCCGCTTGTAAGCATTCTGATTCCAACTTACAACCGGCCTCATTATCTGGAGCAGGCATTAAGAAGCGCATTGGCCCAGACGTACCCGAACATTGAGATTATCATCAGCGACAATAGTGACAGTAACCATACCCAGCATGTGGTTCAGCATTTTCAGTCAGAGCTTGGCATTTCCAATATCCATTATGTGAAGAACAAGAGTAACATCGGTCCGGTGGCCAACCAACTGCAATGCATGCGGCTTGCCAGTGGCGAATATGTCAACTATTTAATGGATGATGATTTGTTTGATCCTGTTAAGATTGAGAGTATGGCTGCCTATTTAAAAAGATTTCCCGGAGTCACGCTAGTGTCATCGCGCAAAAGCATCGTCGACGGGGCCAACCGTGTGACCCAACTGTCGCCCGACACGGTGCCCTTCGCTAATTTCAGTGGCTATGAAACGTTTGTTAACGGAAGGGCTGCGATGGCCACCATGCTACGCGATCGGATCAATTATATCGGGGAACCGACGACCGGATTGTTCCGAAAAGCTGATCTGGTGGAGCCCTTCGGCGTCTTCTACGGCCGCAAAGCTTTCAATAATGTCGATGTAGCGACCTGGCTGACCCTGCTGTCCCGCGGCGATTTGGTGTATATTACAGATCCGTTAAGTTCTTTCCGCAGGCATAGAGCACAAATATCGGTCAGTCCGTTGTCCCAAATGGGCGAGATCTGCGACTGGGTTGATCATATTCTGATTGCCACTCATACGGGAATATTACCCCAAGATGAAGAATGGGTGCGGACAATACTGGCGCTCAAGGGATTGGCTGTTAACCAGTTTCCAATGTGGAATGCGCAGACTAATCGGTTGTTTAACCACGAGTTTGTTTCAAGAATCACACAATTGGCAGAGATCTGTGCGGTACATGCGAGTTTGCATGCAGCAGGCCAGGAGTTCTGGGAGCTGCTGGGAAGAATATGATACAAGTTACTGTGAAAATGGCCCGGACTTGATCCCCTATTCTAAGGGATTCAGGTACGGGTTATTTTGTGCCTGGCCGCAGCAACTGTTCGGGCTGTAGATAAGAGGTGATGGATTGTCCGCCTCCAGCCAAAAAGGATTGACCCTTTCTTCGCCGTCCCGGGGGACGGTCGTAGAAGCGGGTCAATCCTTTTTCAGAACATGGTCGTGCCGACTTCGCCTATTGATATGCCTGAACAGCTGAGATCACATATTCGACCTCGTCCGGTGTCAGGTCGGGGAACAGCGGCAGGGTGACCAGCTCGCGCCAGACTCTGGTGGCCACCGGATTCTCCGAAGCGTATTTCATGAACAGTGGCTGCATCGGCAGTGGCATATAGTGAACACCTGTAGCGATGCCGCGGGCCTGCATGGCGGCAATAAACCGCTCCCGCTCCTGAACCCGCACAACAAAGGCCCAGTACGAGGAATCATGAAGATCATAAGGAATGGCGGAGGTTACCTTCGTCAAGCCCTGAAGCCCCGCAGTGTACTGCCCTATAATCTCCTCCCTTCTGCGGTTCATACGATCTAGCTTGCCGAGCTGAACAAGGCCGATGGAGGCCATAAGATCGTTCATATTATATTTGTAGCCGATGTCCGAGATTTCATAATACCAGCTGTTCACGTCAGGCTGACCTAGCTGATATTCTTCATAACGCTCCCAGGTATCCTTATTGATGCCAATCCAGCGCGAATGACGGAGTGGCTTTAGCAGCTCGGCATCGTCCGAGGAGATCATCCCGCCGTCGCCGGTGGTCATGCATTTTTTCTCCTCAAAGCTGTAGCATCCGATATCTCCCCAAGTACCCAGTGTCTTGCCTTTATACTTCCCGCCAGCGGAGTGCGCGCAGTCCTCAATCACCTTCAGGCCGTGTGCCTTGGCCCAAGACACCAAATTGTCCATGGGCACAGGATGCCCGCCGAAGTGCACCGGCATGACAGCCACGCAGTCCTTGTCATATTTTCGTTCCAGGTCTGCAAGATCCAGGCCCAGTGTGTGTTCGTCGATATCTACGAATACGGGAATGAGGCGGTTATACAGTGCAGCCATGGCAGTCGCGGCGAAGGTTAGTGCAGGTACAAGCACCTTTTTCCCCTCCGGGAATCGATAAGCAGACAGCGCCAGATGAAGCGCAGCCGTACAGGAATTGACGCCCACAGATTCTTGTGAGCCGACATAGCGGCTCCATTGCCGCTCAAATTCGGCAACCTTGGGTCCCAGACCAAGCCATGCGCTGTCAAACGAGTCTTTAATGCTTGTCAGCTCCTCCTCACCGACAGAAGGCTTGAACAGTCTGATTTTCATGTGATACCCACCTTATCTTTTATGGAATGCGTCACTCATTATTTGTCTGAAGGCTTCGCGTGTAATGGTCATAGTCACCAGTTCCCGTTCCGGCGCTTCGGTCAGAGGGAGTGAGGCTGGAACCCAGCGGATGCCACCTGCTTCCTCCACTTTGAGCAGAGGTACCCGTTCCGATTCCACCGCTCCCAGGCCCTTATAAATTCGCATCGCCCGGTAATTGTCTCCCAGCACGTGGATACAGGCACTCTCAACACCGAGTACTTCGATACTCCATTCACCGAGAGCGATCAGGGCGTGCATCATGATATTCCCGAACGCGCCTTTGCGTCCCCGCAGGAGATTGTCGAACTCACAGCTTTTGGCAGTTTCATTGTAATTCAGTAAGCCTACCTGTCCTACAGGCGCTTGTTCTTCATCCTCGACAAAGAAAAGAATCCGGTCGTCTGCGCCAAGCACCTGATGTTCCAGCCAGCGCCGGGTTCCTTCTTCGGAGCTCGGGAACTGGGTAGTGAACCAGGAGGAGGAGGAACTCCTCCATTCCGTGAGTTTACGGATCTCATCGGAGTTGTGAATAACTTCTGCAGTAATGGGACGCAATCTGCCGCGCGCGGTACCGTTGACTATAATAGGGATACAGTAAGCGGAAGTTTGCTGCACGTCAGCGTGCTTGTAGGTTCGCAGGAGTTCCTTCATTCGGAACAATCCCTTCATTTGTTATTGGGTGAATCCATGGATTTTGGCGAAGCGCTCAAAGGTCTTGATATCCAGCTCCCCGACCTTTCTGGCATATTTATGCTGTGACAGCTGTGTAGAATGATAGCGGAGATAGCTAAGCGGTTGAACCAGAATCGCTGCATTACCTTGTGTCATCAGGTTGACCCAACTGGCCATATCCACGGCGAAGAAGACCTGTTTACCCGCGAGCACTCCGAAAGGCTCTTTCAGCGCACTGCGCTTGAACAGTACAGTGGTAGGCTCTCCGAGATAATTGGTCTGATTGCGCAGCATCATCTCTGTCAGCTCCCGGCCTTTAATTACGGTATCCTGGGTAGAGAATTTTCTGAAGGTTAAGACCGGCGGGACATAAATTTGCTTGCCATTAGCATCAATGACTCTACGCTGGGAGCTGACAAGGACTACACCGGCGTGTCCCAGGATGAAATTCATCATTTTTTCGATTTTTTGTGGATGGAATAGATCATCGTCATTTAAATAATTGATGTACTCACCGTTCGCAAGATTTAGATTCTGCTGCTGATTGGCAATAGGACCGATGTTCTTGGGGTTGCGGTGATAGCGTACTTTGGAGCCATTCGGATGTGTCCGGTAGCGTGCCACGACCTGTTCAGTTAGTGTATTATCGCTGTTATCACTAATGACAATTTCAATGTTGGAATAGGTCTGGGCAAGGGCACTTCTCAGGGCCTGTTCAAAATAGTCGGGCCGATTGAAGGTGGGAATCAAAATACTAACGAGTGGTTGCATACGCCTGATCTCTCCTTTAATTTTGGTCTAAACGACGCTTGAATTCTTCCAAGGTGGGAAGCAGCATATCCCTATCTGACATAATCGGCTTCAGAATCGGCCAGGTGATTCGTAGTGTCTCGTCGTTCCAGCGTACGCCGCCTTCATGCTGCGGTGCATAGTTGCGATCTACTTTGTACACAACTTCACAATCGTCTTGAAGCGTGCAGAATCCGTGACCGAATCCTTTGCCGATATATACCATCTTGTTGTTGCTTTCCGTCAGCAGTATAGAGTCCCAGCAGCCAAAGGAAGGGGAATCGGGCCTAAGGTCTACAAAGACATCGAAGATGGCGCCCTGGGTTACCCGGATGAGCTTGGTTTCCGCATGGTCGCCATACTGTAGATGCATTCCCCGGATCGTGCCTTTCTTGCCTGAAAATGACCGGTTCTCCTGAACCCAGTTCCAGTCCAGACCGTGCTCCTTGAACAGCTCTTGGTCATAAATTCGTGTGAAATGGCCGCGGTGGTCGCTCCTGGGACTGAGGCTGATTTCATAAATTCCCTGCAGTCTGCCTGGCTTGATGATCATCCGCCTTGAACCCCTTTCATATAATCGCGGATCTGTTGCAGACTGACCTGACGCATGTCTTCCTGGTGTTGATCAGCTTTGTACCATTCCACGGTCCGGGCCAGCGCCGTCTCCAAATTCCAGCGCGGTGTCCAACCCAGTTCCTGCTTCGCCATTGACGAGTCCAGCCGCAGGTAATGGGACTCTGGCGGATGGATGGTATCCTTGTCGAGAAGGTAGCTGGCTCCTTCACCCCATGTGCTGCATAACCGCCGGACCAGTTGCTCCACGGAGTAGGCATCATCGGGGCCGAAGTTCCATCCCTGATCATACGGGGAGCCAGACTCGGCCAGTTTTTGTGCCAGCAGCAAATACCCGTGCAGCGGTTCTAGCACGTACTGCCAGGGCCTTACTGCCTGTGGATATCGGATCTGTACAGCATCCTGCTGAAGGACAGCCCGGATGACATCCGGAATCAAGCGTTCTTTGCTCCAGTCCCCGCCGCCGATGACATTGCCGGCCCTGGCCGATGCCACCGCGACCTGACCTGCTGCAATTCCTGGATGGAAGAAGGCTCTGCGGTAGCTGTCTGTAATGAGCTCCGAGCAGGCTTTGCTGCCAGAGTAGGGATCACTGCCGCCGAGACGGTCGCTCTCTCTGTAGCCCCAGGCCCAGTTGCGATTGTCATAACACTTATCTGTGGTTACATTAAGGACAGCCCGAATCGGGCTACCCTGTGCCGTGGCTGTGCGGACCGCCTCAAATACGTTCACAGTTCCCATCATATTAATCTCGAAGGTGGCGGCAGGATTAATGTAGGATTCACGGACGAGCGGCTGGGCAGCCATATGAATTACAATATCGGGAGCGGTCTTCGCAATGGCGCTGGATAAGGAATCGGAATTCCGGATATCATCCAGATAAGAAGTGACCAGTTCATCCATGCGGCAAATATCATACATGCTCGGCTCGGTGGGAGGCTTCAGAGCATACCCGGTTACTGAGGCGCCAAGGGAATGCAGCCACAGAGACAACCAGGTTCCCTTAAAACCTGTGTGTCCGGTGATGAATACTTTCTTGTTCCTCCAGAATACGGCATCTGCCTGTTGCTGGGCGGGCATCATTGGCTTTCCTTTCCTCCTTCGCCTGCATTAATAAAACTTCTCCTCTCATTGCTAATAGAAGATATAAGTTTGTGACAGCATATGGTAAAAGGTAGGTTCCTGAAACTGGCAATAATCTATAGACCTATTAATTTCAGAAAATATGTATCCATCCAAGCACACCTCTGTTTCTTGCATAATATAGCAGCAGGAAAGGAGGGATAAGGATGAGTGATGTGGAAGCCAAACTGGCCCAGTTCCTGGAGAAAGCGCAGGCTCTGGTCTTGAAAGATGACAATGTGGTGGGGCAATTGCTTAGAAAGCTGGGTTCCGTTCAATCCAAAGTGGATACTGCAGCGAGCGACAACATTGATCAAGCAAGCTTCAATCAATTGCAAGACGAAATGGCCGCTCTGAACTTGGATGAAGCTACAAAATCCGAGCTGCTCAGTGCGATTGGTAAGGTGGATGGTGGCGCAGTGAACAGTGTTTCTGCCGGTCAATTTGTGGACGATGTCTTTGGCAAACTCCGGAACCTGCAGTCTTCGTTTAATGCCTCCAATGTGGATGCAAACGGAGTAGTTGGGGAGCTTAGCCGGATTTTTGAGCAAGTGAAGACTCAGGGTAAGCCGTTCTTGGGTTCACTGAATTTGAATGGAAGCAATGTGCTTGATACTGTGCAAAAATTGATAGGCAGCCAATTACGCTAGTATCGTCAATAGGCTAACGAGGGGCTGTCCCACAAAGTCATATCTGACTGCGGGGCAGCCTTTTTCTATGCATTGACTGCTTAAATTGGCAGGAGAAATGAAAGCTTTATATCTTCTATATAAATGGAGGTTTGGACGAATGGCAGCACAGTTTAAATTGGAGAGTTTGACAGGGCTGATTGAGAAGGTAGCCCGGCCGGGCCGGCTGACTCAGCTTTTGGGCAAGGATTATGCCGTTCCCAAAAGCATCGCAGACTTTACGAAGACCGGATCCGATGAGCCGGCTCAAACCGCAAGCGAACCTGCATCGGTGGATTCGACATCCGATGTGCCATCTGCCAAGGCTCCATCTGAAACGCCATCCACACGCAGCAATGTAACCAGTGGAATCCTGGGCGCTTTGGAGCGAATCACGGCCTCCCCTTTTGCGGAGCTGGCCCGTAAGAACATTGGCAACAATGTGCTGATCACAACGAACCGGGAAATCGTCGAAGGAATTGTAACTGAAGTTAGTGGCGGATATGCAGTGTTAACCGTAGAGGGGGGCGCGAGTGTAATCGTGAATTTCCGGAATACACAGGCGTTTCAGCCTAGCGTTCCAGCGGGGGTGGAAGCAGAATGAGTTTTTCCAAGAAGATCGCAGATTATGTCGGGCAAAACATTCTGGTGGAGACAGTATCGGAGAGCTTTGCCGGTGTGCTTGTATCGGCAGACGATACCTTTACCGTGATTAACAGAGACGGTGCGGAAGGGAATCGGGTGACTATCCTGACCAACGCTATTGCTTATGTGAGAAGCAGTCAATAGCAACGAAAGCAAGAGCGACAGCGACAGGATAATTGCAGCCATATTAAAGAGGAGGTGCCACCCGGCACCTCCTCTTTTTGCAGCCTATAGTAGTTAAAAGTGCAGGGCAGCCTCTCTTAAGCGCTGTTCATGCGGTTTCCGACCAGGTAAAGCAATTAGACAGAATACGGTTAAGTGTCTCCTGATCGTAGATTCCGGTTGCCTGGTTCCGCTCCAACAGCTTTTGCGCCCATGCGAGCGCTCGTGAATATCCTTCATAATCATGAACGGGAATGGTGCGCAGATAGAATTGCATGTGAATATCGAACTCTTCTTCGGTGGGAAAGACACCCAGGTTGTACAGCAGCATCCTGCGTACCCGGTCCGCCGTTAGACGCTGAGCTTGATGTTGCCGGGTAGAGATTTGACCCTCATGCACTCGGTAGGAGAAGAGGTATTCGGGCAGATTTTCGATCCGTGTGAGTTCCGATAGCCGGCTCCAGAATTCATAGTCCTCGGCATGCTTAAAGCCCGGATTGTAGTGGATGTCATGTTCCTTCAGCACACTGCTCCGCATAAACACCGTGGGATGTCCGACACAACAATAGAAAAGCTGCCAGCATCGAATATCCTCATGGCTTGTAGGCTTGGAGACGAGCTCCCCATTATGAAAAAGGGTGATGAAGGTGCCGAGGACACCGACCTCGGGGTGGGACTCCATATAGCGGAGCTGTGTCTCAAAACGATGTGGCGCACTGATATCGTCACTGTCCATTCTCGCTATATATTCACCCGTGGACAGGTCCAGTCCTTCATTGAGACAATGAACGAGTCCCTTGTTGGTTGCGTGGGTGATGAGCCGAATCCGCGGATCTTCCAAGCTCTGGAGATATTCCAGTGTACCGTCGGTGGAGCAGTCGTCGATGATCAGAAATTCAAAGTCGCGGCAGGTCTGATTCAGTATGCTCTCCACCGCATTTTTAATATAGGGCCGGGTGTTATAAGCCGACATTAATACGGTTATCTTGGGCATTCGGCGTTCTCTCCCTCAAACGATTTTCAAACTTCTGCAAAAGGTCGTATAATTAAATTTATTCTATTCTATTCTATTCTATTTCCGCAGGTTTGCTTAGACGAAAGTCAATCACAGTGGGAAAAGGGCCGATTGAGGACATCCAGGAGGAAGACATATGATCAGATATCCAGTTTTAGAGAAAAACGCAACAATAGGAGTGACAGCGTCTTCATCAGGCGTGAGCGCAAAGGGTCATGATCTGTTCAAGCTAGCCTGTGAACGTATGGAAGAGAAGGGCTTTAAGGTCGTCTGCGGAGATACCGTATGGACACAGCACAAGGCCAAGTCAGCACCAGCTCCAGTCCGTGGCAAGGAATTTAATGCCATGATGGGAGATGACACCATCGGGATGATTTTTCCGCCTTGGGGCGGCGAGCTGTTGATTGAGATGCTGGAGTTTGTCGATTTCGAACGAATTGAACGCCAAAGTAAATGGATTATGGGTTATTCAGATATAAGCACATTGCTGCTGGCTGTGACCTTGAAAACAGGTCTGGCTACAGCCCATGGGGCATGCTTCTATGATTTTCGCGGAGAGTTCAGCGATGAGACTACCGGGCAATGGCTGTCCGTGTTGTCAACGAAGGCAGAAGGCTCCAATATTCAGCAGTCTGCACCCCGTTATCATAAAGAGAAGGAGAAGAGTGAGCCCTCGCCAAGTGTCTTTCATTTAACGGAACCCGTGGAGTGGAAGACGGTCTCAGGATCACCGGAAACGGTCAAAGGAAGATTGCTTGGTGGCTGTGTAGATGTCATCAGGCATCTGATCGGCACACCATATGGCGACGTGGAATCTTTTCAGAAGGGGACCATCCATAATGAGCCTATTCTGTGGTATCTGGAAAATTGCGAGCTGAACACCGCAGATTTGCGTCGTTCCCTCGTGCAGATGAAGCTGGCAGGCTGGTTCCGGAACTGCTCGGGACTATTGTTCGGCAGAAGTGGGGCTAATACTCCGTTTGACGGATATACAGCCGAGGATATGTACAAGGAGCTTGCCGAGGAACTGGGCGTGCCAGTGATTTATGAGGTGGATTTCGGGCATGTTCCCCCGCAGCTTACACTTATTAACGGAGCTTATGCCGAGATAGAGGTATTCGAGGGTAAAGGCACAGTCCGGCAGCATTTTCTTCCCTAACAGATAACGCGTCAGGGGTGTAGACAAGGGTCTTTTCAGTGATTATTTCTGTTACTTATTTCCCAAAAAAGGAGCTGTGTCAGATGAAAGTATTGTTTATCGGAGGAACGGGTCAGATCAGTCAGGCTGTGTCCAAGCTGGCTGTGGAGCGAGGCATAGAATTGTATCTGTTCAATAGAGGACAACGGGATGAATTCGTACCGGAAGGCGCGAAGGTAATCACAGGAGATATTCGTCAGCAGGCAGAGGCCGCAGCTGTGCTGAAGGACCATGAATTCGATGTGGTGGTGGACTGGATCGCCTTTACTCCGGAGCATGTACAGACTGATATCGAGCTGTTTACTGGTAAGACTAAGCAGTATATCTTCATCAGCTCAGCTTCTGCTTACCAGAAGCCGCAGCGTAGTTATCTGGTGACGGAAGAAACGCCAATGGAGAATCCTTACTGGCAGTACTCCCGGGACAAGATTGCCTGTGAACAGTTGTTAATGGAAGCGTACCGGAACAGCGGCTTCCCGATGACCATCGTAAGACCGTCGCATACCTACGGGGAGACGGCGCTTCCGGCTGCGCTGACGAGCTGGGAGCATCCATGGACGCTGGTGGACCGTATCCGCAAAGGCCAGCCGATTATCGTGCATGGGGATGGAACCTCCCTGTGGACACTGACGCACAACACGGATTTTGCTAAAGGATTTGTGGGTCTGCTCGGACATCCTGAAGCGCTGGGAGAAGCGATTCATATTACCTCGGATGAGGTTCTGAACTGGAATCAGATTTATGCAGGACTCGGCGCCGCGGCAGGCGCTGAGCCACAGGTGGTGCACATCTCCACAGATTTCATTGCCGCCTTTACCCCTCAGGGCACCGCAGATGGTTTGATTGGCGACCAGGCGGTGAGCAGCGTATTTGACAACAGCAAGATTAAGGCGCTGGTACCGGATTTTTCCTGTACAGTTCCTTTTACCGAAGGCGTCAAGCGTTCGCTGTCTTGGTTTGAGAATCATCCTGAGCTGTGCACAGTAGACTCGGAATGGTCGGCGCTGGTGGATGCTCTGATTGAGAGACATGGTACGGCGCCGAAGCCGATTTCTTACTATACTAGAACGGAGCAAGTCTAATGACGATAGCTGCCGCCCGGTAAGGGGGGTTAAGCGGGGCTGAGCTGGGTCTTACAGGAGGCGATGCCGACCCTGCGCCGTTCCAAAGAAGAAGACGACTGAACCCTTGCGGATCAGCGTCTTTTTGTGCTGCGTCCCCATTCCTCCCTGGGCGGTTCAGGCATGAATCAGGGAATCTTGAATATACTCTCACTACCGAAATTCTCGTTAAAGGAGTTCTGGATATGCCAACACATCCCTTTGTCTCCCGTTTCTTTGTCAACACCGATGCAAGGCGCGACAAGTTGATTTATGATTTGCCGGCGTCCTGGTGGAGCCGCCCTTATGAATACGAGTGGTGTACGCACTTTGTCTCCGCTCATGATGTGGTGTTGGATGCAGCTTGTGGTATTTCCTATCCGCTCAAATTCTACCTCACCGGGGTCTGTGAGGAGGTTCATGCCTGTGATATGGATGCAAGAATTGTCAGCAAGGACGCTGTGATGGCCGAGGTTTCCCACGATATTGGGGAAGAAGCAGCATGGCAAATTCAGGCTAGACGGACTACACGCCTGCATCTGGCCCAGGCCGATCTAACAGCGCTTCCTTATGAGGATGAATATTTTGACACGGTGTTCTGTATCTCTGTCCTGGAGCATCTGCCGCTGGTGGATCAGTATCGCGCACTGGGAGAGTTCCACCGGATTTTGAACGATGAGGGTCTCTTAATCCTAACCTTTGATTACCCAACAGTAAATCTCCAACTCATGAACGGCTTGCTCCTACAGGCGGGATTCCAGTACTGGGGCGAGACGGACTTTGAGCTGCCTGTGGATGCCGTGCGGACGGATACTTGGGGTGGCTTGAATTGCTTCCGGGCGGTGCTGAAGAAACAGCAGACCTGACAGACAATGATTCATTCAGGTCCATATGCCTAGTTTCTGAAGGATAACTACTGGACTTTATACCCTTTATCTGGAATATTGTGGCTTGTATAGTAGAGTAGCATCAAACTGTAGTCAATCAGAAGATAAAGGGGTTAAACTGTTGCGCAGATCAGCATTTCTTATCATTATTATGCTACTACTTGTTACGTCTGCGTCTCCTGCTAACGGAGAGGAGGCGGGACCGCAGCGTATTCAGCTGTCTTTTGCAGGTGATATCCTGCTGGACGGCTTCGTGGGTGAGCAAATTGCCCGTTATGGGGCGAATTATCCATTCGCGAAAGTGGCGCCGGTCCTCAAGAAGGCAGATATGGCTTTCGCCAATCTGGAGACGCCGGTATCTATCCGGGGGACGCCTTCACAGAAAAGCTTTGTTTTTCGTTCTAATCCATCAGCTTTGAGCGGGCTAGTCTTTGCGGGCATTGACGGAGTAACCCTGGCCAACAATCATATTCTGGATTACGGCAGGACGGCAATGCTGGACACGTTGATTCATCTCGACAGATACGGAATTGGACATACCGGTGCAGGCGCCGACATCAAGCAAGCGTTTAAGCCTTTTGTGAAGACTATAAAAGGGAAGAGGATCGCTGTGCTCGGTGTCAGCCGTGTGCTCCCCAGCCCCTCCTGGTATGCGGGGCCCTCTACTCCGGGTGCAGCTTCGGCATATACGCCAGAACCCCTGCTGAGCGAGATTAGAGCCTCTTCCAAGGTCAATGATTTCACGGTTGTGTACATCCACTGGAATGAGGAATTCAAGGATTATCCGGAGAAATATGCCCGCAGCTTGGCCAAGCAGATCATTGACAGCGGAGCTGACATGATTGTAGGCGCGCATAGTCATTGTCTGATGGGCATTGAGTATTACAAACACAAGCCCATCTATTATTCACTAGGCAACTTCGTGTTTAACCGTTCCACCCGCGGAGGGGATAAGACGCTTCATTCCATGCTGCTGAATATTGAGCTCAAGGGCTCGGATATGACGGGGCGGATCACTCCCGTGAAAATAATCGCAGGCCAGCCCAATTTTATGGGAGCGGATTATAACGCTCAGACGATACAGCGTCTCAACAAGCTTTCGTATAATGCGCAGATTGATTTCTCGGGGGAGGTACGAGAGAAGTAAGATTCTTCCGTCCTAGAATTTGTATTAAAGCGGTATGACAAACTGGGTGTCTCATTCACCATGATCGGTGGTGATGAGACACCCTTTTGCTTAGCACCAGCAGCTTTACGGCTGGAGTGCCTATTCGTGCACCGTGAGCCGAGCTTCTGCCGGAGTACGTGGTTTGGCTGGCGGGACCACTTCAGGATAGCCGATATGTAACACGCCTACGATTTTCTCGCCTGGAGCCACGCCAACGGCTTCCCGGAAGAACGGGGCGAACATGTAAGGATTGGTCTTCCACACGACGCCAAGCCCCTGCTCCCATGCTGCGAGCTGAAAGCTCTGAATCCAGCTGCACACAGCGCCGAAGTCCTCCGTCCACTGCTTGTCCCGCGGGTCTTCCTGCATAACGACAATGAGGTGAACCGGGATCGTCATATATTCCTTCCGCCGCTGAATCTCGTATTTCTCCCGTTCTTCGTGCGACATGGCGCCGAGCACGGCTTCTGTAAAGGTCTCCCGGGCAGCGCCCTTGTATTGGATAAACCGCCAGGGCTCCCGGAGCGCGTGGTTAGGCGCCCAGTTGGCGGTGTTCATGAGAGAGAGCAGCAGCTCCTGTGGAACAGGCGTGCTCTTGTATTGCCGGATACTCCGACGTTCCCGAATCGCTTGTGCAACGGGAGAAGCGGGGGAGTTATTCATTTTCTGTGCCTCCTGTATACCCATGTTATATACGTGACTTTGTTAATTATACTATATGAATTGGATTGAAATCTAAAGTTCTGCAGAGAGAAGTCAATCGAAATTGATACATTTGTTAAGGATTTATCTATTGTAATGTAAATGTTTTATGATCAATTTATATATTTACCATAAATAGCTTTCAATGAAAGCTATTTTCATATAAAATAAGTTACGAAATCTTAACTTTGTCGAAAAAACACAGGTCTATGTCGAAAATGTTGTCGATAAATATCAAAAAATGTAGAAATAAAATTGACAGGAGAGAAATAGCACCTTACAATGCAGATATGGCGTAATCATTACTACTTTATAGAAGCTTTGATAGCTTTTAACTCTAGTGATTATTTAGGTGTTATTTCAAGGGAGGATACTTAAGATGAAAGCAACAGGAATTGTAAGAAAAGTAGATGAACTGGGACGTATCGTGATTCCAATTGAACTGCGTAGAACAATGGGAATTGACATAAAAGACCCGCTGGAAATCTTCGTTGATGGCGAAAAGATCATTCTCAGAAAATATGAGCCTACCTGCATCTTCTCCGGTAGCGCGGAAAACCTGATCAACTTCAAAGGTAAAATGGTCAGCAAAGACGTTCTTGACGAGCTGATTTCAAGTTTCGACAGAATCTAATTCAATTTCCGGTCAGTCAGGGAAATGTTCGGCCTATAGAGGCCGGTTCGCAGCACAGTATTGTGCTTGCTGACCGGCCTTTTGTCATGCTACTAAATAAAAGCAAGACGGTAACCCTCATACCGCTTGAAGAACGGTCTGGATATACAGAAGGAGCGATGGATTTATCCTTCGCTATCCCGGCGACTTTCCTATATCATAGAATGCATAAATACCGCACAAGAAGGGAGTTACTTCATGAGCCAAGAAGAAACCAAGTTTGAACAGAACGAGCAGATCCCGCAGCTGAAGAAGCCGGAAGCCGTCATCCTCGATATGGACGGGACCTTGTTCCAGACGGAAAGCCTGCTGTTGCCGGCCTATCACAAAATGTTCGACATTTTGCGCGAGGAGGGGCTATATACAGGAGCGACACCGCCGGAGGAACGTATCCTTGGAAGTCTCGGTATGTTGCTGGACCAAATCTGGAAGATTGTAATGCCGGAGGCGGGGGAAAACGTACATCGTCGTGCGGATGAGCTGCTGCTACAATTGGAGATTGAAGGGCTAACGGCAGGGGACACGCTGCTTTATCCGCAGGTAGCAGAGACACTTGTGGCATTAAAAGAGCGTGGGGTGCGTCTGTTCGTGGCTAGCAACGGCCTACAGGACTACATCCACAGCATTGTAGTGGTCCATGAAGTAAAGGACCTGTTCGAGGGCTTGTACAGTGCAGGCGGGCAAGGAACAGCAACGAAGACGGACCTGGTGCGCATTCTGCTGGACAACCATGGAATTGATAGTGCTTGGATGGTGGGAGACCGTTCTTCCGATGTAGAGGCGGGTAAAGGAAACGGGCAGACCGTGATTGGTTGTGCCTATGCAGGCTTTGGACGTCAGGATGAGCTGAAGGGCTCCGATGTGATTATCAATTCTATTGACGAGTTGCTGGAGCTTTATGACAATGCGGAATAAAGCAGTTTGACTGCTTTAACGCTGCTTCTGAATAGAATGCATTAAAATAACAAACAAAGCCTAGAAGTTATTTCGGAAGTGTAATTAACGACAATATTCACCAGAATAACACCTGGTCTGCTGTTTGAATCTTAATTTCACTTACAGAACCTCCATATCCACGTTCAAACCGTGGATATGGAGGTTCTGTCTGTAATCAGGCCGATTCGCGGGGATAAGCAGGGAGGTGTGAGCCCTTATTCTGGTTCTTGCTTGTTCAACTTCTCGTAGAGCGCCGAAGTGACGCCAAATTTCTTCTTGGACGCGACGTAGAATGTATTCAAGGAGGATGAAGCCGTACTTTTGAATCATCGGCTCAATCGGCTCGTCGCTAGATATCAGTTCTCTGCAGACGGAGAAGCCAAGCTCGTCGGTTAGCATTTTGGTAGTCAGATAGGCATCAGTCAGATAATGATTGATCCGTTGATCCACTTCAGTGACCAGGGTTGCCTTCTTAGATGCGCTGCGCGCCAGGGTAATCTCATCCAGCGTTCTACTGGACAGGTCTTTCATCCATACGCCTGATGCTTCCAAGGTCTCCAGCTTTGCAATCTGGTTCTCAATTGGTTAATCCCCATGCACTGGACAGCACGACATGCGGGGTGGATTCCTGCTGCGAGCGGCGGATGTACATAAAGAAGGTGATCAGCGCCATTTTACATTCAAAATAAGGGCGGACGTTTAGTAAATCCAGAGCGCTGTGTATCTTTTTGTTTCTGTGAATCCGTTGTGAATTCGCGAAAATAGTAAACGATGTATACTAGTGACATTTGTTGAAAAGTTGGGTATAATTTACTTGTATTATTATGGAAATACAGGGTTGGGAAAATTAAGAGAACTGGGGATTGATTTGATGCATTATAGTAAGGAAGGTTCTGTTTTATCCTCCCGGAATGGTCTTAACCTGTATCGAGGCTGTACGCATGGTTGCATCTATTGTGATTCGAGAAGTGCCTGTTACCAATTGGAGCATGAATTTGAAGATGTAGAGGTCAGATTGAATGCCCCGGATTTACTTGAACAGGCGTTACGAAGGAAAAGAAAACAATGCATGCTAGGGACAGGGTCTATGAGTGATCCATACCTTCACTTGGAACATAAGCTAGAATATACAAGAGAATGCTTGGATATTATCGAAAAATATGGGTTTGGCCTAAATATACTAACCAAGTCGAATGCAATATTAAGGGATCTGGATCTTCTCATTAAGATTAACGCTAAGGCTAAATGCGTCGTTCAAATGACTCTGACAACATATGATGAGCAATTATGCAAGGTGCTAGAACCGAATGTATGCACAACCAAAGAGCGTTTCGAAGTATTAAAAATAATGAGGGATCATAATATTCCCACCGTTGTGTGGATTGTCCCCATTCTGCCATATATCAATGATACTGCAGCCAACATTGAGGGAATACTTGCTTATTGTATAGAAGCGAAAGTATACGGCGTCATGTGTTTCAAAATGGGACTAACACTGCGTGAGGGAAATCGTGAATATTTCTATGCTCAACTAGATAAGCATTTTCCTGGGCTGAAGCAACAATACATGAAGAATTTTGGATATTCCTATGAAAATACCAGTAAACATAATAAGAGACTAATGAGCATCGTTCATGAACGGTGCAGGCAGAATAATATTGTGTGTAATAATGATGAGTTATTCAAGTTCATGTTTCATTTTGAAGGCAAACAACGTTACGAACAACTTGAGTTCTTCGAGGATCATGAGCTGAATCTTTGAGTATGACAGGCCAATGAATCGCCTGAACTACTTTATGCCTGGTATGTGGCATTCAACCAGTGCAGAACGTTCAGAACAAATAGCATACAGAAAGGATGAAAGTCTATGCTCGTTAAAAAGCATGAGTGGAGAAAACAAGAGAAGGAGTTGTACCTGCCAAAAACGGAGCCGGTAACAATAAGCATTCCGGATTTCAAATTCATCACATTAGAAGGATATGGAAACCCTAATAATGAGGAGTTTGCCGATGCGATTGGGGTATTGTACTCTGTTGCTTACGGGCTCAAAATGTTGCCCAAGAAGGGAATTACTCCAACAGGATATTACGATTATACGGTCTATCCATTGGAAGGAATATGGGAGCAGTTGGATGACGAGGCCACTTTCGACAAGAACAAGCTGCACTATAAAATCATGATCCGTCAGCCCGAGTTTGTGGATGAAGATCTGTACAATATGGTCATTGAAATGGTGAAGAAAAAGTCACCGCATGAGAGATTGGATGAAGTGCAGTTTACGTCGATTAATGACGGGCTGGTGGTTCAGTTGCTACATAACGGTTCATATGATCTTGAGCCTGCTTCATTCGATTTAATGGGTGAATACTGTAAGGAGCATGGATTTGAACGCATTAGCCAGTGGCATAGAGAAATCTATCTAAGTGATGCCAGAAAGACGGACGAGGACAAGCTGAAGACCGTACTAAGATACAGCGTCAAAGCTGTGTAAATACTTATTGACCTAGATCACAGTTGAGTGAACTAACAAACAGACCGGCCCATAGAATAGGGCCGGTCTGTTTGTTAGTTGTGTAAACAGCAATTAAATAATCCTGAAGCTGGAGGTTTGATCCAGATTTTCCTGATAACCTTCCAAATCCATAACACCACTGCCGCTGCATAAAACGACAATGGTTTTTTTGGTTTTGGTTCTTTGGCATTGCACGGCGGAGGAGATAGCCGAAGCTATGGCATGCGCCGATTCCGGAGCAACAAGTACTCCTTCTGTGTTAAGAAAGAGCCTGGCTGCTTTGAAGGCTTCGACTTCATTGAAGGCCTGGGCATCAACAAGCCCTTTATTCCGCAACAAACCGATGATGGGAGAGCCGTTATGTTGACGTAACCCGCCAACATGGATCGGATCTGGAATGAAATCATGCCCCATGGTGTAGGACATCGTTTTTGGTGTATACCCTGCATAGTCTGAGTAGTCATAATCGTAGGTGCCTTGGGTTAAACGAGGGGCCGCCGACGATTCTGCAGCAAGAAAACGGATCGCATTTTTATTTTTAAGTCTATCTTTTAAAAATGGTAATATCAGTCCTCCAAAGTTACTGCCACCGCTAACACAGGCAATTAATTCGTCAGGAAAGTCATTGACTTTCTCAAGCTGTTTTCTCACTTCTAGTCCCAATAAAGTTTGATGCATCAAGACATGGGGTTTGTTGCTTCCGGCCAGATAGGCTTTATCAGGATGCGCTAAAGCGTACTCAATAGCCTCACTGATGGCAGTGCCGATATCACCTGGGTGATTGGGGTTCGATTTAAGCAATGTCCGCCCAAATTCAGTATCATTTCCTGGGGAAGCGGAGAACTTACAGTCAAACATGGCCCCGTACATCCGTTTATACGGTTTTTGTTCAAGTGAGCATTTGGCCATAAAGATCTTGCAATCAAGGTCATACAGACTGCTTGCCAAAGAAAGTGCCATTCCCCATTGACCGGCACCTGTCTCCGAAACAACTCCGGTGAATCCTTCTTGTTTGGCATAGTATGCTTGTGCAATAGCAGTATTTAGCTTGAAACTACCAGTTAACAAAGTATCTTCGCGTTTGAAATAAATTTTGGCAGGGGTACCCAGGTAGGATTCTAAATTGTAGGCTCTTCTTAGAGGAGTAGGTCTACCAATTCTAATTAAGTTCTCCAGTACACTCTCAGGTATATCACACCATTCTGAATCCCAACGGTCTTGTTGAAGGAGAGCATGCGGACATATTTTGTGAGATATATCGAGCTGTGAGGTACAGACTTCCGTTTCATGGTTAAGAGTTGGAGGCAGGGCTTCCGGCAAGTCTTTCATAAAGTTATACCATTGTCTGGGCATCTCGTCGGCAGTTAAATGAATATCCAAGCTCTTAGTGATTGTACTCATTTCATCATTCTCCCAATTAAAGTTATCAATCAAACCTCAATCTCTTACCGGATTTATCTCAAATCTTCTCTTACTTGCAAATGACAAGGATATTATTACATGTTAAATACCTAAGTGTCAAATTATGTTATATAGATAATATAATTTTAATAAAATCTAATTAATATAATAAATAGAATAAAATTCTATTTTTATAAATGGATTTAATCATTTTCTTGTTTTTTAAATTCATTAGGTTCACATAAATGTAAAAAAATTCTATGTAATTATATGCAAAATATGAAAAAAAGATGCTATTATACCACTGAGTAGGGAGGAGATGATATCCATAATATTGGAGTAATGCGCTAATAAGAGTTAATTTGGTAGCCAAGTTATTTTCAAGCGTTTTCCTGTAAGGCAAATTGCGTCTGTCATTCTACTCATCATCTTGACAAATCATTACGTTAAGGAGAGTTCCAATGAAGAATAGCTTGTGTTCGTTCTCCACTATTAAACTGCCCACACAATGGTACAACATCATACCTGAACTGCCAGGGAAACTGCCCGGTGACATAGACTCTGCATTTGAAGCGGATAAAATTCAATTGATGCAGAGAATCAGAGTGAAAGAATTATCCCGTCAGGATCAGAGCATGGAAAAATTTATTGATATCCCTCCAGATGTATTGGAGATGTACAACAGAGTTGGAAGACCGACTCCACTTATGAGGGCTTATGAGCTCGAAGAGTACTTGGGTACACCTGCTCAGATCTATATCAAGAGAGAAGATGTTATGCCGACTCATAGTTTTAAATTGAATAGTGCGATCGCACAAACCTTTTATGCTAAAAAAGAAGGTTTCCAAGGCGTTGTCACGGAGAGTGGAGCAGGTCAATGGGGATTGGCGTTATCCTATGCGGCTTCTCTGAACGATCTCAGCACGCAATTCTTTTGGGTAAAAGTATCCAGAGAGCAGAAGCCGGTTCGGGCAGAGTGGTGTAAGATGTTTGGCGCGACCATCTATGATTCTCCAAGTACACTTACGATGACCGGTCGCAACATGCTGGAGCAGGATGCCAATTGTCCCGGCTCTCTGGGAATCAGTATTGGAGAAGCGATAGAATTCACATCTGAACATCCAGAATATGCTTATGTATCAGGCAGCAACTTGTGCCACGTCATTCTTCATCAGACTATTATAGGGCTGGAGTTGAAGCAGCAATTGAAGCAGGCTGGCATCAAGCCGGATTCATTTGTTGCCTGCTGCGGAGGCGGCAGCAATTTAGGGGGTTTTATGGGGCCGTTTATTTTCGATGACGAGTTCAACAAGGACACCAGATTTGTGGCAATAGAATCTGATGCTGCACCGAGATTGACCAAAGGTGAGTACAAGTACGATTCGGCGGACCCCTATGGTTTAACTCCACAATCAAAGTCTTACACGTTAGGGAAAGATTTCATCCCCGTAGCCAACCACGTGGGAGGATTAAGACAGCATAACGGTTCTCCAATCATTGGAGCTTTAAGAAACAAAGGTCTGCTCGACGCTGTGGCCTATTCACAGAGAGAAGCTCTGGAGGCGGGTCTTGTGTTTACGAAGCTGTATGGAGCCGTCCCGGCACCGGAATCTTCCCACGCATTAAAGGGGACGATTGACTTAGCCCTGAAGGCTAAAGAAGAGAACAGAAATACCACAATTGTCATGTGCCTGTCCGGAAGTGGAGTCCTGGATATGAGCGCTTACATGACGCTGAATAACTAGAATGGCAATTCAATTGCAGCGTACAAATTCTGAATGGGGTGAATGAAATGATTGATATCACGACGGAAAAGAAAAGTAAGTACATAGACTTTCATTTACAGGATAAGGTAAGGGCTTACTACGAGTATGATATAGCAGATCAATTTGCTGATGTTCTGAATGAATATTCCTTTGATAAAGTATTTTTCATTAGTGAGCAGGTTATTTTTGATATTCACGGTCATGAGTTTTTGAAAGCTCTGCAAAAGAAAAATGTCCTTCACAAAGTTCTGCTGATCGGGAGCTCGGAGAAGGACAAGTCATTCTCAAACCTGGAGTTCCTATGTAACTACCTTATAGAGCATCAGATATCGAAGGATAGTATAATTATTAGCTTTGGCGGAGGCGTCGTAGGCAATATTGTCGGCTTGGCCGCCGGTCTGATCTATAGAGGCGTTCGCTATATTGAAATTCCCACTACGTTTATGGGCCAAACGGACAGTACCTTAAGCAACAAACAGGCTATTAATGGCGCGTCCGGCAAAAACCAGATCGGTAGATATTATGCTCCGCTATTTGTCTGGTCGGACCTCAAATATTTAGAAACTGAAAGTCCTAGAAATATAAAGGCTGCAATCGTGGAAGGTGTAAAGAATACATTCATCCAAGATATAGATTTGTTAGAGGAGCTTGCAAGCTTCATTAAAGGCAAGACCGCGTTTAGCGCTAAGGATTTGTATTATTTATTTGAAACGATTGCCGAGTCCAAAAACAAGATACTGGAAAAAGACCCGAGTGAGAAAGGATATGCTGTGATTCTGGAGTATGGCCATACGTTTGGACATGCCATTGAATTCCTCACCTCTGGCGAGATTATTCATGGAGAAGCCGTAGCGATTGGCATGTGTATTGCAGCTGAGATCAGTTTCAGATTAGGGAAGCTTCGTTATGAGGATGTGAAGCTGCACTATGAAATTCTATATCATTTGATTTTCAAAGATAATCCGGTTTTGAGCCTGTTAAACGGAATCAATGCCGAAAGCATCTTGAAGTGCATTGAATGTGATAACAAACGGACCAGCAGCGGAGTGAAGTACGTCATTCTGGAGAGAATGGGCGAGTGCTGCAATATCCAGGGAGACTGCCAGATTCCTGTTGAGAAATCGGTTGTCGTTGCCAGTATTGAAGAGGCCTTCAGCAAAATTAAAAACTCCCTAGTTCAACAAGTGTGGCGTACCGCTATGGAAGAATACCGTAACAAAAAAGAAAAAGATACCGACAGTATTTTGAATGAATATTTTGAAGGTGAATATGACAAACAGATCTTCGATTCAACTTCTCTGGGACATATAGCGCTGTATTTGGGGGATTATCATACGGAAGAATTCAATGATCAGCTGAGAGACTACCTGGAAAGTATTGTCCACTATGAACTGTCCGGTTTTGATTATGGTCCGTCTTATATCGCTCCCAAACAATATGGAACACCGGGCTGGTGGTACTCGCTGAGATTGCTTGAAGACAATCAGGAATTAGAGCTGTTCACATGCAGATCCATTGGGGAATGGAACAAGTATAGTGAGGAGGTCAAGAAAAGCTTGATGTCACACTATGCTGTTGCTATAGACACTTTGGAGCAATTCGACAGTATTGTGGAATACATGCTCACGCAGCAATCCATTGAAATGATCATGATGACCAGAGGGGACAGACTTGGCCATACGTATGCTCATTTTCATAATTTGAACAATAATCTGGTCCTTGAAATTATTCACAGTACTTCAATGCATGAGAAGGCGGCTGAATATGAATGATGTGCTGAATGATGCAATTACCGACATAGTCAGCAGAAGAGTGAAAATCCTGGATGAAGTAAACCATACGTTTGCCCTGTCTAAAGAGCAATTGCGGGAATATCAACTCCACAAAGTGAAGGAAACTTTGCTGCATGTATATCAGAACAATGAATTTTATAAAGGGAAATTAACAGAATCCAATATTTCATGGAACGACATTAAGGCATTGAGCGAGTTCAGCGCTCTCCCCTTCACCATCAAAGAAGAGATTAAGAGTCAGTATCCGTTCGGGCTGTTGTCGGCCAGCCATGATGAAATTGTTCGTTATGGTGAGAGCACCGGGACAACAGGGGATCCGATAAATTCTTATTACACCGGAGATGACTGGTTCGCCAACAATTGTATCGTGGCTACCTTGTTATCGAACCTCATTACGAACCAGGATACAGTAGCAGTTATTGTACCCTATGGGCTGGCTCTGGTTGGTCAGGACATTGATCGGGCTTTGGAATTGATCGGCGCCAAAACTATTGCCATTGGAATGCTGTCATCGGCATGTCCGGTTGAGAGAAGCATTAAAATCCTAAAGGACACGGAGACAACTACCTTGGTTTGCTCCCCTTCCAGGGCGCTGTACATTTCCGAAGAAGCGATGAAACTGGGCTATGATTTGAAGAATGATTTTAAGATTAAAAAAATCCTCTGTGTGGGGGAAGGCACATCCATTGAAAAAGCTAAGGCTATTAAGGAAGCATGGGGAGCAGATGCCTACCCGCTCTACGGAATGACCGAAACGAATACCATAGCGATGTCCTGTCAATTCGGAAAAATGCATATCGTTGAGAATAAGCTCGATTGTGAGATCATCGATGCCAGTACTGGAGAAGTACTGGGAGATGATGTGAGAGGGGAATTGGTAGTAACCTCCTTTGGCAAAGCGATGCCGCTAATTCGGTACCGGACCGGCGATCTGTGTACGATTCATAGTCAGTCCTGTGCGTGCGGTTCTACGTTTCGGTTTCTTGAGCATCATGGACGGATTACAGACAGCATTGTGATGGGGGACAGAAGGATTCAGCTTCTGGATCTGGAGGCCATTATCCTCTCCGCCAGCGGTACGAAATTCTTCACACTGAAGATTAAGGGCGATGAGCTAATTGTAGGCTTGGTATTAAGCAAGGAAGAATGCCAACGAGTGGAACGGGACGTGATGGAACGCCTGAAGATTGAATTCAATATCATCTCAAGTGTGGTTCCGGTGGATGGAGAGCAGCTGATACATGCCATTAAGAACAAAGTGAAGCCAAGTATCTCAAGCATCTTACAGGACGGGGAGAAATAGAGTGGCAATGCAATTCGTACAGAGGGAGCATAGCAGCGAACCAATTACTGCCGACACTATCGAACTGTTCTCCAGGTATTATGAGGAGCAGTTGACGTACAAGAGCGAAATACTGGATCAATTGCTGAAATGTCCGCAGGGTACAAGGTACCTTGAAGTTCAGGCGGCACTGGGGAATGCTTCCTTTGAGATGCTGAATAGGAACAGGCAGATTGACATCACGATGCAGGAGGATTCCGAGCTTTGTGTTGCATATATGCAGCACCGTATAGAGAGTACGGAGCTGGCTGGTCGTTGTACTCTGCTCTCATGCACCGCCACAGATATGCCGTTCTGTGATGAGAGCTTTGATCTTATTTTCAGTATCAATGCTTTGCGTACATGGGAAGATCCGCATGCTGTAATAAGTGAAATTGTACGGTTGTTGGCACCCGGGGGCATGGCGTTGATTAATGACCTGAGAAGAGATTTGCTTGAACCATTCGCAGAATACAGGATTCGCGAGCTGCAAGGGCTTGATTACGGGGATTGGATGATCCGGAATTTTGTTAAATCCTGGAGGGGATCATATTCCATGGCGGAGGTCGTTCCTATACTCCATGATTTTCATAGCGTCGCATGGAAAGTGAAAGAAGATGGTCCTATGGCTATGAGTATAGAGCTTGTTAAGGAAATGCGCTTATGAACGGGGGGCATGGTTATGGCATTATTAAGCCGGTCAGCTAAAGTAGCCGTGATCCAAATGAATATCATCCAAGGAGACGTTCATACGAATCTTGATTGTGCAGTATCCAAGATTGAAAGTGCTGTGAAGTTAGGCGCGGAGCTGATCTGTTTGCCGGAGGCTTTTGCCACAGGTATTAATTTCATGCAGCTTCATAAGGTTGCTGAGCATTTGGCAAGTAGTGTAATCGTACAAACCATCAGTGATCTGGCCAGAGCCCACAAGGTCTATATCATTGCCGGAATCATAGAACGCAGTGAGAAGGATGAAATTTTCGATACTGCCATTGTGATCAATCCGGATGGCCATATTGAGCATCGTTATAGACGAAGGGTACTGTGGAGTGGAGAAATTCATTTTCTGGAGGCATCAAGTGAACAGGTCACTTACTTCGATACTAAGTTTGGAAGAATCGGATTGATCATTGGTTATGAATTGTTTTTTCCATCCCTGTGTACTGATTATTTTACTAATAATGTAGTAATGATTGTTTGTCTAGCCAACATTTTTAGTAGCCTGAAGTCGATTGTGCCAGCGATTTGTCAAGCCCGTGCATATGAGAATCAATGCTATTTTGTGTTTGCCAGTTCGATTGGCACCCATACTTTAGTAAATGACAGCTATATGGGTGGCAGCTCAATTTTTTGTAACTCTACTTTGCTTCCAAAAAGACTGGTGTTCAAGATAGGCACCAGTGAGAATGTATCGGTAACAGCGGGGAACCATGAGGATATTTTATGTGAAAATCTTCACCTGGATTCGTTGAAAAGTAGCAAGGAGCGTTTTTTTAGAGGTGATTTCGAGCGTTACTACAGTGGAAATCCGAAATTATGATGTTAGGAGGCTGACCATGTCCACGGGTATATCGAAGGCAACGAATGAGCGCAGGGGAAACTATTTCAAAAAGGTTATTACCATATTAAAGGCCGATTTGATAGAGTACACAAGGGTTAAAATTGCTATAGTAGTCAGCATGCTGCAGCCGGTAGTGATGATGATCGCATTCGGTCTGGTATCTTTACATGGTGGACAGGAAAACTTTATACACTCTGCTCCGGGAATCCTGGGTGTAGCTGTTATGTTCAGCGTTACGTTCTCAGCGGGATTTACAACGATATCGGATAGGGAACGGCGGCTGATCGATGATGTGGTTCTATCACCGGTATCCTACAGCGCATTTATTCTGTCCCGTCTATTCAGTGCAATGATTAAATGCATCTTGCCTACGGCTGCTGCTTTATTAATTGGAATGATATTCTTTGATTTGGAAATCGTACATGTCTCCTCGATTATTTTCTCCTACATTATTTCCGTTGTTATTTACGCCGGCTTAGGGATGATGGTCGGTGCGTTCACCAACCATTTGGCGTTTGAAGGAATGGTGAATTTCTTCCTTATTCCAGCGATGTTCTTTGGTGGCGTCTTCTTCCCTGTGGATCAGTTGGGGCCTTTGTCCAATGTAGTACGCTATTTTGCTATTACGCCATCCATTGAGCTATTCCGCTATGGGCTTAGTGGTCAAATTGAAATAGGAAGCTTATTGTCCAGCTATATCATCTTACTGATTTATGCGGTGGTGTCCTTCTTAATGGGTGTATTCTCATTTAAAGCAGCAGTCACTAAGAGATAATGAGTGGAGCGGATGTATGAATATTGTAGAAGTTAAAGAGCTTGTAAAGTCGTATGGGGATAAATTCACACTACAAATTCACTTCAATTTGAACCAAGGGGAGTATTTGGGCCTTGTCGGTGAAAATGGTGCTGGAAAAACTACGCTGCTGAGAATCATTTGCGGATTGTTAAGGCCAACCTCGGGAGAGACTACGGTATTTGGACATGCCTCCAAGAACGTAAAAAAGATTAGTAAGTATATTGGAGTCATCAATCAATATACCGGGCTACCGGATTTGCTCAAGGTGAGGGAGTTCCTGAAGAATGAATGCGTCATGCGGGACGTCGATTTTTTCTCTCTTTCAGATGAACTGGCACTCCTGGGCCTGGACAGGTACCTGGACACTAAAATTTGTGATCTTTCAGAAGGGAATAAACGGAAAATTGTTATTCTGAAATCCATTTTGCACAAGCCGAAGCTTCTCATCATGGACGAGCCCACGGTAGGGATTGATCCATTGACAAGAAATGAGATTTGGTCATACATCAGAAAAATGAAGGAGTATGGAGTTTCGGCCATTATTTCTACCCATTACCTGTATGAAATTGAACAAATCTGTGACAGGGTCATTTTTCTGGATCGCGGTAAGGTTCAAAAGGAAGGCACAGTAGACGAACTGATTCATCAGAATCATGAAGTGAACTATCTTTCGGTAACTGTTAACGGTGGGATTGATGCTGCGCTTGAAATGAAGCTAAGAGAGCTGCTGGTGGATGATACCACGGCTCAGGATATTTCTTGTTCACAGAATAGCTTTTTGCTGACAACAAGGAACGATTCATGCAAAGTGATTCCGCATGTCGTTCAGATGCTGTATTCCAACGATATTGAGATCAGAGCATTGAATACAGGGGTTGAATCATTGGAAGAAGTAATGACTCAATTGAACAAAAGGAAGTCCGAAGTGAAATATGAACTGGAAAGGAAATCGATATGAGCAGCGAAAATTCGAATGTAATTAGTGATTCCAGCTTCTGGAGGGAATATCCTGAGCGCGATGTAGAGTTTGTCAGATGGTATCCATGCAATGTGGGGAAGCTGTCTGGGCAGGAAATGTTTGCAACGGGACAGGATGATTCCAAGGAGTTTTCTTTTTATATCCATGTCCCTTTCTGCAATAACGTTTGTATTTGTTGCCCTTACAATAAGTTCACGACAAGAAGCAAAATTCTACAAGAATATCTCGAAGCCTTAAAGCTTGAGATCACAAATTATGCCAAGCAGGACTATGTGAAGAACGCCAAGTTTGTATCCGGTTATTTTGGTGGGGGGACACCGACCACGCTTAGTGCGGAGCAATTAGAGGATCTGTTCCAAACCTTATATCGGGAACTTAACATTGCCGAGGATGCCTCTATTACGATAGAGACTACCCCTGTTGATATTACCGAGGAGAAGGCTAAGGTGTTCATGAAGTATGGAATTAACCGGGTTAGCATCGGGGTACAGGCGCTGGATGATGTACTACTGAAAAGAATTGGAAGAAACTATAGTGGTGATCAGGCCATCGCAACGATTTCCATGTTGAAGAAGATCGGAATCAAACATGTATGTGCGGATTTGATGTGGGGCTTGCCCGGTCAAACCGAAGAAGAGTGGAGAGACACATTAACCGGAATGATTGATTTGAAACTGGTAGACTCATTCTCATTATATCAATATACAGTCCTTCCATCCTCGCCTCTGTACTTGCGCATGGAGCGGGGAATTATACCGAAATGCCCTGACGAAAAAATTCAACAGGAAATGTATTGGGAATCCGTGGAAATTCTACACAATGCGGGATTCCTTTCGGTATCGGACATCGACTTTGTGAGCCCGCATGTTTTGGAGATTGAGTCTGAGGCCAATTACTTCACGATTCCAGATACTAATGGCAAAGTGCTTATATCCAAAACATGCGCGATGACCAGACATGTTGCCCATACATGGTACGAAGGCAAGCCTATGCTTGCTATCGGTTCCGGGGCTTATGGGTACTTGAACCATAGTATGTATCTGAATGAGCCGGATATCAGGGAGTATATCAGAAAAGTGAAGGAAGAAACGTATTCTGTCGTCATGGGTAAATATGTAACTGATCAAGAGCGAATGGTCCGTACGATGGTGCTTGGAATCAAGCTACTGAGATTCTACCGCGAGGATTTTCGTAGAATGCACGGCAAGGATATGATGGAGGTCTTCGCTGATCAAATCAATCAGATGGTGGAATGGGGATTGCTGGAGCTGACAGAGGAATATGTGGAAGTCACATTCCCCAAGGGCTGGTATTACATGGAGAACATCAGCAAGATGTTTTACTCGGAGGAGAACTATGGATTGCCGCAGCCTAACGCTACAGGAACGATATTGCTTCAGCTATTAAAGTAGATCCGGAGGTAGCCAATATGAGACGAGGCAAAATTTTCGAGTTGGAGGCCAGAGTGGCCAATGATCAGGATTATTTTCATTCCTTGGAGATTTGCAGAGATTACGATTTGAATATCAGAAGCTCCATGATTGTGCCTATGGGAAAAGTGACAACGAAGGTGATTGATTTCTGCCACGATGGTGATGTTGTGCTGGATATTGGCACTGCAACAGGATTATTGGCCTTAAGAATCGGCGGGCAGAACAGCAAGCTGGATATTATCGGTGTGGATGATAACGAAAATTTGTTGCAAGTTGCAGAAGAAAATGCGGCGCTGGCAGCGATCTGCAATTCACCTGGCATGGTGGAATTCAGGTATGGGGAGATGGAGGATCTTCCGTTTGCAGATCATTCGGTCGATGTCGTATACAGCTATTCTGCTTTTCACAAGTGGAGCAATCCAATCGCGGTTTTGAAGGAAATTAACCGTGTGTGCAAGCCTGACGGTAGTGTTTACTTGTATGATATTGCCCGCGATTCCGATGAAGGCATGATCTCGTTCATCCTGCAATATATCAGTTCAGGTCAGGATGATTTCTTGAGAGAATTGAAATCGTCCTATACAGTCGATGAGGTCGCGGAGATTCTGAAGCAAGCTGGATTGGAACATTGGAAGGTTACTGCTGAGGATATTAACTTGGCCGTATCTAAAAGATAGTAGGCCTACAAAGCACATACAAGAGAGGTATTTTTATGGAACATCTAAAAGTTGCGGTAATCCAGCCCAATGTAAGAGCAAACGATTATACGCACAATTTAACCAATGTAATCCATATGATTGATACATGTGCAGCTGAAGGCGCAAAGCTGATTTCGATTCCTGAAGCTTTTGCAACATCGCTTAATCTACCCAAGATGAAGGAGCTGGCCCAGACAGAGGATGGAGAAATCTGTACTAGGCTGATTGAAAGGGCCAGGAAGCATGGTGTGCATATTGTTGCGGGCTTCATTGAAGCAGCGGATGCCAAGATATACAGTACTGCAGTATTAATCAGTCCCGATGGCCGGATTGCGGGCAAATACCGGAGAAGATTTATCTATCAGTTGGAAAGATTCTTTGTGGCTGAAGGTAATGATGTCTGCATCGTGGACACGGAAATTGGGAAAATAGGGATTATTATGGGGTATGATGTGAATTTCCCGGAATCTACTCGTGAATTCTTTCGCAATAAGGTCGAAATTATTGTCTGTCCATCCCAGATTCCGCATACCTACAAAAATTCGACCAGACATTTGGCTGTGGCCAGAGCTACGGAGAACAGCTGTTATTTCATTCTGGCTAGCAGTTGTGGACAAAACACAATTGCACGCCTCACTTATATGGGGGGAAGTATTATTGCGCAAAGTCCTGTCGGACTGGAATCCTACAGTACGGAGTACACTCGCCAGAAGGATCTGTTAGCGATAGCGGATGCGGAGGAAACGATTCTTTATGCCAAATTGAATATGACGAAAATCAGAAGAGAACTGGAGGAGAATCCGCATTTCAAGGATTTCTATATCAGTTAACTTGGGAGAGGGTGGCTTAATGGACAAGGTTAAAGTTGGACTGCTGCAGGTGCAATGGGTGGATGATCCTATTGAGGCGCTGGAGAAAGTCCTGGAACTTGTGGATACTACGCTCCAGAATAATAAGCTCGACCTGCTGTGCCTGCCTGAATTTTTTACAGGGGCGCCATGGTATATGCCGAATAGAGCTCATTTGAAGGGGGTAATCGACGATACGATCCCCGGAAACATCACAACGGCATTAGGCAAGCTAGCAAAAAAGTACACCACTTATATTTTGTGCGGGACAATTGTCGAAAGGGACAACGATAAGTATTATAACTCCTGCGTATTGTTAAATGATGAAGGTGAAATTGTCGGAAAGGCCCGGAAAATACACCGGTATTCCTCTGAGTTGAGCAACATTGAAGCTGGAACGGAGCAAATGCTGGTGGATACTCCATTCGGCAAACTAGGAGTCTGTATCTGTTCTGATTTCTGGATTCCGGAAATGCCCAGAATTTTGGCGCTCAGAGGGGCGGAGATTATCTGCATACCAGGTGGCTCGTTGACTCAGAACATTTCCACTACCAAGTCCTGCATGATTGCTAACTCTGTTCAGAATGTTTGCTATACCCTGTATGCAAGCATAGTTGGTGGAATAGAAGGAGTTCGTTCTGGCAGAAAGGTCAGCATTAAATTTGAGGGACACAGTTCGGTGGCGGGTCCTCGGGGTATGATTGAGAGCCTTGATAAAGAGCCTGGAGTCATTATCACGGAACTCGATATGAATGAATTAAGAAGCTTGAGGCAAGTGGATACCTCTTTCAAAGAGACTTTATTCTGGTCGTTGTGGGGACGTCAGCCTGATCTGTATAAGAGATTATCGGAGCCTTATGTGGGAGCGAAAGATGATCTGGCCTCTTTGGTTACCAATTATTTAAATTCATAAGACGAGGAAGCGGAGGGATTGTTATGTTCAAAATTGCGTATAATGCCAACGGTTTAAGGAATATGGATGTGGTAAAGGCCATTGAAGAGGTGAAGAAGTACGGGTATGAAGGCATTGAGCTGTCACTTCATAAGGCCCACTTACATCCTTATCAAGTCACTGAAGATAAATTGCACCAAATCAAGCAGGCTTTGAAAACCCAAAATCTCATACCTGCATGTTTGGCAACGGGCTGCTCAGACCTTCTGAGTGAAGAAGCCCATGAACCCTCCCTTATTTCGCCTGTACTAGCTGAGCGAAAGATTAGAATTGAGTGCATTAAAAAATCTATAGATATCGCCACAAAGTTGAATATTCCAGTCGTTAACATTTCAAGCGGCTATAAAAAAGAAACGGTTGGAGATGAAGAAGCCAGACGCTACTTGATTGAAGGAATTCAAGAGTGCCTGAAAGAAGCCCGCGACATCATTCTTGCAATTGAGCCGGAGCCGGGTATGTTCATTGAAACAACTGGACAAGCCATTGAAATAATAGAAGCTGTCCAGTCACCGAAATTCAAACTTAACATGGACATCGGACATGTTGAATGCTGCGAGGATGACCTTTTGGATAAGATCCGGAAGGCCTGCAAGTATTCTGCCCATATTCATATCGAGGATATTAAGAGCAGAGTGCATTATCATCTAATCCCGGGAGATGGCGATATCGACTTGAGGGCTGTGCTTGAAGTCCTGTCCTCCGAACAATATGAAGGATTCATTAGTGTGGAGCTGTATCACCATGCAGATATCTATGAAGCAGCCTTGCAGAAAAGTTATGAATACTTGAACGGAATCAGGAAAGGAATTCAGAACAACGGGTGGGATCAGGATGAAGAGCACGCAGTGTCTGTTCACTGAAGAAGGCCAGGATGCTTCCCGGGTACTTGAAGAGATCCATTCAGCTTGTGGCACTTACCAAAACAGGCATATTCTGAATTCGATCTGTACAGAGCCGCTTGATATTGCCAAACTTGCTTATATGGAGGCCATCAGTACGAATCTTGGAGATCCTAGACTATTCCCGGATGCCAGGAATATTGAAATCAATGTGATGAAGAAGCTGGGAGAGCTGTTGGGACTGCCGGGGGCTGTAGGCAATGCCGTCTCCGGTGGTACTGAAGCTAATCTTCTTGCCATGTACGCCGCCAAAAAAAGAGGAGAAGAGCGCAATATCTCTTCTCCTGAGGTTGTGGCGCCTGAATCCATTCATTTTTCAGTAGTCAAAGCAGCGAATCTGCTGGGAATCCGGCTCAAGTTAGCAGAGCTGGACGACAATTTCCGAGCGATTCCCTCATCAGTGAATCAGCTTATTACAGAGAACACAGTGGCTGTATTTGTGACAGCAGGCACTAGCGAAACAGGGGCAATTGATCCAATTGCCCAGATTGCCTACCTATGTGAAGAGAATGATATCTATCTCCATGTCGATGCAGCATCCGGAGGCTATATCATTCCCTTTGCCAAAGAATTGGGATATGAATTACCAGAGTTTGATTTTAGCATTAACGGGGTGCATTCCATAACAGTCGATCCCCATAAATACGGATTGTCGGTTATTCCTTCGGGGTTCATCTTGTTCCGGGATGAGAGACTTCAAAATTATATGAACTTTGAGTCTTTTTTCATTCATACCCCCAATCACAGAACATTCTCGGGAACTCGTACAGGTGCGGGCGTAATTTCAGTATACGCTGTGATGGAGCATTTGGGTCACAAGGGATTCAGAGCGATGACCAGGCACTATTTTAAACTAAAAGATCATTTGATCCCGGCATTAACCGTCAAAGGGCTTGAAATTCTGTGTCAGCCTGATTTAAACATTGTAATGATCAAATCCAAAGATCCCATTAGAGCCATGGAAGAGCTGGAACAAAGAGGGTGGTATGTATCCGTCTCCAAACGTTGTCATGCCATTCGCGTTGTGCTGCATCAACATAATTATCCGGATGAGTTAAGTGAATTCGCGGAGATTCTGCACCAGATTGAGATTGGAATGTGCATGTAGACTATCTATATGAGGGTTGGAGGTAGTATGAGGGTACTATTTATTGCCGTAAACAAGGAAAAGTCATTGCGTCCGGCGCTTCCGATCGGAATGGTGACTGTTGCAACGGCTGCAGAAGCGGCAGGACATGATGTAAAGTGTATTGATCTTTGTTTTGAAGAAGATGATTATGAAGCCTTAAGTCAAGGAACGGAAGGCTTTGAAGCAGAGATTATAGGGATTTCTGTCAGAAATATTGATTCTTTGAGTTATTTAGAGCCTGTTTTTTACCCCCCAATATTGTTAAAGGTCGTTCGTATTTGCCGGGAGTTATTCCCGGTTTGTTCGATCTTTCTGGGAGGTCCCGGGTTTACATTGATTCCGGAAGAATTGCTGCGGTATACCAAGGCGGATTACGGAATTGCAGGACTGGGAGAATGCTCTGTGCCAATGTTCCTTGAAAGGATGCAGCATCACAAGAAGGTGGACGATGTACCCGGTATCTTGTATTTCGATGGGCAGGATCAATTGTATGCAAAGGCGCCTGACTATTCTATTGACTTCAGTGAATGCCTGTTTCCGGATCATAAATTTTACGATGAGAGATATTTTACATTCGAGTATAACACCACTACTGAATCTTACAAGACGGTTGAAACGATTCAGACCAAAAAAGGCTGCGAGCTGAGGTGTATTTACTGCAATAATCCAAAGATCGATGGCCCCAATGTCATACTGAGAGATCCCGTGAAGATTGTTGATGAAATCATCAAGATTCAGGAGCAGGGCAAGCTGAAGGCATTTGAAATCGTCGACGGGTTGTTCAATTTGCCATATAAGCATGCCCTAACAATATGCAAATTAATGAAAGAAAAGAAGGTGAATATGCCCTGGGGCTGTATGTTGAATCCTGGGAGGGTAACTGACGAACTTGTTCAATTAATGGCGGAAACGGGCTGCCGTAAGATTGAATTCGGAAGTGATTCTGGTTCAGATTCCATTCTGAGAAAACTCCGCAAAAATTATAAGAAAGCAGATATTATCCGCTCCCATCACCTGGTACTTCAATATGGGATAGAGCCTATGCATTGTGTGTTTTTGGGTTCTCCGGGAGAAACGGTAGAGACTCTGACGGAAACGCTGGATTTAATGGAAGAACTTGCACCGTCATCGGCGGAGAAGCCAATCCAGGTCTATTTTAACTTTGGCTACCGTATTTTTGATTCCACCCGATTGTATGAAATTGCCATTCAAGAAGGCGTCATAACCAAATATGATAATCTGGCTGTCCCAAGATATTATTTTGAACCCTCCTTGCTTCGGGACGAAGCGGTGCTGGACATGATCCAAGAGAGAGTGACCAAGCATTCTAACTGGTATTTATGGTGGGGATTAAATCAGATTAAACTGTCCGACAGGGTTAAAGATGCAGCTGAGCAATTCGCGAAAATAGGTCAATTATTTCAATTAGTATTAGACGAATGAGCAGATGAGAGGGATAGGCATGAAAACATTACGGATCATTGGCCCTGAAGCCATTGAGGTTGTTGAGAGCGAAATCAGAATTGAACTACAGCAGCACGAGGTTGCTGTAAGGGTGAATAGAGTCAGTTTATGCGGCTCGGATATAAAATTATATCAGGGGAATTATAGTGGTCCTTGTTATTATCCGTTGATATTTGGACATGAATGGTCCGGGGAGATTGTCGCTGTCCCTGCTGGCGAAACGTTCTTTGCTATCGGTGATTATGTTACTGGAGACTGCTCCTGCTGGTGTGGAGACTGCTCTAGCTGTCAGTCGGATAAGAATTTATGCAGCCGCGTTGAGAAGTTCGGTATTACCATAGATGGATATGCTCGTGAAATTGCCATTATTAATAGGAAGTATCTATACCGTTCAGAGCAAAAGCTGCCCCATCGTGTGTTTGCGTTAACCGAGTGTTTTGCGGTTGCACTACATTCCCTGAAAAGCTTGGGCATGAGTAGTGAGGAGCGCAGCGCAAGGGTTTTGATTATTGGTTGTGGCGCTATTGGTACAGCTCAATATCTTCTGCTAAAGCACCATTATCAATTCACTAATCTTCATGTATGCGATCGGCAGGAGGAACGGGTGGCTGCGATTAGACAAGTAGTCGAAGAGCCTGATCTGAGCGTGTATAGGGCTGTTAAGGAAATGCAATCTGCTGGCGGCAGTTATGCCGAGCTTTACAATGAAGAGGGATTTGACTACATCTTGGAAACCTCGGGAACCATTGCCGGATTGGATCTGGCCATTCAGTTGGCGAATCCCTCCGGATGTATCTCTTACATTGGATTTGATGAGTCCGGGAATCTGCAGCATGTAAAGCAGATCACGATGAAGGCTTTGACGGTTCGGGGGAGCATTGGAGGTACAGGAGAATTTGAGGAAGTCATCAAGTTTCTTGAGAAGAATTCCGCCAGGGTAGAACCAATGGTTACTCTGGAAAAATGCAGTGCCGATGCCGCAGCAGGATTTGAAGAGATGCTGTTCAACCCTAGTCATATCAAGTGTCAGATTATATTTTGATGAGGATGATGATATGAAAGCTGAACACAGCGCTTTGATGAAAGAGATGAACAGCGAAATTACCCGGTACTTGGACGAGCTTCAGGCGATATCCCAATTAAGCCATGACGATCTCCAGGAGAGGGCGCTCACTTATATTAAAAAGCAGCTTGCCCATGCAACCCGAAGCTCTCCTTTTTACCAACAAAAGTATAACGATGGGGACATGACGGATCATATTCATGATCTGAAGGACATGGAATCGATTCCGTATACAACCAAAAATGATTTGAAGGAACAATATCCCTATGGATTCTTGGCTGTTCCTATGAGCGAGGTTGTGAGATATGGCGAATCAACAGGGACCACAGGTAAACATACCTCTTCCTTCATGACCAAGCAGGATTGGGAAGAGAATATAGCCCGGGTCACGGATGCCTTACTGCATTATTATTCCCGTGATGATGTCGTGTTCATCATGATTCCCTATGAGTTGGCATTTGCATCCTTTGATCTGGAGAAGGCATATTGGAATATTGGCGCAACCGTTGTGTCCGTAGGTGCTAAGAACTCTATTTGCCCGATGGACAGGGTAGCGGAGATGCTCATGAATCTGAAGCCGAGTTCTATTGTATGCTCACCTACTCGTGCGATCAGAGTCTATGATTTGTTGAAGCAAAAAAATTATGAGCCTGGCGATGTGAATTTGAAAAGGATTTTCTACATTGGTGAAACCTGTTCAAATGCGAAGCTGGAAAAGCTCAAACAAATGTGGGGCGTTGAACTAGTGAGCGTATACGGGTCCAGCGAGACAAATTCCTTATCGTTGCCTTGTGAGCACGGTCAGCAGCATTTAGCGGAAGACCGGTTTTATTTTGAATTGATTGACTCGGAGACAGGCGATGTCGCGCCAGACAGGGAAGCCGGTGAATTGGTTGTTACGGCTTTAACCCACCAGGCTTTTCCGTTGATCCGCTACAGAACAGGGGATCTAGTGAAGATCCAGGGGACCCGATGTAGCTGTGGCTCACCTTTCAGAACTATTCGGCATTTGGGGCGAGTCTACGATAGGATTTGTGTTAACAACAGATATATCCAGAGGCTGGATCTGGAAGAATGTGTATTGTCAGTAAGCGGGACAGGCTGTAATTTCATTCATTACAACAAAGATTCGGACCTTATCATCGCTGTGGAAATTGCGCAGGACTATGAGAGTGTAGAGGTGCTGAGAAACGTTCAGGAGGCCGTACACCGACAATTTGATATTCAGGTGATCGTGCGGATGCTTGATAAGGAGCGGGTCTATAAGGTGATGGACGAGTCATTGAAGCCGGGCAGCATTGACTGGAACAAAATATTCACTGAAGAAAACAATATCCACTGAAGAAAATTAAATTCATGTAACAAGGGTGATAGTTATGAATAGTGAAATTAAGGTGGGGATTGTTGGAGTCGGGAAGCTCGGGAAAGTCCTTGCCGCCAAGTTGTCGACAACTTGCTCGCTGTATGTGTGTGATTTGAATGAGGAAGCTGCACAAGCAATAAGCTCCGCATTTCGCTGCAACTGGGACCAGATAGATAAGGTTGCAGCGAAATGCGACTATTTGTTTCTTGCACTGCCTCCAACGATCATTCATGGATTCTGCACACAGTACGCTTCCTGCTTCAAGTCAGGGAGCACAGTGTTGAATCTAGCTACCTCTGTGGATAGCAGAGGGCTTAAAGATAGTATTAATCGTGATGATCTCCATGTGCTTGGATTAAAACCGGTCTGTCAGTCCACTGCACTAGAGCAAGGACAGAGAACTATATTCGTTACTTCAGCAGAACAGAAGATTCTGTCTGACGAGCTGGCAATGCTGATCAGTCCTTTGGGGACGATACAGCGTGGGCATGAGCTAACGGTCAAGGAGATTAATGAAGCTGCTACAAGAAGAGCTTTGGAGTTGATCATTAATCTGAAGAGTGAATTGATGGAGCAAGATGTGAAGGAAGATCTGATAGAAGCAGCTGTGAGGAGTGTGGCAGTTGGAACCCTATTGGACTACCCTTACCAGGAGGTCAATGGATATATTGCAAATTTGTTGAGTAAGTATGACCTGCAGTTGAAGTAGTGGGGGGAGAATGAATGAGTGAACAGCCGGAATTCATTAAGGATAAGGTTGTGCTGAATGACTTTTTCCATATTAAAGGAAAGCATTGTGAGACGACCTCGCTAATGAAAGTGCTGAACGATATGGGATATTCCTATGATGAAGACTTCCTGTTCGGGCTGGCCGGTGGAATCGGCTTTGTCAACTGGTACAGCAAGGGAATGCAGAATCCTTTTGTAGGATGCAGAAACGGGAAATTCCCGGATTTTTTAAACAAGCTTTGCAGCCGCCTGCAGATTGAGATGGAGCTAACAACCACGTCCAGCTGCAATAAGTCTGAGAAGCAGGTATGGGAGCTGCTGCTACAAGGAAAGCCTGCAATCGTCTATGGGAATATAGCCGAATTGCCGTACTTCAAATCGAACAGTCATTTCGGACAGCATGCCTTTGTCGTCTATGGAATCGATTATGGCAAAGATACGGTATATATCTCGGACCGTGGGGGCAAGCCTCAGACCCTTTCGCTAGATACATACAGAACCGCCCATGGCATGAAGTGCAAACCATATCCGCCTAATAATGCTGTAATTACGGTTCATAAGGTGAATGCTGACCGTGTCGATTTACAACAAGTTGTGATTGAGAGCATTCTGGAAACCTGTAATCAGATGCTGCAGCCGCCGATCAGGAAATTCGGTTTGGAAGGGATGAGAGTCTGGGCGGAGGAATTGCGGGAATTCCCTTCAATCCATCCTGATCTGCCGTTGATCAGCTATTTATTTCAGACCTTCATTCATATTGAAACAGCAGGCACCGGAGGTAAGGGGTTCCGTAGTATGTACTCCAGCTATTTGAGTATGGCCAGAGACATTACCGGTGTGGAGGGGCTGGCGGAGATGAGTGAACGGTGCAAGCAATCCTCCGAATTGTGGAGAGGCATTTCAGAGGCTCTTTTGAACAAACAGGACTTTGGCGAGCTTTCGGATCTGATATTAATGAAGGAAGAACTGTTTATGAGGGAGGGTACGGTTGATTGTGCGGAAGGAGAAGCCTTGGATAGACAAATCAAAGATCAAATATCGGAAGCCAATCAACATTTAAAGCGCATAACTGAGAACCTGCCGTATATCAGCTTGGAAATAATGAAGTGTTTTGAAGCCGAGAAGGTGTTGTTCGAGGGTTTGAGACAGGTACTGTCATAGATGCATGCGGCAACACCCGGAATTCATATGTTATCAGGAAGAGGTGAGAGGATACGGATGTACATGGAGAAATTTATAGAGCCCATAATCTACAAGTATATTAACGAATATATTAGGCCGGATAATCCATACCTGAAAAAAGTTCAGTACCAAGGCAAGTTGTTACAGAATCACGATATGAGCGTTGGAACTGAAGTGGGGAAGCTTCTCGGCCTGCTCGTAACAATGAAAGGCGCCACAAGAGTATTGGAGATGGGTACATGTCTTGGTTATTCGAGTATTTGGCTCGGAACCTCCCTCAAGGAAACAGGTGGCAGGTTAATTTCAATAGAGTATGACAGACAGTTCTGCGAAATAACCAAAAAGAATGTGGCTGCCGCAGGGCTGGATGAAGTAGTGGAAGTAATTCATGGAGATACCAGTCAGGTTATTCAATCTTTTACTGAACCCTTTGACATCATATTTCAAGATTCCGATAAATCTTTATACCCTCGGATGATTGACGACTGCGTCAGGCTTTTGCCTCCCGGAGGTGTATTGATCACAGATGATACGCTATTCAAACCTATGGGGGTTTCGAAGGCTATGAGTGAACCTATAGAAAACTATAATCAATTGGTGAACTGTCATGATCAGTTGCGTTCTACAATCCTGCCGATTGGGTCTGGAATTACATTAAGCATTAAGATTTAAAGGCAAAGCGTTTCAGTGCTCGAAGAGAAATATCTAAGGAGAGTGATTTTATGCAGGTTAATAAAAATATTTTCACATCAGAATCGGTAACGGAAGGGCATCCGGACAAGATGTGTGATCAGATCTCTGATGCTATACTGGATGCTTTTCTTAAGAATGATCCGGGTGCGCGTGTAGCTTGCGAGGTCTCCGTCGCAACAGGGCTGGTGCTGGTAATTGGCGAGATATCTTCCCGGTCCAGCTATGTGGATATCCAGACCATAGTGCGCAGCACTATTCAAGAGATTGGCTATACGCGGGCCAAGTACGGGTTTGATGCCGAGACCTGTGCTGTGCTTGTCTCCCTGAATGAGCAATCGGCGGATATAGCCGTGGGTGTAGACAGTTCTTATGAAGCCCGTGAGGGCGAAGGCCAGGTTGATGAAGACGAAGCTATGGGGGCCGGTGACCAAGGGCTGATGTTCGGGTTTGCGGTTAATGAAACGCCGGAACTTATGCCCCTTCCTATTGCACTCTCGCACCGGTTAGCAAGAAGATTGGCTGAAGTTCGTAAAAATGGCTTGCTTGCTTATTTGCGACCTGACGGGAAAACACAAGTCTCCATAGAGTACAGCGGAGACAAGCCAAGTCGGGTGGACACGATTGTAATCTCTGCACAGCATCATGAAGAAATTACGCATGAGCAGCTCCAAAGAGATATCATGGAGCATGTCGTCCGGCCAGTTGTGCCTGAGGAGTTATTGGATATGGGAACGAAATTTCTCATCAATCCGACAGGCAGATTTGTGATTGGTGGTCCGCATGGGGATGCAGGTCTGACCGGAAGGAAGATTATAGTAGATACGTACGGAGGATATGCCCGCCATGGCGGTGGTGCCTTCTCTGGGAAGGATCCTACGAAGGTGGATCGCTCAGGTGCTTATGCCGCCAGATATGTGGCTAAAAATATTGTCGCAGCGGGTATTGCGGAGAAATGCGAAGTGCAGATCGCTTATGCCATAGGGGTCGCCCGTCCGGTATCTTTGGCCATAAATACCTATGGCACGGGCAAAGTTAGTGATACACAGATTATTGAATTGATCCGTACAAACTTTGACCTGCGCCCGGCTGGAATCATGAAGGAACTGGACCTGCGTCGGCCAATCTATAAGCAAACTTCAGCCTATGGGCATTTTGGCCGTACCGATGTTGATCTACCTTGGGAAAGAACAGATAAGGTGGAAGTGCTCAGACAGGCCCTGTTGGAGCAATCTTTACTCTAGGATGGTTTCTGGAGGTCATTTGGATTGCCGATTGGTTTCACGTAAGTAGCTCTGGAACGTACCAAATCCTGAAATAATAGAACAACGGCCCCTGCTGTGTGAGGGAGCCGTTGTTTGCTGTTCTGTACCAACTTTATTCCTCAGTCGTCATCGCTGAACTCGGTGTGTTCTTGTTCTTATATACCCACATTGCATATTCCAGCGGCCGTACCAACGATTTGCGATAGGTTTCCGTGTCGCCGGACCGGAGAAAGACCTCGCGGGCAGGCTTGGGGTTGACCTCCAGGATATAGATGTTCCCTTCACGATCAATGGCAAGATCTAAGGCAAGCTCGCAGAGGGAGCTGAAGCAGTCTTCCAGATAGGCAGCAGCTTCGATACCCAGCTTCTCGGCCGTCTTCATCACCCTCGTGGTTTTCTCTTGACTGCCGAGCCAGCTTCTGAGCAGCTTCTCAGCCCGAACAGCATGGCCGCCGCCATGCAGGTTGGAGGTTACGCTGTGCGCCGCGCCAACGCGTCCGGCCATCCCTGTCAGTTCCCATACACCATGCCCGTTCTTCTGAACCAGCATTCGATAATCATGGTAGCGTCCGCTTGGCAGGCGCAGAGGAATGCCCTGCTGTACGAGAAAGGTGGTTCCAATACACCACTGGCGAACTACACTGTCAAGCTGAGAGGACGAGACCTTGCGGGGAGCGATAATGCGGCGGTTCTGCCGGCGGCCCTGAATATCGAAGATGCCCTGTGCACTACCCTTTTTATCAATACGAAGAATGCCGCGTCCGCCAGTACCGTTAATCGGCTTGACGTAGACAACGGAATGGTTCCTCAGCATCTTTTTGAGATCAGTGGAAGACTGATAGAGCAGCGTATTCGGGAGATGCTGCTTGAACCGCTGCTTTTGTGAGAAGGTTTGGTGAATGGTCCATTTGTTGCGCAGTGGCCGGTTCAGAAAGGTCAGATGATTGTAGCGGGCACGGAAGCGGAGGAGTTGCTGGAAGCGGGCACTTTTCTGGATACGGCAGCGATCAAAGATCATAGTCGGCACAGCTCGCCACTTACGGGACCATTTCCCGGTTTTGGAATCATAGACCATCGCGTAGACTTGATCTTTCGAGGCGTGTACATCCATAGGCGTAAAGACAAACACATCCAGTCCGAGTTTGCCGCCTTCGATAATCATCCTCCGATACACACTTCTCTCTTCGAGTTGCTTAGCATCGTTCAGATATAGCGTAAGAATGCCTAAGACGGGTTGCGACACAGTAGTTCACCTTCTTGTAGTGAGATGGTAGTACTTCTCGTGTGTTCTGGCGAACGCAGCTCAAGCGTAGGGTTGCCGGTTGGCCCGGTGGTGAGAGCCACTGCTGCTAATCCGGCACGAAAGCACATCTTCAGGCTGGCGGTATTGTCACTGGCGACACTGCATTCCAGTCTGCCAAGGCGTTGCAGCTGTTCCGTCAGAAGCGAAGAGCCAGTATGCTTTCCCCGGTAGAGTGGATGGACAGCGACAAGGCATGCTTCCTTGCCGAAGCCAGACACGAAGCTCAGGCCTGCTAGCTGGCGGCCATATTGGCCGCGCACAGTAGCGATCAGCAGCGAGATGCCGGGAAGGGCAAGCTGTTCGGGTGTCAATGCGGCCAGCGCTCGATAACCTTGCAGTGTGATCCTCCGATCACCATGCTGCCGGATAAAATGCAGCAGGCCGTCGAGCCGAGCGTTCCACCCTGCAGGGGTCGTGTCGTAGATGGAAGAAATTTGCATGTCATTGTCACTTCCTTCAGGCAAGTTTATTCGGGGAGCTGAGCTAAATGCTGGCTGTACTGGAATATTCGTTCCAGGGATAGCTTGCGAATCGCGGGTTCATCGAATTTCATCGGTCGTGAATTGGCCTCGAAGAACCAGAGGCATCCGCTACGGTCGACGCCGAAATCCATGGACATTTCCCCGAGTTTATATTCCGAGGCTCGCTCAATCTGGCGGGCTATTAACAGGGCTGTCGTCGGCACGCTCTTGAGAATGGCCGCAGCCCGTTCGGTACTGAAGGTTCCCTCCAGCATGCTGGAGGGTTCCTCGATGGTGCCGCCGCGCGGAACGTGGGTAGTGATGCTGCGGGCACCAGCCAGCCGGGCGCCGATACCTGTTACGCCCCAGTTGCCCCGGCTGTTCTTTTGCAGCAGCACCCGCAGATCGAAGGGACGCCCGCGGTGAGTGGCCAGATCAATGGCCTGCTGAACGATATAGCGCGACGTTCCCTTCTCCTTGCTGATACGACCCCAAAGGCGTTCCATGGAAGCAGTTTTGTAGGTAACATTTTTTTTGCCAGTCTGAATTTGCAGCCGGTAGGGCAGTGTCGTATCTTCAAGATATTTCAGTCGCATGATGCCTTTACCAGCCTTGCCGCTCTCGGGCTTCAGGTATAGACTGTCGTGATTCTTCAGCATGGCAGTCAAGGTGTTAGAGGTGCGGAGTTGGCGGGTCTTGGGCACATGCTTGGAGGTGAAGCGGGAACTATGCAGCCATTCGAACAGATTCCATTTGTTGAAAAAATACGGATTGTACAAATGGATGTCGGGATGCTCCAGACACTGGGCAATTTTGCGGGCCACTGGCCTCAGCTCTTCCTTCTCTCTGTTCGCCACCCGATTATAGATGACCTGTGGCAGTGGTACAGGGACACTGTACCACTGCTTGCCGCTAGGTGAAGGAATATAGCCGTTGATGAACCGTTCCTCCAACTTGAGATCACGGACCGTAACAACGTAGACGAGGTAGCCCAGTTCTTTGCCGGTACGGATAATATCACGGAAATTACTGCGGTTGCCGCAGAATTTCAGTCGCTTGTCACTGGTGGTCAGGATGGCGATAACGGGCTTGCTCTCATCGGGAATGCGTGTGTTCAAGGCTCATCCCTCCTGCGGAATTTGCTGAGATACAGGCAATGCTCCAAAATATGCTCGATGGAAGCTCTGCCCTCAGCGCGCAGGGAAGGGTGGCGGAAGATGGAGCGTCCGGGCTTGGCATTCGCCTCGAACATCCAGATTTCTTCATCCTGGTCGATTCCGAGATCGAAGCCGATCTCGCCGAGCAGATGCCGATGCTGGATTTCCAACGACTCTGCCAGCCTGATGGCAGTACTTTTGGCACGCTGAAGCACCTCATCAGCCTTGCTTCCGAATACACGGCCAAGCGCCTGCTGTGGCGTGAGCAGTGCACCACCATTCTTAAGGTGGGTAGTGACGCTGCCGCGTCCAGCCTTCTTGGCACCGATACCGACGACAACCCACTGGTTATTGCCGTTCTTGTGCATATGAAAACGGAAGTCGATAGGGCAACCGTCAATTTCAATAAGCCGGATACCCTGCTGCACGACATAGTTCTGAAGCTGTTGGCCGTGGCGGCCCCGCAGCATACGCATCAGGCTCTCGAAGCTTGAAAAGCGCAGCAACACGTTCTTGCCGTTCCTGCGGTAACGGGCAAAGTAGCCCTTTTTCGGTAAATAAGTAAGCCGGTAGATGCCATGGCCCAGGCTGCCCGCTGACGGTTTGTAATAGACGAAATGATGACGGTCCAGCATATCGCGCATTTTCTCTGCGCTGGGATTGGTATGGGTCTCCGGCACGTAGCGGTTTGCCGCAGAATCGTTCTCCAGCAGCTTATAAATATCGGATTTATTGAAGAAGCTCCAGTTGAAGTAAGGGATCTTCTTACGTATGAACCGTTCGCGCAGTTGGTTGATGTAGGGTGAGGTTTCTGCCCTTCTGCTAGGAAGGCGGTTATAGACGACATCAGGCAGGGGCACCATTTTGCGCTCGAATTTGCCGCTTGAGGTCAGGAAATAACCGTAAACCTGTTCCTGTTGCCAATTGATATCACGTGGGGTAAAGGCAAAAATATAGCATTTATTACTTCCTTCACGCAACAGTTGCTTGATGAATCCAGTGCGGGAACCGAAGGGCTGGGAAGAGGAAGTTGGTCCGTCGGATAATACTCCGACCAGTGGTCCGAGTTGCACCTCATCATTCTGCAAATTACGCAGATAAATACCGCCTGTCTTCGGAACCTTGATGGCGCTCTTCACGCCAGAAGCGAGGAACATATGCTTGCCGGCTCGCTTGATGGGTTTGATGATCGCCGGAATCGTATCCTTGCCCAGTCGCAGGCGGATGTTCTTTTTGCCGGATAGCTTCAGGCTTTTCATCAGCGAGCCCGATACATATACGACCCTTTGGGGCTGTTTGGTGAAATGGACGTTGCAAAAAGTGAGACCCATTTATGAATCCTCCTTAGGAATCATTGATTTATTCCCGTGTGCACGAAGCCGCAGTGGTGCCCATGTCGGCTGCCCTCGCTTTGCAAGCAGCAGATGGCGGGCATACCGCAGCGGATTTTCGGTAGACAGCTTGATGGCTCGGCGGTCGCCTGTCAGGCGGAACACGGACCGTCCGGGCTTGGAATTGGCTTCGAGCAGCCAGATCCGACCGTCTTCGTCAATTCCGAAGTCGAGGCCGAGCTCGCCGAGCCTGCCGCAGGCATTTTCCAGCACAGGCGGCAGGAAGGTAGCATAACCGGTCAACTCTTCTACAATATCTTTGCCTGCTGAACCGTATTCTGTGGTCAGGAAGGGCAAGGGAGCAACGGCAGTTCCGCCGCCGTGCAGGTTCGAGGTGAGTGTCCCTTTGCTGCCGAGGCGGACGGCCATGCCAGTGAGTCCCCATACGCCGCTACCGTCTTTTTGCATAAGAACACGAACGTCGAACGGCTGACCTGTGCTGCCAGTGAGATGCAGGTAAGGCTGTATAATATAGCGGCGAGAATTGATGAAGTCGTGTATCCAGTCGAGACCTTCCTGCTCGCTGGCGAAAACAAGGTGAATTGGTGTATTCGCACTGTCCCGGCCACTCACGCGAAGCCCCCCTGCGCCTCCGCGAATCAACCTGGCATGTAATGTGCGCTTGCCATGCGAACCAGCCCTGGGCTTCAGGAATACGCCGTATTCTCTCTCTGCGAGCATGTTGCCGAGTCTGTCACGGCCATTATAGAGCCGGGTCTCTGGCAGCAGCAGGGCTACGCTGCGGATAGACTTCAGAATCTTGTATACGCTCCATTTGTCAGGCAGTCCCCGGGACCAGGGCAATGAGCGGGGAAGGGCGGCCAGCGCTGCCGAAGCTTCCTGCCGTTCCTCCCGGCTGCTGTAAAAGCAGCGATTATAGACGATATCTGGCGGTGCGGTCGTAACGCTCTGCCAGCTGCCGTTTTGCCAGGCATACCCGGTGACACTTGATCCGTCTGCTGCTACTCCTTCAGGCTGGAAGACGAGGACATCCAGATTGAACAATGGGGCGGCCTGGCACAACTGACTACAAAAGGCGGGCTCTGCGATGGGAGGGCTGCCGCTATGGCGGCCTGTCATGATGCCAAGAAACCCTAGTGCCGATGTCTCCATGAGGTCCTCCTTATAAACCGGCCAGGTAACGGCAGTACAGAACCATTTGCTTGACGGACGGTCTTATTTTTTGATCGTTAAGCGGTGTGTTATCGTTCTTGGATGGCTTGGAGTTCACTTCGAGCAGCCAGATCCGGCCGGATTGGTCAAGAGCCAGGTCGATTCCAAGTTCACCGAAGTGGGCCGGGATGTAGCTCTCTATCCCACGGGCTATGGCAAGGGCGGCTCGGGGGAGTCCGAGCTGCACGCTATCCTTCACACCGGAAGGAAGGCTGCTTTTGTTCACCGCTTCCCGGACGGTGCTGAGGGTACCGCCCCGCGCCAGATTCGACACGAAGTGATTGTTGCCAGCCGTACGGGCGACGATGGAAGTAACCCCCCATTTGCCAGTGCCATTCTTCTGCACCAGTGCCCGGAAATCGACGGGCCTGCGACCTAGTTCCAGCAAGGGCAGACCTTGTTGGATCTGGTAGCGGGTGCTTTTCATTTTGGGAGAAATGGCCTGAAAGAGCTTCGCGAGTGTGGGATATGACTGTCTACGGGAACCCATGGGTGTGGTAGACTGCAGCAGGTACCCGCCCCCGTCCTCTCTGGAAATGCGGAGGATACCCTTGCCTAAACTCCCGCGTACAGGCTTCAGGAAGACGCTCTGGTAATGGCTGCACATCCGCTTCAGAACGGCAGAGCCGCTCAACATATGGGATTCAGGCAAGTACCGCTGCAAGGAGGTATCCTGTTTCAACGCTTCGAATACCTCTGTTTTGTCAAGGAATTTTTCGTTGAAGAAATGCGTGCCGTAGCGTGATTTTACATCGGCCAGGAAATGCTGTACGCTAGGTTTGTTCTCTACTTTGCGTGTGGTGAGTCGGTTGTTGATGACATCGGCAATGGGCAGACTTCGCTTGCGCCAGCCCTCTTCGTATACCCAGCCCTGAATGGAAGAACTGGTGGTCTCCAGCGCTTCAGGGGTAATGAAATATACATAGGCTCCCTGTGCATGGCAGGCATTGGTCAATTCCCGGCAGAACATCGTGATGGCTCCGAACAGCCGCTCGGGCTGATCGGGATAGTGGCGGCTGACAAGAACGCCGATCAATGGTCCAAGCCGGAGGGTGCGGCTGCCCATACTGTAGGAGACGTTAAGGGTATGCCGGAATTTAAATCCGGCCCGCCGCGCCAGCCCCTCACTTATGCGCAAACTGTCGGACTTGGGGACCGGAATGACGGTTACGTCTTGCCGGAATGAGCCGAAGGCGAGCTGAAGCGTACCGTGTGCCGGAATTTTCAGTCTTTTCATGGATCGGTCTCCAAGCATGACGGCATTTTCCTGCAGGATGCTCGATTGGACCGTTTGGACAGGGATCTTGAGCTTAGACATCTTGGATCTCCTTCCGGTAGCATGATGCCGGCGAATTGATAGCTAAGGGTTGCATATCATTCATCATATGGAGACATCTGACCCTTGGTGATTGACCTATTTTTTAAATAACAATCTGGGAGGAATGAAGTAATGAACGTTTATGACAAAGCACATGAATTGGCACGAGCCATCAAAGATAGCAGCGAGGTGACAGATATTTCTGCAGCGATGAAGCTGGTTGATGCCGACCCTGAAGGTAAAGCAATGCTGGAGAGCTTCCGCCAGAACCAGGCAGAAATGCAGCAGCGTATGATGAGCGGGGAGATGCCGGCACAAGAAGAAATGGAGAAGATGGAGAAGTTGTTTGAGGTGTTGAACCTGAACCTTGGCATCCGTCGCCTGTTTGATGCAGAGCGTCGCCTGAGCGTAGTAATCGAGGACGTGAACAAGATTATTACCGAGAGCTTGCAGGAGCTTTACGGAGAACTGGGTTAACATTTAGGCATCCAACGTGCCATATGTAAAAAAGGGTATCCCTTGGCGAAAGCCAAGGGATACCCTTTTTTAGTGAGCACATAGATAACATGACAATAAGCAGCAAGGAAAGTTGCGAGTTTATTCCTGCTTGTTCTCAATGGCACAGAGTAGAATGCCCGCAGCTATGCCGAGCCTTCGGTCGATCATGGTTTTTCTATCTTCCGCGAAATCTGCAGTCACTTTGGACACGAACGGATTTAAGTTCCGGCGGAACACTGGGATGGATATCCCGTCTATCACGACATTGTAATTTTGGGGAATGATAGGAAAGATTCGAGACAGCAGCGCCATAGCGAAGCTTTCTTCCCTGATTTTTCCGATCTCTAAGTCATGGCTGTCCAGGAGTGTCCATTCGTCCTTTACAATCGATTTGAATCCATTGCGCCGTAATGAACCGAGATGTTCCCCGGTTTCCGTGTCATACACATCATAGGTGGCCCCAAAGTCGATGATGCTGCGGGCTTTGATTCGCAGAAGTTCTTTGTACATACTTTCATCCGTATAGATGGAGATGTCTTCCTTCAGTTTGAACGCTTTAAGATGGGAGTACAGGACCAGCTCTCCGGCACTGTCATAGATATGGAGTTTGGCCCCCAGGACGGAAAATACTTTTTTGCGAATAACGTACTCGGTATGGGTAAACGCTCTGTTCATGGCAATCCACGCCTCTCTAATTGGATGAAGTGCTGCTGTCTATCGTTATGTACTTATAGAGCTACACCTGCTTTTGTTACAGATTATACCAGTCCTGAAAGTCAAAGATAAGTTTTTTGTAGACTTGTCTCATATTTCCGGCTCCGTGTTCATAGAGTAGAGATATAGATTTCACACGGCCACTGTGAATAAACTTTTGAACAAGGAGTTGTCTTTCATGAAAAAGAGAAATAAGTTCAAGCACAGTCTTTACCTGATCCTGGCGCTTGCTATGCTGCTGTATGCTATTCCGAAGCTGTCGCTGGCGGGTGGGCCAAGCTGGGTGTTCGGATTTGGGGTTGTTTGGTCGGTCTTTGCTTTTCTGGTCATTGCTGCCCATCTGCACTTTATTATTGGGGTGGATGAGGAGAAGCAGAAGCGGCTGGAGGCTGTGCGCAAGGAGAAGATTGCAGCCTGGGGCCGGTGGTATGAGGAGAAGAGAGTCGTGCAAAAATGATAGATTGCCGCAGGACAACCCCCTGAATTCACCATAATGGTGAGCGCAGGGGGTTCTTGAGGTTACATAGAGTATCCCGGATTTCTCTCTGACTGAGCCCTGAAACCCTGTTGAACTGGGGCTTTCTCCCCGTGTATAATAGAACAGTATAGTACAGATCGGGTGATGGGGGTGTAACAGTTGGAAGGTCAAGGCGATGCAATTACCAAACATGAACAGCTGCTGCAGCACATTGAAAGTCTAAAGGTCGGCACCAAAATATCGGTCCGCAAATTGGCGAGAGAATTGGCTGTTAGCGAGGGGACGGCATACCGGGCAGTCAAGGAAGCCGAGAACCTCGGCATTGTAATTACCAAGGAGCGGATCGGCACCGTTCGGGTAGAGAAGAAGCCGCGTAATATTTCCGAACAGCTGACCTTCGGGGATGTAGTGGATATTGTCGAGGGCCATGTGCTTGGCGGCGCGGGCGGCTTGAACAAGCATTTGCACAAGTATGTAATCGGGGCGATGAAGGTTGACGCGATGATTCGTTATATTGATGCTGACAGTTTGTTGATTGTCGGGAACCGTGATGACGTCCACTCCATGGCGCTGGAACAGGGTGCCGGGGTGCTGGTCACAGGGGGCTTTGGAACAAGCCGGGAGGTTAAAGCGCTGGCTGACCAGTTGGATCTACCGGTGATTTCGTCCAGACATGATACCTTTACTGTTGCTTCGATGATTAACCGGGCAATCTTCGACAGGCTGATTAAGAAGAAAATTATGCTTGTGGAGGATATTCTGGATAGCAGGCCCAGGCTGCATACGCTGAAAATATCCAGTACAGCCGGTGAATTGCTTCAGCTGTCCCAGGACAGCGGGGAGCAGCGGTTCCCGGTAACTGATGAATGGAACCGCGTTATTGGTATCATCGGCCGCCGCGATGTGGAGACTCTGACAGCAGGGCAAAATATTGAGAAGGCGATGATTCGCAACCCCGTCACTGCTGGGCTGCAGACCTCCCTGGCCTCGGCGGCACAGATCATGATGTGGGAAGGGATCGACTTCCTGCCGATTGTGGATCGTAACCGCAAGCTAGTCGGCTCACTGACCCGCAGGGAAGTATTGCAGAGCCTACGGGATGTTCGTAACCAGCCCCAGCTTGGCGAGACCTTTGACCATCTCATCTGGAACGGCTTTGCGGAAGAGCGGGACGAGGAAGGGCATTTGTTCTTTCACGGCTTTATCACCCCGCAGATGGCGACGGATCTTGGGACCATATCGGAGGGGGTATTGTCTACGCTGATGACCCTCTCGGCGTTCAAAGCGGCCAAGGACATTACCGGCAATGACTATGTGCTGGACAATATGTCCACCTACTTCATCCGGCCCGTACAAATTGAGCATTCTGTAATTGTTATGCCGAAGCTGCTGGAGAGCAGCCGCCGGACCTGCAAGATCGAGATTGAGATTAGCCACCAGGACACGCTGGTAGCCAAGGCTGTGCTGATGCTGCAATCCATCGACCACGGATAAGGCGACTGGCTCATACATCCCGTATGCCAAGGGGAGCTTTATCCTATTTATTCAAAAAGTGGATGCGGTAGAGCAGGCTCCAGCTCAAACGCATGCCTGAAACTCAGGAATTGTAAATAAAGCTCTGTTATTATAAATAAAAGAGGACCTTGCACCGCCGTGCGCATGTCGCGCGGCATGGTAGACGAGTCAGAGCCCGGTACACGTCCTCACGCTTACCCTATAAAGCTCGGCTCTGATTTAGCAGGAAAATATACCGTTAATTCTCCTCTTTCAAGGGTTTTGTCTGAATTAACGGGAAATTCTCCAGTTATTTTGCCACTTTGATAAGAGAATCGAGGGTTATCGTAGAGAATAGCGGTAGTTTTTCCCGTTATTTTTGCAATCACTTCATTTTCGAAAAATTTAACGGGAGTATTTCCAGTTGTTTAAGCGCTGCTTATCATGCATTTTTACTTTACCAGATCTGCACGCCTAAAGACTGGAGTGGTTTTTGTTTTGGCTCTTGCATTGATTTTCTCTTGGTTTGCGCTTGGGCTTTCACCCGCTTACCCTAAGCTTAAGAAGGAGAACGTCGATCAAAAAAATAGAACATGGAGGGTTCAGGAACTTCCTGAGCACCGCCATGTTCTATTTTTTGCATCATTTTTTAAGCTGATGGGCTTCTCATTTAAGGTATATACCTGGTTTTGAAACAGCCTCATTCGACATATGCATTTGGCTCTGTAATCAGCGCTTGGAGCCAGCAGAGGTGACGCTGGTCTCGTCTTCAGCAGCCATCTTCAGACGGCTGAAATGCCCGAAGCTGCGTAGCCCCGAGAACAGATTGAAGATGCCGATTAGCAGGAAGGCAGCCTCTACAATGATGCCAACGGTGGAGCCGCGATAGAGGAACATGGACATCATGGCCAGGGTTAAGAGCATCGCACCTAGCAGCATATTCATGAAGGATTTTTTGAGTCCGCGATCCACGGGGTCCGCGCTGCGGCGGGAAGCGAAGCTGTAGTAGGCCGCGCCGATGACGAAGGCGACCAGCAGAATGAATAGCGTGTACTTGACGAACATAATCATGGTCAGGCAGCTCCTTTTCAGGTCTACGAGAGTCGGTTTGCAGGGTTCAAGGACGAACGCCTGCCGCTGCCTCTTATTGTATCATGATTGTCCTTAGGTGCGCTTGTAAGGATTGATTTCCACCCAAATTTGCAGCACGCCTTCCATGACGAGCATGGTGCGGATACGCACGGCATATTCCTTTTCCCGCACAATGTAGAGCTTGCCGTCCAGCAGAAGGCGGGCCAGCTTGCCGTCAGTATCAATATCGAACATACTACGGCCGCGCATCGGTGCGAGATCCTTGCTCATTTTGCTAATAATCTCCTTCACGGTGGCCGGGTCCATTACAGGTTGGCCTTCTTTGATCTTGCCTTCCTCAGCGCGCAGCTTGATCTCTCGGATGACCGTAGAGCTGTTGTTGTATTTCTTAAGAGTCTGAATATCTTTACGGTATTGATCAATCTGGAGTAGCAGATCCTGATTCTGCAGCCACAACACATTATAGGTCATATGAAAAATCGCGTTGTACACAACACTCCCTACGACCATCCCAACCACAAATACGGCGGTAATTTGGGAGAAGCGGCGGTAGCGGTGAAAGGGCGGAATCCTCACCTCACTGCCCCCTGCCGCAGACCCATTTGACTAGCTCACTTCCCATATGAGCGCCGAGGAAAGCGAATCCCAGATACAGGACCTGCTTGATGGCGGGGGATAGATTACCGCCCAGCATGTTGCTCTCGATGACCCGCATGGGATCGATCGTTCCGCCCACTGCGGCGGCAAGCGCCCAGATTTTGATCCGGTCAGCAACCTCCAGCATCGTCTGTGTTGGCGGCTGGAGGGAGACGACGGCACCGATGCCGCCGAGCATCGCCCCGCCCAGGACAATGCCGCAGGCAATAAAGAAATCAAGGACGGCCTTGCTCAAAAAAATGCTCATATTAGCCCCTTTCTGGAACGCAGCCATCCTCTGCCTCGGCCTGTCCCTGTGCTCTCTCTCCATTCTATGGGCGTGTCCCCCTCTAATATGATAAAATAGTTTCATAATATGTTTGATTTTTGGAGTGGAAGGAAGTGGGATCATGAGCTCTTTCGTGCATTTGCATGTGCACAGCGAATACAGTTTACTGGACGGAGCGGCGCGGATCACTGATCTTGTGCGCCGGGCCAGCGAATACGGCATGACATCGCTGGCGCTTACGGATCATGGAGTGATGTACGGGGCCATTCCCTTTTATAAAGCTTGCCTAGCGAAAGGCATCAAACCAATCATCGGCTGTGAGGCCTATTTGACGGCTGGTTCACGCCGGGAACGAGGTAGCCGCAAGGACCAACCCATTTATCATTTGATCCTGCTCGTCAAGAACGAGATCGGGTACCGAAACCTGATGAAGCTGGTCTCTATCGGTCATCTGGAGGGCCATCATTATAAACCGCGGATTGATATGGATGCCCTTGCCGCACATGCGGAGGGCATTATTTGTCTCAGCGCTTGTCTGGGCGGTGAAGTACCGCAGCATCTGCTGCATGGCAGGGATGAGGAAGCGCGCCGGGCTGCGCTGCGATATAAGGAGATTTTTGGTGAAGACTTCTATCTGGAGCTGCAGGATCATGGCATTTCGGAGCAGAAGCGTGTGAATCCGAAGCTGATTGCGCTTGCTGCAGAATGCGAGATTCCCCTTGTTGTGACCAATGATGCTCATTATCTGACCAAAGAGGATGCCGAGGTACAGGATGTACTGATCTGCATCGGTACGGGCAAGACTGTGGATGACGAGGAGCGATTGAAGATCGGCTCCAACCAGTTGTATCTGAAGAGCGGAGAAGAGATGGCAACGTTGTTCCCGCATGTGCCGCAGGCTATTGCCAACACGGCGGTGATTGCAGAGAAGTGCAATCTGGAACTCGTATTTGGAAATCACATTTTGCCGGCGTACTCGCCGCTGCCAGAAGGGAAGGATGCTGCCGCCTATTTGCAGCAGCTCTGCCGGAAGGGACTTGAGGAACGGTACGGAGATACGCCGCTATGGGAATCGCCGGAACAAAGGAAGCAGGCCGAGGAGAGACTGGCCTATGAGCTGGGTGTTATCGGGAATATGGGCTTTAGCGATTATTTTCTAATTGTGTGGGATTTTATCGCTTATTGTCATCAAAAGGGCATTGCTACCGGACCGGGCCGGGGTTCCTCCGCAGGCAGTCTGACGGCCTATGTGCTGCGAATCACCGATGTGGACCCGCTTAAATATAATTTGCTCTTTGAGCGTTTTCTGAATCCTGAACGAATCACCATGCCGGATATTGATATTGACTTTAGCGACGAACGGCGTGACGAGGTTATCAGCTATGTCGTGGATAAATACGGCAGTGAGCATGTGGCGCAGATCATTACATTCGGTACGATGGCCGCACGGGCGGCGGTGCGCGACGTAGGCCGGGTGCTCAACCTGCCTTACGGCGAGGTGGACAAGGCCGCGAAGCTTATTCCGGGTCAACTCGGCATCAGCATTGCCCGGGCGCTGGAGACATCCCCTGATCTGAAGGCGATGTATGAGACGAATTCGAGAACACGGGAGCTGTTAGATATGGCGATGAAGGTGGAAGGCATGCCTCGTCACGCTTCCACCCATGCCGCGGGGGTTGTCATCTCCAAAGGGCCACTGACGGATGCAGTACCGCTGCAAGAGGGCAATGAGAGTACGGCCTTGACGCAGTATTCTATGGAGCATCTGGAGAGCGTTGGTTTGTTAAAAATGGACTTTCTGGGCTTGCGAACTTTGTCGATTATTGAGCGGACGATGAACTGGATCAGGGAAATGACCGGCAGTCCCCCGGATTTTCGCTTGATTCCGGATAATGATCCCGGGACCTATGAAATGTTGGGGGCTGGTGAGACCACAGGGGTCTTCCAACTGGAGTCGGCTGGTGTCAGACGGGTATTGAAGGACCTGAGACCAAGCGGTTTCGAGGATGTGATTTCGGTTCTTGCGCTTTACCGTCCGGGTCCAATGGAGTTTATTCCGAAGTTCATCGCCGGTAAGCATGGCCATATAGAGGTGGAATTCCCGCATCCAGATTTGGCGCCGATTTTGTCGGATACGTATGGCATCATTGTCTATCAGGAACAGATTATGCAGATTGCTTCGCTGATGGCAGGTTTCTCGCTGGGAGAGGCCGATCTGCTGCGCCGTGCGGTTTCGAAGAAGAAGAGGGAGACGCTGGACAAGGAACGCAGTCACTTTGTACAGGGTAGCCTGAAGCAGGGTTACACCGAAGAGGATGCCAACGCCGTATATGACATGATTGTACGTTTTGCCGATTACGGCTTCCCGCGTGCTCATGCCGCCGCCTATGGTGTACTGGCCTTCCAGACCGCTTATCTTAAGCACCATTATCCGGTGCAGTTCATGGCATCCATGCTGACTGCAGTGATGGGAACCCATCGCAAGGTGGCGGAATACGTGCTGGAATGCCGCAGAATGGGCATTGGTGTTACGCCGCCGGATGTCAATGAGAGCGGCGTGTTGTTCACTCCGGTGCCTGGCGAGGACGCCGGACATATCCGCTTCGGTCTTGCCGCTGTGAAGAATGTCGGCACGCTGGCCGTAGAGAATATTATGGAGACCCGCAAGGAGCGTCCATTCGACAGTTTACTCGATTTTTGTCGACGCGTGGACCTGCGGGTCTGCAACAAACGGGTGGTGGAATCGCTGGTGCAAGCCGGTGCTTTCGACCGTCTTCCTGGGCATCGGGCTCAGCTTCTGGCCATGCTGGATGAGACTGTTGATGCGGCAGTGAAATGGCGCAAAGAGCGGGACGAACTTCAGATCCAGCTGTTCGATGATCTGGTCGAGACCCCCAATTGGGAAATCCGCTACCCCGATATCCCTCGGTTCACAGTAGGGCAGCAACTGGAGCTGGAGCGTGAGCTGCTGGGCTTGTACCTGTCCGGCCACCCGCTGGACGACAGTGCAGGCTTGCTGGAAGAGCAGGGCATTCAGCGGCTCATGGACCTGAGTGAAGCTCCGGACGAGAGCCAGACGGTCACGGCCGGAATGGTCGTGTCTGTCAAGGAGATTACGACGAAGGCTGGCAAGGCAATGGCCTTTATCGAGTGGGAGGATCAGATCGAGCGCTGCGAGGTCGTACTGTTCCCCGAGGTGTGGAAGCGAAGCCGCAGCCTCATCGACAAAGGTGCGCTCCTTGCCTTGCGGGCCAAGGTGCAGCAAGAAGACGAAGGCTTCAAGCTGCTCGCCGAGGAGGTCGCGCCGCTCTCGGGTGATGCGCTGCGAGGTCTACTGCAGCGCCGAAATGCCGCCGCGGCCCGCCCGCAGAGCGGGGGCCGCTCCGCATCTGCGGGGCGGACGGCGGGCTCCGCGCCGTCCCGCGGCCCTGCGGCCGCAAGTGCCGTCGGCGCCGCCGGCGGACCGGCCGGGGCACCTCCAGCCCCGGCGCAGGCCCTTGCACCTGCGCCACAAGGGCCTGTGGCCTCCGGACAGAACCGTCCGCCGGCCACAGAGAACGGTCAGCGCGTGTTCATCAAGATCACGCCGCATACCGAAGAAGCAGGCTTGTTGCCGCGCCTGAACGGGCTGCTTCAGGCCCATCCGGGGCCTGTCGCGACCGTGCTGTTCTATGAGCGCTCACAGAAACTGCTCGCGCTCAGCGACAGCTACCGGATCGATCCCTCTCCGGCGCTGCTCACAGCCATTGAAAGCATGCTGGGTGCAGGTACAGTGAGAATAAAATAAGAACATTTCACTCCTTTTTCGCATACATTTAGGAAACCACATGGCATATCCTGTGCGGAAAGGGGAACATCATCATGTCATATCAGGAGCTTGCAATAGATTTGCTGGAGAGTCGGGGCGTATCCTTGTCGTCCATCGCGAAAATTGTATATATTTTGCAATCCGTATATTATCCCGCCTTAACGGAGGAGGAGTGCCTTTCAAGTGTAAGGGCAGTCCTTGGCAAGCGGGAGGTGCAGTACACGCTGATGACTGGAATTGCACTGGATGAGCTGGCGGAGCAGAAGCTGCTGCCGCAGCCGCTGCAAGCTGTGCTGGAAGCCGATGAGTCGCTGTACGGGGTGGACGAGACGCTAGCGCTTGGCATTACCAGCGTGTACGGAATGATCGGTCTCACCGGATTCGGGTACCTGGATAAAATAAAGCTTGGCATTATTGGTGGGCTAAACGATGATAAAGACAGGATCCATGTGTTCCTGGATGACCTAGTATCGGGCATTGCCGCGGCGGCCTCCGCGCGGATTGCGCACCGTCACGAAGGGGCAAAAGTCTATCCTGGCCCTACTGGCAGCAACCCATAAACTACGGATGATTCAGAGCTTCCTGGCCTGCCCTAGTCCTCCATTCTTGGCGCTTGTCCTGTTGCGGGGAAAAAGAGAACTGTGTTATCATGATTCCATTATACGGGATACGGGTGAGAATTAAGATTGGGGAGGCCTTGCAGGGCATGTGGACGGTAATCTATATCGCGCCAACCGCCAGAGTGGCGGATATGATTGAAAGCAAGCTTACGGAAGAAGGATTTCTGGTAAAATGCCGTCCGATTAATATGTCCAAGCAGCAGTTTGAGATTCTGGTGCCTTCAGGAGAACTTGAAGAAGTGCAAGAAGTCCTTAATCTGATTTTGCATCCCTGAATGATTATTTATAAAGCAGATATGACAGCGACAAGCTGCATAACTCAAATAAACGGCTGAAGAGGTGCGACCCTTGTTCAAAGATTTATTTCAGAAAAAACGGAAGTACGCGACGATTCCTTCAGAACGTCTGGAGCGAACCGGCGGCCCGGTGGAAGGCGAACGCCCTAAACGGGAGATTCCTGAAGGACTGATGAGCAAGTGCAGCAAGTGCGGCACGATCCAGTACAGCAAGGAGCTGGAGAAGAACCTCAAGGTCTGCCCGTCCTGCGGGTACCATATGCGACTGAACGCCTCTGAGCGTGTAGCAATTACACTTGACCCGGAAGGGTTTATTGAGTTTGATAGCGAGATGACATCTGTTGACCCGCTGGAGTTTCCAGGTTACGCTACCAAACTGGAGCAACAACAGCTGAAGACAGGCCAACCCGATGCCGTTATTACAGGCCAGGGATCGATTGAAGGTCAACCAGTCATTGTAGCGGTGATGAATTTCGAGTTCTTTACCGGGAGTATGGGTTCGGTTGTCGGAGAGAAAATTACCCGCGCCATTGAAGAGGCAACGGAGAGAAGACTACCGCTCTTGATCTTCTCAACCTCCGGCGGTGCGCGGATGCAGGAGAGTATTCTCAGCCTGATGCAGATGGCGAAGACCAGCGCTGCATTAGCTCGCTTTAGCGAAGTCGGAGGGCTGTACATTTCCATTATCACAGACCCGACAACCGGCGGCGTATCCGCAAGTTTTGCCAGCCTTGGCGATATTATTATAGCAGAGCCGGGAGCAGTCTTCGGCTTTGCCGGACGGATTGTGATTGAGCAGACGATTCGCCAGAAGCTGCCGGATGATTTCCAGACAGCTGAGTTTAACCTGCAGCACGGCCAGCTGGATCTGGTGGTACACCGCAAGGAAATGCGTGCCACACTCTCCAAGCTGCTGGATCTGCATAATGTGAAAGGGGGAGTTTAGGTGGCAGGAGAGTTGCCTTTTGAATTGCCCCTGGTTGAAATGCGTAAGAAAATCGCTGAATTGAAGCAATTTGGTGAAGAGAAGGGCATCGATTTCAGCGATGAGGTTGCCCGTTTGGAAGATCGTTACCGGGTGCTGGAGAACGAGGTGTATTCCAATATTTCTCCATCCCAAAAAATGCACCTGGCCCGGCATCAAGGCCGGCCGACTTCGCTGGATCTGATTAATCTGATCTTTAGCGACTTCATTGAGCTGCACGGCGACCGGATGTACGGAGATGACCTTGCAGTTGTCGGCGGATTGGCCAAGCTGAATGGCGTGCCGGTAACTGTTATCGGCCAACAGCGCGGTAAAGATACCAAGGACAACATCCAGCGCTTCTTCGGGAGTGCGCATCCGGAGGGCTTCCGCAAAGCACTGCGGCTGATGCAGCAGGCGAACAAGTTCAAGCGTCCGATCATTACCTTCGTAGATACCAAGGGAGCCTATCCCGGCAATACAGCCGAGGAGAGAGGCCAATCCGAGGCGATTGCCCGCAATCTTCTGGAGATGTCTCAATTTGGTGTACCAGTGATCTGTGTAGTCATTGGCGAAGGCGGGAGCGGCGGGGCTTTAGCTTTGGCGGTCGGCAACCGGGTACTGATGCTGGAGCATGCCATCTATTCAGCGATCTCGCCGAATGGTGCGGCATCCATCCTGTGGAAAGATGCCTCCAAGGCAGATGTGGCGGCTGAAGCGATGAAGATTACCGCGGATGATTTGCTCGCCATGGAAGTTATCGAAGAGATCGTACCGGAGCCGAAGGGCGGCGCACATCGTGATTACGAGGCGACTGCAGTAGCGATCAAGGATGCGCTGTGGCGTCATTTGCAGGAGCTGTCGGATATGGATTGCGGCGAACTGAAAGAGGATCGTTATCTCAAGTTCCGCAAAATCGGAGAGTTTTCCGAGGGCCAGCAGGAGCAATTAGTACTGGAAGAAGAAGTGCTTAGCAAGGAGTAATACCTTGCTTTTTATTTGCACTTTCTGACATATTATACTTTTGGGACGCCACAGTGCTGGAAGTTTCCATTAACCATTTTATACCATAGAAATAATCCTGGTGTGATGCCGGGATTATTTTTATTTTGAAGGCATTTTCTGAAAATTCGACGTAAAATTACAGCAAAAAGACGCTGGAACATTGATTTTGTGTCTGAGTTGCAGTAATATTCATAAGGGCGAAGTAAAAGGTACATGTGATAAAGTTCCTATTCAAACCACAAGCCTTATAGTAGATTCTGTAGTTGGAAAAAGTGAGACAGAGAGAACGAAAAAACGGAGGATAACCTAATGCGGAAAAGTAAAATTGTATGTACGATCGGTCCTGCTAGTGAATCGTTGGAGAATATCAAAAAATTGATTTTGGCTGGTATGAATGTAGCCCGTCTGAACTTCTCCCACGGCGATTTCGAAGAGCACGGAAACCGGATTAAAACCATCCGTCAGGCATCTGCGGAACTGAACAAGACGGTTGCAATCCTGCTCGATACCAAAGGACCGGAGATTCGCACAGGCAAGCTGGAAGTAGAACCTATTGAACTGGTACAAGACGAGTATCTGACACTGACTACGGAAGAAATCTTGGGTAACCAAAGCCGTATCTCTATCACATACAGCGAACTTCCTAACGATGTTCAAGTGGGTTCCACAATTCTGATCGACGACGGCCTGATCGGCTTGACTGTTGTCGACATTCAAGGCACAGAAATCAAGACCCGTATTGTCAACGGCGGAACGATTAAGAGCAAGAAAGGTGTTAACGTGCCTGGAGTTGCTATCTCGTTGCCTGGTATTACGGAAAAAGACACCAACGATATCATTTTTGGGATCGAGCAGGACATTGATTTTATCGCCGCTTCCTTCGTTCGCAAAGCTAGCGACGTTCTGGAAATCCGCGAGTTGCTTGAGAAGCACAATGCTTCCCACATCCAAATCATTTCCAAAATCGAAAACCAACAAGGTGTTGACAACCTTGATGAAATTTTGGCAGCTTCTGACGGCCTGATGGTTGCCCGTGGTGACCTTGGTGTGGAAATCCCTGCTGAAGATGTGCCATTGGCTCAAAAGCTGATGATCAAAAAGTGCAACGTGGCTGGCAAACCAGTTATCACAGCTACACAAATGCTGGATTCCATGCAACGTAACCCGCGTCCTACCCGCGCTGAAGCGAGTGACGTAGCAAACGCAATCTTCGACGGAACCGATGCAATCATGCTTTCCGGCGAAACTGCTGCAGGGAAATATCCAGTTGAATCTGTACTGACTATGTCCCGTATTGCTGAGAAAGCGGAATCCGCGCTGGATTACCGTGAAATCTTCAATAAACAGCAATTTGCACAAGAAACAACTGTAACTGAAGCGATCAGCCAATCCGTTGCGATCTCCGCACTGGACCTGAATGCTAAGGCAATCATTTCTTCCACGGTAACTGGTCATACTGCACGTGTAGTTTCCAAATACCGTCCAAAAGCACCTATCATTGCTGTGACAACACAAGAGAGAACTATGCGTCAATTGTCTCTGGTATGGGGCGTAACACCGGTTTACGGACAAGTAGCAACCTCTACGGACGAGCTGCTTGAAACAGCACTTAAAGGTGGTAAAGATTCCGGTCTGGTACAAGGCGGCGACCTCGTCGTAATTACTGCTGGTATTCCACTGGGCCGTTCCGGTTCCACAAACCTGGTTAAAGTGAGCCAAATTCCTAACTAATAAGGCTGTGTGGGGCTTGCCCCTACCGCAGGTTGATCCATGTCAAAAAGCAATGGTGCATGCACCATTGCTTTTTTTAAATATAAGAATTTATATGCTTTACGCTATAAATCATCCTTATATTTCTCGCTGAAACGGATACCGTCGCTTAGAGGACGGCAAAGCCGTTTCTACTTGTCAGAAGTATAACCCCATATGCATGGGGTTATTTTCACGTCCGGATTCCTGTGATTTGTGTTATCCTAGTGGGGCCGATGTCTAGGAATGCAGCGAGATCGATCGGGGCTGCCCTTACAGGCAGACGGACTTTTGTGTCGGTAGACTACTCTTCTAACGGTAAATGCATCGCCGCAGGGGCTAGGACAAGAAGGTAAAGCAACCGTGATCTTATTCTGGACCATAATTCCTCCCTGGGCTGGTGTGAGCTTCGCTTGTTTACCGTTGATCCGGCACCGATTGAAGGGAACTCGGCTTACACGGGCGAGCGCTGCAATTCGTCCGCCAACCTGTGGGGCTTCCAAAATCCATTCGGCGGAGCTCTGCGGTCCGGTGTAGCACTGGTGAGTCCGGAAGGTCCATTTCCGGGTCAAATTACGGAGTGTGATGCACCATTTGGTACGGCTTATTTTGACGATGCTGGCCTGCATAGCATCACCGGGTGATACTGGTAGCGGAATAATAGTCTCAAATGCCGGTAGAATTTCCCACCAGGCATAATAATGCGCTTTGCCATTCTCGAAAGTATGACCTGTCCCGGTCTGAATCAGGTTGCTGTTCCCGAAGCCGTCAATGCCAATCCAGGCAGACGAATAGGCTGAACGGGCGGAGGGCTTAACGAAGGGAACATGCCATTCGCCGGAAATTCGGTGATAGGCTCCTCTTTTACCGCTGAGTGCATACCCGCTCCAGTTACTGGAGGACCAACCGAATCCCTTGTTGCGGGCCTGTGATGTATTGTTGTTATCCTTAATACAGGGCTGATGGCGCTTGACAGAAATGCTGTGATTCATAGATTCACCACCTTCATTGGTCCTGTTGTATCTAATGCACCAAAGAAATACGAGGCATGGGTGTTCCGCTAAAAATAGGATGGAGAGGACTTTTGGCATACATGGAAAAACTTCTGAAGCTGCGCAGCTTTTATCTCTTTCTGGGGCTGGCTGGCGGCTCATTCGGATCGTATCTCACGCTACTGCTCGTCCATAACGGGCTTGACAGCAGTCAGATCGGCATGCTGATGGCCATTGGCACCTTGATCGCCATTGTGATACAGCCGATGTGGGGCATTATATCCGACCGGTATAACCAGACGCGGCTTGTGCTTATCCTAAGTGTAGCTGTACCGGCGGTGTTAGCAGTCTTTTACCAATCCGAATACTTCTTCGTACTGCTCCTGGTATATACGATTGCTACGATATTCTCCTCCACACAGGCCCCTATCGCCGATTCTTACGCCATTGCGGCAGCGAACAGGGTAGGGTCAAGCTATGGCAGCATTCGTCTCATGCTGAGCATAGGAGCGGCTGTAGGCGGGTATTTGGGTGGCAGGTACATCACTGCGTTCTCCGTGTCGACGATCTGGCTGCCGTTTATGCTGTTCAATCTCGTTGCGGTCCTGATTGCCCTGACCTTGCCAAAGCAAGCCGAGGAGAATCACATGATGAGTCAATCCTTCTCCCAAGGAGTGCGCAAACTGCTCGGAAACCGGGTGTTTCTAGCCTTCCTTGGCGGCAGCTTTCTCGTCAATCAGACGATGGCTGCGTTCGGAACCTATTTCGTGCTTGCTTTCAAAACAGTCGGCGGCTCCACCAGCTCTGCCGGTATTGCCTTGTTTATTGCCTCGGTCACTAATGTGCCATCCATGCTGTACGCCTCCAAGGTGATCCGCAGGTTGGGCCGGGAACGCACACTGCTGATCGGGGCGCTAATATATGTGCTGCGCTGGGGCATTCAGGTGGCATTTCCATATCCATCGGTCATGATCGGGGTACAGGTGCTGCATGGGTTGTCGTTTGGACTGTTCTATATTTCAGCGGTGGAATATGTATCACAGATTACTTCAGCAGACATGCAGGCTACAGGGCAAAGTGTGTTCAGCATGGTTTTCTCCGGATTTGCTGGGATCGTCGGCAACCTGTTGAACGGATTCCTGTTAAATCAGGGCGGGGTCATGGCAATGAATGTGGCTTGCATGGTAAGCTCGGCCGCAGGCGCAGTTCTGCTTATTTATGTATCGAAAAGTGCGCGGCGGAACAACGATATACCCGCAAAGGGGCTCGGCGCCTGAAAGTAGTATTTTTATTAAATAGAGAGAGGAGCATTTCCTTATGGCTTCACGTGATCTGGGGACATCCAGCCCTTGGTACGGGACGGTTTTCCGTGTCCGTTATCAGGAAACTGATCAAATGCGCGTGGTCTATCATGCCAATTACTTGAATTGGTTCGAGACCGGCCGTACGGAGATGTTTCGCCAGCTTGGCTTTACGTATCGGGATCTTGAAGATAGAGGGGTGCTATTACCCGTCACCTCTGCAGATTTGCAATTTAAAAGTCCGGCGCGCTATGATGATCTTATTCTCGTGTACGCGCGCTTGACGACCTTTTCACAGCTGAGAGTCGTCTATGAATATGAAATTCGGCGGCTGCCTGGGGAAGGGCGTAATTCTGCCGGTGATCCTGACGTTTATGTAGGGATGAAGGCGCCGCTTTATGCGGGTGATCCGCCCGGAGAACTGCTAGTTACAGGCTCTACAAGCCATGTCTGGCTGAACCGGGATTGGAAGCCTACAAGGCTGGACAGAGCCCTTCCGGAGCTGTTTCATGCGATTACAGGGACGCTGCGGGAAAAGGGGGGATCATTATGATGAGGAACAAATGGCTATGGGCTGCATTATTTATTATCCCGGCCGTGGAATTATTCGGGTTCATTTATGTTGCAGATTTTCTCGGCGCACCCAAAACATTGCTGCTGATGCTGACAACCTCAGTGATCGGTCTTGTGATGATGCGATTTGAAGGAAAGAAAGTGCTGCAGGACAGCAAACGGCATGTGGAGGAGGGGCGTGTCCCCGGCCGCACGATGCTGGACGGCTTATGTATTTTTTTCGGCGGGCTGATGCTGATTCTGCCGGGCTTCATCACCGATGTGATTGGATTTACGCTGGTGTTTCCGTTGACCCGGCCGTTATATCGGACCTTTCTCCTACGATGGATTGAGAAAAAAATGAAGAACGGCACCTTCACGTATTTCCGCCGATAATCGGTTTGGCCGACGGGCTGTGCGGAGAAGAACGCATAGTCCGTAAGTCTGATTATTCGTTGTGAATGAAGCAGGAGAAGAAAAGATAAAAGTAATAGGCGTTAGTTGTAATCACGTAACACTCATAAAATGAATTTTGCGCGTGCAAAAGGCCCCCATCCTCCAGAATTGTGGAAGAACGGGGGCCTTTTGTTCAGAATCCGTGAGTTTCTTTTTTATAAGAGCAGATTTCGAATTTCGCATCCCCTGCACCTCTATATTTAACGGCGAAAATAGTCTATAATCCCAAAAAAAGGGAACTGTTGTATCTTATTTTCGGAAAATCATGCTGAAAGGGGCTATTGTGGAAGAATTAAGGTACAATATTGCCTTTAATCTCCACCTAACCGATAGTAGCAAAATATTTAAGGTACAAAAATGCCGTTAATTATGTTTCGGAAACTCTTATTATAGATTCATCGTCTAGCCTAAGAATCGATGCCGCTCCGGTGAGGATAGCACTTTTGGTTGCTTTTGCCTCCAGATTTCTTATATTTTACCGCTTGTAGTGGTTTAAATTTAGAGACAAACTATGCTCCCACCTTCATTCTCGCCTTCCTTGGCCGGCCCGTGACTATGGTTCGCATGTGCTGGGCATTAGCCTGCAACAACTTGCTTTCACCGGAGCCGGCCGCTGACAATATAGTTATGCAATACTTGAAAAACGCCGGCCCGATTGAAGGCATTCAACGTCACTAGGAGGACTGGGCCGAGTATCAGTCCCAGCATGCCAAACAGTTGAAGACCGGCGAACATACCGATCAGCATGGCGAGCGGATCAAGCCCGACACTGCTGGCGAGGACCTTCGGCTCCAGTACCTGGCGAGTAATTAGAATGATCCCGTAGAGAACCGACAGACCGATACCGAGTGCCAGATTGCCGGTCATGTAGGAATAGACCAACCAAGGGATCATGACGATGCCCACCCCGAGATAGGGAAGCAGATCGACAATACCGATCATGAGCCCGATAGCAAACGCGGACTTCACACCCAGCACCACTAAACCGGCAATGACAATAACTGCGGTGATAGAGATCAGGATAAACTGGGCCCGGATGTAGCCGAACAGTGCCTTGCGCAGATCCAGCCAAATGTCCGAGACGGGCTTGAGCAGCGGTGCAGGTAACCATTTGGTTATTCGTCCGTTATGTCGCTCCCAACTGGTACTGAGGAAGAACGCAGCCAGGACCACTACAACGGTAATGGTGCCAACGCTGGGTAGGGCGGAAATCAATTTCAGAATGACGTTGAAGAACCCTGTAACGAGTTGGGTCACAGCATAACCAACCGTTTCGGTGGTACGGCTGATATTGCTGTCGATGGTGGCGTGATAGCCGGGATTGTCCTGATAGAACTGGTTAATTTGGTTGATAATATTCTGAATACTGGCGTTGCGGCTCCAGGATAGTAATAGTTCGCGCCACTGGTCAGTATGTAAATTGAAGGTCTGTAGCAGCACGATCAGCTCCTTGACGAGCCGGGTAATCAGCGCGGTCAGTACTAGAGCGGTGCCTCCAATATAGAAGAGCAGGGACAGTGAAACGGCGAGCCAGCCGGGAAGCTTTAAATCCTTAAGCAGAAGTACCAGTGGGTGCATGATATAGGCGAGCAGCCAAGCCAGCAGCAGAGGATAGAGGAGGGGGAGCAGGACATAGGTGGCGACCACCAAAATGATGGCAGCTAGAACTACCCACAGGCCGCGCAGGACTCTTTTTAGCACCAGACGGTCCATATGTTATTACCTCCTTTCCTCTGGCGCAAGGGGAACCTTGCAGGATGGGAATGCTCGTACTATGTATATTCATAGAGCAAGGATAAAGACTAAAAACAGCTGATGAAAAGGATGCAAAAATCGCCTCTATACACTGAAAGCGTAATCATGAAACAGCGTTTCATATTTATTTTTCTATCTCTCCGATAAAATCATTTGATGCGCGGGTAAGCTTCCACGTTGTTCACATAACCGTCAAAATCCGTTATGATGATTATATGATGTACTTCGAGGCATTCCTTTCTCCGCATACGACCGTTTTAAATGTCTTTATTACCTAATGTTTTAATCCTTCAAATTGTAAATGTTTTCATGAACCCCCAATGGCATTTATACCCTTGTTGGCAAAGGAGAGATGTACTATGACAGCTATCAAAGGCCTGGAAGGCATCGTCGCAACCACTTCTTCCATCAGCTCAATTGTGGATGGTGTACTCACGTACCGCGGGTACGATATTGACGATCTTGCGGAACATGCTACTTTTGAAGAAACCGCTTTTTTGCTATGGTTTGGCAAGCTACCAACAGCCGCTGAGCTGCAGGTGTTGCAGCGTGATCTTAGTGCATTCGCACCGGTTCCGGAGCAGGTTATTGCCCAGATGAAGCTGTATCCCAAAGATACTAACACAATGGCTGCACTGCGCTCAGCAGTCTCAAGCCTCGCTCTGTATGATGAATCGGCAGACGATATGAGTCGTGAAGCCAATCGAATCAAAGCGGTGAAGCTGCAGGCACAGATTCCGACTCTCGTTGCTGCGCTGTCACGTATTCGCAAAGGGCTGGAACCTGTAGCGCCGAAGGAAGGCGTTTCGATAGCCGAGAACTTCCTGTATATGCTCCGTGGTCAGGACCCGGATGAAATTTCTGTCAAAGCGCTGGACACTGCGCTGGTGCTGCATGCCGATCATGAGCTCAATGCGTCCACCTTTGCCAGCCGTGTGACTGTAGCAACGCTTTCCGACATTTATTCTGGCGTTACCTCCGCGATCGGTGCCTTGAAAGGCCCGCTGCACGGTGGTGCAAACGAAGCCGTAATGAAGATGCTGGAGGAGATCGGCAGTATAGAATCCGTAGAGCCTTATGTACGCGGCAAGCTGGAGCGTCGGGAGAAGATTATGGGCTTCGGGCACCGTGTCTACAAGAACGGAGATCCTCGCGCCAAGCACCTGATGAAGATGTCGCGGGAGCTTGGATCAATGAAAGGTAATACTGAACTGTACGAAATGTCAGTCAAGATCGAAGAATTGATTACCGGCGAGAAGGGCCTGAAGCCTAACGTTGATTTCTATTCCGCTTCCGTCTACACTCAGCTGGGCATTGAGCGTGAACTGTTCACGCCGATCTTTGCCATCAGCCGGACATCGGGATGGACAGCGCATATTCTGGAGCAATACGAGGATAATCGCCTGATTCGTCCGCGCGCAGAGTACACGGGTCTGTTAGAGCAGACATACGTTCCGGTCGACGAAAGATAGAGCGGCCTTGCAGGCCGCTCCTCTCTTTTAGTAGAATTAGAGCCAAGCGTACGCGCCGAATTTTTTAAGTATATGATTCATATCACAAAATATTGGAGGAATACAAACAAATGTTGAAACTGGAAAAATACGAACTGCCGACAGAGGGCGAACAAATTACGATAGAGGACGGCAAGCTGGTTGTTCCGAATACGCCGATCATTCCATTCATTGAAGGCGACGGCACGGGCCGTGACATTTGGAAAGCCTCCAAACGAGTACTCGATGCTGCAGTAGCTAAGGCTTACGGCGGTTTGAAGCAGATTGCTTGGTACGAAGTTTTTGCCGGCGAGAAAGCCTTCAATACATATGGTGAATGGCTGCCGAACGATACACTCGAAGCAATCCGCGAATATATTGTAGCGATTAAGGGTCCACTTACAACGCCAATCGGCGGTGGTATCCGTTCCCTGAACGTTGCTCTGCGCCAAGAACTGGATTTGTATGTGTGTCTGCGTCCGGTGCGTTATTTTGAAGGCGTTCCTTCCCCAGTAAAACGTCCTGAACTGGTAGACATGGTTATCTTCCGTGAGAATACAGAAGATATCTATGCTGGAATCGAGTATCAGGAAGGTTCTGAAGCGGTTAAGAAAGTGATTGAGTTCTTGCAGAAAGAAATGGGCGCGAACAAAATCCGTTTCCCAGAAACTTCTGGTATCGGCATCAAGCCAGTATCCTCCGAAGGCTCCAAGCGTCTGGTGCGCGCAGCTGTAGAGTATGCGATCAAGCACGGACGCAAGAGCGTTACGCTGGTGCATAAAGGCAACATCATGAAGTTCACCGAAGGTGCCTTCAAGAACTGGGGTTACGAAGTGGCTGAGCAGGAGTTCGGCGATAAAGTATTTACCTGGAACCAATACGATGTAATCAAGGATCGCGACGGCGAAGCTGCAGCGAATGCTGCACAGAAGGAAGCCGAAGAAGCTGGCAAAATCATCATCAAGGATGCCATTGCGGACATCGCGCTGCAACAAGTGTTGACTCGTCCTACGGACTTCGACGTCATTGCAACGCTGAACCTGAATGGTGACTATCTGTCCGACGCACTGGCTGCGCAAATCGGCGGTATCGGTATCGCTCCAGGAGCGAACATCAACTACGTGACAGGACATGCTATTTTCGAAGCGACACATGGTACAGCTCCTAAATATGCAGATAAAGACGTTGTAAACCCAGGTTCGGTTATCCTCTCCGGCGTTATGTTGCTTGAGCACCTGGGCTGGCAGGAAGCTGCTGATCTGATCTACAAAGGCATGGAGACTGCGATCAACAACAAGACAGTTACCTATGACTTTGCCCGCTTGATGGAAGGCGCTACTGAGCTGAAATGCTCCGCATTCGCTGACGAAGTTATCAACCACATGTAAGAGTGCTGCCGGTGACAGTCTTGGATGAATCAGTCCGGCTGTCCCGTCAAAACCGATCTAGGAGGATAAATGGTGACTATCAAACGGTATAAAATTACAATCGTGGGTGCCGGGTTCACCGGTGCTACCACAGCACTTATGCTGGCTCAGAAGGAGCTTGGTAATGTGGTGCTGCTTGATATTCCCCAGCTTGAGAATCCGACTAAAGGCAAAGCACTTGATATGATGGAAGCCAGTCCTGTGCAAAGGTTCGATAGTCAGATTACCGGTACGTCGAACTATGAAGATGCCGCGGATTCTGACATTGTAATCATAACCGCGGGGATTGCCCGTAAGCCGGGAATGAGCCGTGATGATCTGGTCAATACCAACGCCGGGATTGTGAAATCGGTATGTGAAAATGTGAAGCGGGTAGCCCCGGAATCCATCGTAATTATTCTGAGCAATCCTGTGGATGCCATGACTTATGTGGCTTATAAGACCCTGGGATTCCCGAAAAATCGCGTCATCGGACAATCCGGTGTGCTGGATACCGCACGCTATTGTACTTTTATTGCCGAGGAGCTTGACGTCTCTGTTGAGGATGTACGTGGCTTTGTACTTGGCGGCCATGGCGATGATATGGTGCCACTGGTGCGTTATTCTAGCGTCGGAGGCATCCCCATTGACACGCTTATTCCTGCGGAGCGTATCGAAGCGATCGTTCACCGCACCCGTGTGGGCGGTGGTGAGATCGTCAATCTGCTAGGTAACGGCAGCGCCTACTACGCGCCAGCGGCTTCGCTGGTGCAGATGACAGAAGCGATCCTCAAGGACAAGAAGCGGATCATTCCGGTCATTGCCCTGCTGGAAGGTGAATACGGCTATGACAACCTGTTCATGGGCGTTCCTACACGGCTTGGAGCTGGCGGGATTGAGAAGATTTTTGAACTGGAGCTGACTTCTGAAGAGAAGGCCGCATTGGATAAATCGGCAGAATCCGTACGTGACGTAACGAACATCATTACAGTCTAAGTTGCGGTAAATGTTGAAGTGAAGAGCACTCGGAAGTCATTGATGGCTTTCGGGTGCTTTTTTGTACGCAGAAAAACAAGGATTTTGAGAAAGGATGGAGAATCTTGTAAAGAGTAACTCTAGTGCTGCGGGCGACTTTGTCATTCAATTTGAATATGAAAATATGGGTTTTGTTGCGTTGTAAGTGGCGGTGCGAATATATAGCTCACATGAAAACCCCGGGTCCTCCGCACCAGAAATATTACATTAAATGGATATTTTGATTAGCGTAAAGAGTTTTTTAACCTTTTGAGTAGGGTTAGAGAGTGAGTTTTCGACCATTAGAAGGGAATTTACCTTTTTATGGGCGAAAATCGCTGTCGCTCCCCATGCGGGAGCGTGGATTGAAATCGCTCGTTAGATACAAAAAGTGATTTGTACTAAGGTCGCTCCCCATGCGGGAGCGTGGATTGAAATTCCACTTTGGCCGTGTCGGCAATCCAGCGCAGCCAGCGTCGCTCCCCATGCGGGAGCGTGGATTGAAATACAGTCTCCACAAAACGGATTTGAACAAAAAATAGTCGCTCCCCATGCGGGAGCGTGGATTGAAATAGAGTTGGTGGTGCTATGGATGGAGTATCAGACAGCGTCGCTCCCCATGCGGGAGCGTGGATTGAAATTGGTAGATACCTTTTTTAGTAGCTACCATTATTATGTCGCTCCCCATGCGGGAGCGTGGATTGAAATAACAATTTTAAAGGTAGCATCGAAAGGAAAGAAGACGTCGCTCCCCATGCGGGAGCGTGGATTGAAATAAAAACTCAGGAGTTATGATGACTTCACGGCCTAGTCGCTCCCCATGCGGGAGCGTGGATTGAAATGATGATTATTAACGATGCGCCAACGTTGCTTGGCCGTCGCTCCCCATGCGGGAGCGTGGATTGAAATCTACGTCCGCAACACGGCGCTAACAGTCGGCCACACCGTCGCTCCCCATGCGGGAGCGTGGATTGAAATCGTTTTCCCGCTGTCCTCCATACGCCGCTCTTCCTGGTCGCTCCCCATGCGGGAGCGTGGATTGAAATTTTGATTGCGTCAAAGAACGTGTTGACTTTTTTGTCGCTCCCCATGCGGGAGCGTGGATTGAAATTCGTTATGGGATGGAAATGATTTCATTGGTTGATACAGTCGCTCCCCATGCGGGAGCGTGGATTGAAATAAAAACTCACTTTTGAGTTTGAATTAAAAGAGAACCACGTCGCTCCCCATGCGGGAGCGTGGATTGAAATAGGTGTAAGCACTTCTACAGCGACTGTAGTTGCGTCGCTCCCCATGCGGGAGCGTGGATTGAAATTTGGATATGTGTGGTAATCATATTTTTTTTCACAGTCGCTCCCCATGCGGGAGCGTGGATTGAAATTGCTTAGTAATTCCCTAATTTGATCATCATTAAGGTCGCTCCCCATGCGGGAGCGTGGATTGAAATTTTTCTTGCCCTTGGTACTCCGCCGCTTCTTCTTGTCGCTCCCCATGCGGGAGCGTGGATTGAAATATTGTAACAGCGGAAGGTGTACCAATGATTGTAGTCGCTCCCCATGCGGGAGCGTGGATTGAAATAATCAAAACGTGAAGCAGGGCAGCGAAGGTGGTCGTCGCTCCCCATGCGGGAGCGTGGATTGAAATGAACTGGGAGGATGTAGAACCGACAACAACCGGATCACGTCGCTCCCCATGCGGGAGCGTGGATTGAAATTTGAATTGTTATGTATTTAATCTCAATATTATCGTGTCGCTCCCCATGCGGGAGCGTGGATTGAAATGAGAGAAGTGGAATCCAGACGAGCAATTACTCAGTCGCTCCCCATGCGGGAGCGTGGATTGAAATACGGTGAAGAGATTGCCGAGGATTGCCCAACCTGCAGTCGCTCCCCATGCGGGAGCGTGGATTGAAATTCGTACAAAAAGTTTCTGCTTCGCTGTCAGCACCAGTCGCTCCCCATGCGGGAGCGTGGATTGAAATTAGAGCAGCCAGCAACTCCAAAACATGCGATGACGTCGCTCCCCATGCGGGAGCGTGGATTGAAATTCCAAATACAGCCGAAGGAACTTCAACGATATGTCGTCGCTCCCCATGCGGGAGCGTGGATTGAAATTTTGCTCTAACCTGTCCAGGAAGTTTAGAGCTGCGTCGCTCCCCATGCGGGAGCGTGGATTGAAATATACTAAAGCAGTTGGAAGTTAAACACCATCCCCGTCGCTCCCCATGCGGGAGCGTGGATTGAAATCATCCTCGAAAGTTGCTGTCGACACATATTCCCAGTCGCTCCCCATGCGGGAGCGTGGATTGAAATCAAAACCTCGATTCAAGCTGCAGGCATGGAGAATGCGTCGCTCCCCGTGCGGGAGCGTGGATTGAAATAGTATGCCGTCAAAGATTTCCGCAAAAATCGGCCGTCGCTCCCCGTGCGGGAGCGTGGATTGAAATGTGCTGGTGGAGTTTAGGAAGCATCGTAAGACATAGTCGCTCCCCATGCGGGAGCGTGGATTGAAATTCGTAACCGCAAGACCTGTTACTTCCGCTGGAGGCGTCGCTCCCCATGTGGGAGTGTGGATTGAAATCCTGTGATCAGTGAGAATGTGTTCAAGAAAGAGTCGTCGCTCCCCATGCGGGAGCGTGGATTGAAATCAGCCAGAGATACAGGAGACCACAGTCGCACTGTTGTCGCTCCCCATACGTAAGCCCAAATTTTAAATCACCCCACCGCCAAAGGACCAACAGTCGGGCAAAAACTCGTACCTCTTAGCAAAGCACTAACCCAACCAGCAACCCTCTGATAATCCATTTCCTTTTTCCCGAACAACCTTCTAATTTCGGCCCGATATCCTTTTCTTGCCTATTGATATTGGGTATAATTGATAGAGATATAACTTTTATCACAATGAATATAGGAGGAGGTACATTATGGACGGAAAGGTTTTGTTTTTCTTACATATGATCGGGACTCTGGCGTTGGGATTTTATCTGGTTCTGCCTTTTATTCTGGGCCGTGCGGAGAAGCTATCACCGGCTGCCAAAGAAGGTACGCTTAGCGCGATTGGTGGATTTAACCGTTTTGCCCAGTATGGGTTGGTTATTCAACTGCTGACTGGTGGTTACATGATGACCAAAGGCGAGTACTCTGTACCGTGGATGATTATCGTGGTTGTGCTGTTGCTGGCGATGTTTGCCCTGGGTGGCATTATGAGTAAGCCACTGCGTCTGGCCGCTGCAGGTATGCGTGAGAACCGTGATGTCTCGAGCGAGACTGGGAAAATCCGTACGATGAGTGCACTGTTAATGGTGGTTCTGCTATTGATGATGTTCTTCATGGTATACAACCAAATTATCTAGTTCTGCGCGGAACAGAATGAAAGCGTATAAAAGGACTGTTACTTGTGAGCATGGCTGACGAGTGGCGGTCTTTTTGGCGTGAGAAATTATACATACTGTGATCTTGTCTTGTTAAACCGCTAGGTTTGATTCACTCCGATGCGTGGTAAGTAACATAACGTAAAGGCAGGTCAACGCATAAACATGGACCCTTGAGCCATCCTAAGACGATCAGCTTACATCCAATTGCACTGCGAAAGGAGACAGGGAAGATGTCAGATAGCAATCAGAGCAAGAAGACTTTACCCCCACAGGAGCAACAAAGCCAGCCCGGTATCGAGAGTCAAATGAATCCACGTCCCCAGTATGAGCCGAAGGGTTATAAGGCGGCAGGCAAGCTGCTGGGCAAGGCAGCGTTAATTACCGGAGGAGACAGTGGAATCGGTCGGGCTGTGGCGGTTCTTTTTGCCAAAGAAGGGGCCGATGTGGTCATTTCCTATCTTAACGAACATTCGGATGCAGAGGAGACCAAACGTCAGGTGGAGCAGGAGGGGCGTAAATGCATCCTGATCTCCGGGGATATCGGCGTGGAGGCCTTTTGCCAGGATTTAATCAATAAATCTGTGGAGGGTCTCGGCAAACTGGATATCCTCATCAACAATGCCGCAGAGCAGCACCCGCAGGATAAAATCGAGGACATCACCTCTGAGCAACTGGAGCGGACGTTCCGTACGAATATTTTTTCCATGTTCTATTTGACCAAGGCAGCCATGCCGCATTTAAAAGAAGGCTCGACGATCATCAACACGACCTCCATTACGGCTTATCGCGGAAGCCCGCAGCTGCTGGACTATTCGTCCACCAAAGGGGCGATTCTCAGCTTTACCCGTTCGCTGTCTGCTAATCTGGCCGATAAGGGTATTCGGGTCAATGGGGTCGCGCCTGGGCCAATCTGGACTCCGCTGATCCCATCTACCTTTGATGCGCAGAAGGTTAGTGAATTCGGGGCCACTCAGCCGATGAAACGTCCGGGACAGCCAGAAGAGCTGGCACCGGCCTATGTTTATTTGGCCTCCGACGACTCGACGTATGTGACCGGACAGGTTATTCATGTCAATGGTGGCGAGGTTGTCAACGGCTAAGCATGCTTGGAGGATATAACAGGAGCGTCTACCCGATCCTTAAACAGGATTTGGAGAGGCGCTTTTTTTGGTGTGTAGCGGGAGGCATAAAGTGTAGATGGTCAACCTGTCAAATTTAAAGTAACCCCTTTCATACGAGGCTCAATATGATATTATATTAATTATAAATAGACCTGAGACAACCTTGGACTGAGAGGAGCCTGATGAAGCATGCAGCAATTTGAAGACAGCATTTATAACCTGATTGTAGAGACCTCCACGAATCTGCCGGGGGATGTCCGGCGGGCGGTTGCCAAGGGACGTGCACTTGAAGACCGGGCGACCCGGTCGGGGCTGGCACTCGCCACGATTGCGCAAAATATCGGGATGGCAGAGCAGCAGGCTTCGCCGATCTGTCAGGACACAGGCATGCCTACCTTTATCATCCACACACCAGTGGGTATCAACCAGATCGAGATGAAGAAGGATATCTTCAGTGCTGTGCAGAGAGCGACCAAGAATGGCAAGCTGCGCCCGAACTCTGTAGACTCGCTCACAGGGGAGAACAGCGGAGATAATCTTGGGGCCGGAACACCCGTGATTCATTTTGAACAATGGGAAGAAGAAGGCGTAGATGTCAAGCTCATTCTTAAAGGTGGCGGCTGCGAAAATAAAAATATTCAGTACAGTCTTCCTGCCGAACTAGAAGGACTGGGCAAAGCAGGACGTGATCTGGACGGCATCCGCAAATGTATCCTGCATGCAGTGTATCAGGCGCAGGGACAGGGATGCAGTGCCGGATTCATCGGTGTTGGCATTGGCGGTGACCGCACAACGGGCTATGAATTGGCTAAGAAACAGCTGTTCCGTAAGGTCGATGATGTCAATCCGTCGGAAGATTTGCAGAAGCTGGAAGACTATATCTTAGAGAATGCCAACAAGCTGGGCATTGGGACGATGGGTTTTGGTGGCGAAGTGACGCTGCTGGGCTGCAAGGTGGGTGTGATGAACCGTCTTCCGGCGAGCTTCTTTGTCTCCGTTGCCTATAACTGCTGGGCTTTCCGTCGCCAAGGGGTGCTGGTCGATCCGGCTACGGGCGAGATTACAGAATGGCTTTATGAGAGTGGAACTGGAATCTCTGTAGAAGATGGCACCGAGGCTGAGGTTCCTGTAGCGGTTCTATCGGAGTCTTCCGAGGCAGGCGGCTCACGTGAAGTGCGCCTTACGACGCCAATCAGCGAAGAGGACGTTCGCAGCCTGCGGGTCGGTGATGTAGTCATTTTGTCCGGCGAGATGCACACTGGACGTGATGCATTGCATAAATACCTGATGGATCACGAGGCGCCGGTAGATCTCGATGGCGCAGTGATTTATCACTGTGGTCCGGTTATGCTGAGGGATGAGGAAGGCTGGCATGTGAAAGCCGCGGGGCCGACCACCAGTATCCGCGAGGAGCCATATCAAGGTGATATTCTGAAGAAATTTGGTATCCGCGCCGTTATCGGCAAGGGGGGCATGGGATCTAAAACGTTGAAGGCACTGCAGGAGCACGGAGGCGTATACCTCAATGCTATTGGCGGAGCTGCGCAGTATTATGCGGAATGCATCAAGAAAGTCAACGCTGTGGATTTCATGGAGTTCGGCATTCCGGAAGCCATGTGGCATCTGCAGGTGGATGGCTTCGCAGCTATCGTGACGATGGACGCTCACGGGAACAGTCTGCATGCTGATGTAGAGAAGGATTCGGCAGCTAAGCTGGCGCAATTCAAGGAACCAGTATTCCAGTAAGTTTCTATATAGCCCGTTTGATAGCCTTGTTATATGTGGAAACCCCACGCATAACGACGGACTCAGCGGGCTTTCTTATTCAATTGCGGGGGAGGAAGAAACAGATGTCGCCACACTATGTAAGGAACGGGCTTCAGACAGTTACTCCTTATTTTATTGTATCTAATGCTGACAGCTTGGTGGATTTTGTAGTGCATTGTTTTGAGGCCCGGATCATTGATATGCTGCGCAGCGACGACGGGCGGATCAAGCATGCCGAACTTCGAATCGGGGACTCGATGATCGAGTTGTCCGAAGCCAATAAGAAATATCTGCCGGTGCAGCAAACCATTCATTTATATGTTAGTGACGTGGACAAAACCTATCTAAAATGCCTGGAGTCAGGTGGGATCATTATCGACGAACCGGTGGATAAGCCATATGGTGAACGGGGTGCCGGCATTAGAGACCCCCATGGGAACCAGTGGTTTATTGCGACTCGTACGCAAGATTGAGTGCCTCTTAATAGGATGTAAATAAAGAAGGGCATCGCTGCAGATTTTCTGCGGCGGAGGCCCTTCTTTATTTTGGCATTTTACATTGCGTTAAAACTTGGCCTGTATAATGAACAGAATCGAACTGGCATTTTAACAAAAATGCGGTTAGGATTATTTTTAGAGGACATATGTAAAGAAAGAGGAAACTTATTCATGAAACCATTTCGTATTCGGCTTACAATCATACTGATGACACTTATCGGGATTTCGATGATCGGTGCCGGATTTACGATGGCGCATCTCTTCAAGGAATCACATATTTCAGCGCTCGAAGAGAACATGTCCCGGGAAATAAAATTACTGTCGGGTACGTTCCAGTTCAGGGAAATGAACAGCCCGGATGCTATGACTTACTACACGGAGCAAGCCAGACATATCGCAGGATTGACGAAGTCCAGAATCACCTTCATTACCAAGGAAGGCAAGGTGATCGGAGATTCGGAGAAAGATCCGCTGCAGATGGACAACCACTCCAACCGAGAGGAAGAGTTACTTGCTGCCAAGGAAGGCATAGGCCGTGCCATTCGCTATAGTGATACTTTGAACAAAACAATGATGTATGTCGCCGGAGCTGTTGATTCCGACCAAGGTTTTCACGGTTATATTCGTTTGTCTATGTCCCTGGATGCTGTAACCGAAGGGCTGAACCGTGCCTGGATGATTATGGCGGGAGGTCTGGTTCTCCTGTTTATGGCGGCTACCTTTGTCAGTTACAGGGTGGCGTCTGGCATGACCTCGCCGATTGAGCAGATTACGAGGGTGGCAAGGCGCATCACGGATCAGGACTATGACGCCCGAGTGCCCATGAAGCGCAAGGATGAGATTGGGCAGTTGGCCAAAGCGATTAATGCCATGGCGGACAGTCTGCAGAACCAACTCAAGACGATCCGCGACAACGAGGATCTGCTGCAAAGTGTGCTCGACAATATGACCGGGGGCATCCTGATGATTAATGAGGAGGGCGAGATTGCGCTTTTGAATCGGGCTGCCGAGCGTATGCTCGATGTCAGCAACAATGAGATGGCCGGGCAGTCGTATCAGGAGCTGAAGCGTCATTACGAGTTGACCAGGCTAGTGGATGAGGGCGTCTCTCGCAGGGAACCAATCCATGAGGAACGCAGTATTTATAATCCGACAGAGCGCATTGTGCGGCTGGACGGTGTACCCATGATGCAGGACGGTTCGTATAGGGGCATGTTGTTCCTGTTGCAAGAGGTTACGGATATCCGGCGTTTAGAAAAAATGCGCAGCGAGTTCGTGGCGAACGTCTCTCATGAGCTGAAGACACCGGTAGCCGCAGTTAAGGGCTTTGCGGAGACCTTGCTGGGCGGGGGTGTTTCAGACGAGAAGACTGCACGTTCATTCCTCCAAATCATCTATGATGAGAATGAACGGCTGAATCGCCTGATCGGTGACATTTTGGAATTATCCAAAATCGAGTCCAAGCGCGTACAACTGGAGTGCTCACCAGTTCATGTCATTGATTTCTTCGATTCCGTACTGGAGACGATGAGTAAGGTGGCAGAGAAGAAAAATATCAGCCTCAGCGCCACAGTGCCGCCGGAGCTGTTCATGGAGGGCGATGAAGATAAGCTTCGTCAGATCTTCATGAACCTGTTGTCCAATTCCATCAACTACACCCAGGACGGGGGCAATGTGAAGGTAACCGTGGTTAACCGGATGGAGGGCGACGGTACCGAGAAAGTCATCTTCGCGGTTAGTGATACCGGGATGGGCATTCCACGGAAGGATCTGCCGCGTATCTTCGAACGCTTCTACCGGGTGGATAAAGCCAGATCCAGAAGTTCCGGCGGTACGGGTCTTGGATTGTCCATTGTGAAACACCTTGTGGATTTGCACCGCGGCAATATTAGTGTGGAGAGTGATCTTGGCATTGGGAGCACATTTACTGTTGAACTTCCGCTGCTTCAGGAAAATGAAGAGTAGCATTGGTATAATTAATCACTGAGCGTTTCTATCTTTTTTACACCAAGTTAACATTTCGGTGATATGATGGCATTGTTGCTGTTTTGTAAAATTTAAAACATATGAATACGGGGGAACTTATGGCACAACGATTGCTTGTCATTGAAGACGAACCGACGCTGGCGCGCCTGTTGTCCTACAACCTGACACAGGAAGGCTATGAGGTCACGGTAGAGGATCATGGAACCGCAGGATATGATCGTGCGACCCGGGAGCCCTTTGACCTCATCGTACTGGATTTAATGCTGCCTGGAATGAACGGTATTGACATTCTTGATAAATTGCGTGGTCAAGGTATCCGTACACCGGTTATTGTGCTGACCGCCAAAAATGCAGAAGAAGATGTTGTCCGTGGACTGAAATCCGGAGCTGATGACTATATAACAAAACCTTTTGGCGTCTCAGAGCTGCTGGCCCGGGTCAGCGCAGTGCTGCGCCGGATTTCTGGTCTGGCAGAAGAGGCACCGGCGGAAACGACGGCGTCTGCATCTACCATTATTTTGGGACAACTTGAGATTTATCCCGAGCGATACGAGGTTTCGCTTGGCGGACACAGCATTAACCTGCGTCCGAAGGAATTTGAAGTGCTGCTGTACTTGGCCCGCAAGCCGGGGGTTGTGCTTACACGTGACGATCTGATGAATGCAGTGTGGGGCTTCGATTACATTGGTGGACAGCGGACGGTTGACGTGCATGTCAGCTCCTTGCGTAAAAAGCTGGAGCTTGATCCCGAGTCGGTTCATATTGATTCAATTCGCGGAGTTGGCTACAAACTCGTTGTGAATAAGAAGAGGGCTCCTGTCATATAATTGACGGGGGTTCTTTTTTGCGTCTTATTTTACAATGCGTTAACAATTCTCCACAACTCTATTTACACTGCCCGGGTATCATGAGGTACGAAGATGATGAGAAGGAGACGCAAAACTAATGAAATCCATCATTGACATAGAGAAATTAGATCTCTATTATGAGTCTTTTCATGCGCTAAAGAATGTGGAGCTGCAAATTCCGGAGAAACAGGTTACGGCTTTTATCGGGCCTTCCGGCTGTGGTAAGTCTACGCTTTTGCGCACCCTAAACCGAATGAATGATATGATTCCCGGAACACGTATTGAAGGTAAAGTTAAGATCAGCGGCAAAGATATTTACAGTGACGATGTTGAAGTGGAAAGCTTGCGCAAGCAGGTCGGCATGGTATTCCAACAGCCCAATCCTTTTCCAAAGTCCATTTATGACAATGTAGCCTACGGTCCTCGTCTGCACGGAATCCGCTCCAAGAGCGAACTGGATGGCATCGTAGAACAAAGTCTGCGTCAATCCGCTCTTTGGGAGGAAGTTAAAGACTTCCTGAAGAAATCCGCGCTCAGTCTGTCCGGGGGACAACAGCAACGGCTCTGTATCGCTAGAGCACTCGCTGTGCAGCCTGACATCCTGCTCATGGATGAAGCTACCTCAGCACTTGATCCTGTATCCACGCTTAAGATTGAAGAGTTGGTGCAGGAGCTGCGGGACAAGTATACGATTGTTATGGTTACACATAACATGCATCAGGCGGCACGCGTCTCAGGACGAACAGTATTCTTCCTGAACGGTGTGATTGTAGAGGCGGCAGATACAGAGCTGCTGTTCTCGAACCCCAAGGACTCACGCACGGAAGACTATATTTCGGGACGCTTCGGTTAAGCTTTTTAATAAAGCGGGATCGAAGTGACAACTGACATACCACCTGAGGAGGATCGCTCTGGATATGATTCAAAGAAAAGAGTTTGACAAGGACTTGGAAGAGCTGCGTAGTCTGCTACAGCAGATGAGTGAGCATGTAACGAATGCGCTCGAAGGTGCGGTTTCCGCGCTGCAACACCTCGATACTACGCGCGCTCAAGAAATCGTGAAGGCCGATTTGCGCCTTAATGCCATGGAAGACCGGATCATGGAGATCGGATCGAAACTGATCATTACTCAGCAGCCAGTTGCCAAGGACCTGCGTCGTATTATCGTTGCTTTCAAAATATCGAGCGATCTGGAGCGGATGGGTGATCTGGCGATTGATGTCGCTAAGGTTACAATGCGCATTCAGGGACAGCAATTAATCAAGCCGCTAGTGGACATCCCACGTATGGCTGAGATTGTCAACGTAATGATCAAGGAATCGATCGTTGCTTATCTGGATGAGAACACGGATCTGGCCTACAAAATGGCCCAAGATGACGATCAAGTGGACCATCTCTATAGTGCGATGATCACTGAGCTGTACACGTTCTTGACAGAAAAGCCGGATGCACTGAATCAGGTTATGCTACTAACGCTGGTGGGTCGTTATATCGAACGGATTGCCGATCATGCCACCAACATTGGTGAAAGTGTAGTATATCTGGTTACAGGCAAGCGCCCTGATCTGAATCAATAATCGTTAATTCGGGAATACAGAATAGATGCACCTTTATGAACGCCGGCCCCCGCCGGCGTTTATTCTATTTACAGGAGTTCTTTCAGGGGATAGGCGAAATCGTTTCGTCTTCGTACGGCCATATGTTAAAATGGTGAAAGTATGCAACATAAAAGGGTGGGTGCAACAATGGATAAATTGATTCTTATAGATGGCAACAACGTTATTTATCGAGCTTTTTTTGCGATGCCTCCTCTAACGAATACGGCTGGACAGCAGACGAACGCTGTATATGGGTTCACAACGATGCTGCTGCGTCTCATAGAGGAACATAAGCCGACACATATGATCGTGGCTTTCGATGCCGGCAAGATAACTTTCCGTCATGAGGGATATCAAGAATACAAGGGCGGGCGGCAAAAAACACCGCCGGAATTGTCCGAGCAGTTCCCGCTGCTCAAAGACCTGTTACGCAATCTCGGCGTGCCTCAGTTCGAGATTGAGAGCTATGAAGCCGATGATATTATCGGCAGTATCTCCCGCCAGGCGGACGAAGACGGTCGTGAGGTCATGATCGTCTCTGGAGATAAGGATATGCTGCAGTTGGCTTCGGAGCATACAACCGTTGCCTTGATACGCAAAGGCGTTACCGAAATTGAACTGTACGGGCCGGAACAGATTCGTGAGAAATATGATCTGACCCCGGAACAGATTATAGATCTTAAAGGGCTGATGGGCGATGCCAGTGACAACATTCCCGGCGTACCAGGCGTTGGGGAGAAGACTGCACTGAAGCTGTTGCATCAGTTCGGCTCTGTGGAAGGTGTTATCGCAGGCACTGGGGAGCTTAAAGGCAAGATGAAGGAGAAGCTGGAAGCTCATGCGGATGACGCTATTATGAGTAAGAAACTGGCGACGATTTACCGCGAAGTTCCGCTGGAACATGGCTGGGAGGATATGGCCTTCACAGGGCTGAACCGCGAGACTGCAGGCCCGGCGCTGGCGAAGCTTGAATTCAAGTCACTGCTGGAACGCTTGTCCCTGAGTGGTAGCGTCCCTGCTTCTGAGGGAGAGGATGCTGTGGAGGCTCAGGAGGCTGAGCTTGAGATTACCATCGTAGGCGAGGATGAACTGGGCGACCTGATTACGGCACTGCCGGGTATCTCCGCATTGCATGTGGAGTCGAACGGGGACAATCCGCACCGTGCTGAAGTGATCGGCATCGGACTGTCGTCGCTGGATCGGCATTATTATGTGCCGTTTTCCCTGCTGCAAAGTCCAAATGCAGCGAAGCTAAGGGATTGGCTGGGGGACGAGCATACCCCGAAGAGCGGCTACGACTTGCACCGCGCCGATCTGGCCCTGCACTGGCAAGGGATTCCTTTTGCCGGGGCGGCGAAGGATGTGCAGCTGGCAGCTTATCTGCTGGATCCGACAGAAGCCAACCAGGATCTGAGCGACCTTGCGGCTAAATACGGCCTGCCACGCCTGGCTACGGACGAAAGTGTATTCGGTAAAGGTGCCAAATACAAGGTGCCAGAGCTTGACGTTCTGGGCCACCATGTGGCGAGGAAGAGTGCGGCAGTGCTGGGCATTGTCCAGAAGCAGGAGAAGGAACTGGACGAGACAGCTATGAACGGCTTATTCGACGATTTAGAGATGCCGCTTTCGCGGATACTGGCCGACATGGAGAAGCAAGGGATTGCCGTGAACAAGGAGGATCTGAAGGAGCTCGGCAAGGAATTCGAAGCTCAGATCGCCAAGCTTGTCGCAGAGATCTATGAGATTTGTGGCACGGAATTCAATCTGAATTCACCGAAGCAGCTTGGTGAGATTCTGTTCGTGAAGCTGGGGCTTCCTGTCGTCAAGAAGACGAAGACCGGATACTCTACGGATGCCGAGGTGCTGGAGAAGCTGGCCCCTTATCATGATGTTGTGCGGTTGATCCTGCAATACCGGACGATCGCCAAGCTTCAATCCACTTATGTGGAAGGGCTGCTCAAGGAAATCTCACCAGATACGGGCAAAGTCCATACATTTTACCGTCAGACCATTGCGGCAACCGGACGCCTCAGTAGCCAATTCCCGAACTTGCAAAATATCCCGATTCGCTTGGAGGAGGGGCGTAAGCTCCGCAAAGTGTTTGTACCTTCAGAGCCGGGCTGGTCCATTCTGGCCGCGGACTATTCTCAGATCGAGCTGCGGGTTCTGGCGCATATCTCTGACGATGAGCGGCTGAAGGACGCTTTTCTGCATGATATGGATATTCATACAAAAACCGCGATGGATGTCTTTGGCGTGACCGCCGAGCAAGTGGACAGCAACATGCGCCGCTCTGCCAAGGCAGTAAACTTCGGTATCGTGTATGGTATCAGCGACTATGGCCTTTCGCAGAACCTCAATATTCCGCGGAAGGAAGCTGCCCGGTTCATCGAGCAATATTTTGAAGTATTCCAGGGCGTTCGCCGTTATATGGATGAGATTGTGGTGGAGGCGAAGAAGAACGGATATGTCACCACACTGCTGGAACGCCGTCGCTACCTGCCGGAGATTAATGCCAGCAATTTCAATCTGCGTTCCTTTGCAGAGCGTACAGCGATGAATACACCGATTCAGGGTACAGCCGCAGATATTATCAAACTGGCGATGGTCCACATGGACAAAGCGCTATTCGAACGCGGATTGAAGAGCCGCATGTTGCTTCAGGTACACGATGAGCTTGTGTTCGAGGTGCCAGCGGAGGAACTGGAGCTCATGAAGGTGCTACTCCCCGAGGTCATGGAAGGTGCACTGAAACTTTCGGTTCCGCTCAAGGCAGAGGTAAGTTATGGAAGCAACTGGTATGAGGCGAAATAGAACCCCCGTGTGCCTCCGAAATCCGGTATAATGGAGTAGAGGTGAGAACTATGCCGGAATTACCGGAAGTCGAAACAGTGAAGAGAACACTTAACGAATTAGTCAAAGGAAAGCAGATAGAGAACGTCACCGTCCGCTTGGCGCGGATTATTCAGCGCCCGGATGATACCATGGCCTTTGCCCACATGCTGGCGGGTCATACTATTGAAAGAGTAGAGCGTAGAGGCAAATTTTTGCGGATCTTGCTGGACGGTCTTGTCCTGGTCTCCCATCTGCGGATGGAAGGCCGTTACGGACTGCATGGCAGTGATGAGCCGCTGGACAAGCATACCCATGTAATTTTTCATTTTACAGATGGTACCGAGCTGCGCTATACGGATGTGCGCCAATTCGGTACGATGCACCTGTTCCAACCGGGGGAGGACCTCAGTCTGCCGCCGCTGAACAAACTGGGCGATGAGCCGCTAGAGCCTTCTTTTACCCCGGAACGGTTCAGGGAGATTGTGTCTGGCAAAAGCACCAAAATCAAATCCCTGCTGCTGAATCAGGAATATGTGGTCGGCATTGGGAATATCTATGTAGATGAATCGCTGCATCGTGCGGGTATTCACCCGGAGGACAGCCCTAAAGCGCTGAGCCGGGAACAGCTCGACAAGCTGCATCATGCGATTGTATCCACGCTTACGGAAGCCGTTAATGCTGGTGGCTCCTCCGTCAAATCATATGTGAACGGCCAAGGGGAGAGTGGTACCTATCAGCAGCAATTGCTGATCTATGGCCGCAAGGACCAGCCGTGTGCTGTTTGTGGAACAATGATTGAGAAGAGTGTGGTCGGCGGCCGTGGGACGCATTATTGTCCAAGCTGTCAGCGTGTCAGTACAGTGCTGGTTCGGTAATCAATTCTATACACCGGCTTGCCGGATCTTACCTGAGTTCCTCTAGGTACTTTGAACTTCATCCCAAGCTGCAGATGGTTGACACCCTCAATGTGTCCCGCCCATATACTGTGTGAAGAAGGCTCTAATCAAGCGAACGTCTTGCTTATTAAGTTAGGCAGGACGGTTCTTCACGGGAGGGATGGCGGGTGCTCAGCCCATTTTTATCATTGCTGTTATTGGCGTTGGCCCTGAGTCTGGATGGATTTGGTGTAGGCATTACATATGGTTTGCGAAAAATGAAAATACCGCTGCTCTCGATCCTAATTATCTCGTTATGCTCTGGCATCGTCATCTATGTCTCCATGCAGGTTGGCGTCTTGCTGGCGAAGGTGGTATCACCCAGTATCGCTGCGAGCGTAGGCGCAGTCATCCTTATCCTGATGGGCTGTTGGTCACTGATTCAATCGCGGATTCAGAAGGAGAAAGAGGCTCTTAGTGCCGAGCAGCAACAGGAAACTGCACAGATTTCCACAGTCAGTATCTCTGACCTCTCGTCCGAAGAGAAATATGGGGAAGTAGCTGTTGACTCGGAAGATTATGATGATGAGCCCGCTCAGCCAGTGAAACCGGCTGTATACTCACTGGAACTGCGGCGGCTCGGCATCGTCGTACAGATCCTGCGCACGCCTTCCTCTGCGGATATGGATGCTTCGGGAAGCATTTCACCGCTGGAGGCCATGATACTCGGAATTGCTTTGTCACTGGATGCATTCGGTGCAGGACTGGGTGCCGCACTGCTTGGGTTCAACCCGGGCTGGACTGCGGTCACGATTGCGTTGTTTAGCGGAAGCTTTCTAATTATGGGGATGAAGACAGGATTCAAGTTCGCCGGCAGCTCCTGGATGAAGCATGCCGCTGTCCTGCCTGCTTTAATGTTGATTGTTATGGGAATAATGAAGCTGTTATGAGGTGAGTACATGATCATGGGCTTAACCGGAGGCATTGCATCCGGAAAAAGCACAGTGTCAGCACTGTTCGTGAACAAGGGAGCCAAACTGGTGGATGCCGATGCCATCGCCAGGGAAGTGATGCTACCCGGACACCCGGTGCTGGCTGCTGTCGTTGAACATTTCGGAGAGGATATTCTGTACCCGGATGGAACGCTCGACAGGGCGAAGCTTGGGAACATTGTCTTTCATGAGCCGGAGGCTCGCCAGAAGCTGAATGGTCTGACCCACCCGGCGATTCGCCAGGAGATCAAGGACCGGATGTACCGTATGGAGCAGGAAGCGCCGGAGACGCTGATTGTGGTAGATATTCCGCTGCTGTTTGAGTCAGGGCTGGAGGGTCTTTTTCAGGACATTATTGTAGTATATGTTCCCCGTGAGATTCAATTGACCCGGCTAATGGAACGGAACAATCTGACCCAAGAGCAGGCAGAGAGCCGTCTGCAATCGCAGATGGATCTTCAGGAGAAGACAGGCAGAGCAAGCTACGTCATTGACAACAGCAGGGATCTTGAGCATACTGAGGCCCAGGTTCTTGCTTTGTGGGACAGGCTGGGGTTGTCATGAGCTGGCTGCGCAAAAAAAGAGTCCTGCTTCTCCTGTTCATCGGCTTTACAGGTATTCTGTTCCTTGGTACGAACTGGATGTCGTGGTTTTATCCGATTCATTATAAAGAAGAGATCCGTAAGCACAGCACGACCTATGAGATTGATCCATTCCTTGTGGCGGCGATTATCCGGGTGGAGACAAACTTCAAGACTGGAAAAGAGTCGAAAAAAGGGGCGATTGGTCTCATGCAGCTGATGCCGGATACGGCCAAATGGGCCATGGAAAAGGCCAAGCTTCCTGATGTCTCGCTGGAGCGGCTAAAACATGAGCCATCTGTGAACATTGAGCTGGGGGCCTGGTATCTGTCCTCGCTCTCTCGTCAGTTTGACGGTAATCGTACGGCAGTTATTGCTGCTTATAATGCTGGTCCGGGCAATGTCCAGAACTGGCTGAAGCAGGGAACCTGGGACGGTACGGAGGATAATGTGAAGGATATCCCGTTCGGGGAGACACGTCATTATGTCCAGCGGGTGATTTACTACTATAATCAGTACACGGATATCTACAAGGGATTTTAGCTGTGTATATGAAAAGAAGTATTAAACAGCCCGTGAGCCGTTTAATACTTCTTTAGTCAAGCTATAGGCAGATTAGTGAACTTGACCTGCCAGTTGTTGTTCAGCCAGAGTTACAAGACGTTTAGTGATGTAACCACCGATCGAACCGTTTTCGTAAGAAGTTTTATTGCCATTGTATCCGTCTGCAGAAAGCGTGATACCCAATTCTTGAGCAACTTCGTATTTCAATTGTTCCAAAGCTGCGCGGGAATTAGGAACTACCAGGTTGTTGGAGTTGTTGTTTTGGCCCATTGCTGTTCACCTCCTATCGGTTGGTAACTGTATTATGTGCCGGACTTGGCAGATTCATTACAACAAACAAACGGTGATTTATGGAAAAAAGAGATTGTGTTCGATCGCAGTCAGGTGCGTACTGAAATCGGGACGCACACCATTTTGCAAAAGGAAGTGATTAAGCTTATGAAATGCCCTTACTGCGATCATACAAATACCAAGGTGCTTGATTCACGTCCGGCCAACGAGAATAAGTCCATCCGCCGTAGGCGAGAGTGTGAGCGCTGTAGCAAGCGTTTTACAACGTTCGAGATGATCGAAGAGACTCCGCTTATCGTAATTAAGAAGGATGGCAGCCGCGAGGAATTCAGCCGTGATAAAATCCTCCGTGGATTGATCCGTGCCTGTGAGAAGCGTCCTGTGCCTGTAGAGCGCCTGGAGGTCATCGTGTCGGAGGTTGAGAAGGCTTTGCGTGGTATCGCCCTAGCGGAGATCGAGAGCCGTCAAATCGGCGAGCTAGTAATGGAACAACTCTATCCGGTGGATGAAGTAGCTTACGTCCGCTTCGCCTCGGTGTACCGTCAGTTCAAGGATATCAACATGTTTATGAAGGAACTGAAGGGCCTGCTGTCTAAGACAACGGGTGAGTTGGAGAGTCTGTAGGAGCGACTGAGGCGTTAGAATAACTGGAAAAATAGTCCGCCATATTAACTTGTGGCGGGCTATTTGGCTTTTCACCAGTGAAAATAAATTCAATTATTGGGCAGCACATTTTATTCCTGAGACATCGGAGTATGGTAAATGTGGAGACTAATTCGGGTCATCTCGCTGGTGGATATTGCGAAGTCGGACCCAATCCATTTGGAGATAGCATTATATAGCGCACCGGCTTTAAAGTATATTCCGTACTTATTTTCGTCTGTTGTGTCATGCGCGTTAGACAGCATCATTTCGTTCAAACAATCTAAAATCACATAATCAAACTTGGCGCTTTGGAGGGCTCTGTAGATATCGCGCTGTTGAAAAATAACTTCAAAAAGCACGCTAATAAACTTCTCAGGTTCTTTGGCTTTACCTGTTAATTCATTGGTGTAAGGCAAGAGCTTCTGATTAATCTCGAATATAAGCGAATCGACCAAATCCACCAGGATTTCCTGCTTAGAGGAATAGTTGTTGTAATAGGCTGTTCGGGAGACCCCGGCACGTTTCACAATATCAGTAATGCTGATTTTGCTAAAGGGCTGCTCCTGAATCAAGAAAACTAATGCTGTACAGATGGCTTCCCTGGTCAAACGGTTGGTTTCTTTATTGGAATGATGTTTAGAGGTGTTAGGACTGTATAATTCATGATTTGCGATGACAATTCCCCTCCATTTGTACGTTCTGGCCTTCGATTTATTGTTTTTCATGGCTCTTTTCAATATGCTAAAACCATAAGGCATTACAAATGTAATGTCAAAGTTGTAGTTAGTTGAGACGAACAAAAGAAATTAACAAGGGGCACTTCCCCAACTAACGGCATTTTTGCACCTTATTTTTCTATAAAATATGTAAATTGGGGATATAGCGGCATTTTTGTATCTTAATTTTCGAGAAAACACGCTAGAGAGGTATTTCTGGAAGATTTAAGGTACAATATTGCACTTAATTTCCACTAACCCCTAGCTGCAGAGGATTTAAGGTACGAAAATGCCGTTAATTACACTTCTATGCGTTCTATATAGTTAAAATGGGAGGACACCATGTTAAAGAACTTATACAGACGATTGTCAGCTATACTGCTGTTGATCCTGGCATTTTGTGCTACCGTATTCATCGGCCAAGAAACAGTAATCTCGGTAGCGACGATAATCATTTTACTGATTAAATTAGGCATCTCATATTTACTTCTAAAGAAGCGTGAGAAGCTGCAAGTGGTGTTGATCAGCGCCATCGTAACAGAGGGGTTATTTTTGCTGACCAATGGGTTTTGGCTCCTGGCGATATCTATCCTGCTGCTGATCGTGGCGGGTGTATGGAGAGGACTTTTTGGACAATCGGTAAGAAGAAAAGTCACTGCATTTATGATGGTTCGAAAAGTATTATTCAGCGTTGCTGCTCTTATCGTTAGTGCGCTGTGGGCTCTGGGCATCTATGCGAAGCCGATTACTAAACCTGTGTCATTACCAGCGGATGTCACGGCCACCATTGATGAACATAGATTGGATTCGGCAGCTGTGATGCTACAGGATATTGAAGTGATGAATTCCTTTGGAAGCCGTACAACGGGCTCTGAAGGTCACAATAAGTTTATTGCATGGCTGGAGCAGCAAGTAACAGAAATGGGGCTGACCGTATACCGTGATCAATATACTTTTGACCGATGGGAAGAAAAGAATAGCTCCTTGATTATTGATCAGCAGCCCATTCAAGTCTCATCAGCTTTTCCTTATTCCGGGGAAACGGGCGAACAGGGTGTAACTGGGGAACTGGTGTATACGAAGCGTGGTGATTATGAACAGGCCAGCGGAAAAATTGCTGTAGTGGAGATTGAAAATTTTAAAGATTTCCCGATTGGGATCGTCATGAACATGCGGGACTCATCGCCACAGCAGAACGGGATCGCTCCAAGCGAAGGTGATCTTGTGCTCACTACGGCCTTAAAAGGAGCCAAGTTGGAGCAAGCGAAGGAAATGGGTGTTAAAGCTGTTGTTTTAGTCTGGAAAGGGGTATCGGACGAAAAAGCTGAAAAGCAATATGTGCCTTTTACGGACGACTATGCTGGGATCCCTGCGGTTTGGGTCAATGAAACAGAGGGGCAAAAGGTGATTAAGGCTGCCCAGAAGCACAAAGAAGCCACAGTGATTTTAGAAGCAGACGAACAAAAAAACGCACCGACCGAATCCTTTTATGTAAAAATTGACGGGAAAAATAAAGATGAAGCGATCATCATCAATACCCATACGGATGGGATCAATGTTGTGGAGGAGAATGGCGCCGTAGGCATGCTGTCCATGATTCGTTACTTGCAGCAGGAGCAGCCGGAACGGACGATGATCTTTGCTTTTGTGACCGGACATTTCCGGTTGCCGGAGTTCAAAGGGACTTCTCAGGCGACGTCTACCTGGATGGAGGGGCACCGTGAGCTATGGGATGGCGGGAATGGCCATATGAAAGCTGTAGCCGGAATTACGGTCGAGCATCTAGGCAGCATGGAATGGAAGGACGACGACACGGGGCATTATGGCCCAACGGGACGTATAAGTACAGAATATACCTATGCGGGCAATGAGATGATGGCGGCGATCTGGCAGAAAGCCGTTGAGCAGAGGGACGATGCACGTACTGTAATTTTACGCGGACATAACAAGTTTGAGTTCGGGGAGAGCCAGCCTCTTTTTGAGGCGGGTATCCCAGTGCTTGGGTTCATTCCTATGCCGGATTACCTGCTGACAGATAGTGAGAACAGAGAGATAGACAAATTTGATGCGAAGCTCATGCATTCACAAATTGTATCGCTGCTGAAAGCGGTCAAGCTGGTGGATGGGACGGAGACGGATAAGCTTGGGGTGTCAGATGGGTATTCATTTTTCTATGGTCGTACGAAATGACTGTGGAGAATCGATTGAGGCAGGCAGGGATCGTGGTTGCCTTCAGCGAGTGAACCTGCTGCTAAATACGCCAATTGTGTCTTGGTTAATGGGCTTTTGTTTGTATCTGGTAAAGGACCTTCAAGCAAAGTTAAAGGAAAGTTAGGTCAGGAGTACACGACAGAACAAGGATATAGGTATGCACGCGAGACGGGACTGGAGATTTTAGCGGTCGTCAAAGATTGTATCGGTTCGCTCGATAAGGTTAAACGGGTGGTGAAAATCTAAGGCTTTGTCAACGCAACGGGTGAATTTGAAGAACATCATAAGGTGTTGAATGGATGTTCAGATCTTTTTCTTGAAGTATTCGATGAGAAGGGGGCCCATGCCCGATACGTTTTTGGTGCAGTTTCTCTTAGAGATAATTTACCGATCATCATTGACTCTATTTTCGAAGTGGAAAGCTAACTATCTCCGTTTTGGAGAAAGCGTTCGGTGGTTAATCAAAAAGCTTGCGCAAATTATAATATAATGAAGTAAAGGCTTTAAGCGGACACTGCTTTGGTGGGGCCATAGCTCAGCTAGTAGAGCGCATCGCTGGCAGCGATGCGGTCAGGGGTGATCTACTAGGCTTCATACGAAAAAACGTCATCACATATCGTGATGGCGTTCTTGTTTGTATGGATTGCCCAAAGGGCGAACCCTGGGTTCGGTTCGCGCAGACGAAGTGGCTGAATAGACTTCCTTGAATTTGCTTGGCGAAAGAGCACTGCGTCTGAATCTACCGCTAAAAATCCTCGTAGAATCGGTTTCGTCAATTATTCAATCAAAATTAGGACATCCCATGTGGGAGACAAATTCCACTAGACTACTCTAATTATTAGATTAAACGACCAAACAAGTGTCGCTTTTTTTAGTGGGCTCTTGCTTATATTTGAATTAGTTCAATAAGGATCTAGTCTTGCAAATATGAATAACTGAAGATACTTATACTTAAATAGTCCTAGAGGTTTCTTGTGCAAAATTAGAGGGAATTCCCAGTAATATGTCGAATGTGGAATTAATGCAAATCCTCAATTACGTCAGACTGGTTAAATTATCATACTTCGTTGATTGAGCATAAAGTACTATCCAGATGTATTTAACTAAGGAGTGATGCGTGTGAGCGAATCGGAAAACACCTCAAGTCTTAAGCAAGATTATGAGTTAGCGCATAGTGATATTATGAAAGCGAAAGAAATTGAGAAATATCATGAGTTATTCCGCCTTTTTATGACACGCGATAAGGAGAAAATCACATTATGCTTGGCAGCCGTACGAACATTGGCTAGAGAAACAGAAGGAATATTCTCGAGGGAAGAGATGGATCACGTTTTAAGTTACTTGAATGTAGAAACTAGGACTTATGTTATAAAGACAATTGTAAAATATGGATGGATTGTTAGCAACGGAATAAGATATCAGTTTCCAGAAAGAATGCGTTACATGATGATGTTTTTGTTTAATGTATTTGTTGGTGAAATGAATTCTTTTAGGCAGGAAATCGCTCTTTCACTGGCGGTTAGCGAATTAGATGAAATAGTAGGTGTTGATGAGGAAACTTCAGCGCAGAGCTTACAGATGGCATTCGGCACATTAAGAAGAATTAAAGTTGAATTTCAAAGTTGCGTAGAACAAAAATCGCCAGTAGAAGCGAGAAATCTACTAGTAAAAGGAAAGGATTTTCATGAAACAATAGAAAAGATAGAAGATAAATTAAACAAGATCAATCGAAATTCCTATCACTATACGCAAACTACAGAGGTAAGAAGAATGTTAGCTGAAATTATGCGGTTAAGTCAGGAGTTACATGAATTTGTCCAACAAGATATACAGGCCAACGCTCGTTCTTTTGGCCAATACTTGACTCCTGAACAGGTAGAAGAGTTTTTGCATTTGGCGTCTGTAGAACGTTTAGCAGGCCTGGTTCAAAGGAATTTCTCCTCACCTCGTAAACCCTATTTTTTAAGCGGCGAAGAATTATGCAGAAGAGGTTTTGATTATTTGGAGAATAAACCAGAAATACAGGATTTTACTTCAGCGCCACCTATAACAGAAATTATTGAAAGACACTTTGATGAAATAAATTCAAATGGTGCGAGTGATATGTTCTACAAAGAAATCATGAATAAATTGAGCCAACGCTCCCCTGTTCCATTACAGGAAATGGTTATTCAAAATAACTTTGGGGAGACTGTATTTCGCACAGGGTTATTAACTACATTGAGGAATGAATTGGAGGATGGGGATGAAAGAACTTTTGAGATTAATTTGAAAGACAACATTCTTGAATTGAGTGAGGGCTTTTTGAAAAATATTACTGAAGGAGATATTGAACTTATTGATAAAAGTAAGGAACCAAAGAAGTAAAAGTAAAAAAGGAGCAGGCTACCATGAGTATTATTGATATAGAAGAAGAGGCAAAAACTATTTGTACACGTTTATACTATGGTTGGGTAGAAAAAGAAGAAATCTTAAGTTTAGCAAAGGATGCATTATTGTATCGAACTGTTCAAGACAGACTCGACTGGATAGGGCTTGAACTTATAGATCGGCCAGAATGCCCTTGGTATGTTGTCAGAGTTAAACGAGAAAATGATAGTTTTACACAATTCAGAAAAAGAAACCAGTCTTTGAAAGGTGGGCATTTGGCTTTAATACTTATTCTATATGCTAAATTATTGCTCCCAAAGAGAGTTGGGCAAGTGAATATCAATCAAATACTCAGCATATCGTTTGAAGAAATTTATGAAAAGTATGGCCATAAGTTTGCACGATCCCCTAAAATTCCGACTTCCAAAAAAAGAATGGAAAGCTTTTTAGGAGTATTAATAACACAAGGTTTTATAATCAAGAAACGCGCTGAAAGTATTTACTTAGCCGGACCGTCAATGTATATGATGCATGAGGATTTACTGACTGACCTGGCTCAATCTAGTTTAGAAACACTATTTGGATTTGGAGATTACAAGGAAAGCCTGTAGAGTGAAACTTTAAAAGGTCAAGGAGGAGTGGCTTTGATTAGGATCAAAGAGTTTAACACGGCGTATTGGGGACGTATTGGGACAGTTGCTACACCTTACCAGTTCAATGAAAAAGTTAACGCATTTGTTGGTGCTTCAGGAAGTGGAAAAACGACGTTGATGGATGCTCTTAGAATTGCATTGGGGGATGCCAAATTTGAATATAATCGTGCTATGGATCATTACATAAATAAGGTTTCCAATTGGTCAGTCGTTCAGGTAGCATTTTGGAATCGTGAAAATGAGGGCCAGCCATTTTTAACGTTAGGTTTTAAAGAAGCAGAAATTACTGTTTGTGTAAGACTTGATCGTTCTTCTGGAGACTGCAAACGAGAATATTATATGTTCGACGGTTCTTTTCGGGATATAGTTAATCTCGGCCAAAACCCTAAAGCATATCAATTAAACCGAGTGAAATATGGAGAATATTTGCAAAAACTAGAAGTGGCGGGATTGACTTTTGCTTTTAGAAAATTGATGTTGATGAAACCTGAAGATGTTCAAAATGTAGTAGGTTTGGACGCAAATAGATTATTCCAACTCATTTTTGATATTAAAGGCCAAAAAGCTGTACAAAATGAGCATGACCTCGCTTCTGAAAAGTTAAAAGAAGTAAAAAATCTAGAACTTCAAAGCTCTGAGGACTTGGCTTCTGCAAAAAAAACTCTAGCTGAATATGAAAACAAAAAAATTGAATTTGAAGCAAACGAAAATCGTAAAGTATGCCAGCAAAAGCTGAATGGATTATTTTTAAAAAAGAAATATTGGGACAATAAAAATGAGTTAAAGCGACAACAAAAAATGGTTTTAGAAGAAGAGAGTAAGCAAAGGCAAATAGAAACCACGAAAAGTGAAATAATTGATGGGATTGCATTGCTTGAAAAAGCACTAGAAACCGAAGAACTCAAAGAAGAGGAAATGAGAAATCAGATCCAGGCTATTTTTGAGGAAGTGAAAGAAAGACAAACTCAATATGCAAAGCAAGAAGCGGAGTATAATAGTCTAAATAATACTATTAAACAAGTAGAAATCATCCCATATGAGGGTATGGATTCTTTAAAGAGTAGGCTTGAAACTACTGTAATTGACTTACAAGGAGTTAATTTTGAATATAAAACGATTGAGAATACAAGAAAGATAACGGTTGATAAGCTTGATTCTCTTAAACAAGGATACAACCCGTTGCCTGAATGGGTTGGACGATTCAAAAGTGTATTGGACAATGAGAAAATACCCTATTTAATGCTAGCAGAAAATATATCTATAAAACCTAAATATGAACAATGGATTACTGCTATTGAGTCTTACTTAGGGAGAGAACGATATAGAATTGTGACATTACCCGATTATCACCTTTTAGCTAAGAAACTTCAGGAGAGTCAGGAATATGGAGCTAGGGTCTCCCAAACGCGAACGAGTAGACATCCTATTAATTCAAAAAAGCTAGATGGGAAATTTATATCTTTAAGAAATGCACTTGATATAACTAATGAAGATCAAATAGGCGGATATCTAGAGTATCTAAATAATATTTACCTAGTTGAGAGCGTTGAAGAAGGACATCAACTTTCACTAAATGGCTTTAAAAGCTTGACTCAAAAGGGTTTGCTTCAAGATCAAGAAGGTGGACTTTTTCTTAGAGTAAGAGAGCTAGTCTGTGGTAGCGCTGCAAGAGAGAAGTATAGGTTACAACTTGAAAAAGAATTGGATGTTCTGACAGAGAAGTTTGAATTATTAAAAAATGAAAAAAATACCCTAGAATTATTTATTGAGGACCTATCAGTACGTATAGACAATCAGGAAAAACTATTGCATTTAGCCCAATTATATATTGAAAAAGAGCAACAGGAAAAAGAACTTTCTCTGTTTAAACGTAATTTGGATGCCGCCAACAAAAAGTACGAAGACTACAATGCTAACCGGAATATACAGATTGAACTTATTAAAACTTTAGAGAAGCAGCAGGTTCAGAAAGAAGCTGAGATAGTAGCTATTCAGAAAGAAATTGATGAAGTAGGACGTACGATAAATGGTTATCGGGGAAGTATTGGCAACTGTAAAATTGATTTAAAGAAGTCTATCCTTGAATTGGAAGAAATGGGCTATGATGAACATTCGATATCATTCATTGAGGTAGAGATATTAAGTGAAAATATTTTTGTGCGCGAAGATGGAAGTGAATGGAATGTGGAAATCCTAGAGAAAGCACTGAGAAATATTAGTGAACAAATAGAATCATACGAAAGAGATTCTAATATAGATGCAGGTATTATAGCAATGGTCGAACCGCAAAAAAGGAGAGTTGATGTTTTAACAACAACTTATGAACTAGCTAAAGGTGATCGGGAGCAATGGGAAAACCGATTAGTATTAGCAGAGCTGGCATTAAAGAACCATGTTCATGAAACAATGACCCAATATATTGAGGAATTCAAATCTATGGCAGAGCTACTAGGTGCTAGAGCCGAAGGAAAGTTTCAACAAGAGGGTCCTAGCTATTTAAGTTGGAAAATTCAAATTAAGATTGGATTTGATGGGAAAGAGTTAGTAAATTATGATGATCCAGAGTTTTCTTCGGGTCAGCGTGCTGCAATAAGTATTATGCTACTACTCGCAGCGGTAAGTAATCAGAAGGAAGGAACTAAAAACAGTCTTATGTTCCTTGATGAACCTACTGCACGTGTCGACGATGCACGGGCAAATGAAATAGGCACTATTTTGCAAAAATCAAATGTACAATATTTCATTACACATCAGATTTCCGAAAGTTTAAAGTCAATTGATTGGATCGATCATGCATTTATTACGTCAAAACTTCGAAATGGACAAAAATTTGCGGACAGTCCTATTTTTGAATCAAGAAGGAAGTAGCAAAGGAGGACTAAAAGGTGTTTCCGAATACCGTTTTTGAAATAGATGAAAATCACTTAGGGATTAAAGTAGAAAAAACGTATAAGGATTATCTTTTTCCTGTTGAGATGTTAATGACTGGTCGTGTATTTAGCGGGATAGAATCTTCTTTTAATAAGCCGCACGGGAAAAGACATGTCATGGAAGCCATAGTGAAATTTCTTATAAAAGGCCCTAAGCAGTACAAATCTTTTGTTAATAATATGTTAAAAAAAAACAATTGGCCTGATTTGAATGATAGTCTAGAAATTCTTTTGATAGATGGTATAGTACAAGTAGTTTTTAAGAACCAAAAACCTCAAAAAGGAAGCTATTGGATACCCTCAGTTGTTCAACTTGACCCTAGAGCATCGGTATTTTTTTCTCAAAGAGAGTCGGATCATAATTTAGAAGCTTTCAAATTAAAAGAAATGGCGATACAGTTGTTAGCGCATACTTCGGAGTCGGCAAGAGTAGACATTTTGCGTTTTATTAATGAAGGGGTAATTATTAAGTCAGACATGCAAGTAGCGGATATTACTTCATTAGAAAAATTTAAATCAATCATTCTCGCAATTTCATACTATTGTAGTCTAAAAGAGCAGGGGAGAGCGCTTCCCTTGCGTCACGTTTCAAATCAAATCTGGGGAGAGCCTAAGATATTGTCTAAATACAGAAATGAAATAGCCCTTTCGGCTGGTATAACGCTAGAAGAGCTAGATTCAGTTCTTCTCCCAGACATTAATAATAGTTTGCATGCTCCTTTAATAGCAATATCGCCAGCAGAGGAATTGCAACAACAGTTCTTTAAATTATCTTCCTTTCTAAAACTAGAAAATTCACAAGAATCCATACCAATTATTTTGAAAAATATTGATTGTTGTCTGCAACTTATTGCAGAATACTTTGAAGGTCTGTCTAATAAAAACGATGTGGTGTTGTCGAAGATTTTATTTAAATATACTTTATTAAAAAAGGAGATTTTAGACGGGAATTTTGTAAAAGCCAATACACATATACATAGCGATTTGAATCGGATGGTTAGCGTCATAAAGAGCCAATTAATAAAAATAGAAAGTATAAGACGAAAATTTGAGCTAATTGTTTTGGAGGAAATAGGAAGTGGTTCTTTCGCTAGAGTTTATAAAGTGTTTGACCCTGAATCCTACAAAATTGTTGCTTGCAAAGTGCTTTTTCCTAGGAGTTATTTCAAACAAGTTTATGGTAGTGATGGAGATGAATATATACTCCGTTTTAAAAGAGAGATTAGATTGTTAACAAACGAGTTACAACATGTAAATATTATTAATGTTGAAAAAATTCAACATGATAGTGCGCCTTTTTGGTTCACTATGCCATTAGCCGACTGTTCATTAGAAAAATGGATTCGGGAAAATCGTTATGCTACAGAAGAAGTGCGCTTGAGTATATTTAATCAAATACTTACAGGTATTAAATATCTACATGAAGAAAATAAATATCATCGAGATTTAGCACCAAATAATATCTTATTATTTAAAATAGAAGATGAATTAAAAGTGAAAATTGCGGATTTCGGATTGGCAAAGGACCGTAATTCAAATTCTTTCTTTACAGGGGTGTCAAAAAGTGGATACGGCCAAGAGGATTTTACCGATCCGGAACAATTAAATAGTTTATCTAAGTCATCTCACTTATCTGATATTTATTCACTTGGAGCGCTGCTTTATTATTTGCTAAGCGGTAAGCTGCCTAAAAAAAGATTTTATGTTTCAGTTGCGTGTCAAAATATTGTTTTAAAAGCTATGGAAAAAAGAGTAAAGCGTTACCAAACGGTGTATGAGCTTGAAAATGATTTGAACTTATTTTTCAACAAATGAGTGATTGGAAAAATAGATGTTTTAAATGGAAGTACGTATTAAATGTATACTAGTGTTCAATGTTTATAGGTAGTTAGATACCCAGTGTTGGGAGAGCACATCATCGACAGCGATAAAGAATGGACGTGAGCCGTTATCTAAGTTGTCTCATTAATTGTTCTTCAAAATAAAAGTTTAATTTAGTTTATGGGTGTGTAAATGACTATTCTTGGCAGAGTGCATCGCTGGCAGCGATGAGGTCAGGGGTTCGATCTACTAGGCTCCACCAAGATATGTTTATTCTTTCTAGAAACCTCAAGGGCAGACCGCACGGACGTAACGTCAGCAGAGGAGCACGGCATTTATATTAACTATTGAGTTTAGCTGTTATGCCACTTGCTTCTATGGCAATATAAACGAAAGGTACATAGATTCAGGTGATATTGCTAGCGCTCCGTATAGAAGTCAGTTTTTTATCGTTTAAGGAGTTTTATTTTTACCAAGTTGCGCTGGAGTACGGTACCGCCTTCTTGCGGCTTGAATGGCGCTTTCGTTACTCCAAAGACATTCGTTACAAAAGTTTTGGCTGCTGATTGGATAATTCGAACTTCATATTTGAATGCAACCTTAGAAACATCCGCAAACAAGAAAGCGGACTTGTTCGGGTGGACACTTACAGTACATTTAGTTGAGTTACACGGACTTACTTTCAAAGATACTGGAGAACCATTTGACCAATCAAATACTTGTACCGTGATTCTCCGGGAACGGTTACCAAGATTCACACAGTCTACAAGAGCGTATTTGGTAATCGGATTCTTTCTAAGAATACCCGTAGTATAAACAACTTTGCAATCTGACAAAAGATCACCCCCCAAGTTTATTTATTTTTCCATACAGTAAATGCAAATCTTGATAAACGGCTTGGACTGATGAACCACCGAATTGTGGAAAGTAATGAGACGGGTGACAGGAGGTGGTTTAATTTTCCAAAATCTATAGGTTCGGATACTAAAGGAATTTGGTCTCATTGTTTTACGCAGCTAAACCAACCCGAGGCCTTTCAAAACGACAGAGATGTCGTTTTTTTTTTGCGTTATATTTAAAACTAATGATTCCGTAAAGTTGGTGTTTATTAGCGCACATTTGTCATCCCAAACATACTATTTATAGGTGAATGTCATCAGATGAGGCTTAAGCAGTACCATTCTGAATGAAATCGGAGTTGAAATAATGGAAAGAAGCAAAGCTAATCGAACGGCGAAATATTTGGGTCTTCCAGTTCGAATGAGGAATTCAGGGGTTTACCAGGGCAAGGTATTTGAAAAACACAACAACATTTTTTTCAATGGTGTGCAGCATCCCGAGAAGACGGTATATCGAGACGATCACAGCATACTTAATTATCCGATTGGGCCAAGTGCCAACAGTTTGATTGGTCGGGGAACGAAAGTTCGTGCCAAAGGGAGCATCACCGATGTTCCGGGTGTCCTCGTAGGGCATGCAGAGGATAAAAGCGGTCGTACCGGTTGTACTGTTATTTTGTATCCTGAAGGCGCAGTCCCTGGCGTGGATGTCAGAGGGGGCTATCCTGGTACGGAACAGACAGATGCTATTAAGCCCGGAACCTCAACGGACCTCATACAGGGGGTTCTTCTTACGGGTGGCAGCAACTTCGGCCTTGCGGCAACGGCAGGGGTCGTGAACTGGCTTGCTGAGCATGGGTATGGTACCCAGACAGCTGTGGGACCGCTGCCTACCGTGCCTGCGGCTGTTATTTTTGACCTTTATTATGCAAAAGGCTCTCCTAGGCCTGACACACGGCTGGGCTACATGGCAGCACAAACTGCAAAGGCCGGTTCCGTGGCGATGGGCAGTGTTGGGGCTGGAGCAGGTGCGACGGTAGGGAAAATCTATGGTACGCCGATGAAGGGCGGAGTTGGAACTGCTTCTTGGAAAATTTCGGGAGGGCCTGTAGTAGCCGCAATTGTAGTAGTCAATGCCCTTGGGGATATTTGGGATGAGGATCACATCATAGCCGGTGCGCTCGAGCCTGATGGTAAATTTGTTAACCAAACTAAGGCAATTCTTGAGGGAATACCACCAATGCCAGCCGCGGTCCGGAGTAGAAGCACAACGATCGCTGTTATTGCAACCACTGCCAAATTAGATAAAGCAGAGGCAGGGAGGGTAGCGACGCTTGCCCATGATGGAATGGCGCGGGCGATTTCCCCGGTACATATCCAAGAAGACGGGGACACTATATTCTGCATAGCTACCGGAACTGATACTAGTGGGCTTATTGGTAATGCTGCCGTAACCGCAGTCGGCACCGTAGCAGCGGTGGTGCTTGAGCAGGCCATCGTGAGGGGAGTAAAGGCTGCCCAAGCAGAAATAGAGCATCAACAAAGTAAGAGGTGAGATGATTTTTCAGCCCCTTTTACACGCACCACTTCATTCGAAGTGGTTTTTTTATGGTTTGGTGAAGTCTATCTAGGGGGTAAACTCAGGGTTCAGTCGGCGTGTAGGGGGTTGTGATGAAATTAATACCTGTCTAAATTCTGGTTTCTTGTTTGGATGGTTCGTAAAAAAGAGAAGAAATGTTATACTATGTATCCATGGTACTACAGTGGGACTGTTGAATTACGTAATAATTATATTAAAATAAACAGCGTTGGATCTATAGTGAGAGGATTGAGTAAGTAGTGTTAAATAATTTTTGGCGTGATTTACCTCGGCCGTTTTTTATACTTGCACCAATGGAAGATGTAACGGATCTTGTTTTTCGGCATGTAGTAAGTAAAGCAGGTAAGCCTGATGTGTTTTTTACGGAATTTACAAACACGGAGAGTTATTGTCATCCTAAATTGAGATATGGTGTACGGGGACGTTTAGCATTTACGGAAGATGAACAACCAATGGTGGCACATATTTGGGGGGATAAGCCTGAATATTTTAAGGAAATGAGCATTGGTATGGCCAAGCTTGGTTTCAAAGGTGTGGATATCAATATGGGTTGTCCGGTGCACAATGTTTCCAGAAAAGGTAGGGGAAGCGGCCTTATTCTGCGTCCAGATCTTGCGGCAGATATTATTCAGGCGGCAAAAGCGGGAGGATTACCTGTCAGTGTGAAAACGAGGCTGGGCTACTATGATATAGAAGAATGGCGGGATTGGCTAACCCATATTCTGAAACAAGATATTGCTAATCTGTCTATTCACCTTCGTACAAAAAAGGAAATGAGCCTAGCAGATGCACATTGGGAACTGATTCCGGAAATTAAGGAGCTTCGTGATCGCATAGCACCAGACACCCTTTTGACAATCAATGGGGATATTCCTGATCGAGAAACGGGATTAAAGCTTGCTGAGCAATATGGTGTGGATGGGATAATGATCGGGAGAGGTATTTTCAATAATCCCTTTGCTTTTGAACAAGAGCCGAGAGAACATAGCAGTGACGAATTGCTTGATCTTCTAAGATTGCATCTGGATCTTCATGATAAATATGCACCAGAATTAACACTACGTCCGTTTAAAGCCCTTTTACGATTTTTCAAGATCTATGTCAAAGGATTCCGAGGGGCAAGTGAACTATGCAATCAATTGATGAGCACGAAGTCAACGGATGAAGTACGTGAACTTCTTACTGCCTTTGAACAGAATATCGATACTGTGATTGAAGAAAATATAAATGAAGTACCAGCACATCATTAAGCAGTTATTGCTGGCAGCGATGAGATCAGGGGGTCTATCCCCCTATTTTCCCCCAAGAACGAACACAAACGGCAGAGATGCCGTTTTTTTATTGTCGCAATTTCCTATGTCGTGTACACATGCTGTTAAGAATAAGGGTACCCTTCCATGGTGATTAACGATGAAAAATCCTTGATTTGCTCACCCCATACGAGTCCGAGCCATATTTCGATAGAGTTACAATTTCTTGAATCCGTATTATATCTTGTCTCACGTCACGTGGTCAGTTTATTTGGCGATGTTTATTTGCCCTGTTTTTTTGTTATTTCGACAGCACTCGATAATTTGTGAGAAATTTGTGAGAAGCGCTTGCTAGAATATATTGCGATAAAGAATAGGGAGGAATAGGGCATGATGGTGATCTAGAGATGAACTTTTCTTATTTAGACGATCATCTCGATATTGTTGGAACAATGGCTCCAGGTATGAAGAAACTATTAATATGCAATCTCTCGGATCGAATGTGAGTTACATTACACGAAGCATGTTACAAGGAGGCAAAGGAATGAAACAAAAGGCAAAACAAATCATAGCTTGCGTGCTGGTATTCTTGCTTATTGCGGAAATGCTGCCTGCACTGTCTGGCGGAAAAGTCAATGCTGCAAGCAGCGGCATCATAAGTACAGTAGCGGGCAATGGTGAATTTGGATATACAGGTGACGCAGGGGAAGCGAAGGGGCCAGGCACCAGATTGTATCTCCCGCAAGGAGTAGCTTTTGATAGCATTGGAAATCTATATATTGCTGACACCCAAAATCAGCGGGTTCGTAAAGTGGATAAATCAGGGATCATCAGTACGGTAGCGGGCAATGGTAACACAGGCTATTCGGGAGACAATGGACCGGCGCGTTCGGCTCAGTTGTTCGCTCCTACTAGTGTAGCTGTGGATAGCAGCGATAACCTGTACATTTCCGATACGGGCAATCAGCGAATTCGGAAAGTCGATAAGTCAGGGAATATCAGTACGGTAGCCGGTAATGGTTCTGTAGGCTATACCGGAGACGGAAGGCCCGCGACATCTGCCCAATTGAACGAGCCGTATGGATTAGCCTTTGATAGTAGCGGTAATCTGTACATAGCAGATACGTATAACCAACGAATTCGGAAAGTAGATAAATCAGGCGAAATTAGCACTGTTGCAGGCTCGGGAGAATACGATGGTCACAGCGACGTAGGCGATGGAGGAGATGCGATCTCTGCTAAATTAGCATATCCATATGGAATGACTTTTGATATCAATGACAATATGTATATCGCAGATCGTAGTACTTTTCGTATACGAAAGGTAGATACGTCGGGGAAGATCAGTACGGTAGCAGGCGATGGTACTAGTGCCAGTACAGGAGATGGTGGAGATGCGACGTTAGCCCAATTAGTAGGTCCCCGAGGAATTGCTAAGGATAGTAATGACAATCTGTACATCCTGGATGGAAATCAGGTTCGGAAAGTAGATATGACATCCGGGAAGATCAGCACGATAGCAGGAGGTATTACGGGCGGCTATTCGGGAGACGGTGGACCGGCAACCTCTGCTAAATTATTTATACCGCAGGGCATAGCAGTGGACAAGAGTGGAACTGTTTACATTTCAGATACTTTAAACCAACGAATCCGGAAGGTCGCAGACGGCTACACCGTTAGCTTTAGTTCAAATGGAGGAACAGGTACGGTGCCTGATCCCATGACGGTGTCCCCAGGACAAGCTTCACCAGCGCTGCCGAATGGCACGGGATTAACCGGACCGGCAGGAAAGAAGAATTTTGACGGTTGGAATACTAAAGCAGATGGAAGCGGAACTAGTTATGAAGCGAATGCAAGCATCAGCAACGTGACATCTGACATTACACTTTATGCGAAGTGGAGCAATGCTTTTACCGTTACCTTTGATTTAAATGGCGGAACAGGTACAGTACCGTCTTCCATAAAAATAGGCGAGGGGCCAATTTCACCACCTCTTCCCAATAATATGGGATTCACAGGGCCGACAGGAAAGACCTTTGGCGGTTGGAGTACCAAGGAGGATGGGACCGGAGATCGGTATTCGCCAGGAGTGCGCATCCCCTATCTGACATCCAACATTACGTTATATGCCATGTGGTTCGAGGCGTATACCATCACTTTTGACTTGAATGGAGGCACGGGTACCGTTCCGCCTTCTATGACGGTGCTTAAAGGACAAAAGTCATGGCCATTACCGGAGGGCACAGGAATTATTGCTCCACCAGGAAAAGAATTTGACGGTTGGAATGTGCAGGCGGATGGGCAGGGGAACCGATATGTACCAGGTTTAACAATCTCCGTCTTATCTGATATGACGCTATATGTGGATTGGTTTTCGAAAAAACTACCCACATACAACGTACATTTTGATTCGCAAGGTGGTTCTGCAGTAGCGGCTCTTAAGAAAGTGAGTGAAGGATCAACCATCAGTGCGCCGACAGCGCCGACCCGCACAGATTACACCTTTGGGGGCTGGTATAAGGAAGCAACGCTTGAGAATGCGTGGACTTTCGCTACAGATATTGTGACGGAAGATGTTACGTTATATGCAAAATGGACTAGAGAAGTGAAGGTGCCTGCGCCAAGTTTTGAGCCTGTACCAGTTCCACGTCCAGGCACTGGGCCGGGAACGACGGGAATTCCGAATGTAACGCCAGGAACCGGGAACCATCTAGTGGTGAAAGTGTCCTCCACTATGATTGAAACACCGAATACAGGTGATACAGCGCCAACAGAATCTGGAATTATAGATCCATACACAGCGGGCAACGACATCCCTGGCGTAGATTCGAGGGTTAACCGCTACGTAGGTATCTATGAAGTCGACAGCGAAGGTAAAGTCGTAAAGTTCACCCTGATCGTGCTGGAATCCAAAGATATTAACAATGGAGCAGCCGTGCCGGAGTTTGAACCAACGCCAGTGCCACATCCAGGTACTGAGCCGGGAACC